>JBMYZU010000006.1:0-53918 GCA_049610685.1 Chitinophagales bacterium
TACAAACCAGGAAAACTACAGGACTACTTTGACAAAGAGGTTTTTGTCTATGCGAATGTTCCGTACAAGATCAAGTCGTATCGGCACATTCTTAAAAATCCAAAAGACACTATCGATTTTGATGAGGAATTGGATAAGTCAATTCGTAACTACAGAGAAAGTTTAGGGTCAGATGGTGCTTTACTGCAAGATGAAAAGCAGCAGATTCATCACGTAAACTTTATTGAAAAAATCCTTGCTACTGTTTTAGCCAAAGTCAGTAATCTGATTCCAGGCGGTGGAATTTGGATGAATACGCAACGACCAGAATGGAATGATGCAAACAATGCTTTGGTCGGGAATGGTATTTCTATGGTAACGCTTTGTTATCTCCATCGTTTTTTAAGCTTTTTTGAAAAGCTCCTTGTCAAAAATATGATGCCTAGTGAACGCATCTATATTTCAAGTGAGCTTATGGATTTCTATAAGGGTTTACGCCAGGTGTTATTGGATAACGAACATTTGTTGGCAAAGGAACTTACCGCTGAACATCGACTTCGAATTGTAGATAGGCTTCAAAATGTTGCTTCGGACTACCGATCACATGTGTATGATCAGGGATTTTGGGGTAAAAAACGAAGTATTTCTGTTGCAGGATTAAAGGACTTTTGTCGTGTAAGTAAGGTGTATACTAAGCATGCTATACGAGCGAATAAGCGCGAGGATAATATGTATCATGCTTACAATCTCCTCAATAAAGAAGCAAAGGGACTATCGATTGGTCACCTTGATGAGATGCTGGAAGGTCAGGTTGCCATTCTTAGCGCTGGTGTTCTGTCAAGCGAGCAGGTAGTCAGCCTTCTGGATAGCATGCGTTCAAGTGCTTTATATAGACCAGATCAAGAGAGTTATATTCTCTATCCCAATAAAGAGCTAAAGGGCTTTTTGGCGCGCAATATTATTCCAAAAGATGCAGTCAATGATTCGCTCTTGCTTAACGAACACAGAGAAAAGGGGATCACCTCCATTATCGTAGAAGATGCCCATGGCAATTGTCGTTTTAATAGCAATTTTGCGCACGGACCTGATTTGGCAGAAGCGCTCGAGGACTTGGAGTGGATTGACTTTAAAGGGTTGATCAATGAAGAAAAGAAGAAGATTCTCGATATCTATGAAGAGGTATTTAATCATCAGGCTTTTACTGGCAGGTCAGGCACTTTTTTCGGTTACGAAGGACTTGGCTCGATCTATTGGCACATGGTGTCTAAGCTATTACTAGCCGTTCAAGAGTGTTGTTTTAGGGCTATAGAGCGGGGTGAAAACCAAGAATTAGTCGATCGTCTGGTAGAGCATTACTATGCTATACAACAAGGAATAGGTGCTCGCAAAGCGCCTAAGGTCTATGGAGCATTTCCAACGGATCCATATTCCCATACTCCTGCAGGTCGCGGTGCTCAACAACCCGGTATGACAGGTCAGGTAAAAGAGGATGTGATTGTGAAGTGGGGTGAGTTAGGCGTGGTAGTCAAGGATGGTCGATTAAGCTTTATGCCACGAATACTTCGTAAATCACTTTTCTTGAAAGGAGCTGGACAATTTGATTTTTTCAATGTGAAAGGAGAAACTGTTTCGCTTGAGCTTTCAGCGAAATCGCTTGCCTTTACCTTTTGTCAAATACCCATTGTTTACACACTTGGTAAATCCTCGATGATTGAAGTCCATAGTGGGGGTAAATCGCATAGTATAGAGGGAGAAAGCCTTGACATGGCATGGACTGAAAAAGTGTTTACAAGACGGGATGACATTGAACAAATTCATGTTCAAGTGGACGAAAAATTCTTGTTGTAAGGTGAAAAGGTCTTCTGCTCATAGGTTTTTGATTGACGGTATTTTACCTCAATTGATGACGAGCAGAGAAATTTGTGCAGCAAGAACTCTAAAGCTTTCTTTAGTATGGCTACTGTTATCCATCTTGTTTTCTGGATGTACTTCTCCTGATCAAAATACTTTACAAGAAAATCCAGCAGATCTGCCAGATGCCGAGCGGCCAATAGTGGTAGTTGCCGATATCTTAGGTGATTCAAACTACATGGCCATAGCCTATGGTGGTTATCGCATGAATTCTCGTGATGTTCAGCCTTCCGTAGAGGAGATTAAAGAAGACCTTTTAATCCTTCATGCACTTGGCGTTCGAATGGTGCGGACATACAACGTGCATCTTCCGCATGCTGAAAACGTGCTTCAAGCCATTAGCGAGCTTCGTGAAGAGGATAGCGCTTTTGAAATGTATGTCATGCTTGGTGCGTGGATTGACTGCTTAAATGCATGGACGGAGATGGCGCCTCTGCACAATCAGGAAAGTCTCCGTAATGCAGTGGAAATGGCAGAAGCGATGCGTTTAGTCAATGCTTACCCAGACATTGTGAAAGTTTTGGCAGTTGGTAATGAGTCAATGATTCGATGGGCGGCAGCCTATTACGTTACACCGGATATCATCCTGCGATGGGTTAATCATGCCCAGCAAGCTAAGAAGGCTGGTTTACTCCCTGCTGATCTTTGGATTACCTGCTCGGATAATTTTGCGGCATGGGGAGGGGAGGCACAGTATCATTCAGATACGCTCGAGGCATTGATTAATGCGGTTGATTATGTTTCTGTTCACATCTATCCCATGCATGATACACATTACAACGCATCATTTTGGGGGCTTCATGACTCATTACGTGATTTGGATAGCGTAGAGCAGATTGATCAATTGATGGATGGGGCTCTCCAGAAAGCTCAAGAACAATACGAGGCTGTTCAGGACTATATCGATTCATTAGGCATTCAAAAGGATATTCATATTGGGGAGACAGGTTGGGCTAGTTCAAGCGACGGCTTCTATGGAGCGGAAGGATCATTAGCCTGCGATGAATATAAATCGGGTCTCTACTACCGAGGTATCCGAGATTGGACAAATAGCACATCGATCACATGCTTTTACTTTGAGGCATTTGATGAGCCATGGAAACAAGCGGCTAACCCCTTCGATGCTGAAAATCACTTCGGCTTGATCACTGTAGACGGTCAGATAAAGTATGCTCTTTGGGATGCTTTTGATGCCCTTGGCTCTGATTCAATGAAGCGGGGAGATTACCTCTTGCGTAAGACCTTTTGGGGAAGCACGTCTAGCTTACTTGATCAAGTTCGAATTCCCTATACCCAAACACCAACAAGCCATTAAACTAAAATCAAATTGTATTCATGAAAACGAAATTTTCATTCTCATTGCATCACTTGATAGCCTCTATAGCTTTAGGGGTTGTATTTCCGCAATGCACCTTGTCAGGAAATGATACTGAGCAAACTCCTGCGGGTCAAGGTGATAATCTTCCCATCGTAGTGTATGAAACCTCTGCAGAAGGGAATTCCCTTACGCTACTTGAGCCTCGTGCAGTTGCGGACACGCTTATTGACATTTACATAGATCCTGAAAAGCGTCTTCAAACGATTACCGGCTTTGGCGGTGCATTTACGGAGTCCTCGGCTCATCTTTTAAATGCCATCAGTGAGCAGAATCGCAATGAAATCTTAGAAGCCTACTTTGGTGATGAGGGTGCACGCTATTCATTATGCCGTACTCATATGAACTCCTGCGATTTTTCACTAGACCAATACAGTTATACTCCGGTCGAAAATGATACGGCATTAGAACACTTTTCCATTGAGGAAGATCAAGAGGATATTATTCCTATGATATTAGATGCACAGGCGATATCATCCGAAGGGTTCAAACTGATGGCTTCACCTTGGACTGCCCCACCATGGATGAAGGACAACAAGTCTTGGGTTGGAGGCCGCTTGTTAAAGGAATTTTATCCTTCATGGGCTAAGTTCTTTTCGTTGTATCACAAAGCGTACAAAGAAGAAGGTATTGATCTCTGGGGCTTTACCGTGGAAAATGAGCCCCATGGCAATGGGGATAGTTGGGAAAGTATGCTCTACTCTCCCGAAGAAATGACAGACTTTGTACAGCACCACCTTGGGCCTCAACTTGAGCGTGATGGATTGAGTGAAGTTGTGGTTTTGGGCTATGACCAAAATCGAGCAGGTCTTAAAGAGTGGGTGGATGTGATGTATAAGGATTCGGCTTCTTCAAAATATTATGATGGCACGGCAGTACATTGGTATGAGAGCACCTATGAGGTTTTCCCTGAAGCCCTGCAATATGCCAAAAGTAAGGCTCCAGATAAGTATCTCATTGAAACCGAGGCATGCGTGGATTCTGAAGTTCCAGCATGGAAAGATGACGCTTGGTATTGGAGTAAGGAAGCTACCGATTGGGGATGGGATTGGGCTTCTGCTGAAGACAAATACTTACACCCCAAGTATGTCCCCGTCTATCGATATGCACGAGATATTATCGGCTGTTTAAATAATCAAGTGGATGGATGGATTGATTGGAATATGGTCTTAGACCAAAATGGTGGGCCAAATTGGTTTAAAAACTGGTGTGTAGCCCCAATTCTGGTAGACACCACTATAGATGAAGTGTACTACACACCGATTTACTACACTTTATCTCACTTCAGTCGATTTATACGACCTGGTGCTGAGGTGTTGCAAACAGTAATCGACCATAACGAGGTCATGGTTGCCGCAGCTGAAAATCCAGATGGTTCTCGAATGCTCGTTGTCTTCAATCCTCAAGATCATCCAGTTAATCTTCGATTAAATATAGCAGGCGACCATGCCGAGTGGTCCATCGCTGAGCAGGCTATACAAACCGTGGTCATTCCCAACTAATCAAAACAATACAAAATGAGTGTAACGACAGATAACAAAATGAAAGCCACGGGCATTGAGAAAATTGCGTTCGGCTTTGGTATGCTGGCCAATCAGATGTTTCCTGCGATTCTGGGAATATTTATGGTGGTTTTAGTGCAGGATATGGGCTTCCCTGGCTGGATGTGGTCCTTGATATTCCTTTTCCCAAGAATTTTTGATGCGATTACCGATCCAATCATGGGCTTCATATCGGATAACACGAAATCCAAGTGGGGGAGGCGCAGACAATATGTATTTATTGGAGGACTAATTATGGGGCTTTCCTTCATTTTTATGTGGCAGATTTTCAAAGAAGATGGGCTTGAATATAACTTTTGGTACTTCCTTTCTTGGTCTATTGTGTTCTATCTAGGGCTGACCATTTTTAGCGTTCCCTATGTGGCCATGGGGTATGAAATGAGTGACGATTTTCATGAGCGGACAAGTATTATGGCAATCGCGCAATGGATTGGGCAGTGGGCCTGGGTGATTGCTCCCCTGTTTTGGATTATTATGTATGATCCAGAATGGTTTCCATCCCCTGATGTTGCTGCAAGGCAGTTAGCGATATGGGTCGCTATTCCTTGTACCATTTTCGCCCTTATTCCGGCAATCTTTATTCGAAGCAGATCGACGCTCGAGGAGGACTATGAACCACTTAACGCCTCCAATATTGGAAACAGCTTCGTCAAGATTTTTGAGAGTTTTGTGGAAGCCTTCAAGATGAGCGAGTTTCGAAAACTCTGTGGTGCCACCTTCTTGATTTTTAATGCATTTAATACGGCAGCTGCCTTGACATTTTTTGTTATCGTATACACGCTGTTTAATGGTGATGCTGGGGCCAGCGGAATCTGGGTGTCGATGTTTGGATGTTGCGGAGCCTTGGGGACAACCTTTATTGTTATTCCAACAGTGGCTTGGTTTTCTAAGCTATATGGGAAAAAGCGAGCATTTATGATTTCGCAAGGCATCTCGTTAATTGGGTATGTAATGCTTTACTTTCTCTTTATACCAGGAAAACCGTGGATGTATCTCTATGCTTTACCCTTTTTCTCCTTTGGTATAGGAAGCTTATTTACCATTATGATGTCTATGACAGCCGATGTTATTGATGTCGATGAGCTAAATACAGGAAAGCGTCGAGAAGGCATTTTCGGAGCTATCTACTGGTGGATGGTTAAGGTTGGCTTCGCCATTGCAGGCACATTGAGTGGTCTTGTGATTACGTGGCTTGGTTTTAATCCTGATTTACCTACGCTTGAGCAACAGGGAGCAGTGGACGGACTTCATGCATTTTTCTGTTTCTTTCCCATGGCAGGGACAATCATTGCTATGGTAATTATGAGTAATTACAGTATCACAGAATCGACTGCGGAAGAGACAAAAAGGCTCCTTAAAGTATCCCAGGAAAACTAGCGTTTACAGGCTAGTTTTTTCTATGTCATATTTTGTACGCTTTTAAGCGTATAGCTTGCATCTTGACAATGATATAAGTGTCTGATAAAGAATGATTTATATATGGTTTATCATTGGGGTTCAACGCTATGAACACATTCAGTAATCCACTGCCTTGCGACCGCACATCAAGTTCTCTAATTTCAAGGCCAATGTTAGGAATGTTATCAAGATGTTACCTAATGATTAAACAACAAAAATCATTCAATAACGAAACACCGATTATGAAACGACTACTTGGCTTTTTTACCGCCTTATTGGTTACCTCTGCTGTAATGGCACAAACGGCAAATCTTGTCATTACAGAGATTAGTTACAATCCTGCAGAATCCGGGACGGATTCCACGGAATATGTAGAGCTATACAACAATGGTTCTTCATCCGTTGATCTTACAGGCTTCTACTTTTCTTCAGGATTTGTTTATACATTTCCTTCGGGATCAATCGCTCCAGGTGGCTTTGCAGTGGTCGCTGTGAATGCAGCAGCTGTGGAAAACCGCTACGGTATTTCCGGTGTATATGAGTGGACGTCTGGTGGTTTATCCAATGGTGGGGAAGGAATCACACTTCGAGATAACAATGGCGCAGTGGTCGATACATTGCGTTACGATGATAACGCACCATGGCCTGGAAATACCGATGGACAAGGTGCTTCTATGGTGCTTTGTGATGCGAATTCAGATAATGCTGATGGGGCTAACTGGTCTACATCTAGTACGGCTGCAGGAGTAACGGTAAATGGAAATTCAGTCTTTGGAAGTCCTGGAGCAATAGATGCTGGATGTGGAGTTCAGGTGCAAATGGACCTTCCGGTAACGTTTGATGAACCAACCGTTACCTATGGTTTTATCGATTTCGGGGGTAACTCTTCGGATATTGTTGCTGACCCAGCAGATCCTAGTAATTTTTGCATGGAGACTGAAAAAACTGTAGGCGCTAACTGGTGGTCGGGAACAACCCTTGCCGTTCTAGGTCCTCCGGATGTTCCATTTGCAAATCCCATTCCTTTTACTTCAACCGATACAAGGATGTCTATTCGTGTACGGGCGCATGCAAGTGGTATTCCTGTAATGCTCAAAGCGGAAAACAATGCGGACGGAGCCATTTTCGTAGAAGCTCAGGCAACTACCACAGTAGCTAATGTTTGGGATACCTTGTTTTTTGATTTTGGTACGCCAACGAATGGAGTGCTAAACCTTTCCAACGTCTATGACAAGGTTACGTTGTTCTACAACTTTGTCGATCCAACAGGAGTAGGAGACGGAGAAGTATTTTATTGGGATGATGTAGAGTTCCGAGGAGGAGGTGGAAGTGGTCCAGGACTCAGTCAGATGGAATTGCCAGTAACCTTTGATGATCCAACTGTAAACTATAGTACAATAGATTTTGGAGGAACGGCTTCAAACTTTGTGTCGGACCCTACTGATCCGAGCAATAGCGTGGTAGAGACGCTTAAAGGTGCTGGATCTCAAACTTGGGCTGGTACGTCTTTAGCTTCGCCAGGAAGTCCTGAAGTAGGGTTTGCCAGTGCTATACCTTTCTCTGCTTCTGAACAAACGATGTCAGTGCGTGTTTGGTCTCCTGTTGCAGGTGTGCCTGTAATGCTAAAGATTGAAGATCAATCGAATCCAGGAATCTTTGTAGAGGCTACAGCTACTGTTGCAGTGGCCAATGTATGGGATACGCTTTTCTTTGACTACAGCGCGCCGTCTGCTGGTTCACTAAACTTAGCGGCTACGTACGACAAGGTTGCGTTGTTCTGGAATTTTGGAACATCTGGTAATGATGAGATATTCTACTGGGATGATGTCGAATTTACTGGTACTGGAGGCGGTGGACCTGGACCTGTGCTCTCTCAAATGGAATTACCGGTAACCTTTGATGATCCAACAGTAAACTATAGCACCGTTGATTTCGGAGGTACTGCTTCATTGTTTGTCGCAGATCCAACCAATGCGAGCAATAACGTAGTGCAAACGACGAAGGCATCTGGTTCACAGACATGGGCTGGTACATCGTTAGCCGTTCCAGGAAGTCCTGAAGTAGGGTTTGCAAGTGCCATACCTTTCTCTGCTACTGAACAAACGATGTCAGTGCGTGTTTGGTCTCCCGTGGCAGGTATTCCTGTAATGCTCAAAGTAGAAGATCAAACCGATGGAGCAATCTTTGTTGAGGCAACCGCTACAGTGGCAGTTGCCAATGTATGGGATACGCTTTTCTTTGACTACAGCGCTGCGACAAATGGCGTATTAAACTTGAATGCTACTTACGATAAAGTGGCGTTATTCTGGAATTTTGGAACCTCTGGAAACGATGAAGTCTTTTACTGGGATGATGTTGAATTTAGAGGCTCTGGCGGAGGAAGTGGTCCTAACCCAGGAGCAGGTACTTCTCCTTATTGTGCGACCAGCGCTTTCCATTTTGGAGGAGACCCTAATTCAGAGGTTTTATTGACTATAGCAAACACTGGTCCTAATTCGATGATCGTAGAAATTGAATCCGCGAATGCAAGTGATTCAGTTGATGTCCTAATTGTAGCAGGAGGAAGTGGTGCACAAATTTCTGCGGAAGATTTTTCTGTTCCAGGTAAGATAAGCCGTACACTAACGTGGATTGGAACACCTCCAGATTCAGTGGATATGAATGTGCTATGGAGCAAGCAATCAACACCTGGTAACTGGCAACTTACGCTCACTGATGAGTCCTATGCTTTTGCTGACACTTGTGGTGGAGGTAATGGTGGCGGAGGAAGTGGTCCTTCAACGGGAACATCTCCTTATTGTGAGGGCAATGCTTTTCATTTTGGTGGTGATCCTAACTCAGAGATTCTTTTGACTATTGCCAATAGTGGTCCGAATTCTATGATTGTTGAGATTGAGTCGATCGATGCAAATGACCCAGTTGATGTTCTGATCGTTCCTGGAGGAAGTGGTGCGCAAATTTCTGCAGAAGACTTTTCAGTGCCTGGAAAGATTAGTAGAACACTAACTTGGGTTGGTACACCACCGGATTCAGTAGATATGAATGTTCTGTGGAGTAAGCAATCATTCCCTGGGAATTGGCAGTTAACAGCGACCGATGAGCGTTATGCCTTTGCGGACACTTGCGGAAGCAATGGCGGTGGCGGAACAGGCCCTGGCCCAGTGCTCTCTCCAATGGATTTGCCGGTAACCTTTGACGATACAACGGTAGACTACGGTATTATTGATTTTGGTGGTGCGTCCTCTTCTTTTGAAGTTGATCCAACCAATGCAAGTAACAATGTGGTGCGCACTGAGAAGACGGTAGGGGCGAACTTCTGGGCTGGTACCACGCTAACGGTTTCAGGAAATCCCGATCCTGGATTTGCAACGGCTATTCCTTTTACAGCCAACGATACGAGAATGTCCGTTCGTATGCTTGCTCCTGCATCTGGCGTAACCGTTATGTTAAAGGCAGAGAGCTCAGCGGATCCAAATATCTTTGTTGAGGCCCAAGCAACGACGGTCACAACGGTATGGGATACGCTATTCTTCGATTTTGGAACACCTACAAATGGTGTGCTTGATCTAGCGAATTCATATGATAAAGTATCCCTCTTCTACAACTTTGTAGATCCTGCCGGTGTCGGTGGAGGAGAAGTATTCTACTGGGATGACGTGGAATTCCGCGGAGGCGGTGGATCAGTTGATCCATGCGACGGGGTAACGCCAAATGCTTCAATCTTAGAAGACTTTGAATGTCAGTCGAACATCAACTTTACATTTGCTAATGCAACGTGGACAGAAGATGTACCTAATCCTAACCCAACAGGTATTAATACGTCAGCTACTGTAGGTGAGTTTATTCACTGGGGTGCAGGTACTGACGGTGCGTTTGGTGGTGAGTTAGCCCTTGCACCAATTGATCTGTCTGTGAGCAATGGTCAAATTCTGATTGATGTTCATTCAACGGCGGCTGGATTACCTATCATCCTCGTACTTCAAAACTCTGCACTCGCTGACGTAGTTTCTGCTACAGCAACTACAACAGTTTCTGGAGCATGGGAGTCATTGAGCTATGACTTGAGTGCTGGTGTTGACTCAACAGATATAAGCAATATTGTATTAGTGGTTAATCCAGGATCTAATATTCAAGACACGGTTTACTTTGATAACTTCCGCTTGGATACTACTCCCGTAGTTGACCCTTGTGCTGGAGTGACTCCACAACCCAGCATCTTTGATGATTTTGAGTGCCAAGGAAACATTGACTATACCTTTGCTAACGCAACATGGACACAGCCAGTCGCTAACCCTGATCCTACGGGAATCAATACGTCTTCTTTAGTAGGACAGTTTATTCACTGGGGTGCAGGAACTGATGGTGCTTTTGGTGGTGGATTGTTACTTGCTCCAATTGACTTGTCAGCACTTGGTTCAGCATTGAAAATGGATGTTCATTCTAGTGCAGCAGGCTTATCCATCATTGCGGTGTTGCAAGATGACCAAGGAATTGATATTGTGAGCCAAACAGCATTCACTTCGGTAGTGAACGAGTGGGAGACGTTGAGCTTTGACATGAGCGCGGCGACAGGACCTGCAAGTAACATTGTATTTGTAGTGAGTCCTGGTGACACGGTACAACACGTACTACACTTCGATAATATTCAATTGGATACTTCAGTCTTCGTTGAGACTTGTCCTGGTGTGACTCCTGATCCAGATATCATGGAGGACTTTGACTGTCAACAGAACATGACGTATACGTCTGTTTCTGGTGATTTACTGCGTATTGCTAACCCAGATCAATCAGGAGTTAACCTTTCTGATACGGTTGGACAGTACACAAGAAGCAATGCATTAGTTGATGAGATTCAAGGTAGCTTTGACCTAGGAGCACTTGATTTTGTGACGCATAATCAAATTCAACTCTCAGTTTGGGATGCTGATGCTCCTTCTGAAGTGAACATTATCTTGCGCGACGCTAATGGCGTTCTATTGGGATCTGCCTCAGCTTCGACATCAGTGAGCAGTGCTTGGGAAGAATTGAATTTTGATTTCAGCCTTGTACCATTTACGGTATCGGTTGAGCAAGCCTATATTCAGTTTAGTCCTAATGTTGCTGCGGATAGTAACAAAGTATATTACTATGATGACTTCAAAATTGATGGATTTGCCACAAGCATTGATGACTTGGCTAAGGGTCAATTGATCATCTCACCGAACCCAGTGAACGACGTACTGTCGATTGAGCTGTTGGAACCAGCATCAGGCAATGATGCCGTAGTTCAAATTGTATCAGTAGACGGTCAGTTACTCTACAGTGAAAAGGTAACAATGGCAAATACCCTATCCTTAGATATTCATACGTGGGCTTCTGGTCTATACTTTGTGAAGTATATCTCAAATACTGCGGATTACACCATGCCTTTTGTAAAGCAATAGGTTAGTAATCTACAACGTAAAAAGGCTCTCAGTAATGAGGGCCTTTTTTTATGCAGTGTGTTGTGATGCAATCCTGAAATCTGTAGAGAATATCTCGACGATTTACCCAGCGCACAAGGGCTTGCCTCCTGTTGGTAGTAAATGACCCAGTTGATGGACGAAGGAAGCTTTGGCACTTAGGTCCTGATAATATTCATTGATTTACAATGATAAGCTAAGGCTTGTATGTTGGGATAGCTCGTGGAATAGAATTATCTAGAGAAGATATTGTGCGTCCTACGAGCTTTACTTCTTATTCACTGAGGCGGCTAACAATTCCTGCACTTAAAGAAACGAATACAAGTAAGGTTAGTCCTGTTACGATGATATACAGTTTTTCGAAGGGTAGCTGAAATGCAAAAACAATGTGCTCAATGAGCAGGACAACAAAAAACAGCAGTCCAAGCACTCTCAGATTTGTTTTGGCACCATAGGCTTTAAAACTTAATGCTAAGGCGCTTAGAAGAGTTAGAAAGCAGGATGCAAAGGCACCAATAGTAACAAGCGTTTTAATGTTAGGCGCAGCCACCGTGTGAATACCAAAGGCAATGAGTGCGGCAACACCAAAGACAATAATGGATTGAGCTAGATTAACTTTCATGGTTTGTTTCCTTATTTGATTTTGGAATAGGTGGGGGGAGGAGGGCAACAAGCTTGAGCACTTCTGGAAGTTGTTCGGCAATTTCCCAGTTTGCCATGCCTGGTTTCCACATATAGGTATGTCGATTTATAGACTTGTTTTCTACAAGCTTCAGCATTTCTGCATTGGTCAGCGGACCGATCCGATTACCATTTACCACGGCGTAGTAGTCCGATGACGGAGGACTCATAGCATTCATCGCACCGGGTACATGCATGTTTTGCATGGTTTGATTCATCGACTGGATCATTTGCTGGGCAACTGCCATACTCATCCCAAATTCAATCAGGCGGTCAACGGAAAAAAAGTCGCTATCGTTCATATTCTGCAATTAGTGGTTAAGGTTCGCTTAAGTGACCCTGTAAAAATGAGTAAAGTTCTCCACCGATAGAACGCCACTCCTGGAACCTCCATATGAATTCCTCCTCCTTCTCCAGCTCGTGCATCTCGTCTGTGGCCATGGATAATAATGGGTGCAAAAAGTTTAGACCAACCAACTTTTTTAAAGGAGGTAATGTCTTCATAGGCCAAAAACCGGAGTTCTGCGCTGCCTACCTTTTTATTTCCTTTCCAAAACACGCCTTTAGAGGTGACTAAAAAAGATGGAGAGTTTAGTCCCCGTTTGCCGCTAAACAACGCGGGTTTATAGGCTCTCCCCTTTTCCGACGTAACTTCTTTTGCTTTCAAAGCCTCTTTGATTTGCTTGAAGGCACTACTAGATAGTGCTTCGTGAGGTGCTATGGTTACATCTCCCAGTAAACGAATCTTCTTTCCAAGGAGCCCTTCGTAGGTAAATACTTTGATAGAATCATATGACAGAAATGAACTTCTTGTCTTAAACCATCCCTTTCGTATATGACTCACTCCTTCGTCTCCTAAAACAATGACCTCACGTTTGGAAAGCCACCGAGAGGGAGACAAAACAGGAAACATAGTAATGAGTTTTTCACCTTCTGCTTCAACTTGGCTTGCGGATCCACCATTTCTGGAAATATGGTCTTTAATGGATTCAACTGTTGAGCTTGAACAGATAAATTTGATCGTATTGGCACTACCTCCTCCAGCTTTATAACCAGTCTCCAGCTTAGTCCCTAGTAATCCGCGTGAGGTGTCAAAATAGATGATGTTCTTAATGGTTAAACTTTTCTGACTAGCTTTCCAAAAGAACAAGCCAAAAAGCTTAAAACGATAGATTATCTTTTCACTATCCAATTCTAAACTCTTTACCCCGAAAGATCGTAGAGAGACGAGTATGCTACTTTTAATTGTTTTGGTTTCCATTAAATAGTTGTTTTGGTTTTACTGAGGAGGCGGTGGTGGTGGAGTCCCTCCTGCTGGCGGCGGTGGCGGTGGTGGTGTGGCAAATAACGGAGCGAGTTCTTGAACTTCTCCTGCTAATGCCCAATTGGCCATTCCTTGCTTCCACACATGGGTTTCTTTGGTAAGTTGGCCACTCTGACTGAGCTGTTGTAGTTGTTGCCATCCAAAAGGACCACTTTGCTGGCCATTCACTGATATATTGTACTGTACTTGCGGGGGTGGAGGGGGCGTCTGATTGGGCTGATTCATACCCTGCATCATATTCCCCATCATACCTGCCATTCCTGAACCTACGGCGCCTCCCATAGCCATGCTTGCCATCATTGATCCAGGATCCATTCCTCCTCCTGTTCCAGTGCCGCCGCCGCTGCCCATTTTTCCTAAGCTTTCTGCAGCGGTTTTGGCAACATCGGTTTGTTGATTCAGTTGATGGGCACCCATAAAGTTGGTCTCAGTTTGAAGTTTTTGCGCTCGTTGGGCCTCTTCACGTTGGATACGCAATGCCTCTGACATATTTTCCGCATTGATCTCTTGAGTATCCTTAAGATTCTTGATGTTGACGTCGGTCTGCGCTGTGATGGTCTTGGTGGTTTGATCAGCTGTTACCTTACGCAGCTCTGCATATCCTGCAGATTCTTTATCTACTTCGAGCGTGGCAATGTCAAGCCCCTTCATATTTACCCCGAAATCATTGACTAGTCGGCTGCCTAAGTAATTGGCAACAAGGTCATTGATCTCTAGGATTTTGCGTTCCATTTGTATGACCGGAATGCCATTGTCCGCTGGGATATTAGTTACTACGGCTTTTATATATTTTGTAACTGCATCTTTTATCTGTTGCTTAAAATCATCAAGCTCAAAATTGATCAGTCGATTCAACTTGATAAAGCCTTTGTAATCCGTCACATTAAATGTTAGGGTGCCTCGGACTGCCATAGGCACTGCGAAGTCAGCAAGTCGCGGATCAAACACATCAAAGTATGGAATGCCAAATCGGATTTGGACATTGCCGGAAAGATTGATGAAGTAAATCTCGGCCTGGAATGGTGAAGCCCCTCCAAAAGCTGTCCCAACAAGGTTGGTTAAGATGGGAAAGTTGGCCGTTTGGATGGTTTGATCATGAGGCCCCATGATGTAGTCTTGATTCTCTCCATCTTTTTGGGGATAGACGAATACCGCCATTTCTCCATCCTTGACACGCAAACTACTGCCATAGCGTATGGCGTTCTCTTTGTTCGTGGAGTTCGCCTCTCCGGAGGGTCTCCACTTCCAAACGAGGTATTCTTGCTCATCACATCGGATGACATCCATCATCCCTCCTTCCTTTTTATTTCCGAATAGTCCCATTATTTAATCTTTAGAGTTGAAGCGTAGTGGTTAATTTCTTCTAATGTTTTCTTGTCATCCTTCATAGCAAACCGTGCCTTCATAATAACTTGTTCGCACTTAGCATGCCACACATTGACAAAGCTGTTATGTATCTTATTTTCCGGCTGATTTGCAGTGAGAAAGTTTCCTTTTTTCTGTGCACGCGGCAGGGCGAGTGATAGGAATTCAAGCATGTCCTCCTTGGTGGTAGGGATGGGAAAATTGGAGATAATCTCCATTTTTTTTCGGTCTACTTTTCCAGGCCCTGAGATATCAGATAGCGCATCAGATAGAGCCCCTCCAATTGCTGCGAATGGATTGTCCGTTTGTTTTTCCATGACGCGCATATCTTCTGCTTCATTGAGCATCTTAAAGAGACGTTCAATCGAAGAGTTGGCATCGACATTGGTGAAGGCATGGCCACAGTAACCACAACTTGTTTTAAACGACTCTACCATGGCACCACATGATGGACATTTTTTTACATCACCATACTTGTCCGACTTGGGTGCTGCAGGGGCCGGAGGAGGTGAAGGCGGGGGCGGTGCACTAGCCTGCATCGCCTGCTTTTTTTCAAAAAGCTTTGCATCGAGCACCATTTCAAACTCATCCAAGTCGATGCCCATGGCTTCGGCTTTTTTAAAGAGAACTTGCTTTTCTTTTTCGGTGAGCTCCCCATCCATGAGAGCCATTTCGATAAGTTTTTCTATCTGTTCGTTGTACATATTCTTAAACTACTGAATTTCAAATAATCTTTCGAGGGTTTCTACATCTGTTTCTCCTTTGAGAGATAGTTTTAATTCCTTGTTTTCAGCCTTACTTAGTTTCATTAAATCCAAGACCTTGTTACACAGTGTAACAAGTTTGGCAGCCGTCGATTGAAGTTCATAGGCTCTTTCAAAATCACCTACCATACTGTTGTAGTCATTCACATAGGAATCTCTTAGTACTCTGTAGGGTGCTAAAAGGAATTTACTAGTGAAGAAATAAATGCCAGTGAAATCCGTAAGTTCCACTTCGATTTTTGCATCAAGACCTGGGTACTGTTTAAAGAGATTGTCTGCTTCATAAATGGCATTGCGCATACGCCCTTCTTCAGCTAATCTTTCTTCTTCTGCCCTTGCTGCCGCCTCGCGAGCAAGTCGCTCCTCCTCTTGTCTCTTTAAATCTGCCTCTCGAGCCAATCGCTCTTCCTCTTCTCTTTTTTCTCGGGCTATACGCTGATCTCGGGTTTCCTGCTCTACGAGTTCTATTACTCCAAATGCATCCCAAGCATAACTAGTGTAGTATTTGTCAGTTGAAAGATCTCCTGGGGCTGCTTTCGGGAAATTGTAATCCGAAAACATTGATACATATTTATCCTTAATAAGCAAGTCATAAGTCTTATCGAGGGTATATGGTATGTTCTCCAATGCTGACGTATCCCCCTCTTCCATCGCAGCTAAAATTTGGTGGAAAAATGCAACCTGTTCTTTACTCGTTTCTTCTCGTTTTGTGATTTGCCCTGTTTGAGTGTTTTTGGTGATATAGTTAATCTGTAATCCATTGTCATAGGTTGTTGTGGTTTGCCATTTGCCCTCTATGATGACAATGTCTCCATCGAGTAGTCCTTTGTTGTTCATTTGCCCTCTTATCGACAAATCCTGAGTTTTGTAGCTAAAACTCCCATTCCCTATATTATTTGAAAAATTTACTGAAATGGATTCGCCTGTTACTGTTGCATTTATAGTCCACAGGCCATTTGCATACCCTTTGGCATAGTTCGTTTTACAGGATATAGTTCCGGAAGATCCAGAAGACCTTAGAGTTGTTGTCGTATTAAATGATCCACTACGCAAATGATCTTCATAGGTGCCTTTTATGGAGACTGTAAATTTGTCATTTCCTGCACTTTTTGTTCCAGTGTAGCTGAAAGCTCCATCATATAATCTATTGCCGTTTTCATCCTCATAATAGGTATAAGTGGTATTCCCGTCGAGTCCTCTTGTGGTTGAGTTTTGATCAGCCCAATATGGCCCTGAATAGCTTTTACGGGATTGTCCATAGGCCGTTAAAGCAAAAAGGCCTAAGACAATGAGGGATACTCTTGATATCATAGATAGATTATTGATTAAGAAAGATACCTCTTATCAATCATTAAAACCTTTTTCAAGTTTTCTCAAGTTAGATGCTGGAACTGACGGAGCGATTGGAATACGTAGGGAAGCATTGGGGTTGATGGCCTCAAGTACTTCTTTTTTGGATAACTTGCTTAATGCGATGTTTTGTTCTGTTTTCATTTTATGTTGAAGCACAAGCTTATGGTGTGAAAACAGATTAGGGGTGATAACATAGTCTTCAAGATCTAACAAGGTATGAAGGAGAAGTCGACGATTTTCTGGAACATCTGTTTCCGCCCATAACCCAAGTTTCTTGGATAGTTCGTTTTCATAGGCTTAGTATCCATTATTTGACAGCCTTTTCCAAGGGGAACTCTTGCCTTCTTGTTTCCTCGGTAATGCTCAGCACTTTTTCGCTTGCTGTACGAGTGATTTCGAAAAGATTTTCCTCAACAACTGTCTTTGAATTGATTTCTGAATCATTTTCAAAAGTCAATATTGGAAGCTCATCGCTTTTCTTGTAAAAGGCAATGTGGTCATTATGGTATATCTCCTTAGAATAACCTGAACGATATTGTTGTTTCAGGAGTTTTTCCTGAGTAACAATCGTGAAATACATTTTGGAGTTGAGCGGTATTTGAAATCCATGAATATTACTTAGAATATGTTCTTGAGCTATCGCAGTAAAGCCTTCTCGATTCGATTGACCTTCAATATTGAAGGTGAATTGATGTTCGCCATCCTCCATATTGTTCAGTGTATCGATATTATCCTTTATGAAGCTTAGCGTTACTTCGTGATTTGGTCCAAATTCGATACTTTCCGTAGAATTTTGTTCAGTAAGTAATTCGATGATTTGTGATTTTAAAGCCTCATTTTCATAGGATGATTCGCTGTTGTACATCATTGCAGCGGAATCAATCTTACCCTGTTCAACAAGGCCTGTTAAAAATCGATTAACAACCTCGTCGTATAGACCATCTTCCCATTGGATACTATCATTTCGATATAAAACAATGGTTTTGTAGGCTAAATTTTCTTGGTTTTCGTCTACGAGTGACTTAATGTAGCTATTGATAATGGTATTGAAAAGAGTTGCATCATTAAACAGCTCTTGCTCCATATATAGCATAAGCGCTTGTAGATAGTTTTCTGATGGGATTTCACTGTAGGATGTTGTTGATGCATCTTGACCATAACCCCAGCCTCCATAATCATACGAATCATTTCTGCTCCAATTATCAGAATCAAGGTAGTTATTTATCTCTTCTTTAAGCGCCTCTATTTCACGAGCCAAGCGCTCTTCCTCCTCTCTTTTTTCACGAGCTATACGCTGATCTCGAGTTTCTTGCTCTGCCAGTTGAATAACTCCGAACGCATCCCATTTATAGTTATGATAGTAATCCTGTTCAGCTGAAAGGTCTCCTGGAGTTGCTCCCGGGAAATTGTAGTCCATAAAGCTTGATTTGTAGTTATTGTAGATACCATAATGTCGGGTGTATGTGAATGTATAGGGGATGTTTTCTAGGGTAGCCGTGTCTTGTTCTTGCATGGCTTTCCATATTTGACTGAAGTAGGCAATTTGCTCTTCACTCGTCTCTTCTCGTTCTGTAATCTCTCCAGTTTGGGTGTTCTTTGAGACATAACTGAGCTGGAATCCATTATCATAGGTAATCGTCGTCTTCCATTTTCCTTCAATAAAGACAATGTCTCCATCGAGTAATCCTTTGTTATTCATCTTGCCTGTTATGGAAAAGTCTCGAGTTTTATAACTAAAATTTCCATTCCCTACATTATTTATAAAACTCACTGATTTTGCCTCTC
Source organism: Chitinophagales bacterium (assembly GCA_049610685.1). Taxonomy (GTDB): domain Bacteria; phylum Bacteroidota; class Bacteroidia; order Chitinophagales; family UBA8649; genus UBA8649. The sequence goes on from JBMYZU010000006.1 coordinate 18,939, forward strand.
CAGACTCTGTAATGCTCCAAAGACCATTGGCATATCCCATGGCGTAGTCTGTTTTACATGTTGCTGAGGAGGTTCTTCCCGATTCAGTTAATGAAAATGTTGTCGTAAAGTCTCCATGGCGCAAATGATCTTTGTAGGTGCCTCGAATGGATACTGATGTCTTATCTCCTGTACTTCTACCATCCCACGTACTGATATTTTTCGTGACATCAAATCGAAAACTTCCGTCATATAATCGGTTGCCTTCGTCATCTTCATAATAGCTATAGGTAGCCTTGCCTGTAGTAAACTCAAGACTGATCTGAGACCCACTTCCTGACGCTTTGTATTCTCCGGAATAGGTTTTACGGGATTGTCCGTAAGCTGTTAATGAAAAAAGAGCTAGGACAATCAGAGCGATTTTCGATTTCATAGAATGATTTTTAAGTGAGAAAAATACCTCTAATCTATCATTGAATCCTGTCTCAAGTTTTTTCAAGTTAGATGCTGGAACTGACGCAGCGATTGGAATACGTAGGCAGAAGCATTAGGGTTGATGGCCTCAAGTACTTCTTTTCTGGATAACTTGCTTAATGCGATATTTTGTTCCGTTTTCATTTTATGTTGAAGCACAAGCTTATGGTGTGAAAACAGATTAGGGGTGATAACATAGTCTTCAAGATCTAACAAGGTATGAAGGAGGAGTCGACGATTTTCTGGAATATCCGTTTCTGCCCATTGATCACATTGCTGGGATAGTTCGTTTTCATAGGCTCTTTGTTGGTCTACTTCTCCAGCGAAGAAGAGATAGGCAATCTTGTATAAGAAGTAACGGACTTTTGGAAAAAAGTGAATGCTTCCAACATGCTCTTGAAGCTTGGAGGAGGAGTATAAGATTGAGCCCCGTCGGATAATATCATCTTTATCCTTCTTGTTGATTGCATTTTTCAAGAGTAGGGTTCGACCAAAAATTTCTGCCTGATGAGGCTCGCTTATCTCATATTGCGACGAGTGGCTTTTTGCAATGTATTGCTCTATGGCTTTGTCATAAGTTTGTATGTGAAAATCTGGATCTGCATACAACTCAAAAAATGCTCTGCGAACTACAGGGTGTCCGGCAAAGTTCTCGATAAAAAACTCGACGGATTCTGGATGTCTGAGGGCTGTACAGTAGATTTCTCGGCCAATTGGAAAAAAGATAGCGTCATTGAATCGGTCCAAGTATTGATCAAAGAATACCTTTAACGCGTCATAGTTTTTTAACTCGATATTGATGGAAAGAAGGCTCTTGATCTCGTTTGAGTTATTATCTGATGTCGCATTCGAATAGATGGAGTGGCGATTAGTCTGCGCCCATTGACTAAAGTCATCAAAGGACTTGAACCCTAGAAAGCGAGCTATTTCGTTTAAGGTCGTGGTAAAGGGCCTCGTTTGGCTATTATTGGATATAAAGATTCTATACAAGGTACTTGCTGAAAGAGCAAATCCCTCGTGAATCATAAGAGTGGAAACCTTGGTGCAATCGGATTTTGTCTTTAGACAAATACTTGTCTTACGCTGTAAGGCAAGGTATAAATCTTGTCTTAACTGGCTATCTAAGCGTTGTCTCGGTTTGGGCATAATATCAGAGTCCGGTGGGCATTAAAATAATGATTAAAAAATATTGTTTCAAGTTATCTCAAGTTATTAAATCGTTGTAAAAATGATATGCATCTATTTTTTTTGTAAAACATCACCAAACATGCAACGAGGCCTCGGTTTAATCATCATTCTTGTATGGGTCATTGCGATTATAATTATGCTCTTTATGTTGAAAAAGAGCATTGCGGACGATTCCACGCAAGATGTAGTGCGTAATAATCAGCCTATTGAAGAAATGGCAAACAATGGAAAGAATTGGCTCATGGACATATGATGTAAAAACCAGGTACTTGGCCTCAGGCGACTTCGGTGTGCGATTAACCAAGAAGGAATCTGGAATTCTATATTGCCTTTGTCAGAAAAGAGGAGAGCTTGTTTCTCGAGAAGCGCTGTTACTTGAGGTTTGGGGAAAGGCTGACCATTACACGGGGCGTTGTATGGATGTTTATATGTGTAAGCTTCGAAAGATTTTATCACGTGATGCGTCGGTAACGATCCTCTCCGTTAGAGGATTGGGGTATAAACTAATGCTGAGTTAGTCTTCTGTTCCTGTAAAGCATTTACGTTCTGTTTCTTTTTCTCAGACTAGGTTTCTATCTTTTCCAAGACCTTATTTTCCATGAACATCTTTCTGAAAGTACTATCGTCTTTATTGTTTTTTCTCTCTGGGTGGGTATGGAAGGAAGTCATAGGTAAACATAATCACCTCAACTTAATCGTGCTGCGTACCTATTTTAGTATAGCCTTTATCGCGGTGGTGATAAGCTTTATGCCCAATGATTCATTAGGTCTTTTTGTGCAGCACTTTGTAAAGGCTCCTTCTTATCAGGTGTTCCAATGCTTTCTAATCTGTTGCTTTAGCTTCTTTGGCTTGTATTTCTATACCAAGGCCATACAGAAAGGACGCTACACCATGGTAGCTTCTCTTTCCTGTTTGACCGGTTTTTTCGCTGCGGTTTTCGCTCTGCTCTATCTTGGTCAAGCGCTTAATACTTTTCACCTTATATCCTTTGGCCTTTTAACTGTTGGTCTAACGGTTTATCAATGGCCAAGGTCTTCTGAAACCGATGTTCAAGCAATGGAATCAAACAATGTCAAGTCGACTGAAAATCGCAGTATTCTTCTTGTTTCTCAATCCAAGGAGCTCTTTCTCATAATCATGTTTAGCCTGATATGGGGCATCTCATTTCCCCTTTGTCTTCTTCCCATTCAACAATTTGGCGTAATGCACTTTACACTCTTTTTAGAGCTGTGTGTTTTGTTATGTGCTTCCATAATCATGGTATTTACCCTTGGTAAATGCTGGCCTTTAGTATCTGATCGGAAGGTTTTGTTTGGATGCCTGCTAATTGGAGGTTTGGTTGCTCCCGCGAGTTACCTAAGCAACCTCACCTTGGCATCTATGCCTGTGATGGTGAATGTTTTGATTGCCCTCCTGTTTGAAGGAGCTGTTATCATCATTGGGCGGACGCGGTTTAAGGAACGTCTGCATTGGCGTGATTTCTTTCTCATTGCGATGACCCTTACTGCCTGCTTACTTGTTTTGCTCTAAAGACGATCGATAAATTGACGGAATAGCCTTTGGCTAAACTATACTTTACCGATATTTACTCTATGACGAGAACACTTGATTTACGTTCAGATACGGTTACGCGCCCCACTCCTGGTATGCTGGAGGCTATGATGAAGGCACCAGTGGGTGATGATGTTTTTCATGAGGACCACACCATTAAAGCGCTGGAAGCAGAGTGCGCCAGTCTATTCGGTATGGAGGAAGGCTTGTTTTGTCCTAGTGGCACAATGTGTAATCAGATTGCCATAAAGGCACACACTCGACCAATGGATGAGGTCATTTGTGATCATTTAAGCCACATCTATTATTATGAGACGGGTGGGTATGCATTTAATTCGGGGTGTTCGATAAAACTTATTCAAGGTGATCGTGGACGAGTAACCGCTGAACAGGTTCGCGCCTCGATTCAGCCCGATAATGATTGGCTCCCTATTTCCCGATTAGTGGTAATAGAAAATACATGTAACAAGGGAGGTGGAACCTGTTACGATTATGGTGAAATTGATAGGATCCGCGCGGTATGTGATGAACATGGTTTAGCGCTTCATCTTGATGGTGCCCGAATCTTTAATGCTTTAACGGCTACAGGCTCTTCACCCAAAGCGCTACACGGTAGATTTGATAGTATATCGGTATGTCTTTCCAAAGGCTTGGGCAGTCCGATTGGTTCGGTGTTGTTGGGCAGTAAAGCCTTTATAAAATATGCCCGTAAGATTCGTAAGGCCCTTGGTGGGGGAATGCGACAAGTGGGTTATTTAGGTGCTGCCGGACTCTATGCCTTAGAGCACCATATTGGTCGTTTACAAGAAGATCATGATAAGGCCAAGCGTATTCAATCGATATTATCCGATCAGGCTTACATCGACTCGGTTAGTCCAGTATCTACGAATATTGTATTAGCTGATGTTGTAGCATCTTATTCCGTACAAAGTGTACTCAAGCATTGGAAGGATAAAGGGCTTTTAGCCGTTCCTTTTGGCCCTCAAACCATTCGACTTGTTACCCATCTAGATATTCTCGAGGATGATATGGTTTTACTAGAAGATATTTTGAGCTCCAATCCAACGTAGCTAGAAGGAGCGAGCTAGTCTTTTTTGAACGCCTCGATAACTAGATTAGGTGTATAGGAAACAGCAGACATTCTTCTTCCTGTAGCAAACAAGGATAGCTTCATTGAGGTTTTCACTACAAGCCATACAAGCCTTCTACCTACATTCTTGATTGCCCCCTTCACGCGCAACGAGGAAGGATGAATGATTACTCCATGGGCACCACAAGCCAAAAGAAGTTGAATTGCGGAGTGTTTGTTCAGGACGACACCATGGGTGAAGTCTCCGAAGGCATAAAAGCTACCAATCGGAGCATCGATGTTGGGTGTTCTTAGAATTAGTTTCCCCTTTGGATTAAGTCGACTAATCATTTTCTTAAGTAGCTCTACGAGCTCCTCTTTATCGAAGTGTTCGATAAAATCGATAGCAAAAATAACGTCATATCCTTCCTCCCGATCTAGAGCTGAATGTACATCACATAACTCAACAGGTATACCTAATTCTTTGGCGCGCTGAACTTGTTCTGGACTTGTATCAATGGCTCGTACATTATGGAATTCTTTGTGTTGTAGCCACTGGCATAAACTACCATAACCTGATCCTAAATCTAAAATGGATGCCGAGCGATCCTCAGGCAGTAAATGCAACAACTCATCAGAATAAACCCTTTGATCCCATGCTAGTTTTTCTTTAAGGCCATCAGATAGGGTGTTCCTTCCAGCTTGCTGCTGAAAATAGTCTTTGTAAAAGGTATCTCTATATGCCATGAGAGGGGAAAGATACAATAGCTGAAAATCTTATAAAAAAGGCCCTCACAAGGAGGGCCTCAGCTTTGGTTCGGTGCGTCGTAGTTATGTTTAAATGCATTTCGAACTAAGCAAACAAATAATAGACTCAGGCGCTATTGTACCATGAAGTCCGTATTGAATGTAGTGCTATTTGCATCCAAAGTCAAGATATATTGACCCTTTGTAAGGTTAGATACATCGAAATTGACAAAGCCATTGCTTATTTGGACCTTGCCATGGTTGATTTGTTTACCTGATAGATCAACTATTGAATAGTTAGCCTCTGCATCGATATCCTGGCGTAGCATCACTGTAAGCTGGCTTGTGGCAGGAATAGGGAAGGCTAGGATATCTATTGATTCCACCTGATCGATGCTCGAGGTTGGATTCAGTGAAAAATCGGTATCAAAACGAGGAAGAATCTGATAACCCTCCGTGCGAGGAGCCGATGGATCAAACTGAGACCCAATACCCACAAGGTCAAAGCTTCCTTGTAGGGTAAGCACGTTGTTGAAAATTACATCTCGGTTAGCATCGATTCGAATGTCATAGGTGTTGCTTCCGTCAGAGGCATTTACGTTAAAGCTAGAGCCTGAAGCAACGTCCCATAATCCTTGTAGACTTAGGTTGTTGATGCGAATTAGTTCTGCTTCTTCAGATTCTCCTAACGGGCCTGTAACTACCGTAGTATCATAATTGCTGCTAACGCCACCTTGGAACAGGTTATTTAAGAAGGAAAGTCTTGCAACACCATTGGACATTGTAATACGTCCTTCAGCAACTACAGAATCTCCAACCATTGGCATATAGGTTATGGATGAATCGGGCGTGTAGACCCAAATACTTCCTGTACCGTCTGTCATAGAGAATTCCACACCATTGCTTCCTTCTCTAAAGTCAGGGCTAGTAACAACTCCTCGCAGGGTGTGCGTATTGCCAAAAGAGTCAACATCACCGTTGGCATCGACGGCAGTAACCGCACCAATAGAAGCATCAGGATACGTCACAAGGTCAACACATTGTCCTGAAGGACTTGCTGTGATATCAATTGTGTAGTAAGGCTGAAGCTGGTATCCTGTGTTGTACGGCGCATTAAAAGTAAACTGACTAACGGTCCCTTGAATATCCACAGTGTCTGCCGTAGGTGCCGCTGCTGAAAAGAGTTCAGCGTCAGCATCAATTCGAATCAAGAAGGAGTTTCCTGAGTTATCTGTAGCATCTACGTTGAATCCCGAGCCCGAAGGAGCCGAAGGCCAATCAGTAGGATCAAGCACAAGACAGTTGATACGGACAAACTGTGATTCGACATCTTCACCAAGTTCTTGATCATATACCGTGGATGTGATGTTAGGTGTTCCTATGCTGTAGATGGTATCTAGATTGACTACCTGGGTAAGCCCGTTGTAAAAGCCAATTTCTCCTCGTACTACTACTAAATCTCCTCGAGATACCGTGTATCCAAAATCATTGGGGTTGCTGAATACAGAAATTCCCCCAGTGGAATCTTGCATCGAAAAGAGAAGCCCGGCACTTCTGAAGTTGCCGCTTCCAACAAGGCCTGTTAGCTCTACAAGCACACCAGCACTATCTGGTTCGCCCGTGGCACCTGTAGTGTTTACCTGGTCAATAAAGTAGGGCGTGTACTGCCCGAAACTAACACCAACACTTAACGTTAGTGCGATTAAAAGGGTAGATATTAAATGTTTCATAAGTCTAATTGCCTTAAATATATTAAATGAGTCAGGTGTCCTGTCTATCAGAGGATTATCATATTGTAAACAAAATGCGCTACGCGTGGATAAGTCTACTACATTTGCAATGCAATGCAAGATTCTTCGATAAAGAGTTATCCTGTGATGGAATCGTTTCTCTCGATACAAGGAGAGGGAGGACACCAAGGTAAAACAGCCCATTTCATTCGATTAGCAGGATGTGATGTAGGGTGCCCTTGGTGTGATGTTCCTGAGTCTTGGGAGGCTGCAGATCATGAGACGCGCACCATACTGGATCTCTCTAAGGAAGTACAAGAAAGTCCTGCTCCTTTTGTCGTGGTTACAGGGGGAGAACCTGCCATGCATAACCTAACGTATCTAACCGAAGTTATTCACGAACATAAACGTAAAAGCCATATTGAAACTTCAGGAGCTTATCCATTAAGTGGTCGTTGGGATTGGATTTGTGTTTCTCCTAAGCGCTTCAAAAAGCCGCTCGACAGTGTTTTAGTGCAGGCTCATGAAATCAAAGTAGTTATTGCCCATCGTAATGATCTACGTTGGGCTCAAAAGTTTGCGGATGCTGGTAATGATGGCACGCGTTACTTTCTCCAACCCGAGTGGTCGGTAGTAGATGAGGTAATGCCCCAGATTTTATCCTTTATGAATGAACACCCTAAGTGGGAATTAAGTCTTCAAATTCATAAATACATCGGACTGCCATGAGGTGTGTAGTCCAGAGAGTGTCGTCAGCTGTGGTCCATGTTGATGGGAAAGCGGTTGGCTCTATTGATCAAGGCCTGCTCGTATTCGTTGGATTTGGCCATCAAGATGATGAGACGGTTTTAGAACCTATGCTCAAGAAGCTCCTTAAGTTGCGCATTTTTGCTGATGAGGAAGGAAAAATGAAGCATAATGTAGTGGATGTTAACGGGAAAATGCTTCTTGTAAGTCAGTTCACGCTCTATGGATCATTAAAAAAGGGACATCGTCCGAGTTTCACCGAGGCGTGTCCACCAGAAACAGCCCGATCGTTATACGATGCCTTGCTAGCCAAAGCCGAAACTATGTACCCCAGTATGATACAATCGGGAACCTTTGGGGCAGATATGAAGGTGAATTTGGTAAATGACGGCCCGGTAACCCTATCTTTAGAACTCTAGTAAATCGTTGGATAGTGAAAATCAAATTACTCATTCTTGATGTCGACGGTACGATGACCAATGGTCAGATTCATGTAAGTGCACAAGGAGAATTGTTTAAATCCTTTAATGCAAAAGATGGCCACGGTATTCGCTCGGCTATGCAGGAAGGGGTAGAGGTTGCTATCATATCGACTAGTAACAGTCGAGATATAATCGGGGCTCGCATGAAGATGCTTGGTATCTCCCGCTACTACGCTGGTCCGCAAGATAAGCTTGAAGTCTTGCAATCCTGGATGCAAGAGCTAAGCGTAGATAAGGAGTCTATTGCCTTTATAGGCGATGATCTAAATGACAAAACCATCATGGAGTATGTAGGATTGGCAGCATGCCCTCAGGATGCTGTAGAAGAAATCAAGCTTCTCGTTGATGTGGTCCTGAGTAAGAAGGGTGGGGAAGGCTGTGTCCGAGAGTTTATTGATCGATTCATCCTTTCAACCGAGGATTAATTTGTTGAGCATTACGCAATGGAGGAGGGCACGCATTCTACTCATCTTCGATCTGTATTGGATACGAAGGGCCGCAAGCTGACCATGCTTGACCTATGCAGTATTGATTCTTTCGGTAACAAACGGTTCAAATTAAAAGGCTTTCTGTCGGAGGCAAAGCGACAGGGGAAGACAACGCTCATTTCCGTAGGAGGTAACCGATCAAATCATCTCCATGCCTTAGCGCATATAGGGCAAGAAATCAACATGACCACCATTGGGGTCGTTCGAGGAGAAAAGAGAAGTACGCCAACATTAGACGACTGTAAAGCCAAGGGAATGGTTTTGCACTTTGTTTCACGAAATGAGTTTGTTGAGCGGCATTCATCGGACTTCACAGCCTCATGGTTAGAACGATATCCAGACGCATTTTTTATTCCAGAAGGAGGAAGTGGTTTCTTAGGGACATTGGGCGTTTCTAATATGTTGTCTGGCATTGACTTATCAATATATGATCGAATAGTTCTTCCTGTAGGCAGCGGAGGCACCTATGTGGGACTGTTAGATCTTGCAGGGTTTAAGTTATGGGGTTATCCTATGGTTCGTGATACCTCACTTAAGGAGCGCATGCAAGACTTTCTTCCAACGGCCAATTTATCTAACATACAGTTGGATTACTCTGCAGTAGGTAGAGGATTTGCCAAGCTTCGCCCGGAAGACTTGGAGTTTCAAGATTACTTTCTTGGTGAAACAGGTGTTTTACTCGATAAAACCTACAATCTAAAGCTTGCTCGCTATCTATTTCAAGACGCGTCTTGGTCTGGGCATTGGCTTTGGATAAATACCGGTGGTTTACAGGCGGATAGGGATTGAGATTGGCTTCAAACTCATTTGTTCAGCGGCATACTTTTTGGGGGAACTATTTTACCCGTAGGGAGGGGGTGGATCGGGTGCCTAGTCCTCAACACGCAAAATATCAGCCAGCGACATCGTATCACTTGCCCGAAAGCCTTTCTCCGTATGCACAACCCGACTGCATTCAATAACAGGATCATGTTCGTAGAACAGAATAAAGTTATTTTCAGCAGCTTCTGCTAAAAATGCCTCTTTTTCTCGGATGGTTTGTAAAGGATCAATATCATATCCCATAACCCAGGCCAAAGGAATATGTGTAGGCGATGGTAATAAATCAGCCATAAACACTAGAGTTTCCTCTCCAATTTCTAGATGAGGGATGAGCATACCATGGGTATGTCCATCGGCAATGGCAAACCATAACTCTGGAATAATCTCTGTGTCATCATTGACAAATTTCAGCATGCCGCTTTCTTTAATCGGCAAAATATTTTCCTTGAGGAAAGAGGCACGCTCTCTAGGATTAGGGTCAGTAGCCCATTTCCAATGATTTTCTTCGCTCCAATGAATTGCATTGGGAAAGGTTAATTCCAAATCACCGTTCGGCCGCTTTTGAATGGCACCGCCACAATGGTCAAAATGAAGGTGGGTTAAGACGACGTCCGTAATCTCTTCCCTAGTGTATCCAGCGCGCGCAATGGAGGCTAACAAATCACCTTCTCCATGCGGTTCAAAATGAGAACGGAACTTATCATCTTGTTTGTTTCCCATCCCGGTATCAATGAGGATGACTCTTCCATGGGCTTCAATGAGTAGGCATCGCATTGCCCATGTGCAACGATTGTTTTCGTCAGCAGGTTGATGTCTATTCCAGAGGGCTTTGGGTACGACACCGAACATAGCTCCACCATCGAGTTTGAAATGCCCTGTATCAATAACGTGGAGATTCATTAGGCTAGTTTGGATTGTAGTTGAATCATTTCCATGAGGGCATGAGCACAATCTTCCCCTTTATGAGACTTCCTTTTTACCGCATCATTTCCTCCTGCTCGAGCCCAAGCTTGTTCCCTCGATTTAGTGGTTAATACTCCGTTTATAAGGGGTTTTTTATACTCTAAACTAAGCGCCGTGAAATGATGGAAAACACTTTGATTGATGTAGGCATCGTGATCGGTTTCTCCCTTTATCACACAGCCTAATGCGATAACACCATCAAATTGCTGTAAGTCCAATACCCATTTCGCGAGAAGGGGTAACTCGTATGCCCCTGTTGCGCTATATGTCGTAATGGAGGTAGATTCTATTCCATAGCCTTTCTGCAAGGTATTCATAACACCAGCATGAAGGGCAGCCGAAATTTCCTTGTAGTAGGTGGCTTCTATAATGGCAATTCGCATTGCAGAGAGGGATCTTGTAGATTACTCAGTATAGCTCAACAATCCATCAATCGAATACCCTGTTACACGACCTCCTGCATTATACTGAAGGTAGAGGTGGTGATCTGGAAAGGCATTGATTTCCTCACATCTACTATGTGCAGAAGGCATGTCGTTTGTATGAATATGATAGAGCGCATCTTTGAGTAAAAGCGATAACAAAATCTTAGGTCGATCAGTCGGTGCATTGGCAATCGCTTCATCATAATGCACACCAGCAGCCTCCATATCTCCTTGACTTGATACGATATCTCCTTCAAGGGAATGCTGAATCCAGACATATCCTTCAGGAGCTTCCCATTGATTAAGGAATGAAAGTGCTTCTTCAAAATTTCCGTTATCAAACTCGCGTGTTGCAGCCAAGAGCTTGGCGCTCTCCTCCGAAGCATTTTCAATACCTGTTGGAATTGTGTTAAAATAGCCAGCAACCTTACTTGCATTGCTTAAGGCAAGGCTATCATTGGCATAGGCTGCGCCGATTTCACTTTGGCTATTGCCACGATTTGCATTGGCAAGTTCATCCGCCGTGTTTTTGTTAGACATAAACATAAAGGCTGCTACAGCGATACCTATGGCTAGTACCCCAAGTATCATCGTCTTATTGTCCTCATATAGCTTACCTAAGCCTTCAGCTTCATCATTGGACGAATTGACTTGAGATTCTTCAACTTGATGTTGAGCATTTTCTTGATTGTCTTTAGGTGTCTTATCGTTTGCCATTGTACGTTAATTTACAATTGATTAGAAATCATCAGTTAAAAATGGATATTCATCTTGGTAGATATCCTTGTATACTTCTGCGTTATCCGGCCAAGGACTATTTTCAGCAAATTCTATGCAATCTGCCACCTCTTCTTTTACAGCTTGATCGATGGCTTTAATAACATCCTCCTTCACTTTGTATGTGTCCAGGAGATAACCCTTAACCGTTTGAATAGGATCTTGATCGCGATAGCTATTGAGCTCATCACGCGTTCTGTATTTCTGAGGATCAGACATGGAGTGTCCTTTGAAACGGTAGGTCTTAATTTCTACTAAACTTGGTCCTTTTCCGCTTCGTGCATGTTCAATAACCTCAGCCATTGTGTCTGCAACTGCGTCAGGATCCATACCATCACATACCGGAGTAGGCATTCCCTGATAGGATGCTATAGAAGCAATATTATCGACTACAGTGGTTCGAGCTTGTGAAGTTCCCATGGCATAGCCGTTGTTTTCACAAACAAAAACTACCGGTAGATTCCAGAGCTTGGCAAGATTGATTGATTCGTGAAGCATTCCCTGCCATGCTGCGCCATCTCCAAAAATGGAGACAGTAACGCGATTTGTTTTGTTGTATTTATCAGCAAACGCAATCCCTGCGCCAAGACCAATCTGGCCACCTACAATACCGTGTCCTCCAAAAAAGCGATTCTCCTTGTCAAAGAAGTGCATGGAACCACCCTTTCCTTTACTGCATCCTGTTGCTTTACCAAAAAGCTCTGCCATAGCTTCTCGCATAGACATTCCTTTGGCAATTGCGAGACCGTGGTCTCGGTAAGCAGTAATGAGATTGTCATCTTTATCCATTGCCTCCATCATGCCCGAAGCAATGGCTTCTTGACCGATGTATAGGTGGCAAAATCCTCGAATTTTCTGTTGTCCATATAGAGAACCTGCTTTCTCTTCGAAACGACGAAGTCGAAGCATTAATTCATACCATGCTAAGTAGGTTTCTTTGGAACGTGGTAATTTAACTTTGTTGGCCATGGTTAAAACATCAAAATTTGATACGCAAAAGTAATGTTTCTTAAAGAACTACACCTAAAGCATTTTAAGTCGCACGAATCCTTTGATGTTGATTTTACAAAACGTATTTCATTAATATGTGGTGTGAATGGTTCAGGAAAAACGAACGTGCTGGATGCTTTAGGCTTGATTGGAAGGGGAAAACCCTTTTTTGCAGAATCTGATTTACGGTGCATACAAGATGATGCGGCTTTTTTCCGCGTAGAAGGCTTAGTGGAGGATAATGAAGGGCTAGTAAAGTCAATTTTGGTTTTTCATGATGGCACTAAAAAGCGAATTCAGCTTGATCACGAGGAGGTGATGAGCCGTTCAAGTATGGCGTCGTGGTTTCCCATGCTGATGCATAGTCCTTATAGCTTTAAACTAATCACTGGTGGGGCAGAGGAGCGAAGACGATGGATGGACAGAATATTGTCCATGATTGATCCATCCTATCTCACCCATCGATTGAATTATCAGAAAGTGCTCAATCAACGCACAGAGTTTGTCAAGAAGAATGGCATGACTTCGCATCAACCAATATCGGAGTTGTTGGATGTTTATGATGAGCAACTTTTAGACTTGGGTAAATTACTGTTTGATCAGCGCTTGCTCTTTGTACAAGGACTCAAAGAAATTTTCGATCAAACGGTTGACCAGTTTGAGTTTGCTGGTCGCAACCTTCAGTTTGATTATCTGAGTGTTTACCATCATGATAATCCCAAGGAACAACAACGAAAAGCTCGATCCAATGATTTAAGGCTTGGTCGATCGACTTGGGGAGTCCACCGTGATGACTTACAGTTTACCTTAAAGGACAGTAAGCTCCGTTGGGAAGCATCACAAGGCCAGCAAAAGGTATTTCTATTGGCCATGTTATTCGCAGCAGCTCAATTTGTTGAATCCCGATCAGGTAAGGTGCCCTTGCTTTTGTTTGACGATGTCTTTGATCGTTTGGATGAACACCGCCAAAACTTATTTGCCCAAACCATTGATGGAATAGAGAATCAGGTATTACTCACCCATACTTCCAAAAAATATCCTATATCATTTTGTGATCGAATTGGGATTTTTGATTTGACTCCATTAACTTGAGGGGGTGAAATCGTTAGGAGAATTATTTGGTGATTATGCTCAGAAACCAGAATTAGACGGCAAGTTAAAAGAGACCCGTATACGTCAGGCTTGGGCCTCAATCGCTGGAGAGTATATCGCAAAGTATACGACCTATCTCAGGTTACGGGATGATAGCTTACTGGTTGAGATAAAGGATAGCACACTGCGTCATGAACTTTTTCTTCACAAAGAAGAGGTTTTGGAAAAGGTAAATGCTTTTTTAGGAGAGCAATTAGTTCGTCAAATTCAAATACGTTAAATGCTTCTTCGCGGATTTTTTTTCGTCATGTGTTGCTTGACGGTAACCCTTGTCAAGGCTCAAGATAGTACAGGGTCGAATGCGAACAGTGAGTCCATTGAGCTAAGTGATGGAACCCTTCTCTTTAACTTTTCATCGCTTGATGATGCATCACTCAAAAATGATGGATTAAGTTCTGCTGATTCAGCGCGAATTGAGTTTTTGTTGCTTCGAGCTCAATTAGAGATTGATGTAGACAATTTCAGAAGGGCTCAAAAATTTCTTAAAAAGGTTCTTCGTTTGGATAAACATAACGGAGAGGCATTGCGCAATCTGGGGGATGTTCATGCTTTTCAAGAAAAGTATAAGGATGCCGTGGTATACTACCTTAGATGCCTACCTCTTCTTGATTCTCCAGCTTCGGCGTATTACAATTTAGGTCAAACCTACATGCGTATGGAACGATGTCAAGATGCGCTGGAATGCTTTACGATACTGCGTCAACTAGATGATGCACCGGAAAACACCTTGATGAGCCTGGCTCAAGCTAATGGGGCGTGTGGTAATCTGCATGCCGCTTTAGGTAATCTCAGTGATTATTTACATGACAACCCTACATCTTTACCCGAGTTAAGATTTCGAGCGCAAATTTATATGGAGATTGGTTTTTATGCCGACGCTCTAGTTGACTTAGACCTCTATTTAACTGCCGTGGACGATGCAAAAAGTTACTACCTCCGAGGACTAGCTAAAATCCATGGAGAAAAGGATCTTATAGAAGCTTGTGAGGATTTTGTTCGATCAAAGGATTTGGGGAATTACGAGGCTGATCGAGCTTTGAAAAAATATTGCAAGTAACACCGTGTTCACCATTTTCGCTATACGTCACGGAGAGACGGAAGAAAACAAACTGAGGGTTCTACAAGGTCAAAGCCAAGGTAGACTAGCTGAATCGGGACAACATCAAGCGCTTCGACTCGGTCTTTCTCTAAAGCATACGGAGTTTAATCATGTTCTAGTTAGTGACTTGCAACGCACTCAAGATACTTGGCAGTGGATGGGGTTAAATCAACCCCCTTCTTTTGATGAGCGCTTACGAGAAAGGGCTTTTGGAAAGTACGAAGGGCTGCCACGCGATCAAGTTATGCATGCTGATTTTGACGAATTAGAAATCGAGCCAAAAGGTGCCTTCTTTCGGCGAGTTAGTGCCTTTGTCGATGAGCGCGTTGCCCACTATATGGCGAACAAGGAGCATGACGAATGCCGCGAACTCTGGCTCACCCATGGAGGAACCTTACGAATCATCCTGTATTATCTATGCAATCGTTTTCAGGTGGAAACACCACAAACTCGATTTGATAATACGGGAGTGACTGAATATCGAATACAAGATGGAGCGTTATCTATTGAACGCCTCAACGATATCCAGCACCTTTGCAGAGAAAAATCTTCTCAACGAGTTTAGCGTGCCTCGTCGCGACCACTGAAGAAGAAACTTCCTTCAATAATGGCGTTCTCATCCGAGTCAGAACCATGTACGGCATTTTCGCCAATGCTCGAACCGAATTGTGCACGAATGCTTCCTTCTGCAGCTTCTGCAGGATTGGTAGCCCCAATAAACGTTCTAAAAGCCTCTACTGCGTTATCTTTTTCAAGGATGGCAGCGTAAATCGGCCCTGAGCTCATAAAGTCAGTTAACTCTCCGTAAAATGGACGTTCCGCGTGAATTGCATAGAATTGCTCGGCATCAGCTTTGGTTAGTCGGGTATACTTTAGGGCGACTACTTTGAAGCCTCCTTTAATGATTTGATCTAACATTGCCCCGGCGTGTCCTGCGCGAACCGCGTCTGGCTTAAACATTGTAAATGTTCTATTTCCCATAATCTTGCGTTTATCGTTTAACACGTGCAAAGTAAAGATGTTTCAATTGATTAATCAATAGTCTTTACAATAGGCTGCTTTTTCACTTCTTGATATATCGGTAACTTTGTGCTATGGGACATAACTACAGCGAGTTATTGCAATGGAAAGAAGCCCTAAAAAAGGCTCAATCCATATTGATCACGGCACATACTTCTCCTGATGGCGACGCGATAGGGTCATCTCTTGGACTGAGTCATGCTTTAAAGGCAATGGGTAAACAATGTGCAGTAGTCCTTCCCAACCGAGGTGCAAAGTTTTTGGATTGGATGCCTGGCATCGATTCAATTACCTATTATGATGAGGATTCAAATGGAGTTCAGACTTTAGTCGATGCATCGGATTTGGTTGTGTGCCTTGATTTTAATGCCTTACACCGCTTAGGCGAACTCTGTGAAACGATCGAGAATGCTCCCCATCCCAAAGTGCTCATTGACCATCACTTGGGAGAAGTCTCTTGGCCAACGATTAATCTTTGTCAAATTGGAGCAAGTTCCACATGTGAGCTTGTGTTTGATGTACTGCAACAGACTGCAGAGAAGTCATCGTGGCTTAGCCTAGAAGTAGGGCAGTGTTTGTACACTGGGATAATGACAGACACAGGAAGTTTTCGCTTTCACGGAACGTCTCCCTTAGTCCATCGCGTAGCTGCTGATCTACTTGAAGTTGGTGTAAAGCCTAACCAAGTGCATGAACAAGTTGATGATAGTTTTACCGATGGCCGGCTCAAAATGTTTGCTCATGTGCTGTTAAACAATACAAGCTTTTTATGTGATGGACAAGTGGCGTATAGTTTTGTTAGCGCCAAGGAATATGAGGCGTTTGACGTAACCTCATCAGATACGGAAGGGTTGGTAAATCAGCCCATGCGTCTACAGAATGTTCGGATCTCTATCTTCTTTAAAATTGCCGAGGATCGGATTAAAATTTCATTCCGCTCGAAAGGGGAAATCGATATTCAGCATATAGCGGCAAAGTATTTTGATGGTGGTGGTCATCGCAATGCGGCAGGGGGAATAAGTTTTGAAACTTGGGAAAAAACCGAAGCAAAGCTGAAAACTATTTTTCAAGATTATTCGTTGGAATAAAAGCGTTCATGGTTTGCAGGTCAAACTTTGTATTTTCGCTCCACTTTAATTAATTACTATGAAATTTCTTCTACAAACTGTTTTTATGGTCTCTATTGCTTTATCGGCAGTGGGTTGCGCTAACAAAGGAGGGGAGGTGCAGGCTTCACCGACAATGGCAAGTGTAGAAGACCCAAATCTTTCCAATTCTATGTTTACTGAAAATGAATCAAATCATCCTATTGATGCTGTGTTTACCACTGAGCGTGGTGTAATTCGGATACGACTAACCTACGAACAGACGCCTATGACGGTGGCTAACTTTGTGGCCCTTGCGGAGGGTGATATGGAAAACTCAGCTAAACCAGCGGGCACTCCCTATTATGATAGTTTGAATTTTCACCGTGTAATTTCTGTAGCCAATGGGGATGGTCAGGATTTTATGATTCAAGGAGGATGTCCTCAAGGTACAGGAATGGGAGACCCCGGATATAAATTCCCTGATGAATTTGTTGCTAGTCTGAAGCACACTGGTCCTGGTATCTTATCGATGGCTAACTCTGGCCCAAATACAAACGGTAGCCAATTCTTTATCACTGTAGCGGCCACTCCATGGCTTGATGGCAAGCATACCGTGTTTGGTAAGGTCGTCGAAGGAATGGACATAGCTATGTCAACAAAACAAGGGGAAGTGATTCAGTCGGTTGTTATTGAACGATCAGGTAAACCAGCTAAGGCATTTGATGCACCTAGCGTCTTTAAAGCTGAGGCTGCTAGAAAGGTTGCAGAGGCTGAAAATGCCCTTAAAGCGCAGATGGAGAGTGCTGAGGCTTCTTTTGCAGAGGCCATGTCACGTTATCCGAAGGCAAAAATCACCTCAAGTGGATTGGGTTATGTGATTACTGAAGAAGGTTCTGGCGCAAAAGCTAGCCCTGGGCAGACGGTATCTGTCCACTATGCTGGGTACCTTACCAACGGTACTAAATTTGATGCAAGTTACGACCGAGGTCAGCCTATTGACTTTCCATTAGGTGCTGGCCGTGTCATTCCTGGTTGGGATGAAGGTATTGCCTTGTTAAGTCCTGGAGGCAAAGCCACGTTAATCATACCGCATACTTTGGCCTATGGACCAAACGGTGCGGGTGGTGTCATTCCACCTTACGCTACCCTTATTTTTGACGTAGAACTTGTTTCCGTTAAATAGGTAAGACAAGTACTTTTCGCTTGATTTGTTGCAATCTGCTTTAAGGAGTGGGTTGAGATGCTATGCCATTCACGTAGTTCTCTATTGCTCCCACTGAAGAGGCAAATCCTGATCCTATAAATCCGTTGATATTTGAGTAGGACACTTGAGCATTGTATTGTTCAAGCATGGGCCCACTTACTGGATAATACGACCAGTGCCATTTTTCTTCTTCATACCCTCTGTTGCGTCCTGCAGTGTAGGGTTGGAAAAAGCCATAATCTGCTGCATGTTGAGTAAGCCATTCATAAATTCTAAGACCTTCATCTTTTTCAAAGGCACTATTGTCTAGCGAATGGATGTCAATTTCTGTCCCCCAATGGTGTCGACTAGTACCTGGCATCGAGCTGTATTCCAAGATAGCCCGACAGCGCTGTGGTCCTGAGTCAAATTGAATGTAATCTTCTCTTTGCCATTTGTTTTCCCAAATAGCACGCTGCTTGCTAAAGCTTCGAGCACAGGATAATGCCTTAAGCTCGATATCACTACTTGCAGCATCATCGGCCATAAGAGCGAAGGCTTGTGCCGCATCCTTATGGAGGTAATGATTCCTTCCACCTGTATATTTTTTGTCGAGCATGGTGAAATTTTCATGGGTATGGTAGTTTACTTGTCCTAGCAGTTCTTCTAGTGTAAACACTGTGGTAACAGCAGAAAGATCAAGCGTAACCATATTGGCGACTTCCGATGTAGAGTCGTCGGTCATTGCTGAATCAATGACTAAACTCTCATCCTCTGTAGGCATTTCCTCATACTGTGGCGCAAACATTGAGTTGGGATCCCACATGAAGTCACTGTTGACATATTGGATGACGGCATCTCGTCTACTTTCATCTTTTTTGAGAAACTTATGGAAGGTGTAGGCTGAGCGATTGCGATTTCTCCCAAGATAATCGATTGCGTCGTTTAGCACTTGCGTGAAATCAACTTGATCGGAATACGAAAACAAATTTGGTGAAAGCCCAATCTCTAGCAAGTTTGTATTGGCTTCACGATTTCGTTTAAATGCTTCTTGAAATTCAGCATTAAAGGCATTATTTAAGTCTGCTGGCGAACACCCATTGCACATCGCTTTGACATTCTCCCATTGTACTTGTGCTTCTTCGTTGACGGTGGATAAGGAGACTTCGTTCATACCCATCATAATCGAAGCAAGTAGCTGATTAAGGGCTTCTTGATTAACGGTATATCCAACAATCGTTCTTTGATCTACAGGCTGCACTTCAGACACGGCCACCTCTTGGCTTTCTGGATTTTCATCGCTTTTCTTTTCTGTTTTATCTCCTTTGCAAGCAAGGAGAAAAGTCGAGAGCAAGAGCGTTGCTGTGATAACTAAAAACTGAGAGCACTTCATAGATTTAATTTTTTCTAAAAATAACAGATTCCTAATGGAGAGAGCTCAACCACATGTTAATTCCTTTATGTATTGACCTTTGGGGGTAGATTAGATGGGTGGAGTGGGTGGGGGAGGCCCACCATCTTTTTTTAATACAAGTATTGTTAAACACGACCCTTTCCTTTTCTACTTATATACAATTGATAATTCTCTAGGCCTTAGTAAATTAGATTAAAAGCAACATTATGGGACGCGCATTTGAATATCGTAAACAGGCTAAGTTTGCTCGCTGGGATCGAATGGCTAAGCAATTCACGAAGGCTGGGCGACATATTGCCCTTGCCGTTAAGCAAGGAGGTCCTGATCCTGATACCAACGCTGCGCTACGTCGGGCCATACAAAATGCGAAGTCAGTCCAAATGCCGAAGGATCGTATTGAGGCAGCGATCAAAAAAGCTTCTGGTAAAGATGCTATGGATCTAAAGGAGATGGTTTATGAGGGGATGGCGCCTCATGGAATTGCCGTTGTTATAGAAACAGCAACGGATAATCCTACGCGCACGGTAGCTAATGTTCGTGCTGCATTCAATAAAAAAGGGGGGTCGCTCGGAACACAAAACATGCATGATTTCCTCTTTGATCGGCGAGGAGTGTTCTATATTGAAACCAGTAAAATTGAAGATATTGAAGAGTTTGAGCTCGAATACATTGATGCTGGCCTTCTGCGCATTGAAGAAACCGAGATTGAAGAAAAAGCGATGTATGAGGTCTATGTTGAATTCCCAGACTTTGGGAAAATGGCAGATGCGCTAGAGCAGGGAGGGATAGAAGTAGAAAAAAGTGAGCTTACGCGAATCCCCAATCATACGAAGACCTTGGATGAGTCTGCAATGGATGAGGTGTTGGAATTGATTGACCGACTTGAGCAAGACGATGATGTTACGACGGTTTATCATAACCTAGACTAAGCTTACTCTTCCTCATAGTCTCCAAATCCTTCAAGAGGATTTTGACTTAGCATATCTTGCAGTAAATCGCCAAACACGTGGCCTTCGGTTATAAAATCCTTGCTGATTAGTGAGTGTTCTGCCATACCGTGGAGTACAAACTCAAGCCAAAAGGTAGGTGCTTGTTTGTAGTCCTCAACGGTTGAGGCAATTTCTAGTAATCCATCAAGTTCTTCAAGGGCACTTTGCAGCTCCTTATCGCTCATATTTCTTGGTACTTCTATCTCCTTGCCATCACTGAAGAATTGAACGACGTCGTTAAATTGTTTGTGATAGTTCTTCCCATCGGCAGATGCTTTACTCGGTAGATCAAAGTGTTCCATAAACTCCAATCGTATAGCTTCGGAGATAAGCTTTAGTGCAACGGTTTGGGCGCCTTCTTGCTCCCCTTCATAAACCAACTCGACTTTGCCAAGTATGGCTGGGAGTGCTGTATATATATCTTGAATACGACAGGCCGTATTCTCGGATTGATATTGAAGGGTGCGGCGCTCTGCTGCTGCGATAGTCAACTCGCGCAAGGAAATGGTCAAGCGAGCAGATACCCCAGACTTTTCATCGATAAATTCACTTTCTCTTGCCACAAAGGCAATACGCTCGATCAAGTTTTTCATGGCGTCTGGCATGTTGACTTGTTTGATCTGCTCCTCGCTTAATCGAATTTCTTGATCGGTAATGGCACGGCCAACTTCGATGGACTTGGGATAATGGGTTACGATTTGACTCTCTATACGGTCCTTGAGCGGGGTTACAATCGACCCTCGATTGGTATAATCTTCTGGATTTGCTGTAAAGACAAAGAGTATATCTAAGGGAAGCCTTAAGTTAAACCCTCGAATTTGAACATCCTCTTCTTGAAGAATATTAAAAAGACCTACTTGGATTCTAGGCTGTAGGTCGGGCAGTTCATTGATTACAAAAATCCCTCGATGGGCTCTTGGAATAAGGCCAAAGTGAATAGCACGCGGATCATCAAAGGACACGCCGAGATTAGATGCTTTAATCGGATCTAGGTCACCAATCAAATCAGCAATGGAAACATCAGGTGTAGCAAGCTTTTCGCCATATCGCTCATGGCGCTCCTGCCACACTATAGGTAGGTCATCTCCAAGTTTTTCTGCTCTCTCGATACATTCTTGAGTTATTGGGTTAAATGGGTCCTCTCGCAACGAACTTCCCTCAATCACAGGAATTTGTTCATCCATAAGTTGAGTGATTAATCGGGCAATACGAGTTTTGGCTTGTCCGCGAAGGCCTAAAAAGAGAATGTTATGCTTGGCAAGTAAGGCGGATTCCAATTGAGGTATAACGGAATCCTCATAGCCAAGGATGCCTGGAAGGGTTTTTCCTTGGCGAATCCATGTCATCAGGTTTTTTCTGATTTCATCTTTAACCGATCGTGGAGTGTATCCTGAAGCTTTTAGTTGCCCTAAGGTTTTTATTGAAGTATAATCCATAGCGTTGTTAACGTCTTTTTTTTCTATTGTTTTCGAAATCTTCGAGTACCATTGAGCTCAATCCATCAAGCCCGCTGTAGTAGGCCTTGCCACGATTTACTTCCGTAAACTCCCGAACAAAATCTTGGAGATAGGGATCATTGGCAATCATAAATGTCGTGATTGGAATCTTTAACCGACGGCATTGTTTGGCTAAGTTGAGCGTTTTATTGATGACCTTTCTATCCAGCCCAAAACTATTCTTGTAGTATTGTCCATTTTCTTTGAGGCAGGTTGGCTTGCCATCGGTAATCATAAAAATTTGCTTATTCGCATTCTTTCGACGGCGCAGTAGGTCCATGGCAAGTTCTAATCCTGCTACGGTATTGGTATGGTATGGTCCTACACTCAGATAGGGTAGTTCTTTTATCTCAATCTGCCAAGCATCATTGCCAAAGACAACAAGGTCGAGGTCATCTTTCGGGTAGCGACGGCGGATGAGTTCGGCCAGAGCCATGGCTACCTTTTTGGCAGGAGTGATCCGATCCTCTCCGTAGAGAATCATAGAGTGGCTTATATCAATCATAAGCACGGTAGCTGAGCGAGCAAGGTGTTCCCTTTCGCGGACTACTAAGTCATTTTGTAGCATGCGATAATCTTCATAATTGCTTCTTGTCATAGCGTTGCGCATAGAGGCCGAAGAGTCAATGCTTGAAAGATCATCCCCATAGTCATACATTTTATATCCACTTGAGGTGTCTTCCCCTTTTCCGGCAAAAGGTGTTTTGTGATTTCCTTTCCCTTTTTTGTACAGTTTGCCAAAAACTTCTTCCAGGGCATTTTGTCGTATTTGTTGCTCGGTTTTTGCCGTGATGTTGTAGGGAGCATCGTTTTGGCTATTTTCTTTGATTAACCCTTCCTGTTTGAGTTCTTCGATAAAATCCGCCATGCCATAGGTCGAAGTGGTAAGATGATATTTTCTATCCAACTCGTTGAGCCAATGAATGGCTTCTTGGGCATCTCCATTGACGTAGGGTAGAAGCTGAAAGAACAAACGCTTTAGGGTGTCAGAGGGACTAGCATTGTTATTGGTTCTGAAATATTTATGGAATACAAATCCTTGCACACTTTCTAAACAATTTGAATCAAGCATAGTTGCTTGAATCTGTCATAAAAAATTGAATTATAGCCGCTTAAATATCCATAAAAATTTTATGTTTTTGGGCTCGAAACTTAGGGCGGTTATTGCCGTACAATGGAGTATGGTTTGCCATTCTATTCGATCAGTAATAAATAAATTAAAACCGCACTGTGAGAAAGAATGATTTTGATTTTTTATAAGTACAAAAGTTTAATTCTATGAAAACGTTATCCTTAACTACCCTTTTTACGACTTTGTTTGTGGCCATTGGTGCCAGTTTATTTGCCCAGAGTACATCCTATTCACTCGATGCTCGAATCGACGCTGAACGTGTAGAAATATTGGATTTGGAAAATCCAACAATCAACTATACGAACGTCGAGTATAATGAAGACGCTCGTTTCGTTAAATATGAGGGATTTATAGGCGATGAAATTGTTTATGAAACTGGTGCGGGCGAGAATCCAGTTGCGCTCAACATCTTTTCTTTAACCATCACCGATGAGCCTAGCAAAAACGCATTTACAATCCATGTTTCAACTGCTAAAGGTGATCAGGCTACCTTGGAGGTTAGAGACTATAATGTTGGCTTATTAGGGTACAAATTATTTATTGACAACTTTCGAGTAGGTGAAGGACAAACAAGATTGGATCTAGGTCCAGACCGTGTTAAACTAGGGACGGAATACGGCGAACTTGTTGATGGCCATGATG
The DNA here is from genome assembly GCA_049610685.1 of Chitinophagales bacterium. Lineage (GTDB taxonomy): Bacteria > Bacteroidota > Bacteroidia > Chitinophagales > UBA8649 > UBA8649. Next base: position 42,587 of record JBMYZU010000006.1, read on the forward strand.
CATTCAATATCATGCGTTTCTCTCCACTTGAAATCAAAGCAATAAATCCTTTCAACTTATTTACGGCTTCTGCAGGAGTTGACCAAGAAGTTGGATCTGCAATCCGCGATTTGCGTCTCAAGGTTGATAAGTGGATGGGTGGACATAGAGGTTTACGTATTGCCACTGACGACCAAGCTGTTTTAAGCACTTCTACAGTATGTGAAGTTTCTTCGGAAGACAATCCTACGGAGGAGTGTTGGTCAGCCGAAGGTGAGCAGGAAGAGCGTGACGCTTATCTACACGTATTCTTTGTTGACTAATTAAGCCGGACTAAGACGGTAAAGGGCGACTCATTCGAGTCGCCCTTTTTGTTTGCACCTAGTTTAAAACAATCTCAACTCTTCTATTGAGGTCATAATCTGGAGAATCGGCTGCATAGATGTACGCGTTATCTCCCTTAAAATCAAGCTTTATTCTTGCCATTAATGATTGAATGCTTTGGTTTTCGTAGTTGTTCTTGACAAGATTGCTGTGTATGAATTCTTTTACGGTTTGCGCGCGCGCCTCTGAAAGACTAAGGTTATGACTTGAAAGTCCGTCAGGACTTGAATGTCCAGTGATGTATAGTGTGTCCATACTGGCATCTTCAAATACTGGAATGATGGATTGCAAAACGGAATCAAGCAGGAAAGCTTGACCAGGACTTATGGTGTAAGTATTGTGTTCAAAGTAAATGAAATGCTGACGAAGTAGATTTGATGAATCATGGGACTCTTCCATTTTTAGTATTGTAAGACTATCCTTATTGTGATCATCTTGTTCTTGCGTTAACTCGTTACTTGGACAATGGTAATCTACCGCATAGTAAGATGTAAAGAGATCATTCTGAAACTTTTCAAGCCGTGAAGCTAAGGCATTCGATTGGTGGACATCATAGAAAACTACGCTTGAGTCGGTATTGGGATTGGTTTCATAGCATATGGTTTTGAGGGGGTCGATGATTACATAGTCATTCATGTTTAACACAATTCCTATGACATGCACATCGTGCTGAAGGGCATACGCTGTAACCCCTTCAAACATCCATTGACTTTCTGTATCGTCCCCGTCGGTAAAGGCTAATACATAACGATCCCCTTGAAAGTTTTTTACCGTGAAGATCCCAGCTGCTATAGCATCATACAGTGCAGTGCCTCCTCCATATTCGTCATATTCGTTTACCGTAGGACGGCGTATATCTTTTTTTGCGATTGGAGAGACAACATGTGGGTAGGAATCAAAATTCACCCTTGTGAAATAGATGTGTTGTAAGCTATCCATAAAAGCACAAACTCCGTTAACCATTTCCTCTAATCGGTGATCTTCAATCATTGACCCCGAGTAATCCATTACAATAGAGATGGCAATATTATGGGTCGGTTCTTGATGCTCAATCAGTTGAATTTTTTCGACTTGGCATGCTTCATTTTCGCTCCGCCCAAATGGTGTAAAACCCATGGTGTCTGTTTCCAGGCCTGGAACAAATTCCTCACCATTTAAAACTCTTATTTGTTGTGAAAGAGAATCCTGTTGATGTACGCTCTGTATGACCTGATAGGTATAACCATTAAGATTTTGCTGAGCTTGTGCGCTATGGCTAAATAGGATAACAATCAAACAAATCAAAGAGCTAAAGAAATAGGACGGGCAGCAATGTTTTTGTATGCTTGAATTGGCAAACGAGGCAGATGAATTAAGGGACATGGAGGATAAACGATTTTCGAAGAAAAAAAAGTATATCACCCTTGGTATAAAGCAATTGAAGAGGGCTTAAGTTAGGAATTTGGGAGAGTAAAAAGGGGGATGAGGAATGGCTTAGAGTTTTAGTTAAACACCCCTTTCGGCCCCCTCGGGGGACAAAATACACACCTTAATGCAATGGCATCACGCCAATGATTATTCGGTCATGACAAAGGCTAAACCTAACATCTTGACTGAGATTTCAACAAAATGAGTTAAGCAGGTAAAACCGAATCAGTCATGCAGATGTTATTACTGTGGTTAGTTATGGAACAATGCAACATTTATCAAAAAGCGTTCTAAAGGGTACGCAAATAAGAAACAGCCATGAATCCGAATTTCTCCAGGCTGTCTCGGAAGTATACGAGGATATCATTCCCTTTATTGACGCCAATCCCCAATATCAAGGGCATAGTCTTCTAGAGCGAATGAGTGAACCGGAGCGACTAATATCTTTTCGTGTTTCTTGGGTCGATGACCAAGGAATACCACGAGTTAATCGAGGATACCGGGTCGAAATGAATTCTGCGATTGGGCCCTACAAAGGAGGATTGCGTTTTCATCCATCAGTCAATCAAAGTATTCTAAAATTTCTTGGCTTTGAGCAGGTATTTAAAAATGCCTTAACCTCTCTTCCGTTAGGAGGTGGCAAGGGTGGCGCTGACTTTGATCCTAAAGGAAAGAGTGATGGAGAAGTCATGCGGTTTTGCCAGAGCTTTATGACAGAACTTGCGCGCCACATTGGCCCCAATACCGATGTGCCGGCAGGAGATATTGGCGTAGGTGCTCGTGAAATTGGCTACTTGTTTGGCCAATACAAGCGCATACGAAATGAATTTACCGGTGTACTTACCGGAAAGGGCTTGAGCTATGGAGGATCCTTAATTCGTCGTGAGGCTACGGGATACGGTCTTGTCTATTTCACGGACAATGTGCTTCGAAAACATGGAAAGACTCTAGAAGGTAAGTCAGTACTTATCTCGGGTTCAGGGAATGTCGCGCAGTTCGCTGCTGAAAAATGCATAGAGCTTGGGGCTAAGGTGCTTACTATGTCGGATTCAAGTGGATTTATTCATGACGTGAATGGCATTGATGCAGAGAAACTTGCCAAAATCAAAGAGATTAAAAACGTACAGCGTGGTAGGATTTCTTCCTACCTCGACTACTATCCTGCGGCCTATTACACTGCTAATGAGCGCCCTTGGCAAGTTAAGGCAGACATTGCATTGCCTTGTGCTACGCAAAATGAATTAGATCTTTCTGATGCACAGGCCTTAATAAATAATGGATGTAGTGTCGTTGCCGAAGGAGCGAACATGCCATGCACACCCGAAGCAGTAGCCCTCTTTCAACAAGAAAAGGTGCTCTATGCTCCAGGTAAGGCCGCGAATGCTGGCGGGGTTGCTGTATCCGGCTTGGAAATGACGCAAAATGCAACGCATTCTTCGTGGACTCGAGAGGAAGTGGACGATAAACTGCGTCACATCATGGCCTCTATTCATGACACCTGTTACCATTATGGTAAGGAGGACGGCGCACAGGTCAACTATGCCAAAGGGGCAAACATTGCAGGGTTTGTGAAGGTGGCGGATGCGATGATCGCTCAGGGAGTGGTCTAGAGTTGGCCTTTATCGCAATATCTTTTACTTTCAAAGGATGAAGACTAAACTTATCAATGGTGTTACCATTTTTCTCTTTGTATTTCTTGCGAACTCAGCTGTAGCTCAAGACACATATTCTATTGTGGCAGTTGATCCCGAAACTGGTGAAGTAGGGAGTGCAGGGGCTTCTTGTGTGGATTTAAACCAGTTTTTCCCCAATTCGCCGGATGATTTCATCGCGGTACTTCATCCTGGCTTAGGCGCAATTAATACGCAAGCAGCTTACAATCCAGCCAATCAAAATATTGCTAGCGATCGAGCGCTTCAAGGGGATAGCGCAGGACAGATTATTGATTATTTGTTAGCCAATGACGTCGAATCCAACAATAGAATTCGTCAATATGGTATAGCCTTGCTAAATAATGGGAATCCAGATATTGCTGCCCACACGGGTCTTAACTGCTATGATGAGAAGTATCATATAACTGGGGAGACCTATTCTATTCAAGGGAACATCCTTATTGATTCTAATGTCCTTGATTCGATGGAGGCAGCTTTTCTCCGCACTGAAGGCTCGTTAGCCTGTAAGCTAATGGCCGCATTGCAAGGAGCTAATCGGATAGGAGCTGATAGTCGATGCGCTTCCAATAATACCTCAAGTCTTTTTGGTTACCTCAAAGTGGCACAGCCTGACGATGTCTTTGGTGATCCGAGTTTTCTTATCAGTGTCCGCACAAGCAATGGAGACCAAATCGAACCAATCGATTCTTTGCAAATACTCTTTGATGCTCAGGATGGTTGTGATACGACAGGAAACGACCCTTCGTCGATTGATGCAGTAGAAGAGGAATGGGTTGATTTTGTATATAATCAAGCACAACAAGAAATCAACTTTAATGGACCTAATGGGACGTCTTTGCAAGTCATACATAATACAGGGGCGTTATCCCTCCTCATTGATATTGTTCCAGGGTTTTACAACTATGATGTAAGTGCGTTACCCGATGGAATATATTATGTACTAGCTACTCACGAGGATAAAATGTGGGCCACCAAGTTTCTGAAGCACTAAGTAAATGGTTGTTATAGGGCTTAAATCTGTTTAATAACATATTGACGTCCCTCCCTTTCAAGAATCAGCTCGGAAGGGATTTGCGTCGAATCAACCAATACGGCAGGATCCATAGGCAGGCCGAGGAATCTTGCTTCAAAGTGAAGGTGGGGTCCTCCTGACCGTCCCGTAGAACCTATGATACCAAGTGGTGTGCCCGCGGTAATTGTGTCGCCTTCTTCGACAAGGAGTGACCAATGATGGGCATAGTATGTTTCTAGGCCATTGAAATGCCGCACGATGGCAAGATTACCGTACCCACCTGAATATCCTTTACTGACGTACCGAACCACGCCATCAAAGACCGCATAGCTTGTGTCACCATTATTATGCGCGATGTCAATTCCATTATGCAGCCTTCCCCAACGCGGCCCATAACCACTGGTGTTATGGCCAACGAGGGTAGGGGGATGGTAGTTTGCAGTGTAAATTGTAATGGAGTCAATCGTCGTGTCCGAGCTGTAATGCATTCGACTACATCGACCATGCAGGGGGCAGTTATCGGTGTAGAGGTAGTCATATTCTGGTAGTGAGATATCTAGACTATCAGCGTTTGCATCGGCTAAATTCGCTTGCGGCTCAGAATTAGTATTCCCTTGAATACTAGCAAACCCTACCAGAAAAAGATAAACCGCGATTAAGGTAAGAGTTGTTCTCTTTGAATTATACATTGTAAGTCCTTTTGGACGTCTTAGACGTATTCGAAAGGTCTTTTATTACCTCACGGTCGGACTTTAAATGTTTTTAACAGCTTGTGGCTATTTTATCAGAAGGTGTCTTCGTCTAGACTGCAACCGATGATGATGGGTTCTGATAAGTTGTCAAAGTTGCTGTATGCTCTGAGTACTATCGCAATTCTAGATCGATCAGGGCTTTGAACGTAGCCTATATAATCATACCTCATAAAATCCTCGGACCCTTTACCGATTGTTTTTCGTTTTCCATTGGGTGCTGTCGCCTTGGCGGTGTATCGGTCACCTTCTTTGGAGCGCTCAATATCAATTGTATAGATTTCTTCTTCGTGATTAGTAACAATATCTCGAAGTTGACTGCCATCCCCTAATACGATGTTTGCATTGTGATCAATTTCAATGGAATATCGATCGAGGATTTTTACAATGTATTCTTCATTGTTTGTCCAATCGGTTGATTCACAAGCATCCCCCACTTCTTTTTTTGATATGACGTTATCATTGACAAGGTTTTGTACCAATAAGTCACTATTTACTCCACCACATTCATAAGATTCTTGTGATGTAATAAATGCAGCTCGATTGTTCGAACGCCATCCCACAAAGTACAGGGCCTCATCATTTTCTGTACCTTCCCAAAACACGTTTTCTTTTATAGTCTCCATGTCAGAGAGTTCCTGGTAATTTTTTGCGGAATCCTCTTTGCCTTGTGATTCATCATGCGTGTCGTTTTCTGGATTCTCTTTTACTTTTTCATTACAAGAAATTGACACCAGTATCATGAAAAAAAATAGGCATTGAAAGTATCTCAATAATGGGATGTTGGCTAGGAGCCTTGCACAGTACAGATGGGAAACAATTGATTGAAATTTCATGTTGTATTACTAGATTTTTTTTTAACGGTTTTTAGCAATGTTAAAATTGGGTTAACCATTGCAATTACTTGCTTTTTCATATTATTTTTGAAGCCCTTAAGCGCAAGATATATTGAGAAATATACTACTCTTTTTTATGGTTCTAGGAATAAGCCTTTGTCAGGCTCAGGATATTCCTTACACCATGGTGCGAAGTAACCCGATTGCGGTAAATCCTGCGGCAACAGGCGTCGTTCCAGGATATCGTGTAGGGGTGAGTTATCGCAACTTATGGGCCAAGCTACCAAGGTCTGCCTTTCCAGGGAACTTCAGTCGCGCCTCAATTTATGCTGATGGACGCCACTCCATGAATAAAAATAAGACAGTTGATTGGGGCTGGGGGGCAATGATTGGCAACCAAAGTAAGGGGGAGGTTTTTTACAAGGACTGGACTTTTCTGGCCTCAGGATCTCTTATCATGGATTTAGGGGGTTTTATTGAGCGCAGCAGCAGATATGAAGATGTTTCTCTTTCTGTCGGATTTTCTTATTCCTACAATCGACTTAGTGTTGATACGGATGCCTTGATTTTTAGCGATCAACTAAATCCATTTGATCAAACTATTTTGCCTCAATCTGCAGGATTTCAAACTGGATTTATACAACCGCGCCCCTATCACAGAATTAAGACAGGATTGCTCCTTCGAATACCATTTACTTGCGATCGCTGCGATGATTACGGCTTCATAAGTGGTATGGATATAGGGTTTTCTGCGGGGAGTTTGATTCGTTCAAACATATCTCTATTAGGTCAGGTAAATATCACTCAGCCTTTATATTATGCCACTACGCTTTCCATTACCCGTAGTCTCAATGAAGTGATAGGTTTGCGTTACTCTGGAGTGTATGAGCGCGCTCGCCAGCGTGACCTTCAAGAATCTCAAGGGAGGTTTAACAACTTGATGTCATCGGCTGATATTCTGATTGGGAGCAATTTATGGAACGATGATAGGATCTATCGCAAGCAGATAGGATATCCCTTGGCAGTTGGGCTTGCCTTTACCATGCCTCTTGGCAATAATATCGTATCTGAAGATATTCAAGGATTGGTGGATTACAGAAGTGGAGTATCTGCTCTTACCGTAAAAGTGGAGGCATCGAAATTTGTTTTTCCAGGGGTGGGTATGACCGGTGGATTTGCCTACGAGTTTCCATTGCGTGGAGTAGGTAAAGAATCCTTTATCCAAAACAGTGTTGCCAATTATGAATTGTACTTGCGGTTCACAATTCTAAATAATACAAAGATTCGGCGCAGTGGAAAAGGGCAGTCAAAACATTGTCCTAAGGTGAATGATGTACAAAACATGCATAATTACTAGTATGAAGTTCAGCTCGGGCAGAAAACTCCTACATCTGCTGTTCTTAGCGTTGTTTACTCTCTTTATCGGGGAGAGTCAATATGGTTATGGGCAGAGTGTGACACTAAACATCAATCCGACTTCTGTATGTCAGGGACAAAGTGCGACGATAACAGCAGATACCTCGTTATTTGCAAGTAATGGAGTTTCTGGTCCTTATTTCATAACATGGGGAGTAGGCTACATATCTAATGGAAATGCCGTGTTCGACTCAGTCTTGTTAGACAGTGTTCCATTGAGTTCAAATTTTTCGACATCAGTTGTTCCGCCTTATTCCACTACGACATATATCGCTCAAGTTTATGGGTTTTCTAATGGACAACCTGTACTTATCCCAGCGGATAATGAGATTCGGTTAGGTTCATTCATTGCTGACATTTTTCAAGTTGACGTTGACCCAAGTTTTCGAGAATGCTTCCTTGATTTAAATGATCCTTTATATTTTGAAATAGACGTAGAAGTTAATGACATGTCTGGTGGTACTGTTCAACTCAATTGGGGTGACGGAACTATCAATACTCTCAATGAAAACTCTGAAGACTTTTTCTTCAGTCACACCTATTCCGCTTATGGCGATTTCCCACTTACCATTGAGTATGATAATAATAATGGGTGTACTTTCATTTTGGATACTCTCCAAATCATCACCGGTGTTGAAATAGCACCCTCTTGGTCCCAATATTCTTCTATAGCGAATGTCTGTGTCCCAATTGACTTTGAGTTTGAAATCGACGAGTTTCAAACAAATAGTAATGGAGATACTATATCTGGATGGTCGTTTCATTCCCCCAATACGACCTATACAATTTTTCTTGCAAGCGATACAACAAGTGGCTTAATCGATATTTTTACGGTTGATACTACGCAACCAGCTAACAGCCAAGTACAATCATATGGAGATTCTGTAACTTTTTCATATCCTCCTCCTGATTCGATTTTAATTGCATTAACTGAACCTTCCTGTGGATTTGTTAATGGGTCTTATCAATTTGGTTTTCGAGCGGAAAATAATGCTTGTCAGGCGGATGAACCTACCACAGGTACGATAACAACAATGACTGCTCTGGAGAGTCAATTTGTGATTGATTCAATTCCGGTAGATTCTATGGTGGATGATACCATTGGATGTGTTGACCAATGTTTTCAACTTAGGGCGTCATCAATTGGTTCGTTTACAAGTGGCAGCAACACAAGTTCGTACGCCTGTGATTCTAGTGTGGAATACAAATGGGAGTTTAGAGGAATAAATGTTGATAGTAATCTTAACGCACAAGGAGGTCTTCAAAGTTTGAACAATCCAAGCGAATGCGGTGGAGGTTCTTTAGGGAGGGAGGTTAGGTCATATAGAGTTCAAGATAGTGTAATAGAAGTGCAATTCAATCAGCCTGGTGTATATGAGGTTCGTCTTTTATCAAGGTTCGATAATATAAACACAAGTGCGTTTTCAAATGGCTGTGATGAGCATGCAACTGAATGGAAAACCATTTGTATTACCGAAGAACCTGATGCCCGATTTGTGCCAAACAGACGTGAAGGTTGTCAACCGTTGCGTGTTCGATTTAACAACACTTCTACACCAAATTTTGATTGTAATGATAGTACAATCTCACGATGGACAGTAGATTTCTTTGATCCGGATACTGCATGTGTGGCGGATTCTGCAATCGGTGTTCCATATGAGTTCACCAATAATACAGATTCGACTTCTGAAAACCCGAGAATACGATTTATTGATCCAGGGCGTTATTCGATTCGACTCGTGCAGGAGAATTTTTGCGGTATTGACACTGCCTACGATACTATTACGGTATTTTCTGGTGTTACGGGTGCACTTGCGACCATAGAGGACATTTGTCAAGGAGATTGTATCAATCCAAGCGTTGATGTACCCTCTTCCTGTTTTGATACCACAGAGTATTTATGGACTATACAAACGGGCTACGGCACTGGTCCAGGAGGCTTTTCATACTTTACCACAACCGATTCTATCCCTGGACAATTTTGTTACCCTGACAGTGGAATATTTACAATATCATTGGATTTAAGTAATGCCTGTGACACCACCCCGGTGACTAGAACATTTCGAGTTAAAGACACTCCTCCAGCGCCGGAAATTATTGCGGATACAGTCTGTGAAAGTGATCCATTCCAACTCGCCGTGGAAAATTATGGATACTATACGAATCCGCCTTTTCCAATGAATTCGACAGATACCTTCGCATTCAATTGGACGTCTGCTGCAGACTCGTCTTTCCAGACATCCGATAGTTTATGGATTGACTCAGCTTCCGTGTTAGGTGACGATGGCTATTGGTCAATGTATGTTACTCTAGAAGGATGTGATGGCCCATCGGATTCTGGTCGAGTGATTATAAATCCTCTTCCCACAGCTAGTTTTGATTCGCTACCTAGCGCTTGTCCTCCAGGGGATTCAATTCGTTTAACCAATTCATCCATTTTAGCGTCTACTTACTTATGGACAGTAACAGGAGGTAATGGAGTGGATGAGGCTTATTTTAATGATTCTTCGCTCAGAAGACCATGGTTGTTTATACCAGATAATCAATCACCCAATGATGTTTCATATACTGTGACCTTGACGGTTTTTTCTGATTCACTCTGTGTGGACGATACGTCACACACATTTACCATTTACGGGCGACCTGAGGCTAGTTTTATCATCGATACCGCCCTCTGTGGTCCTGATACCATTGTGCCTCAGAATACTTCACAGTACGCTGATAGTGGTTATTTCTGGACGGTCATTGGACAAAATGCCGGTGTATTTCCTGCGGATAGTATTACTCCCAATTTTTTCTTTCCCGAAAACAATACAACGGATTCAATTCTATATCCAATACGTTTAAATGCCTATACGGTAGAGGGGTGTGTAGATAGTGCTTTCGATACCGTAACAGTATACCCTCAGCCCCTTGTAGAATTTTCAGGATTAGCCAACTCCTGTTCTCCAATAACTATTGTCTTTGACAATTTATCGGATCCATACAATGGTGAGGATACCTCTACCATGAATTTTACTTGGACATTAGAAGGCTCGGGCATTGTCTCACAAAATTCATCCTATACAGGAACCTTCCCTAATACGGGTACTTCAGATTTGAGTTATGTTGTGACCCTTGAGGGAACAACTCAACATGGTTGCACAGAGACATTTACAGATTCCATAACGGTTTTTCCTGATGCAGTTGCCGAGTTTTTTGCTAATGATACTATTGATTGTGCTCCATTCTTGATATCCTCTCAAATTATTGATAGTGTGACGGATTATCAAGGTGCAAATGGAAGCTACACCTGGTATCTGAATGATTTTACGAACGAGTTAGGTTCCTCTACTTCACCAATTTTTCCTGGTAGCGTAACGATCAATAATCCGAGTGATACCATTCTTATTATTCTAGTTGTAGGTAGTGATGATGGTTGTATCCCAGATACAGCATTTCAAGAGTTTCTAACGCATCCCGATCCTATCGCTGATTTTGGTGTTTCTCCAGATTCTGGATGTCATGTTTTATCGGTTCAAGTTTCCGATTCCGCTTCAATTCTTCCAAGTGATGCTCCACTTTCTTGGCAATATGTCATTGAAAATATTGGGTTAGCGAATAGCACAGATACTTTGAATGCTGTTCCAGGTCCTTTATTGAGTTTGACGAATACTTCAAATGATGAAGACAGTGCTTACAGTATTACGCAAATTGTCACCTCTGTCAACAATTGTTCTTCTTCATCAACTGACACGGTAGTAGTACATCCATTGCCATTGGCTTCGTTTGTACTAGACTCGTTGGATTTATGCGCAGACAGTCCGTTATCGGTAACTGGATTGACTAATAACAGTGTATATGATGTAGTGTCGGGTTGGTTGTGGACGGTAGACA
>JBMYZU010000006.1:54017-135650 GCA_049610685.1 Chitinophagales bacterium
ACGCAGCATGGCTGTGTGGAGGAGTATGTAGATAGTTTAGTGATATACCCTGATCCAGTGGCACAGGTAGACATAGTGACTACTTCAGATTGCGCACCTTTTGATATTGATTCTTCTGTAATCAACGCGATAGACTTCCCTGACGCTGTTGACAGTTTCCTATGGTTTATAGATACTACAGGACTAGGAAATACATTTGATGTGACCTTGCCTGCTACCGCAAGTCCTACTTTCCCTTCTATCTATACCATTGCGCAGGAAAACGACTCTATCGCGATACGATTAGTAACCTTAAATGTTCATGGATGTATTCAGGACACAGTGGATACTGTATTTAGAACCTTTGATGATCCTGAGGCGGACTTTACGTTAGATGATACGATTGGCTGTCATCCATTGATTGTTACGGCGACAGATGCCTCAACGCCTGTGTCTTCGTGGAACTGGTATATAGATGTTGCGGATACTTTGGGGCAAACACCTACTAATTTTGCTCAAATAGCTGATACTCTTCAGAATCCTCTGCCTTTCAGGCTGAATAATACGGGCGCAGGTATTGATTCGGTATATAATATTCGTCTAATTGTAGAAGTCGGAGTAACGGGTTGTAAGGATACCGCATCTCGACAGGTAGTTGTTTTACCGCTGCCTACAGTAGATGCTGGTCCAACCTTAGAGGCTTGTTCAAACTACGACACAATAAACCTCAATCAGCAATCGGGAGCTTCTCCATTACCTGGATTTTGGAGTGGCAATGGGGTAGTGCAAGACAGCCTCTTTGTGCCTGATGCCTCATTGGTGAATGTATCTCCTGGACAATCTTTAGATTACATCTACATTGACTCTAATGGTTGTGCTGATACCTCCGCGACATTCATGATCGTATATCCTTTACCGGTGATTAATGCCGGAGCGGATACTACAGTATGTAATCAAGATCTTCCTTTTGTTGCCATAGGGGTTGATAGTTTGACTCCAGCTTTTGTTCCTCCGTTTGGAACGCCACCTGGTCTTCCAGATACGGCGTATTGGACAGGTCCACTGTCTCCCTATGCAGGGCCTTTCTCTGCAACACCAGATTCTGGAATTATTTTCTTGAGTAATTATCCTCCTGATTCGACACAGCCTTATCTCTTGCAATTGACCTATACAGATCCTAATCGATGTACAGTTGTCGATACCTTGGAGGTTACGATCATAGAACCTATTCAGGCCTTTGCAGGCTTCCCAGACTCCAACTGTTTAGACTATGGTCTAGACACAATTCAAGGCTTTACTCCGAGTATCGGAGGTACATGGTCAGGCCCGGGAATTGTAGATCCGTCACTAGGGGTTATTGATACGCGATTAGCAGGCCCTGGGCGTCATGAGTTGGTATACTCCTACGGTAGTCAAACATGTACTACCTATGATACGATTTATTACATTGTTTGGCCACTGCCAATTGCATCCTATACAGGTGATTTATTCTGTGAGCAAAATCCTGTCTTCTTTGTCGATGAAAGTACCTCAGATTCCGCGGCCATAATTGATTGGACTTGGACTTTTGGTAATGGTGACTCATCCTTTGTACAAGACCCAGTATATACTTATCCAAGTCCTGGGCAGTTTAATGTAAGTCTATCTGTAGTGGATGGTAACTTATGTGAGGATGACACAACTCGCTTAATCACTATTCATCCTTTACCTGATGTCTTGTTTACCAATGACACTGCGGTTTGTGAAGGTTTTGAGCTCTGCATGAACATCATAAACCCCGATGTAAACACCACGTATTACTGGGATTATGGTGATGGCACATTGGATACAACACAAGGGACAGAGTTACCCTGCCATACGTATGGAAGTGGAGGTTTCTATTCGATCACTTTAGTTGCTGTCAATCAATTTGGATGCGTGGACAGTTCGTTTAGTTTTGTACGGGTGGCAAGCTTACCTCTTGCAGAATTTGTTCCGAGTGACTCGGTTGGATGTGGTCCGTTGACTGTAAATAGTTTTAATCCAACTCCACAAGGAGCCTTTGGTTCCTATACGTATTATTGGGACTTTGGAGGAATAGATACTTCATTTGACTTTATTCCAGGGCCTTTTACTTTCCCACCGCCATTGTTTAACGATACGGTGTATGTTGTTGAGTTTAGAGTATATAGTGCGGCTTGTCAAGCGGTTGATGTAGCCTTTGCTAATATTTTGGTGTCGCCCATTCCAACAACAATTGTTGAGGCAGATACAACGTCATTTTGTTCTCCTTACACGGTAACCTTTACTAATAATACAGTAGGGCAACCTGAAACCTTCTATATCAATTGGGATGATGGCTCAGATACAACGGGTAACCCTTCATGGAATACCATTACCCATGAATTTGTCAATAATACGTTGGATACCGTCGTTTATGACGTTTTTGTAACCTTCCAAAATAGCTGTGGGTTTACAGATACAATTATCCCAATTACCGTGGCACCGAACAACACTGTATCAGATATTTCGCTACTCTCTGACTCCTTATGCCCTGGGGATAGTGTATTCTTTGAGAGTAATGCCATTGGTTACGGGACGGTAGTATATGACTTTGGTGATGGAAGTCCTCTAGTGTCTGATACATCAGCGATCGTGTCGCACCTCTATACACAAAGCGACACCTTCGAAGTGATTCAGTATGTATCGGATGTGAACAATTGTAGTTCAAGTTCGGATACAATACTGGTAGTCGTTCACCCTATTCCTACAGCTGACTTTGACTTTAGTCCGGCAGACTATGGGTGTGACGGCGATACGGTGCTTGTCACAATGATTAATACTTCGCTTTTGGGTGAAGACTATTCATGGAACTTAGGCAATGGTTCTACGAGCAATGACTTTGAGCCAAGTACGACCTATCAAGACTCAGGGTCTTATCCTGTTGAATTAATTGTAACGTCTGCCTTTGGATGTCTAGATACTGCTCTTGATACCTTTACGGTATATCCTAATCCAATTATCTATGGCATTGATGTTCAACCTGATTCTGGGTGTCAACCGCTAACGGTCACTTTCCAAGACAGCACGTATCTAGGGAATGTTCGTATTTGGAATTTTGGTGATGGAAATACCCTGGTCGATAGCTCAGCCGCCGGTAGTCCGGTAAGTCATACGTATTTCTTCCCAGGAACCTATCAGGTTGACCTTACGGTATACAATTTTGGAGTGTGCGGTGATACCTTTTTTGATGCTGCTTCGGTAATCGTTTTTGTAGCGCCTGAGGCAAACTTTACCTACATGATAAATGATATACCGATTCCTAATGGGGGAGAGCTATTCACCGATAATTTATCCACTGATGCGGTGGCCTACAATTGGGATTTCGGAGATAACTTCACTGATACGACATTCGAGCCGTATCACTTGTATGAGTCAGGCTATGGCCCTTATCAGATCGAGCTTGAAGCCATCTCAATAGATGGATGTCGCGATACATTCTATGCAAGCGTTGAATTCCCTCCATTTGTTCCTAATCTTGTCTTCCCAAATGCCTTCAGCCCTGAGTCAGGCCTTGGTGAAGCAGCTATCTTCCTACCGCACGGGATTGGTCTCAAGGAATATCGCTTTGAGATATATTCTACTTTTGGTGAATTGATCTGGTATACTGAAAAGCTTGAGGAAACATCACCTGTTGAAGGCTGGGATGGTCGAGATAAAAATGGTGTATTGCTACCACAGGATACCTATGTATGGCGAGCCTATGCTAAGTTTTTAGATGGCTCCACTTGGCGCGGTCAAGAACGCGATGGTAAATTGAGTCGAGAAGGTAGCTTGATACTTATTCGATAAAAAACAAATTAAACAATGAAAAAGACAATCTATACAGCTGGTATACTTTCCCTATTTTGGATAATGGCAGTTGCCACAAGTGGGGAAGATTCAAGTTCAGAAGATTGTGTTCTGGGTGATTGGTTGTGGCCGTCAACCTCAAACTATTCAGCAGCGATGAAGTTCAATGAAGACGGTTCTTGGAACAGCAGCAATACAATTGGCCCCGCCTCTTTCTATGGTACTTGGGAAATTGAGGGTGACAAGATTATTGTGGATGTTACGAGCTCAACGAGTGGTCTTGGTCTTGGCGAAAAAATCTATTATCTAGATGGTTGCGACGAGTTGAAAGAAGGTTCTACCGTTTGGTACAAGGATTAGGGTAAACCGTTTTATTCAACCGCAGCCATTTTCCAACCAAAGCCTGTGCTGCAGTCAATGAGATTTTTCTTAAAGACTAATACGGATTCTACATCACCCTTCACAGAGTCTAGGTCAGAAGGTGTCCGGGGTACGTAAGCGCCCACACAGGGATTATGATAGAGGGTATCCTTTCGATAAACACTTATTCCTCCATCTTCTGCCATATAATCAATAGGTA
This sequence comes from Chitinophagales bacterium, assembly GCA_049610685.1. GTDB lineage: Bacteria > Bacteroidota > Bacteroidia > Chitinophagales > UBA8649 > UBA8649. The sequence continues at coordinate 58,408 of JBMYZU010000006.1, forward strand.
TCCATGGCCATTTGGTATAATAGGTATAGTCGCGCAACGTATCAGAGGGTGCGTGCTTAAAACGCTTTTTTTCTTTCCAATCCCATCCATAGGTGGTAGGGAATTCATAACGGACGACATGACAGTTCGAGATGGTGATTGCAGTAAGTAATGCAGCTGCAAACAGAAAAAAGGTGTTTTTCATAGTTGAATGATGTTAGATAAACGAAGATTACTTTTCAGCTATTGTGAACGTTACAGGCATTAACCATCCACATGGTAATCTGTATGCTCATGCATAGATGCCAAATGCTAATTGTGGTGTGTTGGTTTGAAATGGGCATCCGATCTTCCCCGTAGGGAGGCGGGATGTGGTGGGCCAATCCCCAACATCCCTATCGATGCGCCTCAATAAATGCCGTCGGATCAACATACCCTTCGGTATCAGGAGAATACCCTCCACCAATACCCATCGAAGTGTCGGTGCGAATCTCAAAATGGAGATGGGCAATATAGGCTCCATCAGCATCGCCAAGCGTTGCAATCTGATCACCTCGTTCTACCCAATCTCCTTCTTCTACTAACATGGTCTCGCAATGGGCATAAAAGGACTCAACCATCTCGCCATTCGGGAGTTGATGAATTATGCGAACTATCTTGCCCCATCCTCCTCCATAATCCTTTGCTCCCTTCACACGACCATTGGCAATGGCATAGATCGGGTCACCAAAGTCTGTATTACCCCCTCCTGTGCCGTTCCAGTCGTCTCCGAGATGATTATTCTCTTTAAAGCCCTGAGCGTTGTAATAGCCATGGCCATCCGCCGTGCCCACCGGATAGTTGAAGTGATGGGCGATGTAGGCTTCCGGAAAGTTGTCCATTTCAGCACGCTCCAGATTGGATTGGTCTAGAGTAGCTTCCGAGATCTCACTGCCATCGTTTTCTCCTTTTAGGGATGGAGTGCTTAGTATTACCAGTAAGGCAATAATGGCGATTGAGGAAAATATACCGAGGATTTTTAATGCGTTACGATTCATATGGAATATTTAAATGGTTAACAAGAGATGGGTTTGATGGATAGGGTTAGCGATAGTGTTGGATGATTGCTTCACTGGTCCAAGCATAAAGAGAGCTTCTTAGTCCTGCTTCTTTAAGTATTGAGTTAACCCAAGTATTACAGGTGTTTAATACCGAATACTTCCCATGGGCTTCAAAATAGCTTGGATGGCCAGGTATGGCTTTGCGCTCGTTGTTCTGACGTATAAAGCTGTTGTTAATCTGGTCATTGATATACTCTAATTGTTCATGATTTACATGAACAGGATACCATGTTGAACCTTCTTTACTGTAAAATCTCACATGCATTGCTGCGTCGGGTTTAGTAAAGAGCGCTTGAGCACCCACCTTTAGAGTAAAATCTTCCCAGGTTGGTACATTCAGGTAGAATACCTGCGAACCCCAGCCGTATGATGTATATCCACTTCCATCGGCATTAGGTAGGATGATGTCGGTATGAAAGCCGTTCCCGGTTATGTAAATGAGGGCATCCCCATCCATGCAATAGTCTCCTGTAGGAATCTTTTGAACTATGACGCCAAAACTCATGATGACTCCAATAGATAGAATGAAGCCAAGAAGTGTTTTTAAGAGAATTCGTCGGATGGATGTAGGCGTTTTCATAGCTCTGATGTTTCGTGCTGTAAAAGGTAAACGGCAATGCTTTAGTACAATCGTATGACAAGGCTATTAAAGAATGTTAAGGTTATGGACAATAATGAACGACCTATCCATCGTTATCAAGCCGTTCAAAAATTCTACACAGTCAACATTATGAAAAACTATTCCATCTTAACATTACTCGGTATGCTATGCTTATCCATCACAACAAGTCTTGCCCAGACTTCGGCAGAAGACTACTTTGATCTTGGCTTGGCCAAGGGCGAGCAAGGAGATTACCATGGTGCCATTAAGGCTTACGATAAGGCGATTGATTTAGATCCGAAGTATAAAGAAGCCTATTTCAATCGAGCGTCAGATAATATGGCAATCGGGCTTTATGAAGATGCTCTCAATGATGTTAACCAATATATCTCACTTGATCGCAGTCTTCTAGATGGCTACTTTGTACGAGGAAATATCTACATAGAGTTAGGTAATCTTAAGTCGGCCATAAAAGACTACTCAAAATGTATAAATGGTGATCCTGAGTGGTCGGATGTTTACTTTAATCGAGCACTGGCTTACGAAGAGCAGGAAAACTACCAAGCAGCTTATGAGGACTATTCTAAGACCATATCAATATCGCCTAGCGATGCCGATGCGTACTACAATAGAGCCATTTTGTTATCTAATATATTCTATGATGACCAGGCAGCTATCAAGGACTATGATATGGTGATTTTTCTGAGCCCTGATGATGCTGATGCCTACTATAATCGTGCATATACTCATGAGTCGCTTGGTAATCTACTGGATGCGGTAAATGATTACAAAAAGGCCATTGAGCTACTGCCCGAAGATTCCTGGGCCTACGGAGGACTAGCTGGAGTATACATTACCTTGGATAAGAATAAAGAAGCCATCGATTTACTCACGCGAGCTATTGCGCTTAACTCCAATGATGGTTGGTTATACTACAATAGGGGAGTGGCATTCTTTAATTCAGGACTATATAAAGAGGCCTGCAGTGATTGGCGGCAAGCAGACAGTAGAAACTATCCTGATGCTAAGATTGCCCTGAAGGAAGACTGTCGCTAGTATTGAGGTATGGATTCAATGGCTGTTTATTGCAGGTCAAATGCCTTTTTTCATTATTTTATAAACTTAATGGCAAAGCACTATTACGATAGAAAATCAGAACAATCCATTCGGTTAAAGCAATCAAATACAACAACGTTTAAGGGTAAGTACGGTATGTTTTCCAAATCACGGAGTCATAAGGTGATTTTACCTCCAGTTGACCCTGAATATTATGAAGTCCTCTATGGCCCTGAACCACCGGCTTTGGATCTTTCATGGATGGAGAATATGGAGACGGATATTGTAATCGGTGACCCATCGCCTTCTAGGCGGGAGTTATCCAGACTAATTGCTGAAAGGAAAAAAAGTACGGAGTCTAATCTGACATCATGGATTACTGTGGCTCTTGTGAGCCTCCTCGGTTTGTACGTTTTCGTAAAGCTCTGTCAGCTGCTTTTGTTTTAGTCGTTTAGGATAACAGTCAACTAGAGCTTATCTTGGGTGTTGACTAGGCGGAGTTAAATGATCTAAGCACTAAACTCGCTGGCATAAAAACCTAAACACATGTATATCAATCCATTTAATATTGCCATCATCTTTAACTTTTTGATTGCTGGAATCATCTTGTATTACAATTTCTTAGCCGCGCGAAATCTCGAGGAAGGCGGTAATGCGATACGGCGAAAAAACCTCGATGATGCTGGGTTCAAGATTATGAAAGCAGGAAAGATCTGGTCAGAAATGATGCGTATCTACTTTGTACTTCTTTTGATAAGTACAGCCTTAGCCATTATAAGCCTAAATCTAGGCTGGTAGTGGCTTGCTAACCTACACCTCCCTGAGCTTCTCTAGAATCTTGACCATGGCCCAGGTATCGAGCTTACAGTATTCGATAAGGTGTTGTCTTGTCTCTTCGATATTACCCTCAAAGCTTCCATTCACCATAGACAAGAAGGTGCTTGAGGCATTACCTCCGTCTTTGATATCTAGGTCCTGGTAGGACAGTTCAGGAATTAAGGCAGGAAGCACGGCTTTAATCGAATAACTTCCCCTCATTTCAGGCGCATAGTACCACTGCTCTTTAAAAGGGACCATTAGGTCTTTGAGCCGATCGGCAATACGTTGAAGGGCGTCCTTATAATTTGGAAAGAGTTCGGCAAGATCCATGATCTTTCCTCGCTCAAAGGAAATGTTATAGACAAGAATATCTCCTGAATCCCCACAATCTCTAATCATTTGTTCGGCGAAGGCTAGTCTTGGATCTTCTGCGGGATTACCTAGAAAGTCCATATGCTCAACCTCAGCAGTTGCGCTGGCTTGCTTATGCAGAGAATATTGAAAGACCGATGCTTGATAGGGTCTACTGCCATCATAGAGCGGGATGCTTGGATTGATGGTTTCAAAATCGAGATAATAGAGAGGGTAGGTCAGGTCATCAATAAATGCACGAATGTTGTGCTTATCAATAAAGGTCTCTTGAGTGAGTTCGGCCTCAATCTGTCGCACTTGGCGGTCGTTGAGTTGATCTCGGTGTTTATTGACTTCTTCGAGACTCAAAATGCCTTGTTTATAGAAGGCAAACTTCTTATTGCTTCGCAAATTCACCAGATCGAACACAGAATATTCTGGAACGTCTTTCCAGCAGGTCCCTTTAAAATCACAGGTGTAGGGACTCGTACATTGACTGCCTATAGCTACTTCTGGAATATTGACTTGGGCAATGACGGATTTAAGCCGACTCAGCTGAGAAGGAATGTTGGGAAGGAGGCTTTGGATGTCGTCGTATACCGATTGAATAGTAAAGAGCTCGTTAATGTCGATTGGACCGTTGCGGACGTAGTCTGAGTTGATATGTACAATGGATATATCTTTTAGATCAATTCCTGCATGGCTTAGGGTGTAGAATTGAATCGCCGCATCATGGATATGTGTGTCTTTAACGGATGTAGAGCTTTTTACCTCGTAGGCCTTCCACCCTTCCTCATCTTTGACAAGAATATCTAGGGCTACGAGGACCTCGTCATAAATGAAGGTCGCCTCGTAAATCACAGTTTCTCCTTGGCGGATGAGCTCTAAGGTTTTTGGCGCTGAATCCGCCATATACCGGTGATCTTCTGGCGACACATCCACTCCATTTGGGAAAAGCTGTTGAGCTAAAATTCCTGCCTCGTTCCCTTGATCAAAGATGGCTTGTTGCGCATTGGACACATCATCTTTGGTATCGTAGTGATGCTTGTAGAGATAAAGCGATTTTTCGCATTTGAGCCCTCTGAGAAAGGTCGATTTGGATAGCTGATATTTCTTGGCCATAAGATTAAGGTAATGGTAAATCTTTATTCTTTGCGTTTAGTGGCTTACGCATCTCCTGACTCGTCACCTTTCTCGTTCTTATTTTTAGGGTCATTGAGGTGGATTATGGTTTTCTCGCCCGTTTCGCGATCCGTGCGCACGATGGTATCCTTAAGTTTTAGGGGAACGCCGATAAGGCCATACGAACCATCAAAGCCATAGGGGTTAGGCATTTTATAGTTTTTTACTTCGCGCATTATTGCTTGGCGTAAAGCGTCAGATTGAAAAAGATTTTCAATCACCTTGGTAAAGACTCCAGCAATGTCTTCACTAGAAAGATTGTAGCCTAACTCTAAATGTTCTTCAACTTCATCGATAATATAGTTGGCATAACCTTTTAAACAATAGTTTTTTTCATATTCTTCCACTATCTCTTGGTAAACTTCTTCTCTGGTCATAGATTCTAAGATTTTTTACGTTTAATTTTTTGATGGTTTACATGTAAGATAAAGGGGCAAACCACAGGCAATATGTGGTCTATTTTAGGGGGACATTTATTCTAAATATTCTAGAGATGAACAGGATAAAAACTCAGATTTTAGATTGAAATCATTCTTTTGCTGCCTACCTTTTTTCACCCAAAAACATAACGAAAAGCATGACTTCAAATTGTGTTAAAATGCTTGGAGCATAAAGGAAATTCCAAAGACATATACTATCTTTTAGGCATGAAAACTCAATACCTATTTCTCCTATTAACGTGTGGTATGTTGGCCTTGACACCAAGGGTTAGCGCGCAATCAACTTCCAATCTAGATAGCTTAGATGAATCACTGAGTGAACTAAGGAAGAGAAAAGATCTACGCGCCTTTGCCAGCGAAGAGTTTCAGCGTTTTGCCAACATGGTAGACTCTGTGCTTACCATTGAAGAACTCCTGCTTACCGATATAGCAATTCTTCAAGAAGACCATTACAACGAGGTATCCAATCTTCAAAGTCAATTACAAGCCCTTCGTGAGGAGGTCATGGATTATCAAGATTCCTTGAGTGCGCTGGAAGCGCGGCATACTGACCTTCAGGAGTCACATTATGCGCTTCAAGAGTTTAGTCTAATGCTGGAAGATTCCTTGGCGATGTATGTTACCGAAAACCTGATTCTTCTTGAGTTACTCTCAGACTCTTTAATGCCTGAGGCAGCGGATACTGCTGATGTGGATTCTGCGGAGGTTGCAACCTTACCGGAAGGTTATGAGCCTCTTGAAACGGTCTGTGCTTGTATTACCTCGTTTAATGCCCTTGACATGGAGGATTCAATTGCCGTAGTCACTTGGCTTGGAGCCTATGCCGATCATTGCGATGACTTAGTCATGGATAGCCTAGCTGATTTCTCAGAATGTGCTGAAGGAGCTGCTTTGTTGGGCTTAGGAATAGCTCAAAATATAGAAGAAGCTGTGGCAGAGGAAGAAGCAGATTCAACGGCCATAGAAGAGGTGGCCTCAGCTAGTTCATCCGATGTGTTAGATTTCCTACCTGAGCGCACCATCCTTTTTAAACAAGTGGAAGGGGATTTAGATGGCGACGGAGATAATGATGTTGTCTTAATCACCAAAGAGACGACGCGCAGTGCCATAGTTGAAAATGACTACGGCGATATGGTTGACCGCAACCGTCGGGGTCTTGTCATCCTTGAAACCTTGGATGAAGGCTATCGTCTTCTGTTAGATCACAGAGAATGTTTTGAATCAGAAAATGAAGATGGCGGTGTATACTATGCCCCTGAGCTTTATGTATCCATCGAAGAGTCCCAGCTTATTTGTGGTTGGGGACATGGCCGATATGGTTACTGGCAATACATCTTTGACTACGCTGGCGGTGATTTTGCGTTAGCGAAATATTTCAGCCAGTCTCTTGATAACATGGGTGTGCCCGATGAGTATGAAGTTGATTATGTCGAAAACATTGCGTTCCGACGCAAGGGGAGTGGTACTTATGATGATTATTCTTTTGCGGTAGAAACCAGGTCAGGATCCTTTGAAGGTGTTCTCCTGCGCAACATTCTAATGTTTGATGACTATGACTTCACCGAGGGTCTCACAAAGCAGAATGATCAATCGATCTGGGGCGGGTATTAGGATGTAGGTTGTTGGGGGCTTGGTGATAGTTTGGGCAGCGGGTTGATCTATTATTCAAACTCCGTAGGAATAGCGATACCATTGATAAATTTTAATGATCATAATTGTAAAATGAAAATATCAATCCTTCTTTTTTTGATTCTTTGTCATTCTCAAGTTTCATCACAAAGATTTGCCGGAGATTATAATCAAGCGCTAATGGAATCTCAAATAGTTGAAGCCATTAGCAATAGGCTTTCAGATGGTGATATTTTTATGACTAGTGATAACGAATACTTTATTGTAATTCGTGGATCTAATGAAAGAATTCCTTTAAGACACCCAAAAATGGAATTTATAGAGGATGGGAATAGGTATGAAGTAGCTGTTGAAGATCTTGAGGATGTATTGGTTTGTGAAAAATTGCACAGCTACTACCACACACAAATTGAAGGCGAATTTGAAGGATGGGATGGTGCAACTAAGTTTAGAATGATGGATGGCCAAATCTGGCAGCAGAGTACCTATGATTACCATTATTATTATGCATACTCTCCACGTGTTTTTATGTATAATTATAATGGCTCTTGGTTTTTGAAGGTTGAAAATGATTCAAGAATAGTTGAAGTCTTTAGAGTCAACTGATGTTCTTGATTCGATTGTTAAGGGTTCGGTTGTTGGGATACGAACCAGTTTTATAAATAGTTATTGTTCAATTAAACAAGAAGCCATATTTTGTTCCTGTCGTCAGAGTATTTGAAGTGCTTCGGGTGAACTGGAGTTCTTAACTCGGCAAGTATTTTATCAAAGTAATATTATGACGATATCAAATTGAAAAACGAATCATTGAAATTCCAAAAAGTAAATAAAGCACATATCGACCTTGCATTGCAGGATTTTAAGAAAATGGGACTTCCTGTGGGCTTCAAGACATCTATTTATTTTGATGTTGAGATTGAAGATGAATTGTATCCGCCCAAGCCTATTATGGCTTATGCCAATTTTCATGCTACTGGTGAGGAGCCTACAAATAACTTTAGTGGTGGTATAAATACCCCCTGTTTTAAAGCCTTTAAGCGGTTAGGTATACCAATCGTTAAGAAAACTGAAAGTATGAGTCCAAATTCAGATTTATATAAGATAAACGAAGATTTTCTAAAACAATGGCCGATTGATAGGTTGAAAGCCATGACAATTGAAGAGTATACCAATCTTGATAAAACATCTTTTTGTTATTCATTAGAACATGTTACACGTAACCTTGGTAGTATTCTTGGAGGTAGTTCTTATAAGTTTGGAATATACAGAATGGGAGATTCCTCAGGAACCCAACCAGCGAATAATCGAACAAATGATGGAGAGTATGCTTGGCATATAAAATATGGGATTACTCGTGAAGAGGCATATGTTTCTGTTAAGTCAATTATACTTCAGATTGCAACCTTAAGCTTAAATGAAAATTTCAGTGAAATAGAAGAGATTGATCTTGGAGATGCATTTAAATGGAAAATAGCTTTTTTGTACAGTAACTATAATCTCATCAATATTTTTAAGCATTCGGCTTTAAAGATAAGTGCTGAATACTTAGGCTATTCGGGTTCCAGTTTAAGTTACACAGAACTCAATAAATATATACTCTCAAAAAAAGGAGATCAAGACTTTTTTGATTTTGCAAAGAGCTTATGGAATGTATTTGACAATAGAGTTGAAAAACGAAAAATGTTTGAAAATTGGTTGAGTTTGAATCAATCGACGGGTAGCGGTAAAGTTTCCTCGTACTTGCGGGCAATAGACATATTGGAAAATGAGTTTAAAATTCCAGTTTACAATGAAGATGAGGTCTCTAAACTTGAAGATCTCCATGAAGATTTAAAAAATCATCAAAAGGATGAATATGGCAAGTATTACTTCGACAAAGCTAAGTCTTACGGCAAAGGAGGATTTTATTCTGCTGCAATTGGGCAGTTCATAGAGTTTGTAAGAGATAATCCTGCAAACTCCCTAGAAGAACAAGCACTAGTCAATTTACTAAGGCTGATAGGCCAGGATGTTTCCATCAAATATTACAATCTTTTGTCAGAGGTGATAAACAAACTAGGTGTGAAATTAGGGGACAATAAAGTACATTATACATTCCGAGAAAATAAAAAACGCATTGGCTTGACATTTGGTCAAAAGTATGCGGTTATGATCGAGATTAAAAAAAGTCAGTTGTCTTTTGGTCATTTTGATACGATTAATACATCAGATGACTGGTGGATAGAAGTTAGCTCTATTAAAGACCTTTTAGAAGCCAAATCCATAATTGTAAATTCTGCAATTGACCAATATTCCAGAATATCAAAATCTGGTTTTAAAAAACACTCATCTGAGGTGTTGGAGCGTTCCATTATAGACCCAAATTATAGGAACGAGCTGTTTACCAAGGCATTCAATACAACAACAAATCAATCAAATGTGAATACACAAGACTCTATATATTTAAATCAGATATTTTTTGGCCCTCCAGGGACTGGAAAAACATTTCATACGATTAATGAATCTATTAGGATAGCTGATCCAGAATTTTATAAAATTCATAAAAATGATAGAGAAAAATTAAAGGCCCGGTTCCAGTTGCTGTCGCTCAATAACGATAAGGAATCTATAGGTCAGATAGGTTTTACTACATTTCATCAATCGTTTAGTTATGAGGATTTTATTGAAGGTATTAAACCCGTTGAACCTAAAGAAGGTGATGCGTTCTTGAAATATGAAATTCAAGAGGGTGTATTTAAAAAGATCTGTCGTTTGGCTGACGATAGTTTAAATGCCGGTGCGGTTGATACGGAGACATTAATCTCACTTTCTACAGAAGAGTACGAAAACGTTCATTTTTATAAAATGTCATTGGGTAATACGCAGGATGATAATGATAATGAGATTTATGAGTTTTGTGTAGAAAACAATTGTATTTCCATTGGTTTCGGCAATCAACTTGATTTTTCAGGAAAAGATGAAAAAGAACTGAGGGTTTTCGGGAATGATAAAAATTTAGATTCTTTTTCAATTCAAGCAATGAATCTCTTTTGTAACTATCTAAAAATTGGAAGTTATGTGGTGATTTCCTATGGAAACAAATATGTCAGAGCTGTGGGTAAAGTTACTGGTGATTACGAATACAGGGGTGATTCTGATTTACCTAACAATCCTCATTATAGGCACTTTAGAAGTGTAGAATGGATTTTTACTGATGAGAAAATTTCAGCAAATGAGATCTACAATAAGAATTTGTCACAACAGACCATATATAGGCTTGATAAAAAGCACATCAAACAAGAGTTTTTTGTTCAAGAGAAAAAAATAGATGTATATAAAATACCCAAGAATCCCAAAAACTTCGTATTAATTATTGATGAGATAAACAGGGCTAATGTTTCTTCAGTTTTTGGAGAATTAATTACTCTAATCGAAGAGGACAAGCGAGCTGGTGCAGAGGAGCAACTAAGTGTTACTTTGCCCTACTCAAAGGCAACCTTTTCTGTGCCACAAAATGTTTATATCATCGGTACCATGAATACTGCGGACCGCAGTGTTGAAGCTCTAGATACCGCGTTGAGAAGAAGGTTCGCTTTTAAGGAAATGTTGCCTAAGCCTGATCTGCTCGAAAAGGAGATTAATGGCTTTGCGCTGAAGGAGTTACTAAGTTGTATAAATGAGCGCATTGAGGCATTAATTGATAGAGATCATACCATAGGTCATTCCTACTTGATCAATGTGAAAAATATGGATGACTTAAAGCTCGCCTTCAAGGATAAAATCATCCCCTTGCTGCAAGAGTACTTCTATGGCGATTATGGTAAGATTGGTCTTGTCTTGGGAAGCGGTTTTGTGAAGATGCAGCCTCAAGACAACGAAGTTTTTGCGGACTTCGACTACGAGGGAAGTGAGGGTCTTGCTCAAAACAAGTTTGAATTGATCAATATAGATGAAGAGTTTGATTTACAAAATGCGCTGGAAACGCTGCTAAACAAGCCGAGGTAATGAAAAGGATCGTAGTTTATGAATACGATAAACTAACCCTATCCCATGAACACATGGATCAGGGGAAACTCGATGCTTTGCTAAAGTTTAATGAATACCATGACTATAAGTTCTTTAATGGTATTACAAAGGGTATCCGCTTTACACATTATGTCGGCCTGATCCAAGTGGATGGGCTGTCTATTGAGATACTCCCTAAAGTAGATCGCTTCGATGATAAGGATAAATGGCGGGATGCATTGATTTATATGCTTAAATCAACAAGCAAGCTAAAGGTGCAGACCACGGGCTCAGCCAATGTTAAGCGTCAGAATCTAAATCTCCTTGAAATTTACTTTGAGATGTATCTCAAAGAGATTCAACGTTTGCAACGCAGGGGTTTGGTGAAAAAATACCGCAGGCGTCGAGCGAATACTCTTGCCCTTAAGGGCAAATTAGAATTTGCAGGAAACATCCAAAAGAACCTTGTGCATCGGGAACGTTTCTACACCACACATCAAGTCTATGATTTGGATCACAAGCTCCATCAAGTACTCAATGAGGCGCTAGAGGTTGTCGAACATTTTACCAATGGCACAAAGCTTAGCGATCTGTGTAAGAGAGTTTACTTGAACTTTCCAGAGGTAAAATCAATACGAGTTAATGAGGCTGTACTATCATCAATAAAGATTAACCGCAAAACAGAACCTTATGCTAAAGCACTGGAGATTGCGCGGCTAATCTTACTGAATTACTCTCCGGATATAAAGGCTGGCAAGCAAAAGATGCTTTCCCTCTTATTTGATATGAATTTGTTATGGGAAGAATATGTGCTGGCCATGCTAAAAAAAGCATGTCAACAAATCGATGGTCAACCGATCAAAGTCAGTGGCCAGGAATCGAAAAAGTTCTGGGGATCATATAAAACGATACGACCAGATATTGTATTAAAAAAGGGTAGTGAAACGTATGTGATTGATACAAAATGGAAGCAGCCACAAAACAACTCAGCATCGGTAAACGACCTCCGTCAAATGTACACCTATTCCCGTTTTTGGAATAGTGCGAAAGCAATGTTGCTCTATCCTGGTGCGCCGATTAATAAGGAGTTTGTCGCCTACCGCAATCATGCCTTTGACCAAATGGAACACACGTGCAAGGTGTCTAAAGTTTCGGTGATCGATACAGAGGGGAATATCAATAAGAATATTGCAGGTGATATCCTGAAGGAGTTAGAGTTTTAGAAATGGTTGACGTTAGTGCTTTAATATACCAACGCTATAATACGAGCTCGTCGCAAAGGTGTAAATGATATATATAGGCTTTATTATGAAGGAAATAGTAATAACCGTTTTGTCGTTTTGTTTGGCTCAGTTTGTTTTTGGCCAGCTAAGCTCTGGGACGTATATCTTTAAAAGCGGTGATCCAAATTTTCATTGGCAAGAGTACTCTGATTACGATGGGTCAGTGAAATATCAAGATTTTATTTTCAAAGTGATTATTGATTATGAAATAGATACTGTTGATCGTGGTCATGGTGTATTTGGTGTCATTCGTAGTATACAGTTTGGTGATAGCGAGGAGATTTTAAAGGATGGATATTTCAGGGTTCCTTCTCTAAACACAGGTTGTGTTGATTGTAGTGGTTGGTATGAATTCCAGACGGATAGATGCAAGTATAGTTTTAATGAACCACAAGACGGTCGAATCATTCTTCAGCGTTTTTCTTGTGTTGATCAATGCGATAATCAAAAAATAGGCCTGACGTTAATCCAAAGCTATTAAACTAGTTCTTTATCGGGAATAGTGAATATGGACGACCGGTGATAGGAATAATCGGAACTACTCGCCTTTGTCCTTTTCATCCTTCTCATCTGATTCTTCATCTTCATCTGAGTCCTCCTCTATATCATTATTTTTTAGAAACATAAAGTCCATGATTGCATCTTTGAAGGATGGAGTCTCCATTGCGTGAATCGTTGGTTCCTCCGTTTCCAATTCTTCTGCATCCGTGAAGTCCGCTACATTTTCAGCTTCAGTAATGAGTTGTTCTTCATTGATAGCCTTTGCTATCTCATCACGCATAAAAACCTCCATTGTAGCTTGTATCAATATGATTTCCTTCTCCGCAAACGCTGCAAAATCCGGATCGATGGACTTCAATTTTTCTATATACTTCAATTTTTCCATATAATAATGAATAGTATAGATGTCCTCTCTAGACGTCTTTGCCCTACCTAAATATAGATCAGCTAAGTACATTGCCTCATCATGATAAAGTGCTACACCTTTATTCTTTAAATCCTGTTTTACCCTATTGTAGATTTCGAGGTATTCTTCAGAAGCTATAAGATCATTTAAGAACTGAATGCGAGTAGACAAATGGTGTTCGCCTGCTAAGAACATTATGTGGCAATCAGGACTGCTTGGATGAAACATCATATCAAAATCCTTTTAACTGTGTCTCCAATTCATCGTAGGCTCTCTCTCTAAGCCTTTTCCAACACCTACTTTTAGTAGTTATTGCTACCCTGCTATTTCTAAAGCCCATTTTTTCTGCAATATCCTGCATGGATATATTCTCGTAGTAAAACAACTTTATCAAGGTACGGCAGTCTTCTCCTAGTTTTGATAAGGACGTACGTAATGCCTTAATCAGTGTAGCCTTGTAGGAGTCTTCCTCCTCAGTATAGTTTTCCAACATATCGATTTCTTCATCATAGGGAAACTGAGGACTAATTTTTCTTCGTTTAAGTTCTTTGCGCCATAGATTCTTCCCCATGCCATAGAGGTAACCCATTTCGTTTGCTATTTTTCGAGGAGTGTAGCTCGGATCTTCTAAGGCTTTCTGTTTTTCAGCTACATCCTTTCTCCAATACAACATCATCACCTCTTGCGTAAGATCTGCAGCATCATCCTCTGTGCCCGAATTGCGGCAGACGAAGATGACAAGCTTTCGAAAAAGCCCTTTACTTGTGATTGTATAGTACCTGTTATGCATGGATTTTACGTCGTGTTGTAGGCAGTTACAACGAGTTGCTTTTTGAAACTAAAAATTTTTTTTGAGAAAAGTGTTTACCTCAGCATGATAATGGGAATATATAGGTGATATCATTTTTTATTAATCTTTTAATCATTCACACTATGAATAAGAAAACCTATTATCAAATCATCCTCGATGCCAGTGGAAGCATGGCTACTGGGTATCATACCACGCTCAATACCTTAAATGAGCAAATCTCCATGGTCAAGCATAAGCAAAGTACCCATAGTGGTGAATCTTATGCTTTGGGAATAAGTGACTTTAGCGATGATTTACACGTAATGCTTCCTATGCAATCGCCTGATCACGCTAAAGCGATTACACAAGAGGATTATCAATTGCGCGGCATGACGGCGTTGTGGGATGCCATTGGTCATACGGTAACGCAACTGGAGGCCACAATTGGACGGGAAGTACGAGAAAACAAAGCTTCGGTTGTTGTTGTAGTGCTCACAGATGGTCATGAAAATGCGAGTCGTCATTACAACGCTCGACAGATTCAGTCAAAGATCAAAGAACTCGAGGCGACCAACTTATGGGATTTTAGCTTTATCGGAGCAGATTTAGATGTTGACTCTATGGCGGACGAGGTCGGATTGGAGTATCACTCACGTCGAAGCTTTAGTAAATCCTCTGGAGTTTTTGCATCGAGGGTCTCGTCCTTTACAAGTGATCTGCTTGATCGACAGTGGGCTGTTAAGAACAATAAGATTGATGATAAAGCAGACTATTGTTTTAGTCCAGAAAGTGATAGTGATCTAGGAGATGATGAGTAAAATCACCGGCCTTATTCCTGCCCCTTATATAGGGGCGGGGTGGGGTGTTGGTTAGGTAGTATCAACTTTGTTTTAAATTTCTGATACCTAAAAGGAAAGATGGTTAAGGTTTTATGCTGGGAGTAGCAAAATGCCTATACCTTAAAATTTTTGGAGTCTTGATACGAGAAATTCACGCTTCTGAATAGCTGCTGGATTAGATCGTGTTCGTCTATACAGAAGTGTCCATCAGCTCTTGCCATCAAACATACTTTGTTTGCGAAAAATTCCTTCTGAACGTCGTTAAGTTCGGTTAAGGTAGTCGTTCTTTCTTCTTTTGTAACAAATAGTATATCTGTAGCATTGATTGAGTTCTCTCTTAGAAAATTTAAGAAAGTTTGTTTTTCATCATCATGTACCTCATTGTCTTTTACCATAACCTCATGCATAGCATGTGCAATGCAAACAAGTTGATTTTTACTAAGATTTAAGGACATAATTTGAAGATACGAAAAAAATGATGCGCTAATGTTAACGCGAATTAATTGTCGTCAAAAATCTTGTCTTTCAAATAATCAATATCGTCGTTGTTCTTATTAAATGCTTTTTTGAGATGCGATAACTTGGTGTCTATCTCTTTAAACATTTTTTTTACCTCACTTTCGGTGTAATTGTAATTATATGGGTGTGCGCATTTCTCTAAGGAGTTCAAAGCAATGAGTACCTGATTAAGACGTCTTGTGCCAACTTCTTTCCAACGTTCTCTAGCCTTCTCTTTATGAGTCTTCTCTTTGTTTTTTCTTTGAAACTCCTTGGACATTGCTAAGAGCTTTTCTGTTAGTTCTTTGTCCGGGGTGTCCGTATTCTGATAGGCGGATTGCAAGATCTTTAGTAGATCTTCTTTTTGCTTATCGCTTAACCCCCCTTTAGCGGTATTCTTATCCTTTTTTGCAGCCATAAATCAAATATAGCGATAATATGGTACTACACATATAGAGTGTGGTTTAGTGTTATAAATTTGTAATGTGAAATACACAGACAATAAAATATAGAAAAAAATATAGAACAGATAGTAGGAAATACCAGAATAAATTAGTATATTGAAAAAAGACATCACATTATGAATAGACTCAAGAAAAAAATTATCACGTATAGGATTCAAGCTCAAAGAAAAGTTATAGGTAAATCACTTGTTACCCAGTCATGTAAATCTTTAATAGATGAGCTTATGGGTTCAAAACGCACATTGCCAACGGTACGTAAAGCCAAGCTTGTCCCCAAAAATGCCGAAGGACTTATTATGCTTGCCAACCACTTTAAGAATCTAGATACTGGTTCGAGTCGTTCTAATGGTTTACTTAGTGTTTTTCCTTATGCAGAGATGCGTCCAACGGTTCATTTAAATGAACGGTCTATACAGCGTGATATAGCGATTGAAGAGATACGTTATGTTTTGCATTATGGTTTGATAAGAATAGCCAAGGATGATGCTATAAAAGTTACGGTGTTTAAAACACCACCTTTTTTGGCAATGGCTGGTTTAGATGTAGAAAGATTAACAGTTGTAGTTGGTGTAGATGGAAAAATTAGAACTGCATATCGAGGTTCAGTTAACGTTATAAGTATAGCTGCATAGTATCAATTAGGGTTTGCCTTGCTACCTCATCTCTGCTCACTAAGATTTTGTGATTGGATTGTTCATGTTTGGGGGTGGGGTAGTAAGGCTATATACCAGTTGTATGTGCTTGATAATTATATAAATATCTAATGAGAAAAGTAGTTGATAAAATACATGAGGCCCTTCCTCCAGGTCTTACATTCGAGCCGATTTACCCCGAAAACGTTAAGGGGTATTCCTTAGACACAGCAATTGCGTTGGCGATCATCGAGGCTTTGTCAGAAGGAAAACATCGTTGTCTAGTTAAGCTTGCAGCCATAGATGCCAACTACATGGTTGATATGCATCTGACCTATAATGACTTCTTGCCCCTATTAGAGATATACTCCTCAGAGCGTGGTGAGATTATGCAGCAGGAGCTCTCAGAAACAGATCAAAAACGCCTTTTTATATGGTGGGAGATATTAAACCAATCTACATATAACTAATGGATTTGCCTTTTAACTCGTTCGATTTTTCTTCCGACAGTAATCCGCTACAGGGCTTTGGAATCGGTAATAGTAATATCCCACACATTGCTAACTCCATTTGCCAGGCTGTAGAGGAGGGTGCGGAGTCTATTACCATAAAAAGCATGGTCAATGATTCCGCAGTCAATGATCTTGAAATTTTCCTTGCGAACTTTTGGAAGATCTATATGTCGTGCGATAAAGGGTATGCCTGGAATACCTTTCGCTCAATCTCTGATAAGACCATCAAAAGGATGAGGCTCTTGAAAGCGAATGAAAACAGAGGAAGGAAGGCAAAAGAAATCAAAATGAAGCTCATTGATGAGGGTCTTATTATGCGAGGGGATTTCATCCCTATTCTCAAAACTTGTTTGCCACTGCTTGAGGATATGGAAGAATATGAGTTATGCGCTCGGGTATTAGAGCATATCAAGTAGACATTTTTTCACAGTAAACAAAACAAGAAAAAATGATAATGACGATCAATTGGCAAATCCCAGTGCGATTGGATGTAGGTTCTGTAGCCATAACGTCAAATGTACCACCCTGCACAATTCAATCGCTTCAGGGGAAAACTTTCTTTCTCTTTCCTTGATTCATAAGTCCAACTGTTCATTTAATGATGTAGAATGTAGGTTAAGCATTGAAACTGAGAAAGGAAAAATTTCAATTTCGAAGATACCTAATGATCCCTTTAGGTGTATTAAAAAAATAATCCAAAAGGGAGATTCAGTCTTCATTTCTGGATTGTATGAAGAAGGGCATACTGGAGTTAAATATTGGACGAGATACACTACATACACTAGTATTGATTAGTTTTAAACAGTGCTCAAACAAACGTCGATAAAGTCATCGACCTCTTTATAGTTGAACTCAACCTGATTTTTATAATAATCGAACAAACAAGGTAAATAATGCAGTTCCAAGCTGGTTACATTTTGGCATCGGTTCGAGATGCACTTATTGATTATTCAAAAGGACATGGAAAGGGACCAGAATTGGGAGGGATGTTTAGATCACTAAGCACTTTTGAAGTACAAACAGAATGTAACCTTGAGACCCCGCTAGACCCCCCATCAATTCTAGCTGTAGCATCCAATATTCTCACAAGAGGAATGCCCTCTTTGGCTAGTGTTTTTTTAGAGGAATATTTTGCAACTCAGCTAGGAGAGACAATAAGGCAAGATAAATCAGCTCATGGGAAAGTTGAATTCCCCTTTGTAGATGTGACTGAATCCAATAAATACGGCCAGACGGAAAAGGAGATTTTGAACAGGCAGAAGGCTTTATTCAAAACATTACATACAATTGATCCGAGAGCAAAGGATAGACGTAAGTATTTAAATGTGTCTGATGTTGACAGTAATTTTGAACGTAGCTTTCTTTTAGAACTTTTATCTGAAGATCAGGCATACTTGACTCAACTTTTAGAAAAACAGAGAACTCGAAGTTCTTTTACCCGTGATGGTAATCAGGGTAGGGTAGATTTTAGTCTTGAAATACCTTATGATGTTAGCAAGATCAGAATCAATCGTTATAAGCAAAAGGTCGAAATTAAGCATCATAAGACTTATGTTGTTGAGGTTGATGGTGATAAATACCACACGAAGTTTATAGATGACTTAAAGGATTTTGAGATTGCTCAGCTTTCTCGAAACATTAGTCATATTACCGAAGACGGGGTATACAAAGATGTAGAGGATTTTACACGAATGATTGAGGCCGAGGAGTATGTAAAGCATACACGGGATAACTTTTACAGCGGTGAATATCTATTGAGCAATAATACTTCGATATGTCTCGCACCCTTCGGCATTGCGAGACTCCAAAGGGTGGTACTACAATACCTTATGGCTCATTACGACAAGATAGTGTCCAAAGGGAATATAAAAATTGCTGTTGTAGAAAGAGATATACCCTGTGCAATAGCCTCATTTGATGACCTGTTGCTAATGCTTCGCACACTCAATGATTTAGCCGAAACAGAAATTCATATCCCAGATTTTGATGTACAGGTTTTTACTTCGCCTGAGTTTATAGATCATCCCTTGAATAAGGGCTATTCACCAGCTCTGCTCTCAGATTTAAATACAGCTGATTTTGACCTGGTAATAGATATTGCGATGTTGAGAAGACTATCTGTATTTAAAGATGATCCTCCGCTTTCTTCCAATACAATTGTTATTCGAAATGCTCATTATGTGCATTATAAAACCAACACTGGAGTGTTTTCGGCGCCTTCGGTGGTATATAAGCCATTGGTAAATGAACTCCAAAACGAAGTTTTTGAACCTATTGCGAAAACCTCGGAACTCCTAAAAAAGATATTACAGGATGTTTTTCGAAAATGCGATTTTCGAGAAGGTCAGCTTCCTATCCTAAATCGCGCAATGCAGCTCAAGTCGGTTATCGGGTTATTGCCTACAGGTGGAGGTAAATCACTTACCTACCAGTTGGCGGCTATGCTTCAACCAGGTACAACCATAGTTGTAGATCCAATTCGTTCATTGATGGTGGATCAATATAACAGCTTGAAAGAACTTGGTATTGATAAATGTGAGTTTGTAAACTCAAGGCTTTCGCCTACTGAAAAAAACTACAATCAGCATGAGCTATTAGCAAAGGGGCAGTTGCAGTTTTTGTTTGTTTCACCTGAACGCTTTGTGATCGATGATTTTAGAAAAGCACTAGGTAATGCGTGGAAAGCTGGACACTACTTTACTTATGCAGTAATAGATGAAGTGCATTGTGTCTCCGAGTGGGGGCATGACTTTAGAACACCATACTTGAATTTGGGAGATAATACTCAGAAATATTGTCAGACTTCTAGTGGTAATTCTATACCGCTTTTTGGGTTAACAGCTACTGCATCTTTTGATGTGTTGGCGGATATTGAAAGGGAATTAAACATAAAGGACGATGATGGTAATGCCGTGGTTCGTATTGAAAACAGTATCAGAGATGAGATAAACTATTTGGTGCAAGAAGTTCCTAATACTTATGATGGTTATGTTAATCTCACAGAACAAACACTAAGAAAGCGCATTGGTGAAAAGAAGCAAGATGTCATTTTTGATTTGATAAGTAACAAGCACAAGGTCCTTCAAACATTTAATAATCAATCTGCAATTCAAGAAATTGTTAAGCATTCTTATACAGAGTTTTTATCTGAAGTCAGAAAAAAGAAATTGATGCAGGAATTGGATGGAGAAACGGAAGCTCTGCAACAATACACTGATATGTTGTTTAACAAGCTTCATATTCCAAAAGATGCATTTGTCATCGCAAAAAATGCGGGTGTTACAACTTATCAATATGGTCTGATTGTGTTTATGCCGCATAGAAAAGGTTGGCTGGGTATAAGAAATGGGCATAATTCGTTTGGTGTCTTTGACAACCCTAAATATGTCAACGTTAAAGAAGCTAAACACTTATACCAATCTGAAACATTAGGTTATTTTATGGGAAGCGGTGATGAGGATAATGCCGATGTAATAGACGATGAGTCATTCCATCATTTAGAGTTATACCAGGATAACAAAGAATCAGTAATGGTTGCGACTAAGGCATTTGGGATGGGTATAGATAAGTCAAATGTTCGAATGACCATTCACATCAATATCCCTCAGTCCATTGAATCATTTGTTCAGGAAGCTGGCCGCGTAGGCCGCGATGGTAAGATATCTGTCTCCGTTATATTGTTTAACAATGACCATTTACCCATTGCATCTCGGCCTGATATCCCGTATCATCTGGATAAGGATGTTCTCATGTACTTCCATAAGAACTCGTTTAAAGGTGAAATGAAAGAAAGGGTAGTGCTTCATGAACTGCGATCAAGAATAACCTATCCGAATACCACGAACCTTCAAATGCTAAATCATGAGCTAAATGACCTTTTTGGAACGGATAGTAGGCAATTTTCCATTAAGCTAGGAAGTGAAAAGCACTATACGCGTGTATTCATAAATACAATCAACGGAACGAGTATCGGGTATGTATATCTTGATAATCAGAATACAGGTACGTATCCAGATTTTGGAAACAAAACATTTTGTTATCAACTCGTTGCTTGGCTTAAGGCAAATCTACCTTTTGACAAGATAGCTGGGGTCGATAATCTTCGTTCATGGCTTGATCAGCTTGTAGTAAATACTGACTACCAAATAGGACTGGAAAGATTATTGGCTGATATGCAACTAGGAGAAACAAAGTCAATCCCCGTTCCTTTTACAAATCGCTTCTATTCTAAAAAGGGAAAGTCCTTAGCCTACTTTACTCTTAATCAAGAACATTTAAAAAATGTTCTAAATACTTCTGCTATTCAGCAGCTCATTGATGAAAATCAATTAGACCAAGATTTTGTGGGTAATTGGTTAAAAATTGCTGTTTTTAATGGATTTGATTATCCGGAGTTTGTGGAATCATTAGAAATTCCAAATGAACAGTTAAAGCAGAAGCTTCTGAATTTGAAGGATGAACTTTCTCTAGAACTTCAGCAGTCTTATCTCATCCCTCGTAGTCAGGATGATACGGCAAAAGCAATCTATCGTTTGGTTTCCATTGGTGTTATTGATTCATATACCATCGATTATCAAAACAAGCTATATAATATTGAATTCAAGAAAAAAAATGAAGATGAGTATTACAGTTCACTTGAGAAATTGGTGTCGAGATACACTTCTAAAAATATGGCGAAAAGGGAAATCGACAACTTAAGGCTAGTCGCTATAAATGATATAAATGCGGGGAAGGCTACTCCTATTAGTAAGTGCCTGGAATACCTGACAGATTTCATATATGTCAAAATCAAAGAAAAGCGGTTACAAGCAATAGATGATATGGTAAGCCTATGTCAAAAATCCATTACCTATCAAGATCCATTGGATCAAAACAAATATGTTAAAGAATACATCTACTACTATTTCAACGCAAAGTATTCAAGACGAAGTTTTATAGAGCATGTTTCAAGTGGTGAGTTGCCCGCCTCTATGCCTGACGATTTGGATAATGATTTGCCAGTTAGTGAAACGATTAAAAAATACATTGATCTTGTTAATAACGAAGAAACAGGCGAGTTCATTAGTAATATCAAACATTTGCGTGGATCTGCAATGCGCATGCTACGCGAAAAGCCCAATACACCACAATTTAGGATTCTCAAATCATTTGCTTTGTTCATATTAGCCGATACCGTTGGAGAATTAATCAACGAGGCTAAAAGAGAGCTTGTAAGAGGTTTAATGGCTTGGAAAAAGTTTGATTCTGAATTGACTGTTCTAGGATATATAAATGAATTCAAAAAAAATGTTGCGGATCATGTGGTAAATTATGATGTGAATGAGGCATTTGATGATATAGAGGATCATTATTATGCTTTGTATTATTCGGAATGGACAAGAAATTTTAATAAAGGCTTTTTGACTCAATCATCTTAACATGAAATCACCAGAAGTACTACAGGCGTTGGAAACTCTTCATCGAGAAATTGAAAAATTAGAACCTGCTATAAGGCATGTCGAGATGGCAGAACAGGTTACACAATCTGTAAAACAAATTCCACAGAAACATTTAGAGTTTTTGAAAGAAATTAAAAGCAACGATGAAAAACATAAAGAGGAGTTGATCTCCTTGTTTGCTACTGAAATAGCTAGCCTTTCTAATGCAAATAAAAAGTTGCAAAAAACCTCTGCTGATCTTCAGGAACAAGTCTTGCTTGAACAAGAAGCACTTTCTAAATTGATAGATTCGGTGCAGTCGTTTTACAACCGAGTTGATAAAATAAACTTTCCTGAAAGATTAGATAAACTCGATGTTAACGTAGCGGGGATTATGGCCGCTATCCAATCAGTGCAAAGCAGATTGGATGCTTTAGAGCGAAACATCACTGATCGTTTGCGGGATAATCAGGATTACCAAAAAGAATCGCTAAAAACTATGCAAACAGCCGCAGATGCTACTGCTAAAAATCAGAAAATACTTATCTATATCACATGGGCTCTTATTGCCTCTATAGGTGTTCTTAGTCTCATCCTTAACGGTTAGATGGTAAGATTAAAACTCTGATTTGACATTGCTGAAATCCCATTTTAATGAACCACAAGACGACCGGCTTAGCATGGGTGGGATAATCGGGGTCTACTTTTGCAGTTGACGTGCTACTTCCTTGAACATGTAATCCACAAGCATTGGGAATACATTTTGATTCATGACATTTTTGTAGAAATCCATTCGGTCCCCGTGATAGTCTACCACAGTATCCTTAAATAGGGTGTTGAAATACTCCTTCTTTACATCTTCAGAGTTGTTGCCATTAATAACTTTTTTCAACTCAGGGTGCTCATTCATACGCTGTTGAATTTGCTCTAAGGTCACTCGATCCTCTTCCCCTAAGTTTTCTCCAAACACTTGATTAATCTTATCAATGATATCAGATAGAAGAACCAATTCATCTTCACCTCTACTATTTCCGGATTCCCCTGAAATACCATAAACCTCTCCTTGTTCTTCGACCAATGAGATATTGGTTTCTCCCATCATTTGGATACGAAGTGAATCTAAATCGACAGAATCAACCACTGAAATTCTCTCGGATTCTCTCCTCGGTAATTTCTTATTTAAGAACCTCAGAAAGACATAAGACTTCTCCCATTTTACCTCTCCAAAGGATGAGATTTGAGATATGTAGGAGTACATCCTGATAAAGGACTGGATCTTTGATTTGAACTCATCTTGTTCTTCTTCATTCAAACGTTCAGTGTAGGTATCCACTACCACATCAATAATCGGATGTAGTTTTTCATCGGATTCTGAATTGGAATAGAACTCCTTACAGAATTCATCGATTTGATACTTCGTGTAGAGATTGAATTGTTCTATGTCATACAGCATCTGATACAATTTATCAGGATCTGTTTCTTCGGTTAAAATTGTGGACGTGTAATATGGCTGAAAGGATTCTACGATACTATCGGTTTCGTTGACAAAGTCCAAAATGAAGGTGTCGGTCTTTCCCCGTTTAGTTCGGTTTAATCTCGATAGAGTTTGAACACATTGAACGCCACTTAACTTCTTATCGATGTACATAGATTGTAGCATGGGTTCATCAAATCCTGTTTGGAATTTATTGGATACAATCAGAATGCGATACCTAGGATCTTTCAGTCCATTAGGAATTGAAGTATTTACTAATCCATTGTCAGTGTTCAAAGAGGTCTCTGTATTGTCCTTTCCATTATGATAGATTGTCCCACTATATCCGACCAAACAGCTGTAGGGT
Source organism: Chitinophagales bacterium (assembly GCA_049610685.1). Lineage (GTDB taxonomy): Bacteria > Bacteroidota > Bacteroidia > Chitinophagales > UBA8649 > UBA8649. The sequence goes on from JBMYZU010000006.1 coordinate 82,732, forward strand.
AGGTTTCTTTCCTTCATTTGTTTGACCATCTCTTCGTGAAACAAAACACAGTGCTTACGAGAACGGACAACTACCATCCCTCTTCCTCTTCCGTTGATCTTCTTAGACGTATTTTGAAGGAAGTGGTCAAGTATAATGGAAACCTTCTGACGAATAGTTTCTGAATGAGAATCAACATAGTTTACCAGCTCTCTTTTGACTTTACTCTCAGGCACTTCTACATCATCTTCTGAACTTTGAAGAACCTTGAAGTATCGTTTATAGGTTGTGTAGTTCTGTAGAACATCTAACGTAAATCCTTCGTGAATGGATTGTTTCATGGTGTAATAATGGAATGGTACGAAGTGACCATCTTTATTCTTTCTACCAAAGAGTTCTAAGGTTTTGTTTTTAGGTGTTCCTGTAAACCCAAAAAATGAAATGTGGTTTTGTTTACCTCTAGATTCTATTTCTTTACGAATCAAGTCTTCGTAATCAATTTCCTCTTCTTCGTTTTTAGAGAGTGATTTTTTAAGGTGTTTTGATGTTTCTCCTGTTTGAGAGGAGTGTACTTCATCAATTACCACTCCGAAGGTATGTCCCTTTAGCTCAGAGATTACTTCTGATACAAATGGGAACTTTTGAATTGTAGTGATGATTATATCCTTTCCCTTCTCTAAATATTCTTTGAGTTGTTTAGAACCCATGTCCACAGGGTTAACGACTCCATCGGTTTGTTCTAATTTGGATACGGTGTTTTGAAGCTGCTTATCCAATACTTTTCTATCGGTTACTACCAATATGGTATCAAACATCCGCTTGGTGTCACCATCTTTTTGATAGAGTGAAGTAAGAGCGTGTGATAACCAACCAATGGAATAAGACTTACCAGAACCGGTGGTGTGTTGAATAAGGTAGTTGTGGCCAACTCCCTCTCTTTTAACGGTATTCCTAAGATTACGAATTACATCTAATTGATGGTAACGAGGGAAAATCTGAACATCAAACTTTTTGGTTACTACTTTTCCTTTCTTCTCATCCCATTCTCTATCTGATTCCTCTGAAATCAATACAAAGTTTTCAATGATATCTAAAACTGAATCAGGGGTTAAAATTTCATTCCATAAGTATTCTGATCTATAGTTACCCTCTACGATGGGGTTTGTGATTCCTTTATTGTAAGGAAGAAACCTAGTACCCATTCCTCTGAGTTGGGTACTCATACTAACCTTATCATTATCTACACAGAAGTGAACCAAACATCGTTTGAATTTAAGTAGTGGTTCTTTGGGGTCTCTATCCTTTTTGTATTGGTTTTGAGAGTGGATGATGTTTTGTCCTGTAAGTTGGTTTTTCAATTCCATAGTAATGATTGGGATACCATTCAAGAATATCACCATGTCAATGGAATTGTGGTTTCTTTTGGAATAATGAAGTTGTCGAACTACAACAAAACGATTTTGAGAATAGAGGTTCTGATGTTCTTCATTTAATGAAGATTTAGGTTTGAAATACACCAAATTGAAGTTACATCCTCTTGTTTCTATACCACCTCTCAGAGTATCTATTATACCTCTTTGGGAAATGGTTTTATCAATCGTTTTTAGAATATGGGAATCGGTAGAAGAATCAAACTGAGTGTAGAGTTTATCGTATTCCTCTTGTTGGGTGGATTTAATGAACTCTATTACATCTTCCTCAACCAAACAGAGTTCTTTATCATACTTAGATTCAAACTCATTAGAATGAGTAAAAGAATGATGATACCCATTGTTTAGGAGTGATTTCTCAATCCATTCTTCAAATCTTAGTTCTGTGAATTTCTTACTCATTCGTAGTTACTTTTCGTTTACCTGTTACCACCTCTGAGATAAGGGAACTGCGATACTCTTTAAGGAGTTTTATTCTCTTTTCTTCAATGGAAATTGTTTTATCAATCTTTTGAGTTTGTTCATCTAAATACTCAACGATTTGTTGTTGCTCATGTATATCCGAAACAAACGGAACCACCATGTTTTCTAATGTTGAAACAGTTAACTGATTTATGGTAGATGTTAGGAACAATCCTGATTGACTTTCAAAAACAGGTGAGTTCAATAACCAATAAAAAAACTTTGGTGACCTTGACCTATAAACAGTCATGAACACACCCCAAGTAAGACCTTCGTGTTTTTTTTGAATAAGACAATTCTTTCCAATCAACCTCCTACTTCCATTTCTTGAACAAATCAAAATATCACTCTCTCTTGTTCTTAGTTTATCTGGAATATCACAATTAACAAATACATTATCATTAAAAGAGGTTTTACCATTTTGAACATTTGATGACCTCATAACCAAAGTTGATTCTTCTCCTTCATCCACAACATTTTCTGGTGAGTATGATAATCCAATTATCACTTCTCCTTGATACTTAAGTTTTATAGTTTCCCAATGACTCGGAATCTTCCCAATCCATTCCACACCACTATCCTTCATCTCCACATTGGGATTCAAACCTTTAGTAACTACTTCATTAATTAGTGAGGTTCGTTTCTCTTTGAGTAGTTCAATCTTTCGCCCCGTTTTCTTAATCAAAGAATCTATGAGTTGGGTTTGTTCATCCAAATACTCAACGATTTGTTGTTGTTCCTGAATGGTTGGAATGTTTAGAGGTAAGTTTTTGAATGTTTCAGGTCTAACCACGTTCCGTAACCCAGTGTAGTAGGGTTTTAATCCCTTAACATCATCAATTACCAAATAAGTGTAATATGTGAATTTTGGAATTACTGAGTTTTTAGTCTTGAATATTTTATACGAACCAGTAATCATACCGTTGTTCTCAGAAATACCCACAGTTCGGGGAGTTTCTTCAATATCATAAAGACAAAAAATCAAATTATTTTTTTCTACAATCTTATAGTTTTCAAACGATTCAGGAAATTTACCTTTTCCTGATTCTACATCCCTAAATATTACTCCTCCTTTCGTTAATGATAATAAAGGGTAACTATTAGAATCTTCTCCAACCGTGTCATCCAGTTCTATGTGATGGTATTTGAATCTTGAAGTTTTCCAACTTTCAGGTACAATACCTAATGATTCAACCCCTGAATCTTTATATGAATCGTACCTCTCCATCAATTCATTATTTGGCTTAGAAGGTTTTCTGATTCTTTATCTAATTCTAACAATTCACGAGCGATATCTTTAGAAGAACGAAGGGGTTTGTATTGGTAGAAGTATTTGGTAAAGTTGATTTCATACCCCACCTTACTTTTATCAAAATCAATCCATGAATCAGGTAAGTGGGGCTCTACCTCTCTATTGAAATATTCTTCAATATCATCGGATAGAGCAACTCTTTCATAATCTCTGAGCTTAGAATCAGGTTTTGGGGAGCCATCCTTTTTCCTTGCAATTACACCATTCTCTTTCAAAGGTTGTTCAATGGTGATTTTTGTGTAGCCAAAGAACTCATTTGGATAAATCTTAGAGATTTCAGATTCTTCAAAGTTCTGATAGAGCGATAGAATATCTAATGACTGATCTTCATCGATTTCTTTCCGTTTGTTACCCAGGCTTTTCTTCATGGTTTTAAACATATAGGTCCCGTTGATCAACTGAATCTTTCCTTTCCGATGATGTCCTTTATTATTGCTGACAATCCAGATATAGGTTGATATTCCCGTATTGAAGAATAGGGAGTCTGGTAGAGCAACGATGCACTCCAACCAATCATTCTCAATAATCCATTTACGAATCTCAGATTCACCGCTTCCTGCATCACCTGTGAAAAGGGGAGAGCCATTAAAGATTAACCCAATTCGGGATCCTTCGGGTTTCATTTTGGATATCATATGTTGTAGGAAGAGCAAAGAACCGTCAGAAGTTCTTGGTGTTCCAACCGAAAATCTACCCATCGGATTTTTTGCTTCTTCGAGCACGTCAGTCTTTTCAGACTTCCAGCTAACTCCGAAGGGTGGATTGGTTATCATGTAATCAAACTTTCTTCCTGTATGGTGGTCCTGTGTAAGAGATGATCCTTGTTTGATCCGCTCGGGGTCCTCCCCAGTAATCAAGAAGTCCGATTTGCAAATTGCGAAGGTCTGTGGATTGAGTTCCTGTCCGTATAGTTGAAAAATCACATCCTCAGAGATATTCTCTTTAACCCAATCTTTACCTATGGTTAGCATCCCTCCCGTTCCACAGCATGGATCAAAAATTGAACGAATGATTCCTTCACCTTTCAAGTTGCTGTCGTCATTGCTAAAAACCATAGAAACAAGAAGTTTTACAATATCACGAGGCGTATAGTGCTCTCCACTTGTCTCATTACTCATCTCAGAAAACTTACGGAGTAATTCCTCAAAGATTGAGCCCATGGTGTGATTATCTACCTTATCTGGATGTAGATCAACTTCGGTAAACTTATCAATAAGGGAGTACAATTTGTTATTCTTTGTAAGCTTCTCAACGGGTTTATCTAACTGAAAATTCTCCAATATCTGATGGACGTTATCGGAGTATCCATTAAGGTAGTTGGGGAAGTTAATCTTCAGTCCATTGGGGTCAGATTTCAAACGAGTTAAATCGTAGGGTGAATAGTTGAAGAAGTTGAGTCCCGTTTTCTTTTTGATGATTGGAGTGGGGTCGTCAATCCCATTTTCACTAAGCTCATTATGGAGAGCAACTACTTCGTCTTTATAGGGTTCAATAAGACAATCGAGTCTTCGCAAAACAACGAATGGCAGAATTACACTCCCATATTCATGGTTTTTAAAAAGACCACGCAACTCATCATCACATACTTTCCATATAAAGGAGGATATTTCCTGATAACTCTTCATTTGTCTGTATTTGGTATTAAGTTAGGTATTCCGATAGGCTTATAAAAAAGATTAACATCGCTATTGTTGAGATTGATACTAACCATCCTTTTCACCACCCCCCACCATCTCCATTTCCAGCCTTCCCCACCTGCCCTCCTCGAACGATAATAAAAGACTGTCCAACCCTGTCTTTACTGTAGGGCATTTCCTTGAGCCTTTGGTAAAGGCTTTTTTCTTTTTTGCCATTCGCAACTATAACCTGGTCATCTTGATCTTTCCTAGGCGTTGACTTTTCTAGGTGTTGGTGTAGTCGATTTTCTGAGGCTTTGATGGGCTCGGCTACGGATTCTCTTTTAGTCTTGACTCTTCTCAAATAAAAGCCTTTTAACCAGCCATAAAATAACATTAGAAACATAGTTGTAAATAGTACACATAGGTAGGCCTTCATGTGCCAGCCATACGAGTTCTTATGCTTGCCCAATTTTACCAATATTATGAGATAGGGATAAAATCCTACGAACATTAAATAGATTAAGACTCCCAATATGAGTTCAATTGGATCTTCTCCATATATCTTCCAAGACCATTTCGATTTTTCTTTAAAATTTTTCTTCATACGATAAGTGATTTATAGTGATGTTTAGTCCGGCCATTTCCAGGTCCACCATCTTCGTTTTTGACTTTACCTATTTTATCCATTCACTGAACGCAAGTATCTTCTTTAATGGTAAATTCTTCTATGATATGCACGAGGCGCAAGGCGATTTGTGGCATTATCTTAACCCTAATAGAGAAGTGCAAACCACATGAGATAGGTGTTGTTAATTTTGTTTAGTGGAGTTATTGATATCACCACCCCCACCATCTCCATTTCCAGGCTTCCCCACATGCCCTCCTCGGACGATGATAAAAGACTGACCCACTCTGTCTTTACTGAGCGGTAGTTCCCTGAGTCGCTGATAAAGGCTTTTTTCTTTTTTGCCTTTCGCAACTATAACCTGGTCATCTTGATCTTTACTAGGCGGTGACTTCTCTAGGTGTTGGGGTGGTCGATTTTCTGAGACTTTGATTGACTTGGCTGCAGATTCTCTTTTGGCCTTAAATCTTTCCAAAAGGCCCCTTAGCCATGCATATATTATCAATAGAAAAAATGCACCGAACATAATTCCGAGATATTTGTCGGTTAAGTCATCATGGAAATCAAATATGATCGAAGCACATAGAAATATTCCTAAGCCATAGTACATAACCACTGAAATGAACAGCAAGGAATAGATAATTGGATCCCTTACAAATGCCTTCCAGCTACTGACTAGCTTTTCTTTTAAATTTTTCTTCATTTGATAATGGCTTGATAGTAATGTTTAGTCCGGCCACTCCCAGGGATGGTATTGGCCATCATATAAGTTGAATACGGTTTTGTCGCAGGGATCAACAGCCTTATCAACCCAGACATATCGACCCTCTCGCCAGTTGAAAAGAAAGCAGCCCACTGCGCAATTGTGTACCATGGTATCTCCTCGATAGATGGAATAGCCATCCATGGTGACATCAATAGGTACTCTGAGAAAGAAGTGATAGTCTTCGTCCCGTACGATACTATCTGGAGGATAGGTGTACCGCTTACGTTTGACAATATGGCTTTTATGAGAAGTAATGGGTAAGGCTAACTCGTAGCGCACAACATGGCAGGAGGATAAGACAAAACTTAATGCTAGGCCTGCACAGAGGATGATAATGATGTTAGACTGATTCATTCGGCATATTCTTTAACCATGATACCTGAACAGGGGTCGATCACGCTATCTGTCCACTTATATCCAATCCAGAATCCATCGGCAGTATCTGGCAGAAAACCGCCTCGAACGCCATTGTGAATCATGGTATCCCCTCTGTAAATGGAGTACCCATCCATCGTCATATCAATAGGCACCTTATAGAATTCATAATAACTCCAATCCCGAAACATGCTATCCGGGGGGAAGGTGTATCGCTTGTGTTTGACAATATGGCTTTTGTGGCTGTATTGCGGCAGAGCAAGTTCATACTTGACGACGTGGCAGGAGGTGAAAAGAAAAGCAATGCTTGCGAGGATTAGGACTGTAGATTTTTTCGATAAACGGGTTTTATGCATAGGATGTGTTTTGCCCTATAACGCATAGCATATTTCTTTTTATTGTATTGTATATCAATATTTTATGTTAATTCAAGCAAATCACATTTACAGTGTGGTTTGCTATCCTTTCTTTGTGTCATCATGTTTTCATAAGTATATAATTAAGTGGGTTAAAGACGAAGCCCTCTCCAATAGGAGGGGGCTTTTTAGACACTTGGATTTAAGTATTGGAAAAACATTGACGAATTCTAAATTAAATCACCATTTATTATGAGTAACAATCTTCTTTTCGATCTAAACATTCTTGAAAAATTTGCTGACTTAGAGGAGGATTTAAAGCAATGCATTTTAGCTGGGATAAGCCAAGCGAGAGAGCATATCCCTGATACCACTGAAGATGAAGCAAAAAGGGCCCTGTTGAACTTTGTTGCCGAAGATGGCAATCCCATCTTTTTTTCTTTAGAGTATCGAAAAAATGGTGACCTTGAACTATACGTCGAGGATATTGAGGTCTTATCTACCGATGAGTATTTGGATCTATTAAATGAACAAAAAAAGCGAGCTTGATTTGAAAGCGAACTAAATCAAGGTGTATTTACCGAATACATTCTTTTCTGTAGGCTGTTAAGTCTTAGGTGTTCTATCCCTAACGATTCCTTTTGATCTCCTTTAATTGACACTTGCAAACGTCTACGGCAGTATCGATGGTTACATGCTTCCAGGCCGCCTCTGAGGTGTCAATAATCACTATGGCTGCGTCCATATCGTTATTGTGAAATAAGGTGTCACCGCGATAGATGGAAAGTCCTTTGGTAAACCAAGGACGATGCTTTCCATAGACCTTGCAAAAGGTTAAGTCACGCCATACACTATCCGGTGGAAAGGCAGTTCGTTTACGCTTTGCTTTATACACTGGTTGATCATAATCGGGGAATTCCATTTCATAACGCACGACATGGCAGGAGGTTAAGAGGAAGACTATACTAAGGATGATGAAGAGATGGTGCAGTCTGGACGAAATGGTGTACTTCATATAGAGGATGCTTTCGTTTCCATAAACGTCCAATCGCTTTTTGTTTATTGTATGATAGGGGAGGTTTTTAGCGGAGGAGGGCTATGCCTTAGGCAGAAAATGCCTCTCCGTGTAGGTAAGATTGGCATGATGGTTGACTACAGGAGGCGGTAAACACATATTTCTTAACTTTAGAAAAACACCAACACTATGCGTTTAAATACAAATATTTTCCTTGGACTTGCTGCTGTATTACTATTCTTTGCTAGCTGCGAATTAGAATCAACTTGTAATAAGTGCTTTGAAGTAAGCCATGAACAGGCTGTAGTCGATCCTCTTTCTGGAGATACCATAACCTCCTTTACCGAGACGGAGACGGTTTGTAAAGACAACTTCCGCTTATTCATTCCTTTCGGGCTACCCAATGGCCAGTTTACAGAAGGCACACCTTGTGCCATCGTTGGAGGTCGATATGATGATTGCAAGAGTTATTGCGAACAGGCTTCTGACTTAACAGTCACCAATGAGATTGAGGTTTGTGATGATTAGGGAAGGGTGGCGTGACCTTTTAGCTTTTGCTAGGGGTAGTTAGGTGGCTGCGAGCATATCAATACCATCTTGTTCTCTTTTAAAGAATGTACAGGTTACCATCAAAAGTGAAATTTAACTCATTGGCTTCGCCACTCGTTGATCTTTTGCTCAAAGGTTTGCAAATTGGGGAAGTTCTCCTTAGTGAACTTGTCGATGATTATGCCGTAGTCTAAGACAATCATTCCGAGTTCACTGTCAATTAGCGGAAAGAGAAAATCACGGTGGGTGATATTGATTGGGAGGCTGAGTCCCAGTGCCTTTTGCATTTCAAAAGGATCGACCTCAGAGTTATCGACGTAGGCCACCACTTGAATTCCATTGTTTTTAGCCCACTCATGATACTGCTCGGCAAGCAGCCAGTAGCCTTCATCTTGCGTTCGAAAACTTGGTGCGACGACTATACAGGTCAAGCGGTCTGCATGCAAATGTTCGACAAGTTTATTCATGCCAAATTCATCGGATAAAGGAAGGTAGAGCTGCGCTGGAATCTCATCGCTGTTTTGAAAAGATATCGTTGTGTCAAAGGTCCACTCTTTTGAATTGTACTTTTCCCACCCTCCATTGACAAACTCTTTTCTAAAAATAGTGTCTTTGCCCAGTTTTTTGTGAGCAAAAACGTAGGCTGTATCATACGAGGCTGGCTTAGAAAAAACCTTTTCCCTAAGGTTGGTTCCAATAGGGTAGAGGGGAGATTCTATGTCATGATTTTCTAGTTTGTTTATGTTGACACTTGTATTTCTCATGCATGATGAGACTAGAAAAAGGCAAAGAAATATGATGTCAACGTTGTATTGAGATTTCATAATGTTATGATTTGGCGTGAGCTTTTAGTTTTTAGGCGCAGTTAGCATGTCAACAAGAGATCGCCTTTGTTAGCGACAATACATTTTGTTTAAGGAGCATTCGGCCACGTCTACCTCATAAAAGGATTGCCCATTTTTGTATAACTCCAAATGGCAGAATCCAGTTCCCCATCCTTCGCAGTCCGAGCACCCAAAGTTATCACACGCTAAGGCTCCACCTGTTATGTTTTCCCAAGTTAACACAGCTTTGTATTGCGAATTTTGATAAACGGTCAACCTTGTTAAGCCGATATATCCTTCCGCCACGAGTTCTTCAAGTGTAAATCCACTTCCTTCCATTTCCTCCAAATCGTCATAAGTCTCTTCGGTGGATATCATGGGTAATAACACGATTTCATTGTTAACGTTGAGCAATAGAACCTGAGATTTATTTTCATCGCTATGAGCATTTTCTGATATGCCATGCCACTGATAAAACAAGGGGCTTTTGTGTTCTTCAGTTGCTTCTTCACCTCCTTGGCGTAATGGGAAATACTTTGATGAATTTGATGACGACCGACTTACACAACGGATACTTGAAATCCCCAGCATTTCTAGGGTTATATCTGCATCATAATGGTCATTGAATGGAAGAAGCGTATCAGAGATTGGGACTTCGAGATTTGATTCTAATTCACCTATTGTTGTATTAAGTACGGTGATCTGGGCATATAGATTAGTGAGTTCGGCTTCTTGCTGACTATTATTATCCTCTAAGATTAATTTATTCTGCTTTAATGATTCAATATTGGCCAATAGCTGGGTTATGTTGTTTTCCAACATCGTTTTATTCTGATTCAATGCTTCTATGGAGGTCATGGCATTATCAAAATCAAACTCGACTTCGCTCAGCGATGCTTCCGTGGAGGATAGTTCTTGTTCTAGGGTGGAGATCTGCCTGTTAAAAACTTCAATCAAGCTATCTCGCTGCTTGATAAGATAGATCGCAAAGGTCCTCAAGTCATCTTTCTTTTTGATTTCCTCTAGTTCTGCTTCCACTTGCTCAATAGACGGAATGTTCTGGGCAAGAAGGGTAGTGCTGAGAAAAAATAGAGTTAAAACGAATAGCTTCTTCATAGCCTGAATATATGGCAAATTGATATGCTCTTCAAGAGAAGGTTTTCCTGCGATTTTGTAAGGTTAAAATTGCCTATCTCCTACAAAAAGCATTCAAGATTGATTACATTGTTTATCAGAAATCATCTGATGAAAAACACACTCTTTCTTCTGTTTTTGCTGCCGCTACTCGCCTTTGGGCAGGAGACTCCCGCCGAAGAAGCTCCTCCCGAAGCCTACAGCATGATTCGAGAAGCGTTAGCAAACCCTGATTCAGTTACTGAACTGGATTTGTCGGGTTACAGCATGGGATATCTTCCACCAGAAATTGGTGAATTGACCAACCTAGAAAAGCTTTGGCTTCAGGATAATAACTTAGAGGAGTTACCTCCTTCAATAGGCAATCTTCGTAAACTTACCCAGCTGAAACTAACAGGTAACAGATTAAATGCGTTGCCAAAAGAGTTTTGGCGGCTTTCGTCGTTAGAAAGGCTATGGTTAAACAACAACAGTTTTAGTGATCTAGATGACAAACTTGGTAAGCTTTCTAGCTTGAAGTGGTTAATACTTGATGACAATCCTTTAACTGCACTTCCTTCAACGATCAAACGATTAGTTAATCTTGAAGAACTTTGGCTACAAGAAGGTCAGTTAGCAGTGCTCCCAGAATCTCTGACCAAATTGGAGAGTCTAAAGAAGCTCATGTTGTGGGGCAATCCACTGCAACAGTTGCCTGTATCTTTAAGCAACCTTTCTGGTTTGACGGTTTTGGATTTAAGACATACTCCAGTAAAGATTACCGATGTTGAGTTAGCCAGGCTAACATGGGAAATGGATGGTTGCGATATTCGATATGATGAGCAGGCTATACTAGAGGAAGCCATAGAATCTGAAGTTATTGAAGGCAATAGCGAGGCGGATACAGCTGGGCTGATCATAAAGAACCGAGGAAACTGTGATTTGGATTCATCAATACTTCCCGAGTATCAAGCAATCGTTAAAATGGAAGTTTGCGTCAATCACAAGGATAAAGTTTCATGTAAGGTTCTTACAGGTCAAAGGAACAAAGATCTCATCAAGGTTGCCAAGTGCCTCGTACTTCAAAGTACGTTTGACCTTGAGGCTCTAGGAAAACATAAAAAACGTTGCGATACCTATGAATTTATCTTTACTCCTGAAGGCGTAGACTGGTAGTGATTGATAAATTGCTTTTTCCGTTGACACGATATCAGGCACCAGTGACAGCAAGATATGCAGCTAAGGCAATTCCAAACCAAATAAATTGAAAAACATAACCCTTGAAACTCAGTGTGTCAGGACGATATAACCTTTTGAATCGCTTATCGCTTTTTGAATATCTTAAATTGATTAGTTGCATGCCTAACACCCATGAACCCCATATTATTACTGCTGGATCTTCCATATTATTGTTTTTCTATCAATAGAATAAAATTACAAATTTATTGCAATAACCATAATTACCTTGTATGATAAAATGGGCTTAAAATGTATAATTAATGCAATGTATTTATAAATGATAATTCATTCTGCATTAATTGTAGGATATACAATAACTATTGTCTTTAAGATATAAAACTCTCCTAATTGACCAATACCATGACAGCTTTTGCATCCTCTTGCCTTGCGCGTATCAGCGAATAGCTCTCAGATGACTTATTCACCCTGCACCAGAACATACTGACTGCCGTCAAAGAGGTAGATTGCTGAGGTTGACGGTAGTAATGTTGCTTCTGTGTCGTCCCACGAGATGCGTTTTTCCTCCTTACTTATGACCTCAAAAGTGGGGTAGCCGTTATGTTTTTCAAGAAGGACCCGTATCTCTTTCCATTGATAGGTGACCGTGTCATATCCATTTGCGTGATCATCATAATAGATGGTTCCAAAATCACCAAGAGAGGTTGTCGTCTTATTGGCATATTCAAGCAGCTCTAGAGAAGATTCTTGAATGCCACGTCCCCCATAGCTTGAAATCTTGCCTAGAATGATTGGATTTTCTTGTTGAATTACTTGATACGCTGATTCTAGGCCCGATTGATTATTATGTTGGTCAAAGGCAGTATTGGTAGAGCATCCCGTTGTAGAAATCTCAGTGAGGCTTACATAGGTTGTCCAGTTACTCCCCCCATAAAAGTCAAGATAAAGGGTTGAGCTGCCTAAATCTAAACGTTGACTTCGTTCCCATTCTATGACTTCATCACGCTCTTTGACGTCTTGGAAGTAGGTCGAAAAGGCAGATCTCGCCTCAAGCCTGCAAGTAGTGTGGGCATCTTCAAATACGTTAGGAAATGCACTCCATTGTAAGGGAGGATGTAATATGTTCCATAGACTGTCCACCAAAGGATTGTCCTCGGGCGCATTCTGCGCTTCCGCTAAGTGGTTTGCAATTTGTTCCTCCAGTTCGATGACATTATGCTGCAAAGCTTCAATATCAGCCAACAAATTGGTGTTTTTTGTCTCCAACATTATTTTATTCTCATTCAATGCTTCAATAGAAGTCATGGCTTGATCAAAATCCTTTTGGCTTAAACTAAGCGAATCAGCAACTAGGGCTAGTTGTTGTTCTAGTCTACCTGCAGTCTCGGCCTGTGCTGCCGCCGTTTCATGTAAACTTGCCAGTTGATTGTTCAATGCATCCGTTAGGCTATCTCGCTGCTTTATGAGATAGATCGCAAAGGTCCTCAGGTCATCTTTCTTCTTCAGGTCCTTTAAGCTGGCTTCCGCCTCTTCTAAAGGGATGATATTCTGTGCAGAAAGAGCAGCGGAAAACAACACAAGGGATAGGATGAGCGTAATTTGTTTCATGGGGTGGGGGTTTCTAAGAATCAAGGACATTTTAGATTATGCGTTATTGTTGATTAGTTAAAAGCAACCAACTCAATCGGATAATCCTTAAAGTTTAAAAAGTAATGTAATCGTAAAAGTCGTTTTTATTCAGAATATAAATGTAAGCACTATGCAAAATGACTTACAGTATTTCCGCGAGTTCTTGTTCACAGCGAATCGCTAAGAAATTACTACTCTTCCAGAAGACTATACTTACTGCCATCGAAGTAATAGATACTTTCTGTAGTTGAGATTAGTTTTCCTCCCATCAAAGTATACTCGGCTGTTGTGCAATGTAATCTTGGTATTCCGTGGTCGAATTTTTTTAAAAAAGAGTATTGTGAGTGAACAGAAAATGATCCTAGATCAGAATATCCCAATCCGAGGTCTCCCAATAATTGCATTTCATCATTTTGCAGCCTAAAAAATTTCAGCGTTCCAGCGCTCTCGCAAGCTTCACCGTGGCACACGAAAGAAATGATTGATAAATCACCTTCCTCGTAAACTAATGGATAGGGGTATAGTCCGTTCACACAGTCAACATAGTTGGCTTGATAAAATTGGGTCTCTTGCGTGTGTTTATTCCTTGCATAATATAACTCCTGATTCCCAATGGTAGAAAATCTATGAGGTATAATGCAGCCATATTCATATGCTGAGATCGCCGTGTCGTATACATGTATATCGCTCTTTTCATGTCCAAGAGCTAAGTCAAGTATAATCTCATTCTGTAGATTTTCCATGCTGTCGCGCACTTGATCTACGTGCCTTGCTAGGGCAGTGATTCCTGCGTTAAGTTGAGCATTGCTCTCTTCAATAGAATCAATATACTCCGCATAAAAGGCATGGGTGTTTTCTGCTACGTCTTTCCAATAGGAAGCCTCTTCTTGAGCCTTAACGACTGAGTTTGTCAATAACGAAAAATGAATGGCATATTCTTTGGCAAGATTAAGGGCGAGGCTCTTTAACTCCTCTTTTTTCTTAATCTCCTCGAGCTTCACCTCAACATCCTCTGGAGATGAGGGGCTTTGGGCAAAAAGAAGAATGCTTGAAAACAATAGAGCCAAAGTAAAGGGAGCCTTCATGATGTTAAGGTATTTCTTTTCAAGTAAAATGAAAAGTTAATGATAACTCGGTGTGTTGTGTATAAAGACGGCCTTCCCAGCATTGGAAACAAGTCCTTTTTAGTAATTTATTCTTTCAATATAATTCAATGAAAAATATTTTGCTTTTTGTCGCTCTTGGGGTGGCCTTTGCCTCGGCAAATGCGCAGTCCTACTTTGAATTTGATTTTCAGCATGATGAATACACAGATTGTTATTCTGGCAAAGATCCCTGCTTTTATCCTGTGGGGTGGAGCAAGGATGGAAAATTTATGTATAAAGAAAGGTATTGTGAAGGAACAGGCTGCTATAGTGCGGCTATTATCGTTCGCGATTTAATGACGAATACGAATGCCAGGTATGAGCATATCGATACGAGGTCGTATGATCGCTGGATGGGGATGCACTATATGGGGTACATGTGGGAGGATTCAGCGTATCGAAATACTTTTATGGATATCCTAGATGAGTTTAACATTATTCCTGTAAACGCACATAAATACTATACCTCAGATACGGTCTGGGGTAGAAACTCAAATTCAGGATTTTATGTAATCGAAATGGAAGTAAGGCAAGACGGTGATGCCTACGAAGTTGTCTTAGTATATCCTGATGGGTTTGGTGAATATAGCGGCATAGAACCTGGAGATACAGAGGTCATCTATCGAGGCGAAGTAGGAAAGAATGATTCAGGAGATCGAGATAGCGTTTTTTTTGCGGGCTACTTCCGCAATGAGATTAATGGCTATGCAGCAATTGCTGTGATGCATAAAAAGTATGATGGGTACGATGGCGGTGATTATGGTGTCGAATTAGTTGGATTTGAAGTGCCTATCTTATGGGTAGATTAGAAAATGCTCCCGCAATGAAACACGCTCTTCTTCTTTTCATACTTCTTCCGCTCTTATCCTTTGGACAAAACAAAAAGGATTTAAAGGCCCGGATTTACTCGATGCAAGTGGACTCGGCGAGTCAGGCAGAATTGGTTGACGACTTACAGGAAAAAGTTTCTGAAATGGAGCAAACAATAGGTTCCCAAATAAGAACCCTAAAAGAAGCTCAAAAAGATTTAGCCTTAATGTATAGTCGGATTAGTGTGTTGACGAAAAATCTGGATGAGGTGGAGGAAGAAAACGACACCTTGCTTGCTGAGATAAACCAACTTCATGAAGAGCTTTTGATGGCATTGGCCGTGGTTAGCGAGAAGGAAGTAATTATCTCCTCGCTGGAAGAAGAGCTTGATAGCCTTAGGACGGAAGAGGAGTATTTAGAACAGGAGGGTGAGTTTGGATTAAACTCTGATAACCAATGTTTTTACTTTGAGAATTTAACAGAGGCGGCGATAGAATCTTATGTCGTTTCAAACATAAAAAATAGAGCTTATGTTACGTCAGATCCAAATGCTTCTTATTCCAAAATCTACATTAGTGATTCAGATATCTATTTTGATGGAAAACTTGATTCAGATGAGAAAGGAATAGGAATCAGTTTTCTTGATTGTGGTGTAGAAAATTCTCCTCAATTCATAGTTGGTTGGCTTTTTGGAGTTGATTGCTCTCCGTTTCTCATTTATGATGTTCAGGGAGACTATCTTTTTAACATCTACAATGAAGAAATGAAATTCTATGGAGAGTAACGATAAACCCTTTGATGGCAATTACCTTTTTATGAAATACGCCCTTCTCTTTTTTATACTTGTTCCGCTCATATCCTTTGGACAAAACAAGAAGGATTTAAAGGCACGGATATACTCAATGCAAGTAGACTCGGCGAATCAGGCGGAGTTGGTTGACGACTTGCAGGAAACAGTTTCTGAAATGGAGCAAACAATAGGTTTCCAAACAAGTACCCTAAAGGAAGCTCAAAATGATATAGCCTCCATGTATAGCCGCATAAGCGAGTTGACGAAAAATCTTGATGCAGCACAGGAGGAAAAAGACACCTTGCTCACTGAGGTAAGCCTGCTTAATGAAGAGCTTTTGATGGTATTGGCAGTGATTAGAGAGAAAGAAGCAATTATCTCCTCGTTGGAAGATGAGCTTAACAACCTTAGGATGGAAGAAGAGGTTTCAGAGGAAAATCTTGACTCAGAGGCTTATTGGCCACCGCCACCAACGGTAGACAGTGTGGTTATAAGTGAAGAGAAAAATGATGCTGTTATTCATATTGACACCAGTGTTGTTATCATCAAGCCTGACATCGTTCTTGGTGAGCCGCAAACAGTGGGTGATGTCATTGTAGATGTTCCCCAGCAAAAAGCGTGTTTTAAAGATGCTGACACTAATTGTGGCGGTCTATCGGGTACGGAAAAAGACGATTGCTGTCAAGTGGCCATTTTGACTTACTTGGCCAAAGTCGAATACCCGACTCAGGCGAAGAACTTAGGGGTAGAAGGTAAAGTGCTTCTTCGCTTTGTGGTGGAAAAAGATGGAAGCATATCTCAAATCGAAAAAGTTCGAGGAGATGATATGCTTGCATCTGCAGCGATTCGCCACGTAAAAAATTCAAGTGGACAGTGGATTCCCGGATCAATTAATGGGGAAAATGTGCGATCTCGATTTGTGGCACCTTTTACCTTCAAGTTGAGAAATTCTGAGCAAAAAAAATGAAACAAACACTCTGCCTCTTTATACTTCTTCCCATATTGATTTTTGGCCAGAGCAAAAAGGATTTAAAGGCCCGGATTTACTCAATGCAAGTGGACTCGGCGAACCAGGAAGAATTGGTAAAGAATCTACAAACTGCTAACGCTAAGGCTGAGCAAACCATCAGTAATCAGTTAGCTGTGCTTCGAGAGGCTCAGCAGGAGATTGCAGAAATGTATGACCGAATTAGCGAGTTGACTAAAGAAATTAATGAGGCTCAGCAGGAGTTACAAGATAAGGGTGCAATTATCACATCTCTTAAAGATCAAGTCGACAGTTTAACCACAAAAAAAGAGCTTTTAGAAGAGGAGTTGGCTCGGGTACTGGAGGACGTCAGCGGCATAGGTTATGCTCAAGGAGATGAGTTTACAGAACCATTTGACTTCGGTTATGACTATGAAGGATGGAATAATGGACACGGCATCAATCCTTCTACGGTTTATCCAATAGGCTGGAGTGATAATGGTGTTGTGGCTTACAGAGAGGATTATTGTATTGAACCTTGCGGGTGTTGTGGGACTGCTATCATAATTCGCGATGTTAAGTCGAATGTAACTCTAGGGCGTCAATACAATCCAATAGGGGATGCCTATGATCAAAAAAATGGTTCCTCCCTTTGGGATGATGAAGATTATCAGAATTCTACACGAGAATTATTGGCGGCTTACCAAATTTTGCCTATGAAGTTCGGAAGGTATTCCACCTCATCGTACATCCCTTCCTGTAGGGGCGATATTGAAGTAATCGTTGAGAAAAATGGAGAACATTATTATGTTAAAACTAGAAACAATGGTGATCTCCAGTTAGTCTATCAAGGAGACTTAGAGGAAGATCATTTATATTTTGATTGGCTTAGCAATGTAGACTACGCTGGGTTCTTTTTGAATGAATCAGATCAGTTTGCAACGATTGTTTTGATTCATGGTAAACACGGATTTGAGGCCGAGTTAGATTTTAAAATTGAACTGGTTGGTTTTGAGTTGCCTTAGCCTCTAAGTAATTTGTTTGTCTTCTTGTTGAAGGAATGGTTCAACACAAAGAATTGCTGTTTTTTTAATTTAATCGAGGGGAAAGTGCAGTCCCATCAGGACTCGAACCTGAAACCTACTGCTTAGAAGGCAGTTGCTCTATCCAGTTGAGCTATAGGACCGTGAGATTGCGAAGATACAACACTTAAGGTTTTGAACTAAATCGACTGGCAGGAACTGATTGTTGGTTTGCCGTGTCGATTTTAATGGCTTCCTGCTTGATGGCCGCACCGCGCTCAGCAGCTTTCGTTTGCGCTGGTGAAAGCTCGAGTTTGCTGTTTCCCCCGATTGATGTGGAGTCACTGCTGGATTCGTTGTCGTTGGCGGTATTACTCATGCTTGACGCACTGCGCTGACAAGCTATAACGCCGGATACAAGCAGGGTGACCATGACCATCTTAAGTATATTTTTTTGCCTCTTCATTGTATGATTTTTGACGCAGGGATTAACCCCATTTCGTAACCCTAAAGTACGTCAATTTCTAACTATGTTGATGATATAACGCACGAATCATGCCATCACTCAAGCCAAATTTTGGCACATGAATGATATCTGCTTCTGTCCACTCCATACTTCGTAAGTAAAGTTTCAGTGCAATGGGTAAAACATCCGCTCGGTCAGGCTTTAATCCATGAAGAACGATTCGTTCATCAACCGAAAGTCGATCGATTTGCTCATAAAGCTTTTTGATGTAAGCATAGTCCAATACAGCGTTGCTTGGTCTTTTGGATAACTTATGGGCTGTATTGATACTCCCTCCACTACCGACAAATTCGATGTTTCTAGGAGATCTACTAAGCTCTTGCAAGAATTCTTGCATTTTTTGCCATTCTGATTTCTTGACCTTATCGGCAAGTAGCCGAATCGTTCCAATGTTAAATGACTTACTTCTTATGACTTCTCTGCCACGATGTAATGAGTATTCAGTGCTGCCACCTCCGACATCCATATAGAGATAGTCCACATCTTTACTGAGTTTGCCTTTCCATTCAGCCTGTTGAATAAGATCGGCTTCAACTTTTCCGTGAATGACCTCAAGTTCAATACCTGTGGCTTCTTGAATAGCGGTAATAATCTCTTTTGAATTGCTTGCATCGCGCATGGCAGAGGTTGCACAGGCCCTCAAATGGTCTACTTGGTAGGCATCGACAAAGTTTTTGTAGGCAGAAAGTGCTGAGATAAGCCGTTGGATATTGTGGTCACTGATTTTTCCGTCATTAAAAACGTCCCATCCAAGACGGACCGGCACGCGGAATAATCCGAGCTTTACAAAATGCGCTTTTCCGTTAAGCTCAATCACGTCATTGATTAAAAGACGCATGGCATTGGATCCAATATCTATGGCGGCTAATCGCATACTATGAATGTACTAGGACTAAATGTTTTTAAGGAAAAGTCTAGCGATAACTTAACCACTGATCACCATGTTGGATGTCAACCCCGGGATCTCCATCAACTACTTCACCAATGATTTGAGCTTCTACACCATAGGATTGGCTTATTGCGATCAGCTGCTCGGCTAAATCTATTGGTAGGTAGGCCTCCAGTCTGTGCCCCATGTTAAAGACTTTATACATTTCCTCCCAGCTAGTTCCCGAAGCTTTCTGGATGGCATCAAAGAGAGGCGGGATAGTAAGCATGTTGTTTTTTACAATGAGTCCTTGTTGAAGAAAGTGCATGACTTTGGTTTGGCCGCCTCCAGAACAATGCACCATCCCGCCGATTTCCTTACGATCAACCTCGCTCAAAAACTTGGTTACAATTGGAGCATAGGTTCGGGTAGGAGAGAGAACAAGTTTACCATAGGTCACTCCGGTTTCAGGTTCAATGTCGGTTAACGCATGCGGTCCAGAATAAACAAGGCTTTTATCTGTGTTGGGGTCGTAACTCTCAGGAAAGGTATCCTTTAGATTTCCTCCAAACAAGTCGTGGCGTGCAGAGGTTAATCCATTGGATCCCATCCCGCCATTGTAACTCGTTTCGTAGCTAGCCTGCCCGTAAGAAGCTAAACCAACTACCACATGACCAGGCTTAATTTGGATGTCGATGACTTCGTCTTTTGGCATACGCGCAAAGGCAGTGTATCCGACATCAAGGGTACGTACGATATCTCCCACGTCTGCAGTCTCTCCCCCTGTTGGATAAATTCCAACTCCGAGGCCGTTTAGCCATTCGACGAGTTCTTGCCCCCCTTGAATAAGGTGTTTTACCACTTCGCCTGGGATGAGGTGCTTGTTACGGCCAATCGTCGAGGAGATAAGAATGTTATCGGTTGCGCCAACACATATCATATCATCGATATTCATGATCAGCGCGTCTTGTACGATATCCTTCCACACGGAGTTATCGCCCGTAGCTTTCCAGTAGAGATAGGCCAGAGAAGGTTTAGTTCCCGCTGTATCTGCATGCATTATATTAACGAAGGCATCATCCCTACCAACTACGTCAGGCATGATTTTGCAAAATGCATTAGGGAACAATCCTTTGTCGAGATGTTTGATGGCTGCATGGACCTCAGCCTTATCGGAACTTACTCCTCGTCCAGCATAGCGTTGGGATGAATTTGACATGAGGCAAAGAAACGCTGATTTTATTCTACTTGAATAAGCTTTTACGCCCAATTTTTGAACACAAGGGACATGCGTTGGGATCGTGCCCGCGGGCAGGACAGAAGGCACGGCCAAAGAAGATGATTTGTAGGTGAAGTTTGTTCCAAAGTTCTCTTGGGAAAAGCCGTTTGGCATCGCGTTCCGTTTGGATGACATTCTTTCCTGTGGACAGCGTCCATCGGTACATCAAGCGCTGGATGTGTGTATCGACAGGAAAGGCCGGTACTCCAAAGGCTTGACTTACTACTACGGAAGCCGTCTTGTGCCCAACACCAGGCAGGGATTCTAAGTCTTCCAGTGATTCTGGGACTATACCTTGGTATTGATCGATTAAGATTTGTGATAAGGCATGAATGTTTTTCGACTTGGCGGGGGAGAGGCCCACGGGCCGAATGATTGAGCGAATTTCCTCAACGGTTAGTTTGACCATGTCATAGGGATTGTCTGCGCGCTCAAACAGGATGGGTGTCACCTTGTTGACTCCGGCGTCGGTGGATTGTGCAGAGAGTAAAACCGCTATGAGCAGGGTATAGGGGTCTTTGTGATCCAGCGGGATGGGAGTTTCCGGGAAATGATGTTCGAGCGTATCGATGACAAGCTTGACTTTATCGGCCTTTTGCATCATGCTAAACTACTGATTGCTCACGGAAGAATTCGGCTTTCTCATTAACTGAGTTAGGGAGTAAGAAAATGCGTAGATTGAAACCGGGTACGAGGGGAGGTGGTGCCCCCGCAAAACTTCCCACATTTTATTTACCTTTGAGCCCGATGGAAAAGCGCTTGCTCCTCGAAGAATCCCTGCTTAATCTCATCCTACGTAGGTTGGCCTTCCAACTTATTGAGAGCCATCAGTCCTTTGAAGAATCTGTTTTTATTGCAATTCAACCACGCGGTATCAAATTGATGCATGCTGTGGTAAAGGCCTTGGAAGAGGTTAAGGCGATAAAACCTGAATCGCTTCAGCAAGGAACACTAGATATAACCTTTCATCGCGATGATTTTCGATCGGGCAAAAGCCTTATTCCTAAGTCAACGGATATTCCTTTTGCCATTGAAGGCAAGCGCATTATACTTATTGATGATGTGCTCTATACTGGACGAACAATCCGTGCAGCGCTCGACGCCTTAGTTGATTTCGGCCGGCCTAAAGATGTTGAGCTTCTCGTGCTCATTGACCGAAAACTCCACCGTGACCTTCCCATTCAGGCGAAGTATGTAGGAAAAACGATTGATTCAATCGAAGAGGAACGAGTCACAGTTGACCTAGAAGGCAAAAGTGTTTGGATTACCCCTAAAACCCCTGATAATGGCTAGTTTGTCGACTAAACATCTTTTAGGAATTGCTGACCTCTCCACTGAGGATATTCAATTGATTCATTCCACGGCAGACGAGTTTAAAGAGGTTTTATCAAGAAAAATCAAAAAAGTCCCATCCCTTCGCGATGTCACCATTGCTAATCTGTTTTTTGAAAACTCAACGCGTACTAAGATTTCCTTTGAATTAGCTGAAAAGCGACTCAGCGCGGATGTGGTCAATTTTGCTTCTTCGACATCCTCGACAAAAAAAGGAGAAACCCTCATTGATACCGTGAATAATATCCTTGCAATGAAGGTGGATATGGTGGTCATGCGGCATCCTCAACCTGGAGCTCATCGTCTACTATCGCGCCATATTGATGCTAAAATTATCAATGCAGGAGATGGCGCCCACGAACATCCTACTCAGGCCTTACTTGATGCCTACAGCATTCGTGAGCGTCTAGGAGAAGTTGGTGGAAAGAAAATATGCCTTTTTGGTGATATTAAGCACTCTCGCGTGGCAATCTCCAACATTCTTTGTTTGCAAAAGCTGGGGGCTGAAGTGATGGTTTGTGGTCCGGGAAGTTTGATTCCCAAATACGTTAATGGCTTGGGTGTAAAAGTGAGCCATAATGTACAAGAGGCACTAGCTTGGTGTGATGTAGCCAATGTTTTACGCATTCAACTTGAACGGCAACACGTACGCTACATACCGAGCCTACGTGAATACAATCAATATTTTGGTATTCGAAAAAGCCATCTTGACGCGTTGGATAAGGAGATTGTAATTATGCATCCAGGTCCCATCAACAGAGGGGTAGAGATCGATTCCGATGTAGCGGATTCGGAACACTCAATCATTCTTGATCAGGTAGAAAACGGTGTGGCCACCCGTATGGCCGTCCTTTATCTGTTGGCAGAAGCTTAGTTGTAGCAAGGCCTTTAGACTTTTTGTTTTGTCCATAATTATAGGCGAATCACCCATATTCGTGCACACTTAGCCCTAAATGACGATTTTTTAGCCATTATTTTTAAAAAATGGACCGCATATATACGTTTCAGTTTCAATTTACTTGGCCACTTATTCAAATGATACGTAATGTTGAGCGTATTCATATGACATGGAAGTCTCGCCATTCATCGGCTACCTTTCTTGAAAATCAGCGGGAAGAAGCGGGGATGAGTTCTCTCGTAAGCTGTGCTAAAATTGCAGGGCTCACGCTTTCAAGTGAAGATTTGAGTTCTATCAAGCGGCAAAGTTTTGATGATTTTTCCAATCCAGCGCTTGACTTTTCTCGTGGCTTACTCGAAGCTTATGAATTTTTAAACTCGGCTACTCAAGATCAACTGATAGAGGAAGACTGCGTAAAAAAAGTTCATGAAAAGCTAACCAAGTACATGGCGGTACCCGATACCCAAAAAGGGGAGTATAAGTCTCAAGATGACATGGATAACAAGGGCTCTGCCGCCTTGCCGACCTTGATTACGTTTCGTACGACGAATCCTAATGAACTTGTTGCTCGGTCTATGGCAGCCTTGTTCCGCTGGACAAAGGATAATGAAGACGTTGATGATCTTGTGAAAGCTGCTCTTATGGCTTATGAAGTCTATGCAGTTGATGCATTTAATAGCCACGTGGACACCTTAGGACGCTTAATGGCAGGTGCCTATCTCAAATCGAGAGGATATAGCTGGATTCAATACCTCAAATTAGAACGTGAGTTTGAACTACGTCACCGGGAGATGCAGCAAATTATGGCCCAGTGTAAAATGCGAAGACCCAATGAGGATATCACGCCATGGGTTGAATTCTATCTAGAATGTTTATTGCATGCTCTGGAAGGGCTTCCTTTTGATACGAGCCTTGAACAAATAAAATCGGCTAATCCTTCAGCAAGCGATGAGACGCTTAGTCCTAGAGAGGAGAGGGTTTTACGTTTTATAGAGGCGAATCCTGGGACACGATCAGGAGAAATTTCTCAGGGGGTTAACATTCCCGTTCCGACAATTAAAAAAATGGTAGCTAAGTTCTATCGTATGGCCTTGGTTAATCGATTCGGTCAAGGACGGGGTACGCATTACGCGATGCGCTAATTTCATTTTTCCATCGATTTTATTTCTTGACAAATCAAAATGTGGTTTTGGGTTGTTATGCCTAGAAAGCACAACATGTCAACAACTCAACATGCGAAGGCGCCTAAGGTTTCTATTGCGTCTCATTCAGGGATTTATACGCTTACTGTTCGACAAAAGCTACCCATCTCATTAGAAGAGGCTTGGTCGTTTCTCAGTGATCCGACCAATCTAAAGATGATTACGCCCGATTATATGCGTTTTGAAATTACATCGGAAACCAAGCCTGGGAATACGATGTTTGAAGGGCAAATTATCTCCTATCGTGTGAGTCCTCTGCCCGGCATTCGTATGAATTGGGTTACGGAGATTACGCACGTCGAAGATCAGCGTTATTTCGTAGATGAACAGCGCTTTGGTCCCTACACGATGTGGCATCATGAACATTGGTTAGACCCTATTGAAGGAGGAGTGGATATGCTAGATCGTGTCTCCTATAAAATTCCTTTAGGTCCACTAGGTAAGCTTGCCCAGGTTATCATGGTTCGTCGTCAGCTTCAAGGTATTTTTGACTACCGCATTGACAAATTACATGAGGTCTTTGGAGTATATGTCGAGCCAGTAGTAGAATCTTCTCCGGGTGTCTAGTACTGCTAGCCATTCATTTAGCAAGGTCAATGAAGTTCGATTAATCTTAGGTGACCAGCTCAATCATGATCATTCATGGTTTAGAGGGGTGCGTAAGGATGTATTGTATGTAATGATTGAGCTGCCGCAGGAACAAGAATATGTGCGTCATCATATACAAAAGACCCTTTGTTTCTTTCTTGCTATGCGAGCATTTGCCAAGCATTTACAGGCAGGAGGTCATCAAGTACTATACATTGCCTTAGATAGTAAGGACAATCCCAAGAATTTAGCACAACACATCGATGAAATTGTACAACGACATTCACCGCTATGCTTTGCCTATCAATTGCCTGATGAATATCGTCTAGATCAACAGTTGCAATCCATTGGTAAAGCATGTGAAGCGAAGAACATTGAGGTTAATGCCTACGACACAGAGCACTTCCTTACAGAGCGAGAGGACTTTGCGGACTTTTTTGGCGATAAGAGTCCTGTTATGGAGCGATTTTACCGCCACATGCGTGCGAAGTTTGGAGTGCTTATGGATGGTCCTTCATCGAAGGCCAAGCCACTAGGCGGAAAGTGGAACTACGATGTGGCCAACAGAAAAAAGTGGCCAAAAGATAAGCAGCCTCTTGAGCCTCTTTTGTTTCATCATGATGTGAGCGCGCTACTTACGATGTTGGATAATTTGGGCATACAAACCATTGGTAATCCACCAAAGCATAATGTGATTCAGCATCCTGTTACTAGGCAGGATCATTTGGAGATGCTTGACTTCTTTGTCGATCAGTGTCTGCCTGAATTTGGTCTATATCAAGATGCCATGACGGACGTATCGTGGACCCTATATCATAGCCGTATTTCGTTTGGGCTAAATACAAAGCTCTTACACCCTTTGGAGGTAATTCGTAAGGTTGAAGAACGATTTATAGAAGACCCAGATCATGCGAGTATTGAACAAGTTGAAGGCTTTATCCGTCAAATATTAGGTTGGCGTGAGTATATGCGTGGTGTGTATTGGAAGCATATGCCTACCTATGCCACCTTAAATGAGTTGGAGAATGGCAGGAAACTTCCTTCTTGGTTTTGGGATGGTAAAACCGATATGTATTGTCAAGCCCATGCCATAGGACAGAGTTTAGACCATGCCTATGCCCATCATATTCAGCGCCTGATGGTGACAGGGAACTTTACGCTCTTAGCTGGTATCGAACCCAGCGAGGTTGATGCTTGGTACTTAGGCATTTATCTAGATGCTATTGAATGGGTTCAGATGCCCAATACACGAGGTATGAGTCAGTTTGCTGATGGAGGGATTGTGGGTACCAAGCCTTATGTAGCTTCTGCAAACTATATGTCCAAGATGGGAGATTATTGCAAGAAGTGTAGTTACAATGCCAAGTTGAGGCACGGAGAGAACGCCTGTCCTTTGAATGCGCTCTATTGGGATTTTATCAATCGCCATGAAGAGAAACTCGCTTCGAATCGTAGAATGTGGATGCCTTATCAAGCTTGGCGGAAATTTGACCATGAGGAAAAGGAAAAGGTCCTAAAGCAAGCCGAGTATTATCTCAAGAACCTAGAGTCTCTTTAATCCTGTAAAGCAACTGTTATGTCAACTCATTTACCATGGGCAATCGTTTGGCTTCGTCATAGTCTGCGATTACATGATAATCCTATGATTCAGCGCTGTATCCAAGAAGGATATCGTCCTGTTGTAGTTTATATTACGCCTAGTCGAGAATTAGAAGCTGATCGTTGGGGATTTAGTCCATTAGGCCCTCACCGCAAGAGATTCCTTAGGGAAAGTCTAGTTGATTTGCGCGGTCAATTGGAGGACCATAAGGTGAACTTACTATACTTAGAAGGCGACGTGATTGAACAGCTCTCGCTGGTAAGCACTTCCTTAACCTCAACGCAGTCTATCAAGCTCTATGCAGATAGAGAATATGCCTATCTAGACCAAAAAGTAGAATCGGAAGTGGAAAAAGCTTTTGACGTAACCTGGTTTCACGCACAACTCCTCACCAACCCAGATGACCTTCCCTTTTCGGTGACCGCAACACCTCACATTTTTACTAAGTTTCGAGGTAAGATTGAAAAGTATGTGACGATTGAAACATCAGCAGAAGAAGCTCAATGGAGTAGGTTGCCTCAGCAAGAAACAGCGCTTTTCGCTTCATTACAGGAATACGCAAAGGCCTTGCCCTGTGATGCCAAGGATACATTGCCAAAAGACAATCGACAGGCATATGACTTCCGTGGAGGAGAGACGGCCGCTCTTGCACGCGTCAACGACTACCTATGGAATACGGAATACGTAACTACCTACAAGGAAACGCGCAATGGATTGATTGGACCTGACTATTCCACAAAGTTTAGTGCTTACCTTTCTTTAGGCTGCTTATCCCCGAAACTAGTCTATCACGAGATCAAGCGCTTTGAGGAAGAAGTAGTGGCCAACCAGTCCACCTACTGGGTCATCTTCGAAGTATTGTGGCGTGAATTCTTTCGTTATGTTGCATGGCAGCACGGTCGCCACTTGTTTTGGCCAGGTGGTATTCAGCACAAGCCTGTCAAGCTTCGTACAAATCATCAGTTTGATGCATGGTGTAAGGGCGAAACAGGTCAACCTTTCGTCGATGCCAATATGCGGGAGCTCAATGCTACGGGCTTTATGAGTAATCGTGGTCGACAAAACGTAGCAAGTTACCTCGTCCACGATCTAGGGCAGGATTGGCGTGCAGGCGCAGCCTACTTTGAACACCAATTACTTGACTATGACCCCTGTAGTAATTACGGGAATTGGAATTACATTGCAGGAGTGGGCAACGATCCACGTGCCGGACGAAAGTTTAACGTAGCCGGTCAAGCAGAGCGCTATGACGCACAAGGGGAGTACTCCCATTTATGGGAAAAATAGAATGCGGTTTATTCCGCCTTCCTTAAACAGAGAGTATGTCAGTGACGACTACTTGTTTGCTTCTTGACGTTTCAAGAAGTCTACTGCTAGGGGAGTAGCCACGAATATTGATGAATACGTTCCCACAACAATTCCCACAATCAAGGCAAAGGATAGACTCTTGAGGTCTGGTCCTCCGAAGAAGAAGAGAATGAGCACAACGAGTAAGGTAGTGACCGATGTCATCAATGTTCTGCTAAGCGTTGAACTAACCGCCTCGTTCACGTTCTCCTCAAGCGATGTTTTTGGACGCTCTGTGATGTATTCACGAATTCTGTCAAATACAACCACGGTATCGTTAATTGAGTAACCGATAATCGTAAGTAGAGCAGCGATGATATTTCTATTCATTTCCATGGAGAATGGCATCACTGTTTTTAAAATCGCAAACAATCCTAAAATGATGAGGGCATCGTGAAGAATTGCGGCAATGGCTCCAAAACCAAACTGCCACTTTCTAAAGCGAATGAAGATGTAGATGAAGATGAGTAATACCCCTATACTACCCCCAAAGACAGCACTCTTTCGAATGTCATCTGCTACGGATGTTTCAATCATAGACGTTCCTTTGATGTAATCCTGACGGAAATCATCAAGAGACGCCGATGGACTAGCATAGAAAGTTTCTAGCTCTCCATAGAGTAATGCGGCCATAGCATCATCATTTAACACGACACCATCTAGATTCTCAACAGAGGTAGTGATTTGCAATGTAGCCTCCGATCCATAGGTTTTTACAGTAGGTCGTTTTCCGAGCTTTGCTTCAAGCTTATCGGCAACATCGGTTGCATCGATATTTTGATCAAATTCTACGGTATATGACCGACCACCCTTAAAGTCAACCCCTAAGTCGAAACTTTGCGTTACAATGGCGGCAATACTCGCGGCTACGAGAACCCCAGAAATGGCGTAGGAAATTTTACGCATGCTGAGGAACTTGTATACCTTCTGGGCAGAGAATACTTTCGATAGGGAAGTATCGAAGGTTACTTTACGATCTCGCTGAGATAAATAGTTAAATCCAATTCGTGCAATCACAACGGCAGCGAGAAGGGTAGTGAGGATACCAATCATAAGCACAATGGCAAATCCCTTAACCGGACCAAAACCCCCTTTGTACAGAAGGAAGGCTACAATAAAGGTCGTCACGTTGGCATCAATAATTGCAGAGTATGAACGATTGAAACCATCCTGAATAGCAAGTTTATACCCTTTGCCCTTTCGAACCTCTTCTTTGATACGCTCAAAGATGATTACGTTGGCATCCACGGCCATACCCACGGTAAGGACAATACCTGCCATACCCGGTAGGGTTAGGGTAGCTCCAAATCCTGCAAGGCAAGAGATGATATAGAAAAGGTTGAGAATAAGTGCTGCTAGGGCGATTACACCAGAACCTCCGTAGTAAAGAAGCATGAAGACCACGATCGCGCCCATTCCAATGGCAAGAGACATCAGACCACTGCGCATAGAACGCTTACCAAGCGTTGGTCCAACAAAATCACTTGAGGTGACCTGTACTTGAGCGTCTAATTTACCAGCCGTTAAGATGTTGGATAAATCACGCGCTTCTTGGACATCCATAGAACCGCTGATTTGAGTGCCTCCTCCGGTAATCTCATTAGCACTTCGAGGAGCACTGATTACTTTTTCATCAAGCACGATAGCGATGAATCCAGCAGTCAGACCTTCGGCTTCGTTTACTTCTAGTGAAGCTTTTCGGGTCATGTCTGCCCAGATCTCTGCTCCCTTTCGATTCATTGAAAGATTAACAGCAGGCTCATTATTCATAGGGTCTAAGAATTGGTAAGCATCCGTTAACTCATCTCCTGTGATTCTTGACGTACTTCCTTCTACAACATAAACACCATAATATTTTGGTCCTTGATCAAAGGCATCATCTTGGTTGTTATCAATTGGCTTCTTATCACGGAACACGCGGAAGTTGTCCTGAGTAATTCCCTTCATGATGGCATTGTTAGCAATAACCTCGTCAAAGTATGCGATATACTCCTCAGCGATATACGCTGCACTTGGATAGCCTGAAGTTGGCTCCATGGTGTTGCCATCGATTAGAGGGACAAGGATAAGGCTATCATTCGAAGTAGCATTGAGCTCTTGTGCAAACTGCGCCTTAATGGCTTCATCAACTGGTTGTAAAAAGCGCTCAAAGGTCCATTCATCGCCAAAACGTTCTCTAGGCTGGATGACATTGTAGAATCCAAGTTCAGCAGATTGTTCAATAAGCTTTTGAATACGATCTGGATTGTCTACCCCAGCGAGTTCCATGTAGATGTGTCCCTGCGCCTTGTCTTTGCTGATTTCAGGCGAGGCTACACCAAATTGGTCAATTCTTGTTTTCAGAATGGTCTCTGCTCCATCAAGCATGTCCGCCATTTCGCTACGCAAGGTGCTCATCACAGAGGCAGTAGTTGAGCTATTGGATATTGTGCTTAAGCGCTCTGTGTTAAAGAAGCTACCCATAGGCTCGTCGGTAGATTCCTCAAAGACCTTTTGGAATACAGAAAGGTAGTCCACTTCATTACCCGCTTTGAATTCCGCATCAGTCTTCTTGACGATTTCTCGGATTTCATTTTGTTTTGTTGGAGTGGCCAATTTGGTGAGAGCGTTCGCTTGGTCGATAACTAACGTTACCGCAAGCCCACCTTGAAGGTCAAGACCTAGATTGATGGATTGAGCTTCCACCTTTTTATAATTCCAGATTAAGAACATGTTGTCCTCAATATCTCTTACTGAGTCTTTGTAAGATCTTGCATAACCCTCACGGATTGAATTAGCTTGTTCGACGTTTAAGCTGTTGTAGGCGGTTACCTGGGCAATAGCCTTTTCCGTAGCACTTTGCACTTTAGCTTGGTTAGCGCTATCCGCTAGTAGTTCGGCTTTTAGAGCTTGACTTGCTTCAGCTTTTTGTGCTTCGTATGCCGCGATCGAAGCACTATCCTTGGGAGCAATAGCATCCCAGGGTGTAGCTTCATCGAAAGCATTAGCTGATCTGAATGCATCTTGAGCTCGTTGTTCAGCCTCTTCTTGGAGGGCTACAAAATTTACCTTGACGATTTCTTCACTGAAGACGTTTGTGAAGCTATCCCTTAGAGCAGCTTCTCTTGTTTCGTCAATTTGATTGATTGCGACAATATTTTCTAACTGCTTTTCTGCGTAAGCATCAGCGTCTTTGTTGACATTGTGCTTTACATAAGTAGGTGTCAAAGTCCATAGACAAGCGAGTGTCAGTGGAATGATAAAGGCAAGAAGCAGAGGATTCGCTGTGCGATTTTTACTGGCCATAATATGTTTTCTTCGTGTTTAAACGGCCTGCAAATATAGTAAAACCCTACATTATAATGGCGTTGAAATGGGATCAATTTAAGGGGGTAGTCTAAAGGGTGTTTTTGTGGTGAAATAATGCGCAGAGGAAAGCATTTGAATTGAGGGATCTCTGGGCTCTTAAGCGTTGATTTTTTAGGGCGTAAAGAATTCACATTCGTTCCATGCATGCGATCTTTTTATTCCATCCGGTGATGGATTATTGCCAATAATATGGAAATATTCCTTATTTTGTGAACATGTCCTTACCTGTAGAATGCCACCGCTTCCGCGAGGTGCGCAAAGATTTAAAGTATACTCAAGCGGAGTTTGCCCAATTGCTTGACCTAGGTCAATCCACCGCTGATATCGAAAGAGGGAAAACTAAAATTTCTGGAAAGGCAGTTATGCTGCTTCAAAAACTGTATGGTATTAATCCTCTATGGCTTTTTGGCGAGTCCCTTGAAAAACACAAAGCACAGGTATCTGTGATGCCCAAAACGTTAGTTCTTGACCGAGAAGGACAGGAAAACATCATGCTGGTGAGTGCAAAGGCTGCAGCAGGTTATCCTCTAAACCTTGGTGATCAACAGTGGTTTGATCAACAACCCTTATTCAATATGCCGTTACCGATGTTTCGTGGAGGGAGTTATCGGGGTTTTGAGATTGAAGGGGATAGTATGGAACCTGGATTTCATGGCGGGGATTGGGTTTTTGGACGGGCGATTGACTCTTTGATGGATGTCCAAAATCAAAGTGTTTATGTAGTGGTTCTTCATGATTCAGTGCTCATCAAGCGTGTCGTTAAAGAGGTTAATGGTCAGCGACTAAGTCTTCATTCCGATAATAGAAGATATCCCCCTTTTATGGTCAGCACAGCGGATGTTCAGGAGCTTTGGAAAGTCGTTACCAGATTGGAAGGTGAGGATGCTAGTCTTTTTTCACAGCCTGCGATGGATCATGCTGGTCCTACTCACGAGAAGAATGATAATCCGGACATTGAGTCTATTGAGCATCGTTTACGAGAACTTGAGGCTCGGATGAATCGCACATGAGAATAGTGATGAGGCTGTTTGTCTTTGTATCCGTTGATTAGTGGCATTCATTAAACTAGGATAATCAGTCTTCGTTTTACCAATCGGTAAACCATACCTTTGCACTATGCACTTCATGCATAAATACGGAGTCTATCTTGTGGCTATTCTAGCCCTTGCACTGTACTACCCGACGCTATCCTATGACTACAATCTGGATGACGAGTTAGTCACTCGAGGTTTAGAATACCAAGAAAGAGGTCTTGAGGTAAGTCATTACACAGCGTACGGTACCGACTCTTTATCCCTCGTATTTTCCGAGCCATACTATCAAGATACCATGGGCAATAGTTATGGCTTCCGACCGATAACTCACACTTCCTTTGCCTTAGAGCATGCATTTTTTGGGGAGAGTGCGTCAACCAGCCATGCAATAAATGTTATTCTTTATGCTCTGCTTGGAGTTTTCATAGGCTTCTTGATAAGAAAGCTATTCCCCGAGTGGAATCCGGCACTGGCATGGTTAGTTGCCATTTTATTTGTTGTTCACCCCATGCACGCAGAAGTAGTTGCTTCCATAAAAAATCGTGATGAGATTCTTGCGTTGTTCTTTTTTGTAGGAGGTTGGCTTGCCTTAATCCGTCTGCAAAGTAAACCTTGGCTAGCCATTATAGTTGGACTTCTTTTTCTTGCCTTATCGATCTTCAGCAAGCTCTCCTTGTTCATGATGACAGCGCTGATCCTTCTTTATATCTACCGAGGTGTTTCATTCTCGTGGTTTCATGCTTTGGGTTATGCTCTTGGCGCAATATTGATTGTATCACTACGAATGGACTATGGTTATGAGATAGTTATCATGTTATGCTGTCTTTCAGCCATTGGGTTATTGGCACTTGATTGGGCATCATCAAAGGAAGCGCGTAAAAGGACAAAAGACCTGGTAAACTCTTTGCCTTCCGAATACAAAAGAATTCGAGAGGTATTTAAAGAATCGCTAAACTCGATATCAAGGGATTATGCGATAAATAGTTGGTCTTTTTATGCTGCCCTTCTTCTTATAGCCTTATCCTTCATTGACAGTCAGATAGGTTCTGTAAACTTCTTCTTTGTGTCGGCAGCAGCGGTGATTCTCCTTCACCTTATTTTGAGGGTGCGGCTTCCTTACTACCTCTACCTAGGACTTCTTGGTGGAGTAGCGTTGAAGGTTGGATTGGTTTCACAATTCTTTATGAGTTTGCCCATCTTGATTGGTATAGCACGACAGGTTGCAAAAGGCAATGAGCAATCCAGTATCCAACAAATCTATCGCGATTTTTTGCCTTCGATTATTCTCTACACCCTTGTTCTTGGATTGTTGTTTTTTAATGCCTCAGCCTTTGAGCTCTCTATCGTAATACAATTTCTATATCCTTTTGTTGCTATACCACTTGTTTATTACATACAGCAGATCTTATCAAAATTACCAGGATGGTTTCGGTGGTTTGTCCTTTGTCTAGGGATGCTCTTTTTAGTTTCTGTTTTAACCAATACCCAGAGTAATCTAATGCCACTCCCAGTTTTTATTGGGGTGATTTTTGGGTGTATGCCTTTTGATATGCCTATCCGCAGAAGGTTTTCACCGTTAGCATTAGGATCATCATTGCTTTTAGTAGTCGTGCTGTGGAAGGTAATCTTGCCAAGTGATAAGCCGGTTACATTGCATGTAGGTGCTGAGGAAGAGTGGGTTGATTCCTTGGAACTTTTAGACACTGTGTCCATAAAGAATACAGTCAAGGAGCCATCGAACCTTGGACGTATCCTGCATCCGTCAGAAAATCCAATGGTTACAGGGGCAACCTCTTCAGATCGTTTGGTATTCTCATTAAACAATCTGACGCATTATGTTGGGCAAATGGTACTATGTCGTCCGTGGTCAGCCTATTATGGTTTGGGCGCTTTAGAGAAGTTTACTGCTTTTAATGCTTTTACTATCCTGGGTATACTGATTTCTATACTTCTAATCGGTCTCTTTTTCTATGGTTGGAGAGCAAGTAAGCCTGACTTATGGTTGGGAGCGGGCATCATTCTTTTTGGTTTATTGCCTTTTATCAATGTCTTTGTGCTCATGGCAGGTGGTGTCGCTGATCGATATGTGTTTAGTGCGAGTCTAGGGAGTCTTATCCTGATTGTTTATGGAATCAAAACTGCTGCTGGAAAGAAAACAAGTATTCTTCTTGTTTGCTGTTTGGTATACTGTGTTGGATTGGGGTATACTTCGCTTCATCGTATGAAGGCTTGGAAAAACAAAGAAGTGCTGTATACATCGAGTTTGCAACAATATCCTAGTTCGGCAAAGCTCAACTATTTAAAAGGTGATTACTTGTTTAACGCGGCGATGGATCGTTGGATTACAAGTGATAAGTCAAGAAAGGATTTTACTTTATATCGCTCGAGTCTTGACTCTGCCTTACAATTGCTTAATACCGCAATTTCTCTTGATTCAACGGTTTATCAATGGCTTAGTAAGCGAAATACACTGGCTGAGTTTGTGCTTTCTTTGGATAGTGTTCGAGAGCGACAGGCAGAGGCTGGTCCTGTGGAGTACTCCTATATCACCTACCTATCTCAAGGTCAGGTGCAAGAAGCATTTAAGGCCCTAGAGGATTATTGTTTTACTGATTCGATTAATTGTATTGGCCACCATAAAGAGTTTATTCAATCGGCATTGGGTGTTGAACAGATAAGTGCTTCATTTGATGCCTTTAATCTGCTCATTGACAAAGAGCCATTGGAGATAAACTTTGAGGTGTACACTAATGCGCTTTACCCAATAGCTGTTGAAGACACTTTAGCAAAACGAGTCCTATCTGAAACATTTGAGCAAGGGATAGAGCGTTATCCAAATAGCGCAAAGCTGCAATTTAATTATGGTAGCTTTTTAATGACATATAATGATTTTTCAAATGCGTTAGAGGCCTTTAATGGTGCCTTGAGAATCAATCCCAATTTGGAGTTTCTTAAAGAGCGAATTGCTATTTGCAAGCAAAACTTGCAATAGATTTTTTGATTGCTGGCCCACTTTTGTTTTGTTAAAAAACCCTAATACGGGAAATTCTGAGTATTTTTAATATTGAACTAAGTCAAAACCGAATCATGACAACTCTTCAAAAACCAACATTGAAGGCAGCATTGTATGTTGCTATTTTTCTTTTTTCTTTTCTTTTCCAGCCTTCGAGCGCTTATGCTCAGTGCCCGGATAATGGGGTATACATGGGAGAACGTACTCCTGGTTGTAACTGGTCTACTATAGTTTTAGGTCCTGGTGAGGAGTGGGATTTTGTCGTACAAAATGGTGTGACATACATTTGGTCTTTTCTTCAAGGCGGAGGTAATGCTAACTGGGACACTCAGTTAACAGGATTCTACGAGGGGCCTCAAAACGTTGCCTTTTATAACGATGATTTTGCAGCAAATCTGCAATCTCAGGTTACTTGGACTTCGAATTGGACGGGCCAAATTGATGTTTTAACTAACAGATACAGTTGTCAAGGTGGAGGTTCTGCTGGATCTGCAACATTGGCTTATCGCAAAGTTGAACCTGCGGTAACTATTAATCAAGGAACAGAAGTTAATACTTGTGATGGTATAACATCGCTTTCAGCATCCTTGACCTACGATGCTAATAATACTCCGGATTGGGCTTTGATTGGAGGATCGGGGACGATAACCTCATCTGGGCAAGTTTCAGGTATACCGGCGAACTCATCGGGAGTGTTCCAAGCGGTGGCCAACAATGGCGGCTGTACAGCATCAGATAATATTACAGTGTATAATCGAACTCCGGAGGCCGTATCAGTTTCTGGGGGAGGAACCTATTGTGGGAGTGCCCTTCTAACGGCATCAGGTGGTGCCGGTGGAACAATTTATTGGCAGGGGACAACGGCAGGAGGAACTTCTACCGCTTTAGCCTCTTCGTCTCAAACAGTGACTTCTTCTGGAACGTATTATTTCCGAGCATATAATTCGACTTATGGATGTTGGGGAGCTCAGGAATCGGTGAGCGTGACCATTGTTAATCCTACGGTTACAGATCCTGTAAGTACTTTGATTTGTGAAGGCGAGTCCGTCCAATTAGTGGGTAACTATTCTAATGGAGTTTCGCCATCATTCCAGTGGCAAATCGATGTAGGAGGTTCTTGGCTACCTGTTACTGACAACGTACCGAATGTTGGAGCTGTCTACTCGGGGTCGAATTCTCCAGCTTTATCTATTGATGGATTATCCCAAACGGCATCTTACCGTTTACAAATCAATGATGCTGGACTTAACTGCGGAATCACAAATACCGCTGCGGCATCCGTAACAGTAAATAGTCAACCCGATGCATTAGATTTTGTTTCAACATCAGGGTCTGGTTGTGGTAGTTTGACGTTAACAGCAAATTCCAATGAGATTGCGGCAGGTGGTTTTACCGCAGAATGGTATATAGACATTAACAATAATGGTACGCTTGAAGATTTGATTGACTACTATTTAGGCACGGGTACAACTATCCAAGCTACGGATGTAGGGACCTACGATGTTCTTGCCCGTCAACGAAATATATCGACGGGATGCAGTGGCCCTGGAATAGCACGTAATATTACTATTGGAGAAACTTTTAATATATCAACAACATCTACGGATGTAACGTGTAATGGTGGTGGTGATGGTAGTGCCACGGTGTTGAGCACAGGTACAGCGATAGCTCCAATAACGTATTCTTGGTCAAATGGATCTACTTCTTCGAGTATCTCAGGATACCCAGCGGGAGATTACACAGTTGTTGTTAGTGACAATGCGGGCTGTGTGGCAGCATCGACCATCACGATTACTGAGCCTGATCGCGTATCGGCAACCATTGCGACCAGTCCAACATCGTGTAATGGTAGCAGTGATGGTAGTGTAACGATTACAGCAACTGGAGGTAGTGGTGCAGGGTATTCCTATGCATGGACCCCTTCTGCAGGAGTAACAACGAGTGGGAATGTTTCATCTGGCTTCTCAGCAGGAAGTTATTCTTTGGTAGTAACTGATGGCAATTCATGTGCTTCATGGCCAATTACTGCCGTGATTGAAGAACCAACAAATCCAACTATTGTGGCTACGGTAGGTAACATATGTAGTGGCGGTCAGATTACAAGTGCTGCGATTGATTTTGGAATATCAGGAGGTACTGTTCCTTACTCGGTTTTCCAAGAAAATGGTGCAACGGACATTGATGTAACAGCCTCTTTACCGCTTACCTCATCTTCGAGTTCTTATTCCGAGACTTTCTATGTACAAGATGCTAATGGCTGTTTGTCGTCGACTACGACAGCCACTACTCCGTTGATCGGTCAATCAGCAAGTTCGGATGTAACGGCTTATTGTACAAACTACATCTATGTATCACCAACAGGAAGCGGAAGTGCAGGAACACCTGATTGTCCAATGGCATTGGATAACCAAATATGGAGTCTGGTAACTACTGATCGCAATGAGATTATCTTACTTGAGGGGACATATAACAATGTTCCAACACTACGTCCTTTAATTGGTGATTGGAGAATGGAAGGTGGATACGTCATCAATGCAGATGGTGATTGGGTTAAGCAAAGTGATGCGAATACGATAGTCAATTTTGGTGCAAATGATACAGTGATTTCAATCTCAGCTGAAGTGAATGTCGGATTCGAATTAGCAAATATTAGCGGATTTACCTTGAAGGACATGGATATCAATATTGCCGATCCAAGCGGTCAAACTGCTGCAGGTTTTGGTAAGAGTGTATATAATGTATTCTTGACGGGATGTTCTTCTTATGAATTAGTGAATCTTGATATTAATCGAGGAAATGCAACCGGTGGATCAAATGGTCTAAATGGTTCAGATGGTTCATCAGGAAGTGTTGGGTCGCTAGGTGAAGCGGCTACAGCTGGTGATGTAGATTGCCCATTCTCCATTTGTGGATCAACGCAATATTCTCCTATTGGAGGTGATGGAGGAATTGGGGGAGCACCTGGTCAAAACGCTGACGGTTCCCTAACGGCATCTGCTGGTTCCAACGGTGGTAATGGTGGTAACGGAGGGAATGCAACGGGCGCTGATGGCCAAGCAGGAGCACAAGGCCAAGGAACAGCGGCTGGGGCCGGAGGTTCTGGTGGTACTACATTATGTTTCAACTCTACGAGTGGAGCAATAGGTGGCGCCGGAGGAGGAGGAGCAGTTGGAATAAGTGGAATAACATTAGCTTCTTCATACACTGCAACGGGATATTACTCTCCATCATATGGAACATCGGGTACAGCAGGTGCTGGAGGTTCTGGTGGTGGCGGCGGCGGCGGCGGCGGCGGTGGAGAAGACTGCAATAATAGTGATGAAGACAATGCACCTGGAGGATCGGGAGGATCTGGCGCTGGTGGTGGCGGTGGCTACGGTACTGGTGGTACTGGCGGTGGATCATCGTACGGTATCTTCTCCTTTAATGACGGAGGAAGTGGCTTTATCTCTGGTGTAAATGTTTCAGGTGGTTCATTCGGTCAAGGAGGCCAAGGTGGTCAAGGAGGCCAAGGTGGTCAAGGAGGTTCATCTCGTAGTGGGCGTGGCGCAACATATGGTGGTACTGGTAATGGAGGTGCCGGAGGTGCTGGAGGTGATGGAGGAAATGGAGGAAATGGTGGAAATGGTGGTGATGGTGTACTCGAAGGAATCTCTGGTGCGGGTACTGGAACCGCTCCAACCAATACTTCTTCACAACCCACTCCATCCAATAGTCCAATCGTTGTTAATCAAACTCAAGGTTGTTCCTACAGTGAAATTGAAATTGGGCAAAATGGTAGTGATGCAGTAAATGCTTCTTTAGCATCCATTCCAAATGATGTCAATAGTTCTACCTCTTCATTAACTACTTCGAGTAACCCATTAGTTGTGTACTATACGGCTTCTAGCGGTAGCTTTGATGTAACCACAGGAGGCGCGACGCTTTCGGATTATGTACGCATTAAAACGAATCGCGTGCTGCCAGAAATCACTGCAGCTCAAGTGACGCCATCTGCTGTGTCAGATACATCGAGCTTTGCAGCCGTTTCTACCATTGGAGTTTGTCCTAACTCAACAGTGACCTTTGGAACAAACAGCGCAATTGCCGTTTCTCCAACTACTACAGAGTACGAATGGACAATTATTGATTTAGATAATGGAAATACAACAAGTGCACCTTCTGGAGGTTCAAATGGTGCTACTACATCGCATACCTTTACGAATGCGGGTGGAAATTATCAAGTAAGGCTTCGTGTCAACAGTGCATGCTGTGGATGGTCCGTTCCTATCTACATGGATGTCGATGTATCTTCTCCGACGGTGGATACGGCAACCATTGCTTCAAGTACTGGTTCCTTCAGTGCTTGTGAGGGGGATACTGTGAGTTACTCTGCTGTAGGGTTGTCTGGCGTGAGTCAATATGTTTGGACTGTACCAACAGGATCTTCAATCAATGGAGGATCGAATACGGCCACTACGACAAATAGTGCTATTACGGTAGTTCTTGGGTCAAATAGTGGTAACATAACCGTTCGAGGTGCAGATTTGTGTAACCAATTTGGGCCATTGCGTTCTCAGGCGATTACGATTAACACGAAACCAGTAATTGGAGTTGCTGCAACAATGAATATCTGCTTGGGCGAACAAGATGTTATATCGGCGTCTGTCTCTAATGCTTCCACACCATATACATGGTCTTGGTCGAATGGTTCGAGTGCAGATTCCGCTATTTTTGCCTCTGATGCTGGCTCTGGTTATGTGAATTTAGCGGATGGCAATGGATGTATTGCTGATACGGCTTCCTTCACAATCGTGGAAGATATTCCACCAGTAGTTGGAACGCTAAGCGCATCGCAAGTTAACTGTGGAGGTACGTTGCCTGATCCATTAACCCTCGCTGGACATAATGCAGCAGCGTATTCATGGATTATCTCTACAGATACGATTACATATTCTGCAATTCCAGGTGCAACGAATGATAACTTATCTTCGGCTGAGATTGGGGCGATTACGCAGACATCATTGTATAAAGCTGTTGCTTCTAACAACAATGCATGTCCTTTAGATACGTCAAACGTTATTGTAATTTCTACCATTCCTGAAACGGAAGCACTTGGAGATACAACGATTTGCCTTGGGGAATCAGCTGGTCTTTTCGGAAGTGTTATTCCTCCATTAGTTACCGAGAGTAATCTACAGTCTGATATGGGTACTTCAGTAGCGGATGACGCTAATGTGGTGCGTACATTAACTTCTTCGGCGACTACGGGAATTATCTCTGATATTGACGTTACGATTACCGCGGCTTCAAGCTTTGATCAATGGAATACAGCGTACGAAGCACAATACTTTGACGGTAGTGCATGGCAAACGGTTACTCCTTTTGCCTTAGGCGTTCCATTCAATGTTTATCAATTCAACGGAAACAATGCCGTAGGGCAGCAAGTTCAAGTTCGAGTAGTAGATATTGACAACAATCAAGATTTGATTACTTATGATGTGGATGCTGCATTCATTTACGTTCGCACTGCGGCTGTTCAATTTGAGTGGTCACCTGCTGCAACCCTTAATAGCAATGCAATATTCACTCCGGTAGCAACACCAACCGATACAACAGTATACACGCTTACGGGATATTCACTATCTATGAATGGCGATACTTCTTGTACGGCGACGGATGTAGTTACGGTCAATGTGAATACTCCGCCTACAGCGGCTACTGGATTTACAGGAGCGGATACAATATGTAGTGGAACATCAACTACACTTACGGCCATTGGTGGAACTGAGGGTTCAGGTGCGAGTTATGAATGGTATGCTTCAGGACCTGGTGTTGGGCCGGTTCTAAGTACGACAAGCAGCGTAACGGTATCTCCAAGTGCGTCCATCGATTATTATGTTCGTCGAGTGCCTACATCTACTGGATGTTCTTCGCCAACAACTTATTTCAGTGTGACTGTCGAAGTAAATCCAACTCCTACAGCACCATCTGCAGGAGGAACGATCATCACGGCGGGTAATACAGCTTCCTTGTCAGCTACTGGTGCAGGACTCAATGATACGTATCAGTGGTTTGATGCGTCGAGTGGCGGTATTCCACTAGCTACAGGGGCAACCTATACTACACCGGTCTTAAATGCCACGACAACATATTATGTTGAGATTATGGATGCAACAGGTGGTTGTCCAAGTGCACGCACACCGGTTACGGTTACTGTGAACCCTGCGCCTTCTTTTGTATGGACTGGGTTGACATCAAGTGATTGGAATGTAGTCACAAACTGGATCAGTGGAGTAGTTCCTGGTTTAACGGATGTGTCCACAATTCCGGCGACAGGTGTTGTTCATTATCCAGTCATTACAGGAACTGCAGACTTAGGTCCTACAGTTATTGAAAGCGGTGCAAGTATGAGTGTTGCTCCTGGAGGAGTGTTAAATGTACTCGATGTGTTTGCCAATAACGGTACGTTGACTTTAATGTCTGATGTGACTGGAGATGGTGTGCTTATGGATACAGCTGCAGGTGCTCAGTTTAGTGGTTCTATAGTAGTTGAGCGTTACAACCCAGGGGATCAATTCCATATTCTAGGTACTCCAGTAGTGGCCAACTTAACTCAGATTGGAGATGATGTAAGCGGACCATTGGGTAATGGCTTAGTCGGAACTGATGGGGTAGCAGTATCTCCAGATTTGACAACTCAGATATATCTAAATACTGGGGTATGTGATTCATTAAATGTTGGTTCGAACTATGGTAATGTATTCTCTTATGATGAGTCTCTTGCCAATAACTGTTCTTTTGAAGGATGGGTAGTTGAGTCAGCAGGGGTAATGGAAGCAGGTAAGGGATATATGACCTTCCTCGTTCCTGGAAGTACTGTAGACTTCGTGGGTACGCCTAATACAGGAAGTATAACTACTCCTGCGATGACCAATAGTGGTGGAGGTATATTCAGCGGTGCTGGATGGAACCTTCTGTCTAACCCCTATCCATCGTATGTAAATACTGCCGACTTTATTGTCGCTAATCCAGGGATAAACAGCCCGAACACATTTACTGATACAGGGGTCTATACCGGATCGTATCAATCCATTCTTCCTGTTACCGGTCAAAATGTAATTTCCATTGCGCAAGGTTTTGTAATGAGAAATGGCGGAAATGCTGCCGTATCACCAATCGCTCCAACCTTCACTAATGCAATGCGTAGTACTACAGGTACTGGTTTCCGATCCAACTTAGTAGGTCTACAAGTTGATTTGATGACAGAGAATGGTCGCGATAAAACAGAGATTTTCTTCGCAGAAGGAGCTACGGAAGGATTTGATGTCATGGGTGATGGTGTGAAGTATCAGTCTCAAATAGGTCGCCCAACAATCGCAACTCAATATGAGGAAGATCAAATGGCGGTTCAGACCTATCCATTAACAGATGATCTTTCACGCATCATTGAATTAGAGGTGAGTCCGGGATTGGCAACAAACTTCGCGTTTGATGTTGATGCAGATAGAATTCCTCTAGCTTACGATGTATTCCTGATTGACCGCGCAAATCAAACACGTCAAAATGTTCGAACAACTGCCTCACTGGATGTAACCAATGATCAGGAAGTTGTGGCATCAGGACGATTTGCGATCGAGATTGCCAAGGCAACGACGACAACTTCCATTGATGATGCTTTTGCTCATGTTATGATTTGGGATGTCGACGGAACGATTGTTGTAGATCCTTCGAATGCATCATTCTCAAATGATTATCGTATTGAAGTATTTGATATGCTCGGTAGACTAATTGTCAGTGCACCAAATGCCGACGGTATCACAGAACTTAATCTTGCACCGCATAGAGGATATGTAAATATTCGTCTATCGGGTGAGGGCTCTGTTATGACAACTAAACTATTTGTCAAATAAACAATGAGTATACAATAGTAAGGGGAGCAAAATGCTCCCCTTTTTTGTAGGTTTTTATCTTTGAACTATGATCAGCGAAAAGGAGTTTTATCGACATCTTATTCAAGAGCTTGGCATGGACTCGAAAAACGCTGTGAGGGATTTTAATTTTCGTTCGAGTACCCTATGGTCGTCTATGTTAGCTCTTGTAACCATAGCTACTCTTGATG
Source organism: Chitinophagales bacterium (assembly GCA_049610685.1). Classification (GTDB taxonomy): domain Bacteria; phylum Bacteroidota; class Bacteroidia; order Chitinophagales; family UBA8649; genus UBA8649. Next base: position 125,853 of record JBMYZU010000006.1, read on the forward strand.
CTGAATATGGGGTGTTAGTATCTGCTTCGCAAATGAAGCAAGCTCAAACGCTGGGAGATTTGTTTGATATTGTTGTGCAATCCTTGGGATAATGATTCTCCAAAGCAGTTCTACAATATGGGGTATTGAGTCGATCTTGCCTCAAGGGCAAGTTCTAAACGAGAACACCGGTTATGATAGAAATTGGATTGAACGGATTGGAATAAATAGCCGATTTATTGCTAAACCGTCCAATCGGCTTGATGAGTTTTCAATGATTGCAATAAAGAATTTATGCGATCGATTGTCTTGGTCTATGACGGAAATTGATGTATGTGTTGTAATCACTCAAACTCCCGACAGCCAACTTCCTGGAATGGCCATTCATCTCCAACATTTATTGGGGTTACGGGAAGACGCAGTTTGTTTTGATATAAACTTAGGGTGTTCAGGATACCCTTATGGACTCTTTGTGGTTAGTTCACTTTTGGAGAAAACCAAAGGAAAGGGTTTGTTGGTTACAGGGGATTTTTCCTCAAGAATCATTGATCCTTCCGATACTTCAACCCTTCCCATTTTTTCTGATGGAATTGCTGTTACTGCGTTGGGCTATGATGCTGAATCAAGTATGAAGTTTTCCCTCAATACTAATGGACAGGGTAGCAAGGCAATTCACTGCCCATATCAAGGAACATTAGCTATGGATGGAATGGCAGTTTTTTCTTTTGCGCTATCTCAGATTCCTATGCACATAAATAAATTTGTAGAGGAGCTTTCGATTCAATCATCAGCAATAGATCAGGTCTTTTTGCATCAGGCGAACAAGATGATTTCTGAGGGGATCATTCGACGATTGGATTGGTCTAATACGGTGTTTCCTGACACATTGATGAAGTATGGCAATACTTCTTCTGCATCTATTCCGATTACTATTTGCGATCATTACACGAATGCAACGCATACATGCAACCAATTGACCTTGCTCACCGGATTTGGAGTTGGGCTTTCTTGGGGAAGCGCATTGGTGCAACTCGATAAAGATTTAGTGACGAACACAGTCTTTCAATGAAGTTCTCGGTGGTTATACCATGTTTTAAGTCTACCGCTGCACTGAATGCGTTAGTTGCTGATATCTTGTCTCGCTATCAAGAAAATTGTCATGAGATCATCTTAGTGCAGGACGGCCCTGATGATGATACGTTTACTCGTCTTCAAGATATGTCATCTAAAGAGGAGAGGGTTCGGGTAATTGAGTTGGATAGCAATAGGGGACAACATCACGCTACGCTTTGTGGACTGCAGCACGCTGACGCTTCCTATTCGGTGATTACATTGGATGATGACGGTCAGGTTCAAGCATCAGAGATTAGTAAACTTTTAGCCAAGGCCCATCATACGAACGCTGATATTACCTATGGGCTTTACACAACCCGTTATCACGAAGGGATTAGAAAAGTTTTTAGCCAGTATTTCAGCCAAGTAATTAGTCGCTATTCTAACATACCTTCTCAAGGATCTTCTTTTAAGTTAATCGCACCAAGGGTAGTAGCTAGCGTAAAGCCATACTCTGCATCCTTTGTATATCTTGATGAAGTCCTTGCGTGGTATAGTCGTTCTACGGTATTTACAGAGGTTAACCATATCCCACGACCAGAGGGATCCTCTGGTTATACTTGGCTGAAACTTATTGGGCTGGGTTGGAGAATAATATTGAATTATACGATCCTTCCGTATCGATTGATGCTCTATGGTGGTTTAGGACTTGCCATAGGGTCAGTTATTCAAGCTCGTAATAAGGGGGTGGAATTTGGACAACTAGCAAGTTCAGTAGAGAACATCCCTATTGGCATTCTTGTGTTTTTTGTTCTAGGGTTCATTATGATTGCCTTTGGACTGATTGGTTCCTTGCAGCGTAAGCGGAAGATGGAGTATCCGTCAAGGCTCAATGGACAACATGTAACCTCCTAGTTATGCAGGCGATTTGGACTAAAGATGTGCGATTGGATAGACTTGCGGAAAAAGACTGTGAGATGGTACGCCAGTGGCGAAACGCAGAGCATATCAGGCAACACATGTTTTATCAAGAAGTCATTACTCCCGAGGCGCAAAAAAGTTGGTTTGATGCCTTGCGGCGGGACGTGGATTTCTACTATGTGATTACCGCAGACAAGCCTATAGGACTTATTCATGTAAAAGACCTTCGCAATGGTGTGGGTAATGCAGGATTGTTTATACACGATCAGGCGTACTGGGGAAGTCCTTTTCCTGGGCTGGCCTCATTGATTATGTTAACTGCCTTTTTTAGTCGAGATGATGTCCATACTATGATTGCATCTGTTCGTCCTGACAATAGAATTTCTAAAGAATATAATGTACAGTTGGGCTTTCAATCCATTGCTTCAGATCAAATGAGCATAGATCAGTCTAGCTTTGAGAACAGGGTTAAGTCATCCTCTTTGCTTCAAGTACTATGTAAATCCAATCCATACATCAGTATTGAAGTAGATATTCAGGATCAAACGAAGTATGATGTGAAATCAGGACCGATTGACATGGTTTTGCACCGAATAGTTTAGGTCTTTTAGCGCTAGAGATCTTGGTCGCTGTTAAGTGCTGTAGCGTGGATCTTTTACATAGGGTAGTGGGCTACATTGACTAACCTCAATACTTATGACGCCAAATTCTTCGGCGACTTTGCCTGTAAGGTGATAAATGCCTCGTCCTATTACAGGATACCGTTTTGTGATTTCTGGGAAGTGAGTCGTGTCGATAAAGTGCCCTTCCCGGTCGAGGAAGGTTCCAAAAAGCATACGGTCACGATGTATCGTACTTGTGTTTTTTATGGTAACGAGGTAGCCGTACACGCTGACTACTTTGCCAATATGATTAGGGAGGTCTTTTGCAAGCAGCCCAGCTTCCGTGGGACCTGCAATTAACTCAAAGGGATTGATAAGGGGGAAACCCAGTAACTCCATAGCATCAAAGGCATCTTCAATAGGTAGACTTGGAAGTTCTACGAGATTGACTTGTTGTATTGGCGTTTGAAACATGCGTTGTTGGTGTTGGTCATTACTGTGTTTTGTGGCTTGGTCAATTCGTTGGGCTTGCCATAGCAATTCAGTTTTTGAAGGTTCGATGTCTCGAAATGCACGGATTCGAATCAGGCGATTAACATCATCTAACCCGAGGGATAGGCGGCTGGAAAAATCATGAAAGCTTGTAAAGACTCCACGCGTTTTACGTTCTTCTAGGATTTGTTGTATCGTGGAGGCTTGGAGGTCTTTGATAAGACTAAACCCGAGATAAATGGTCTTTCCATACAGGGTGGTTTCTGCTAAACTGTTATTAATGCATGGCCCTTCGATTTCTCCTCCTTGCATTCGCGCTTCGTGGATGTAGAATTCCGTGCGATAAAAGCCACCGCCGTTATTAATTATCGCCACCATGGACTCCAAGGGGTAGTAGGTCTTTAGGTAGAGGGCCTGATAACTTTCTACGGCATAGGAGGCGGAATGTCCCTTAGCAAAAGCATAGCCCGCAAAACTCTCGATTTGCCGCCATACTTCTTCGGTGATGTCTTGTCCATATTGGAGATCCGCACAGTTCTTAAAAAATTTAGTTTTAATGGCTTGAAACTCCGCTCGAGAACGATACTTTCCGCTCATTCCTCGTCGCAATACATCGGCTTCGCCTAAGGTGAGGTGAGCAAAGGCATGGGCTACTTTAATAACATCTTCTTGATAGACCATAATGCCATAGGTGTCGGGCATAATCTCCAAAAGGACTTGGTGGGCCTCCTTTCGCCGTTCAGGAAGGCGGTGTCGCAGAATAAACTCTCGCATCATACCACTTCTTGCTACGCCAGGACGGATGACAGAGGATGCTGCAACGAGGGTGAGGTAATCATTAGCTTGTAGTTTGGAAAGCAACATGCGCATGGCAGGGGACTCCACGTAAAAACAACCTACGCACCCTCCCTGCGCAATCTTTTGGTTGATTCGCGGATCTTGCTTAAAATGCTGGATGTCATCAATAGGGTGTGGTGGATTATCTGGTTGGTTTTGATGGATCAGCTGAATGGTTTCTTTGATTTTGGCTAGGCCGCGCTGTCCGAGAATATCATATTTAAAAAGACCTACATCCTCGGCAATATGCATGTCAAAATGGGCCGTAGGAAATCCTTTAGGCGGGAGATCCGTGGACGCATAGTGATGGATATGCTTCTCTGCAATTAAGATCCCACTGGAATGGATGCTCAAGTGGTTGGGCATATCATGGATGTAGTGGGCGTATCTCAAGGTAAGCTGACTGATTTCATCAAGTCTTGATGAGGTATACCTCCCATCAATAAGTCGATCGATTTCATCTTTGGGCAGCCCAAATACCTTTCCCATTTCACGGAGTGCCGCTCGATATTGAAAGGTGTTGTAGGCTCCGAGTAGGGCAACGTTTTTAAATCGTTTAAAAATATAGTCAGTTATCGCTTGGCGGTCTCGCCAAGAGAAGTCTATATCAAAGTCAGGAGGGTTCTTGCGATATACATTGATAAAGCGTTCGAAATAGAGGTCGAGCTCAATGGGGTCAACATTAGTTATACCAAGAAGGTAGGCCAAAATGCTATTGGCTCCACTACCACGTCCTACATAGAAAAAACCTTGTTTTCGGGCATGTTGGACGATATCCCAATTGATGAGAAAGTAGGGAACAAAGTCCATTTGTTGAATGACGTCTATTTCTTGGTCCACGCGTTGTTGGATAACGCTTTTTTCTTGATGGGTATAGCGATGGCTGATGTTATCATTACACAACTGCCGAAGGAGTTGTACGTCGTTGTGCTTATCTCCCGTATAGGAGCGTTGATTTTGGGGTGGACGTCCAGGACTAAAATCAAATTCAATATGGCATTGGTCAAGAATTTTTTGGCTTCGGTTTAACCATAATTCATACCCTGCAAAGCACTGCCTAACCTGACTTGGGGGGCGGAAAATCTCATCATAGGTCGCTTGTTCAGTTTGTGACAACTTACTGAGTAAGGTGTTTTTCTGGATTGCGCGTAATAGGCGATGGGTGCTGTAATCGCGCTTATTGCGGAAGGTCACAGATTGATAAGCAATCATACGATCACTTCGCCGATACGTATGCCGTAGAAGTTGTGCAATCTGTGCAGGGTTTACTCCTATAAATTCGTGGGGTGCTAATCGTTCAGGGTGGAGGCAGGGATGTTGGATGGCATAGGCAAAGTCGTAAATAATGAAGGCGTTCTCAAACCAAGGAGCTTGAATGGGGACTTTGGCCTTGTTGTGCCGTATTTCCGCTAAGAAGGTATTGAGTTCGTAATACCCCTGATTATTTTTTGCCAATCCAAAGTATTGTCCTCGTCCTTGTTCGCGGAAGTCAATACCGACTACTGGACGGATACCATAGGTAGGGGCTCGACGAATAAAATTGAGGCATGCCGAGGTAGAGTGGACGTCAGTTAAGGCCAAGCACGTGACGCCCATACGCTGAGCCTCTCCCAAGAGTTCTTCTTCAGAAAATGTCCCAAAGCGGTAGCTATAGGCAGTATGGCAATTGAGGTACATCGCGTCTACTGTTTACGATGGGCTAGTATAACAGGCGGTTCGCCAGAGAAAGGGTTATGTCTGCCAATGGTTTTGGCTTCTAATCCGCAAGCCCGAACAACGCTTCGCTGTCCATGTTTTTCCCGAATAGTGTCCATGGCTTGAAAGAGTTGGTTTTTCTCTTGGCTATCCTCAAAAAGTTGAATTTGTGGACGGCCGTGAACCAAGTCGCTGAAACGTATGCCGATAAGGCGAACTAAAAGTCTTCGATTATACAGGGAGGAAAAGAGATCTAAAGCATATCGAATTAATACATCATCATCGGCACAGTAGGGGATACGTTGCTGCTTTGAATACGTTTGAAAGTCCGAATACCGAATACGGATGGATATACAGGCGGTTAGTTTCTGGCCTCGTCGCAATTGAAAGGCAAGGTTTTCTGCCATGGCCGTGAGTAGTGATTTTAATTTGTGCACGTCCGTGGTATCTCGGTCAAAGGTTCGTTCGGTAGAGATTGATTTTCGTTCGGTGTAGGGAATCACAGGGCGGTTATCAATGCCTTGTGCTTTCTGCCATATGATACTTCCTGTCTTTCCGAAAGTAGCCTGCATCATTTCTATTGGAATTTGTTGTAATACTCCGATGCGACGAACTCCCATATGGGCAAGCCGATGCAAGGTCTTTTCCCCAACCATAGGTATTTTTCCTACATGCAGGGGGGCGAGGAAATCTTTTTCTCTTCCCTCATCTACACGAAGTTGATTGTTAGGTTTCGCCTCACCAGTGGCTATTTTGGATACGGTTTTGTTTTCGGAAAGTCCAAAGGAGATAGGAAGACCGGTTTCATGGATGATTTTACGGCGTAGCTCAGAGGCGTAGGCATAGCATCCAAAAAATTGATCCATTCCTGATAGGTCGGCATAGAATTCATCAATACTTGCTTTTTCCAACAAGGGAACTTCCTCTTTAAGAATCTCTGTGATTATGCGGGAATACTTAGTGTAGGTCATTGAATTCCCTCGAATAACGATACCCTCAGGACAACGCTGCTTGGCCATTTTCATAGCCATTCCTGAACGTACTCCATATGCGCGCGCTTCATAGCTACAGGAAGCGACCACACCACGGTCACTTGTCCCACCAAGAAGAATGGGTTTACCTCGAAGACGACTATCTAAAAGCCTTTCTACGGACACAAAAAAGCTGTCGAGATCCATATGAAGGATGGCACGTTGCATGAATTATTATTGGTTTTAGTCCTAAAATATGGAAATATTCCAAATTAAATGTACAAAATGACGATGAATCCCGAAAAATGGCAATGTAGTAGTGGAGGCAATGTAGACCCCATATCGAAGCTCGATAAATGAAAGGGTTAAGGGCATTTGTTCCTGTGTATAATGCCTGCTAGGCACCCGATCCACCCCCTCCCGTTGGGAAGATAATTCCCTCAAAAAGTGTGCCGCTGAAATAATGTGTGTGCGGTATTTACTAGTGAGTAAACGCTACTAATTCTTAATTAAAGGAAGTGTTGTTCGAAGGCCTCCTTCCCGATCAAAAACCGTGAGGAAGTACATGCCTTTTGACCATGCAAAAGCATCAATTTCACTTCGTCCTGTAAGTTTTCCTGATAGAACTTCACGACCCCGAGTATCCGTAACCGTGTAGTGGAATGTACCTTCTTCTTCAAGGCCAATCGTGAAGACCCCATTGCTTGGATTAGGACTCACAAGGAGTGATAATAAAGGACTATTATCTTCAATTGAGCTCGGATCGAAGGTGACACTTCGAATTTCACTCACAGCATTTTGATTATTCTGGCACGCCGTACGCACTCGAATCTCATAGGTTGATCCTGCCATAAACAAGTTCTCCAAAAACGAAATTCGGATATCATCATCACTGGTAACCAAAAATTCATTCCAAACAGAATCGCCTTCTAAACGATATTCGATAAAGTAGCCAATGGTTTGATCATCCTCCAGCTCAAAAAAGCTTACTTGCAAGGTATTGCTGCTTTGGATATTGGTGAAGAATTCTGGGACTTGACTGCATCGAGGGCATTGAGCATTTACCGCTTCAACAGCACCATACATGTTTAACCTTCCCCCGGTTACAGTATTACTCGACAAAGAAGTATTTGGCGTAACTCCTTCGAGTAACATGTCTTTCATTCTGAGTGCCATATCTGCTGGATTATCTAAGGCTAAATCAGCATAGGCTGGGCAGTCCACACTATACATTAAGGCGATGGTACCCGCCACATGAGGCGTAGCCCCTGAAGTTCCTCCGAAGCCTCCATATTCTCCTCCAAAAAACCCAGGCTGGTCTAAGGTGTAAGTCTCTTGACCATACGCTCCTAAGTCAATGGTCGTTGCTCCATATCCCGCTCCATTGACTTTGATGTCATTTCGCCCAAGGTTGGTAACACTTAAAAGATAGTCGCTCGCACATGCGGTAGGTAGATCACCTTCAACATCTACATTAACATTTCCATTAATGGTTGCTCCCGCCGAGACTATACCATAGGCTCCTAAGCTGTCATACATAGCACACCACATTGGGGCAGAGGATGGTTGCCCATAATCAATACCCCATGAGGAGTTGGTTGATACCACAAAGGCACCTTCTGCACCCTCTGAATCGTTATACCGTTTACGTTGCACAAGGGCATAGCTATATGAAGCAATTGCTCTTGACTCTGGAGAACCCCCTTCAATAATCATAACCTTGACATCCCAATTGACACCGGTTACACCAACGCCATTATTTCCTTGAGCACCAATAATCCCTGCAACTGGTGTGCCGTGGCTGCCCCCAGAACCTACATTATCATCATTGCTGTAGGCAGACCATCCAAGGTAATCGTCGGTATAGCCATTGCCATCATCATCAATATTATTGTTTGGGATTTCTGCTTCGTTGGTCCAGAGATTGTCTCCCCAGTCCGGGTGACTAAGCTCAACGCCATCATCAATGACAGCAACTACAATCTCGTCTCCATTTGCTGTAAATCCTCCTGTGGTGATATCCCAGGCTAATTCTGCATCGAGGTCTGCACCAGGTACGCCTCCACTTCCTCCATTATTAACGTATTGCCATTGATCACCATAGAGTGCGTCATTGGGTTCAGTGTCTCTATATTCAATCACGTGGTCTCCTTGCGCAATCTCAATCGATGGATGGTGATGGAGTGCCTTAATTACAGCATATACGTCACCATCATTCGCATCAAAGCTCACCGTCCATGCCGGTAGGATAGGGCTGATGAATTCCTTGATTTGTAGTGAAGGAAGATGTAACGTTTTTTGCACGTCTTCAATCGCGCGTTGTACATCTGATTCGCTTTGAGCTTTTACAATCACTTGATCACTAAGGATATCAGCCTCAGGTGAAGCCATCCGCTGTGCGCTCAGGGTTGAAGTAAAGTAGGTTAAGGTTAGTACGGCAATAGGTATAATTCGTAGCATGGCAGTAAGATACAACACCTTAACACAATGTTAACGTCATAAGTTTATTAGAAAAAGGCTCGCGGAGCCTCGAATTGCCGTTCGAGACCCCGCTACGCCCAGGTGATGTATGGTAGGTAAGGCTTATCGCATAAGGGTTACATTCCCTGAATGATATCCTGCATTGCCATCAGGACACATAACTTCCAAGGTGTACACAAATACGCCGCCATTTAATGGTTGACCGTTAAATCGACCATCCCAAGATTCGTCTGGATCATTGGTTTGAAATACTTGGTTTCCCCATCGATCGTAGAGTGCAAATTTCTCTACAGGTGTGCTGATTAAGCTTAAGGGTTCAAACACATCATTAATCCCGTCTCCATTTGGAGTAAATACGTTTGGAATCGTGTAAAATCCGTCGATACAGTTATCGAACACTTCGATCGTAATATCCTCAGATGCTACACAACCATTAGCATCCGTTACACTGACAGTAACGGTCTCTGACTGTGCGCCAGCGAACATAGTATAGTTACAAGTATCGCAAGAAAGGCTTGAATCACTTGTCCAATGGTAACTAATAGCATTGTTTGAGAAAGCACCAAGCTGAATCGAATCTCCTAATAATATGCGCTCGTCACCGGTAGTTTCAATCGTAGGGTTAGAGACAACTTCCACATCAAAAGAGAAAGAGTTAATACAACCTTCGGCAGACTCAACTTCTACATTGAACGTGGTATTCCACTCGGGGTAAATTGATACGTCGTGGCAATCAAAGCAATCCAGCCACATAGAAGATTCCCAGT
>JBMYZU010000007.1:0-126643 GCA_049610685.1 Chitinophagales bacterium
TCCAAGACCCTTATTCTTCGCTAAACCCTCGAATGACGATAGGTAACGCCATTCGCGAACCCATGACCGTTCATGAGATTTACAGCAATGAAGCAGAACGCAAAGAGCGTGTTGAAGAGCTTTTACTTAAAGTAGGAATGCTCCCAGAACACTTCGGTCGGTATCCCCACGAATTCTCTGGAGGACAGCGTCAGCGTATTTGTATAGCCCGTGCCTTAGCGGTTAAGCCAGAATTCATTGTATGTGATGAGTCAGTTTCTGCCCTTGACGTATCCGTCCAAGCCCAGGTACTCAATCTATTGTTAGATCTACGAGAAGAATTTAATCTAACCTACATCTTTATTTCGCACGATTTGTCGGTAGTGAAGTTTATTAGCGATAGAATGGTTGTGATGAATGCTGGACAAATTGAAGAGTATGATAGCTCCGATGTTATTTACAATAACCCACAGAAGGCCTATACTCAAAAGCTAATTCAAGCCATTCCTAAAGGAGAGATAGCCGATATTGAGCGACGACTCAAGGTAGGATAATGGCCTACGTGAATAACTACTTTGTATTAGGGTGCTCAGCTTAGGTATTTTCACATTATGAAAGGCCGTAAAAGGAAAGGCAAACCAGGTCGTGCGCAACGACAAGGTAAGGCAGACAAACACGCTCCAAAGGGCGTCGAATCGACGGTCAAGGCCTATATCACTAAACATCCTGGCGTAAAGATTAAGCAACTCGTTGCTCACTGCATCAAGCGATTCCACCACGAAAAGGTGATGCATGCTTTGGAAAACCTTGAGCGAAAGGGTAAAATTGAGATTAACGATTACGGTAAAATCTACATCAAACAATCCAAAAGAGAGCGAGTTGCCTCAGGTGAGCTTATCGAAGGAATTATTGAAGTCACTGCCTCAGGTAATGGCTATGTCATTGTAGACAACCTAGATTCAGATATTTTCATTCCGTCACGCGCAAAAAATAACGCGCTCAACAAGGACAAAGTACGCGTGCAAATCACCAAGTTTGGACGTCGTCCTGAAGGTATGGTTAAAGAAGTTGTCAAGCGGAGTCGAAACAGCTTTATCGGCCAGGTAGAAGCAAGTCCCGACCAAGGCTTTGCCTTTATCTTACCCTTCGATAACAAGGTAGACTTTGATATCTATGTGCCCAAGAAATCACTAAACAAGGCCAAACAGGGCGATACCGTATTGGTTGAGGTCACGCAATGGGGAGATGGTGATCGCGGCCCGTCAGGCATAATCAAAAAGATTATGACCGATCTTGAGGCAAGCGACCTTGAGATGCAAAACATCCTTATCAATCAAGGCTTCAATTTAGAATTTGGAAGTGACGTAGATGCGGAAGTGGCTAAGATTCCAGATAGTATTCCTCAAGATGAAATAGCTAGCCGAAAGGACATTCGATCTACTTTGACCTTTACCATTGACCCAGATGATGCGAAGGACTTTGATGATGCCTTGAGTTATGAGCGTCTTGAAGGCGGAGAGGAGCGCATAGGAGTGCATATCGCCGATGTAAGTCATTTTGTAAGACCAGGTACTGCCTTAGATGATGAAGCTGCCTTTCGCGCCACCTCAGTCTATCTTCCCGATAGAGTGTGTCCTATGCTGCCCGAACGCTTGTCTAATGACCTCTGCTCGCTTAAGCCTAAGGTAGATCGCTTAGCATTTAGTGTATATTTTGATATTAATCCCAAAGGGAAGATTGAGCATATTGAAATTGCTCGAAGTGTGATTAACTCCGATTGCCGCTTTACCTATTCAGAAGCCCAAGAGTGTATCGAAGGAAGAGGAAATGAGGACTTTATCGTCGTCATTCAACGGCTTAACCAATTGGCCGAGCAATACAGAAAAGAACGCTTTAACGGAGGGTCTATTGATTTTGATTTACCTGAAGTACGCTTTAAGCTCGACGAGAAATGTCATCCTATTGACGTCTATGTTAAGGAGCGTAAAGCAGCCCATATGCTTATTGAAGAATATATGCTGCTTGCCAATACGACCGTATCAAAATATGTAAGCCGACTTCAGGAAGGGAAAAAGCCTAGGGATATGGTTTACCGAATTCATGATGAACCCTCTCTAGAAAAATTGGCGAAGCTATCGTCCGTGGCTGCACGTTTTGGTCATCGCTTAAAGTTCGAAGACGGTGTTCAAGCCAAAGAGGTGTTAAATCGCTTTATGACCAAGATTCAAGGTAAACCTGAACAGAAAATTCTTCAGCAACTCGCTGTTCGCTCCATGTCCAAAGCAGAGTATAGCCCTGAAAACATTGGACACTATGGATTAGGATTTGGGCATTATTCCCATTTTACGTCACCCATTCGAAGGTATCCCGATGTCCTTGCCCATCGTATCATTTGGGAATGTATTCAAGAAACTACACCGAGTCTCGAGCGCGAAGAGCTAAAAGAGCTATGCAAGCAAAGCAGCCTAATGGAGCGCAAAGCCATTGAAGCCGAACGAGAAGCTATAAAATTCAAGCAATGTGAATACCTACATGATCGATTGGGAGAGGAGTTTGAGGGTATGATTAGCGGAATGCTCAGCAAGGGCTTCTTTGTCGAGCTTAAGGATAATCAATGTGAGGGTTTTGTTGATCTTGATCATTTTGACGAGCACTTTATGTTTGATGAAGAATATTTAGTTTTAGCAGGGATGCGGTCAAGAATTAAGTTTCGCATGGGAGATCACGTTAGAGTGCGTGTAGCTCGTGTTTCCCTTGCAGAACGAAAGATTGACTTTGCCTACATTGATTGTAATGCTGATGATGCTACAGAATAAACTCCTATGAGACACTTAGACGCCATGTTAGCCCAGTTTGATGCCTACACCTCATCACTCCAAAAAGAAGGTCCCTCCTCGCTTTATGAGCCGATACAATATGCTATGTCGACGGGAGGAAAGCGAGTTAGAGGATTGCTTACCCTTTATGGCGGTGAATTGTTTGGCGCATCATTAAAAGATCTCTACAAACCGGCTTACGGCATTGAGTTACTGCACAATTTCACCTTAGTACATGACGACATCATGGATCATGCGGAGTTACGCCGAGGAAAACCAGCAGTGTATACCAAATATGGTATTGACAGCGGAATCTTAGTAGGAGATACTATGTCAATGATGGCATTGCAGTGGAGTAGAAGCAACCTCGATCCAAGCCATCAAGCTGCCATTATCAATTGTATGGTAGATACAAGCATTGAAATCTGTCAAGGACAACAAATGGACATGGACTTTGAGGAACGTGATCTTGTATTGGAGAGCGAATACCTTCAAATGATTACATGGAAGACCGCTGTCTTATTGGGAGCCGCGTTAAAGGTGGGAGCCATTGTCGCGCAAGCGAGTCCTGAGGATATTGAAAGAGTTTACCGATTCGGTGAACTCATAGGAATAGCCTTTCAGCTACAAGACGATTACTTAGATAGTTTTGGGGATGAGTCCTTTGGAAAGCGCATCGGAGGCGATATCCTCAATACAAAAAAGACTATTTTACTCATTAAATCCTTGGAAAGCGCCGTATCTGAAGAAGATAGAGCCTATCTATTGGGCACAAACCAGGTCACTGAAGAAGAGCGTATTGCCCGTGTTCAGCAGATCATGACGGATTGCGGGGCCAAAGAATACCTAAAAACGCTCATGCTTGATTATCATCGTCAAGCCCTTGATGAGTTAAATAATATTTCAGCGAAGAACTCTACACAAGACTTGATTCATATAGCTGATATGATTACTCAGCGTACGACTTAGTCGTTGAAAAACTAGATTGTTTCTCAATATGCCAAAACTCAAAGACTGTACGATCTATTGCTTGCCCGGTCTCGGAGCTGACCGACGGATGTACGAGGCCTATTGCAAAGCCATTCCGAATACGAAGGTGATTGAGTTTATCCCTCACAAGAAGGGAGAGTCGTTAGTTGAATACGCAGGTCGAATGGCTGATCAAATTGACCCCTCAAAACCCTTTGTACTTATAGGGACATCAATGGGCGGCATGATAAGCATGGAGATCAATCGTCTATATCCTGCCGAGCGCGTCATTCTTATATCAACCATGGCCCATGCCGGCGAAAAGCCATGGCCAATCAAACTTTTTCATGCGACTCAACTCTATCGATTCGTGCGTGGACATATCACCTTAGCCTGTTTTCGTGCCTTTGTGCGCATGAAAGTGCGTCGAAAACCCAAAGGACTCGCCTCAAGAATGTATGCTATGGCCCAAGATGCACAAGATGCATTTGTTGGATTTGGAGTACGTGCTGTCGTGTCTTGGAAGGGGAGTGCTCAACCGAATGCCAAGGTCTTCAGAGTCCACGGCACTCGAGATTTACTGTTTTGGTATTCTAGATTATCCAAGGTTGATTACACGGTGCAACGAGGAAGTCATATAGCCGTCATAAGTCATCAATCTCGGATCATCGAAGCCATCAAAGAAGAGTTAGAAAAGGAGTATTAGACTTATACCACGTCATTTATGACATAGGCTTTCCGCTTCCTTACTCGTATATTCAAAGAATGATTACACATAATATTCAGCGAGCCTTATTGGCCACGCTTCTAAGTCTTGTTTTTACTTCTGGAAATCAACTTTCTGCCCAACATGCTTGCGCAAAGCACAAAATTGAGCAACATGCCTTACTCTTTGCTCAGGAGAAGATGCCTTCGGCCATGGATGATTACGATATTAATTATCACAAGCTTGAATTAGAAGTCAGTAATACATCTACTTACTTGCGTAACGGCAGGGTGACTACACGAGCAACCTGCGTTGTTCCTTTACTTACAACCTATCAAGTCGAGTTGTCCAATAACTTAACAGTGTCCGCCTTAACAATCAACGGTAATCCCATGAACTTTACACATTCAGGGGATACGATTACCGTAGGACTCACTTTTCCCATTCTCGAAAACGAGGTGTTTGAAGTCGTTGTCGATTATGAGGGTCTGCCACCTAATTCTGGGAGCTTCTTTGGAGGGATTTTTCAAGATCAGTCGCCCTCATGGGGTGTAAATGCTATGTGGACCTTAAGTGAGCCCTATGCTGCACACTATTGGTGGCCATGCAAGCAAGATCTCTATGACAAAATCGATAGCATGGATATCTGGTTAACGGTCGAAGAGCCCAACAAAGCGGGATCTAATGGAATACTGACTCAGATTAGCGATCTCGGTAATGGTAAGAAGCGCTACGAGTGGTCTACGCGCTATCCAATGGTCTACTACCTCGTTTCTATGGCCGTCGCGCCCTATCAGGAGTATAACATTACGGCCAATCCAGTGGGCTTACCTCCTGTATTTATTCAAAACTATGTCTATGATGTTCCCAACCTGTTGAATACATTCCAAGATGATATTGATGAGACCGTTGATATGCTAGAGTACTTCTCTACGGTGTATGGGCCTTATCCCTTTGCGGCAGAAAAGTATGGACACTGTATGGCCCCACTATCCGGAGGAATGGAGCATCAAACCATGACAACACAAGGTTACTTTGTAAGAGACTTAACGGCTCACGAGCTAGGCCATCAATGGTTTGGGGATAATGTGACCTGCGGCACATGGGAAGATATATGGCTTAACGAAGGATTTGCCACCTATTCGGAATACCTCTTTCAAGAGCATATGAGCCCAGGTACAGGATTAAACATGATGCAGCAAACTCATAACAGCGTAAAAAGCCAGAATGGGGGAAGCGTATATGTCGACGATGTATCTAGTCCGAACCGAATCTTTAGTTCTCGATTGACTTACAATAAAGGTTGTGCCTTAGTGCATATGATTCGCCATTGGATTAATGATGATGAGTTATTCTTTGACATCCTTCAAACCTATCAAACTGAAAAGGCCTTCGATGTAGCGATAACTCAAGAGCTTGAAGACCTTCTTGAACGGGAAAGCGGAATTGTGTTTGACGATTTCTTTAATGACTGGTTTCGTGGAGAAGGCTTTCCACTCTTTGACATCACCTGGTCTCAGCAGGACTCTGTCTTTGCCATAAACTTTCAGCAAACGCCTTCAACAGTCAACGGCCCAGCTTTCTTTCATACGCCCTTAGAAGTCGAGCTAACCTTTGCTGGGGGCTCAACGCGGACACTAAGACATAGTATTGACGCGGGAGACCAGTCCTTTGGATGGCTTATCAATGAGGATGTCATCAATGTTGAAATAGATCCTGCCCTCTGGGTACTTAAGGACGTTCAAAGTGTAAGCAATGATAATAGTCTTGTGTATGACGGCGAGGTGATTGATCCCGATGCACCAGTAGATACCGTGTCATCGCTTGCCTATGCTGAAAACTTGGGCTTAGCTGTATATCCCAATCCAGGTCAAGGCATGCTAAGCTTTGAAGGATGGAAGGAAGGGGATCAAATCACTGTATTTGACAGCAAAGGAAGTCTAGTAGGCTGCAAATCCATAGGAAATGGTCGTTTTGAATTACAAGGTAGCCCGGGAGTTTACCTTATTACAGTCCAGCGTGGTGAGCTATATCAAGAGTTTACCTACACGCTGCAGTAAGTTAGTATAATGCGTATCAGACTATTTTTCCTTTGTATGCTCAGCCACATGGTTTATGGGCAAGAGCTGTCTAACTCATCCAATCTCGATCAATCCTATACTTGGTCTCAGGAGCCAAATGGTTATGACTTTCCTGTAGCCATTAATGTTCCTGAAAATGGAGGAGTAACACCTGAAGGAGGCTTTCCCGTCTGCATTCTACTGCACGGAAATGGAGGAAATGGCGATCAAATGGCCAATCAATTCGGTAATGTATTGTCTTGTCATATCCTAGTGGCTCCAACAGGCTATCAAAACAGCTGGAATATTTGTCAAGAGGGTAGTGATGCCCCTGATACCGATCTCGTTGGGTCACTGATTGACACCTTACAGTCATTTACCAATGTCAATCCGAATAAAATCCGCATACTGGGATCTTCGAACGGTGGAGCATTAGCCAACAGGCTCTTTATTGAAAACAATAACCCAGGCGTTGATCGAATCGTTGCTATTGTATCTCAGATGAATACCTTCCAATACCACGATGCAGCATTTTACATGCCCTCAGGCCTTACCGATAACAGTTTGTCAAACTGCGGATATAATACGACGGCAATTCCAAGTACTGCAAGGGCCTACCTCAGTATTTGTAACGATAATGACCCCTTGATTCCCTACAATGGAGGAAGTTCTCCTGTAGGTGTAGACTTTCTTCCGGCAGAGGAGGCGGCCTATCTAATCGCTCAGTACAAAGGCTATAATGGTTCTATGATTAGTGGAATGATGGGAAACCCTATGGGAATGCCTCTCATCTTCGAATATGCTTATCCCCAACAGGAAGTATATCATATAAGAGGAAATGCTTCTCATGCAGCCAATGAATCCCAATTGGACTATGTGAAATCCTTTCTCGAAGACTGTACTTTCCCTCTCTCTTCAGAAGATCTCGTCAATCCCGAAGCCATACAATTAATAACTAATGCTCAAACCGCATCATTTTACTTAACCAATCTCCCTGAGCAAGCAGAAGTTTCTGTTATAAACTCCCTTGGACAAACTTGTGGAATCCAAAGACATGAACAGAATAGTTTTTCTATAAACGAACCTGCTGGAATCTATTACATCCAAGTAAGATTTTGTAACCAGGAACTGAAAATTTTGCCTTACTACAACAAAGATTAAATGTTTGAATTTCAACGACGAAGAATAGCATGGATGAAGGAAAAATGGAAGATGTCCGACTTGGGTATCGCCTACCTTTCTTTTCTTAAAGGCCTGATAATTGGCGGGCTATTGGTCTATTGGCTAATGCGATAAAATCACTTTAGTTCACCTTGCAACCATAGATGGCAATATCTGCAAAGGTCTTGTCTTTGCCGCATGCCGTCATTTGGGTCTCGACAATCACTGCAAGACGGTCTTCAAGGGGAGAGGATATGTAGCCTAGTATGTTCAAATGCTCCTCTCCACCTACATCGCTGCCTATTGTTTTGATAAACTCTTCTCCTCGGTAAAAGTTTAGAGCATATTTTGAAGCATCTACCTTCTCACCTGCAGAACAAGCAAAGCGCGTCGGTTCTACAACCAGTTTAAATTGATAGGGAGTGTAAAAGCGAGTTGCATGAAAAACACCTAGATCACTCGACTGAATCTTGTGTTTCTTCAGTTTTTCTTTAACATCGCTGCGTTCCATTACAGAGCATGGGTCGTGCACGTAGGAAGCATCTACATCATTATCGAGATATAACATTTCAATCTTATTATCTGTGACCATGTCCTGCACTAGAATTAGAGAGTATTGTGTCTGAGTGGACTGATGTACTCCATGTACCATGTAGGCCATAGCCCCATTTTCTTCCCAACCTAAGCCAAACACCTGGGGCCCTTGATACACCAGCTTGCCACTTTCTTTAACTGAGGATGCATAAGGAATGGATAGAGTCTCACACTGAGCACTCATCATCAATGGGAGGAAAAACGCTGCGACGAGCAGTCCAAGAAAACGATTGGTAAAAGACATGGTCATAAGTTATCCTTTTTCTCTGAAATATATTTGAATAGGGGCCCCTTTAAAATCAAAATTTTCTCGCATTTTATTCTCTAGATAGTTGCGATAGTTTTGCTTGATATATCTAGGATGCTTACCAAAAAATGCAAAGGCTGGAAATGGGGTAGGTAATTGCGTCACGTACTTTATAGCAGGGTTTTTACCCTTCACTACAGGTGGTGGGAAGCGTTTTAGAATCTCCTGCATCACATCGTTGAGTTTAGATGTGGTAATGCGTCGTTTGACATTCTCAAAGACATGTATGGCGGCATCAAGAATTTTCAATGTGCGCTGTTTGTCATGAACGGAAGCAAAGACAATGGGCACATCTCGGAAAGGTGCAATTCGCTCGATAAGTTCTTTTTCATAATCACGCGCTGTATTGGTTTCTTTTTCGATTAAGTCCCATTTGTTTACAACGATGAGAATTCCCTTTTTCTTGCGTGCTGCCACACTAAAAATGCTTACATCTTGAGTAGTAATCCCTTTAGTGGCATCAAGCATCAAGACACATACATCGGCCTCGTCCATGGCTTTTACAGCACGAATAACCGAATAGAACTCAAGGTCTTCATGCACTTTGGATTTCTTTCGAATTCCTGCCGTATCAATTAAGATAATATCCCGACCAAACTTGTTAAATCGAGTATGAGTCGAGTCCCGTGTTGTCCCAGCGATTTCAGTTACAATTTGACGCTCTTCTCCAATAAACAAGTTAACTAACGATGATTTTCCTACATTGGGCTGACCAATCACTGCAATACGAGGAAGTCCTTCTTCCAAATCCTCATCCATATCATCATCTGGAATACTTTCAATCACTGCTTCCAGTAATTCACCCGATCCTGATCCATTAATGGCCGATATTGGATAAATCGTTTCAAAGCCCATTCCGTAGAATTCACTCGAATCATAGAGTCGTTGGCTATTGTCGACTTTATTGACTACAACATGAACTGCTTTGTCGCTTTGATGTAAAAGGCGTGCCAGTTGATCATCCAAGTCTGTTATACCCGTTGTAACATCCACTACAAAGAGCAGAGCGTGTGCCTCTTGCATGGCAATTTTGACTTGCTCACGAATACGCTTTTCAAACATTTCATTGGAGTGCGATACAAAACCACCAGTATCAATTAGGTTGAATTTTCTGCCACCCCATTCGAATTCCCCGTAGATGCGGTCTCTTGTCACACCGCTGACATCATCAACGATGGATTTACGTTCACCGATTAATCGGTTAAAAAGGGTGGACTTGCCCACATTGGGACGACCTACAATGGCTACAGTATGCATAAAGAGTGTAATTTACGATTTTCGATAACCAAACTGTCTAAGCCAATGTTCACTGTTCCGCCAATTGGCACGCACTTTAATGTGGGTCTCCACATAAACTTGCTTTCCAAAGAAAGATTCAAGCTTCTTTCGAGAGGCAATACCAAGCTTTTTTAGGCTAGATCCCTGTTTACCAATAATGATTCTCTTTTGGGAATCGCGCTCTACAAAGATTTCAGCGCTTATGCGCAGGAGCTTCTCTTCCTCCTTAAAGGCTATAATTTCGACCTGACAGGCGTAGGGTATCTCCTCATGAAAGAGTTCCAAGATTTGCTCGCGAATAATCTCAGAGGCAAAGAATCGCTCATTTTGGTCAGAGAGGTGTTCTTTATTAAAGTAGGGGGGATGTTGAGGTATTTTCGACAGAATAAACTCCCTTAGCTCTGCAGTATTGTGTTGATTGAGCGCGGATACAGGAAACACCTCACAGGTTGGGATTCTTTCCTTCCAAATCTTCACTTGCTCAAACAACAAGGCTTCATCTTTAACGAGGTCTGTTTTATTCACCACAATAACAATAGGGGTCTTTACACTCTGAACCTTTTCAAGAAAGCTCCCTTCCCAAGGCAGTGATCGATTGACTTCTGTCAGCATGAGGGTCAGATCACCATCTTCAAACGTTTGTAAAACGGCATTATTCATATCCTGTTGCAAAGCATAAGCAGGCTCAAGAATCCACCCTGGTGTATCGGAGAAGATGATTTGATGGTCATCATCATTATACATGCCAAGAATACGATGACGAGTGGTTTGCGCCTTACGGGTTACGATACTTAGGTTTTCTCCAAGAAGGGCATTCATCAAGGTAGACTTTCCTGCATTCGGTAGGCCAATGATATTGACATATCCTGCCTTGTGATTTGATGAGGTATTGCTCACAATACAAAGGTAAGCAATGCAAGGTCATGAAATGGTAGGAGGGTATTAATACTGCTTACCAAACCAAAGACTCCAAATTCTCATTCTGCCTTGACAATGTCTAAAGTAATCTGGATCTTCCCCGTAGGGAGGCGGGATGTGGTGGGCCGTATTCGAACTACATGCCTACATACAATTCAAAAACGGCACATTCCTTTACAGCGAGTTGATAAAATTCAGTATCGGCGTACTCCTCTTTTAACACCTTAAAGGATTCACTGTAAGCCTCATCAAATTCATTCCAGAATACTTTGTTTTCCCTCCACATCTCTTCATTTTGTTTCTTCCATAATTGCCTATCCTTTAACCACCTACCTATACCCCACATATTATCGTTGTGAGAAAACCTGTATTCATATAAATCAGGGATTGAATACCCGTTTATAGCTCTTGGATACAAACCATATTGCGTTGTATTATGGTATAAAGTTCGATCACACCGTGACATGATAAAAAGTGCTTGAGCTTTTTCCTCTCGGGTGAGGTATTCGCTTTGAATACCCTCATATAAGTATTCTTTTAATAATTTTTCATCGGAGTATTGGGTTAAATATGCTACTGAAAAATTAATGAGATTTTTTCCCTGATCCTCCTGCTTAGATTCATTGCGAAGAGAATCTAAACACCTAGAGAGGTCTAATGTTGTCCATGTATCCCATGGGGTTTCTAGTGTTTTTATAATCGAGTCACTGCCATACGGTTTAAATTTAAATGCAAATGGGTTATTGGCCATTGTGTCCAGTGATTCTTCAGGTAGCTTCTCAAAATGTTTAATAGCATCAGCAATATTGTTTAGGTCACTGAGCAGGAATTTTCCTTTCATCTTATGCAGATATATCCGGATTAGACTATCGTTACTTAATTCGTGATGGCTTATCCTTTGAGTAAGATTACGGATAGCAGGAGCAAAATATACCTCTTCACCAAACTTTGTTAGAGCAGACTTAGGACTTACAGCTTGTGTATCCAAGAGATTTTGAATGTATTGAAGATTCTTGTAAAAACTATCCACTGTGCTTTGATCAAGAATATCCCAAAGAAGTTGATTAGAGGAATGATTACAGTTAAAAATGATCGATTTATAAAAATCTCCTTGATTTAGGTATTTGCTATAAAGAAGATTGAAGATATATCGATTGATATCCGTTCCCTCGTCTTGCCATATAGTTATCCTTGCTTGCGTATCTCTTATACTACTGAGTGTGCTCTGACCATCATTTAAAAACAGCAGAATCTCCCCAATTTCATTTTCGTGTTCTATGGACAATATTTCATTACCCTCGATAACATTGAATGCTCGAATAGCCTCATACATTTTTAGCATACCCTGATCAGTCGGAGGCGTACCTAAACATTCTTGGCTACTGGAGAAGTCTCCTTTTAAATAGTATAGATAGGCTGTACTTAATCTCCAAAAACTGTCTTCAGAATCATTTGACATCATCTTGTTGCTAATTCTAATCAAATCGTCTAAGTACGCAAAGGCACCCATTTGATATAGATATTGATTATCATAATCCCTCAGAGCGTATCTATGTGAATATTGCCCGATAGTCTCAGATGAATATGATGAATTGTTTTGATTAAAGTCAATAATGGCGGATTCTATTTTGACAATCTCTTTACACATAAGAATGCGTACAAATTCATGATTTCCAACGGATTTGACTATAAAATTGATATCATCATAGGCTAGATTAGACTTATTCATTCCTCTTATAAAATGTAGTCCTGACTTCTCTTCATCTGAGATGCACAGACGTTTTGCTGCATCAAAATCATATTCCGACATAAAAGAGAGACTGTTATATGCCGAAATCTGTCTACTCGGAGCGTTCATATAGACTTTGGAGAATAGATAATTCGCCTCATCCTTTCTTTCGAGATGGATAAGTGCTCCTGCAAGATGTTCCATGGCCCAATAAGATATAAATGATGTAGACCCTGTAAAGTATTGATAAAACACATCCTCGACTAGAGAATATTGGTTGTTATATCGATATAGCTTTACAAGCTGATATGCCGTGCGTTCCCTGATAAATGAAAATTGACTGCGATTGATTAGTGCCTCTGCTTGTTGAACTAATCGGTTGAATTTTGTCGTACCATTCTCTAAAACGCCTTCTTTGGTTCGCTCGGGATTGTCATCCCAATAACGATCATATTCCCAAGCTGACGTATTATTTTCAAGTATGGCCTCAACCTCTAATGCCAATTTAAGATATTCTATGAAGGACTCTTCTTTCGCTATTAGTTTCAATTCTGTACTCCGTTTATTCCTTAAGCTGTTAAGTTCCGCACGGTTCGATTCAAAATCATGCCCCCTGTAGATAACTGACACTAGACTGTCTGGAGTATACTTTCCTTCAAAAAATTGAGCCCAATCCTGTACATTAAGTGAAACTGTTTGATTATGGAGATAATCATAATTTGAGTACCTATAAAGCCATGAACTGTAGCTTTCTGCAAAATCTGCATTGCCAAAAAGAAGGGCCTTGTCAAAGTTTGAATTGTAGCTGTAGCCAGAAACGCAACAATAAAGTGTAGAATGTCCTAAAAGGATGCTAACCGATAGAATTTGCAATCTTTTGAAAAAAGGATGGGTCATAAGATGGAATGGATTGACTGTTTAAATGATAAAAGATGACTTTGCCAAAACGTTGTTCGTTATTTGCAATAGTTTCAGCACATTCTAAAAGAACCTTTGTTTCTGAATGTTCAATTCGCAATATATCTCCACGATTAAAATAGGTTTGATTGAAATAAAAACTCGAATCCGCTCGATATTTAGTACCGCTCAACTTAGTAAAAGGGTAGTTGGGAATGGAATCAGCTTCTATATCGTTAACGATTAGTGCTAAATCATCCAATCGATATACTAATCCCCAATGATACGTTGGAAAGGCTAAATCTAAGGGAATAGAGTAGGAAGTGGATCCATCCATATAGGTCTTGAGTGTTTGATTTGAAATTATCGAGTTCTCTGTATTGACATCGTAAATGTCATTCATGTTATAGCACATAAGCACCCCCTTATCGACCGGTGGCACCCCTGTTTTTTGAGGATATTTAAACTGATGAAGTCGAATGGTTGAACTAATAGTCCATGACGAAATATCTTGAAAGCCTTGAAGAAATTGAAAATAATTAGGGCCACTAGTCTCTGTCCAATCACAATCAAATTGAATTTCGTGAATGGAAAGGGAATGAATTTCTTCAATTTCTCTAACTAAATCGTAGACATTCTGGCATAAATCACTTGGAACACCCTTTTTAAACACCTTGTTTTCAATGTATATACATGGAATAATTTCGAAAGGAATAGTCGATGTGTCTAATTCAACAACTGAGACTGGAATACACTTTCCATCCTCAAGCGTTACATCAAAAAACCGCACATACAACTCATTCACCTTGTTGTCAGACAAAATAGTTAGCTCGTTAGAGTCGAGGCTAAAGTCCTGTTTCCAATGGTAAAATGATATCTCTGCTTGCTGATGCACCTCCTCCTTGCAACTGCTCATAGACAGCGCTAGAAGGCAAAAAATGGAGCATAATTTAAATGCCCTAGTTGACATAACAGAACGAAATAACTTCATCGGTCATAAGATAGAGAGAATGGATGATTTTCAACATTGTAAACGAGGGATTAACTGAAAATATTCTTTACTCAATTAATCCATCTTTTGATGGCAATCCACAACATGCTCAGCGATAAACAGCTTATACTCATTACACCTTGACAATGTCAAAAGGAATCTGGATCTTCCCCGTAGGGAGGCGGGATGTGGTGGGCCTAAACAGAACTTAACCCAAAATGCTCGACTCAATCTCAGGATTGATCGATGCTAAGGCCTCAGTAAATCCCTTTTTATCTTTCGGAGAAAGCAAAATCATATTCCATTTCCCATACCGTACTTTGATTCGATCAAATGAAGGGGCAGGAGAGGAGAGAAGGTTTCTTGAGGGTTCAACGGACTTTATTGTTTTTATATCAATAGTCCGATACTTAATAAAACCAGATTGAACCTGGAGCATATTGTCACGAATCGTGTAATGTGTGTTATAAAACATATGCATTACGAATCCATAGATTACTATTAATAGGGCGAAGGGCGCTGGCTTTGACTCAAGCGCTATATCCTTGAAAAACATGGATATGAGCGGAGCAAAAAAGGCTACTGTGACGATTGCTACTAGAAGAAGAGATACTTTAGAATAGAATCGCATAATACAAAGTAAATTAAAAAAGCCCTGATCATTGATCAAGGCTTTTTTAGTAGCGGAGACAGGACTCGAACCTGTGACCTTCGGGTTATGAGCCCGACGAGCTACCAACTGCTCCACTCCGCGATGTTTGGACGACAAATATAGGAATTTCGGTGTGCTAAGCAAATTATGTGCTGACTAATTCTCTTGAACATATCGTGTAAAGCGCTTGATATGGTCAATGTTTATCCATTCAACACCAGCCTCAGTAAAGAAGCGCCAAATGGATTTTTTCTGTGGCATTCCCCAAAATCTAAGCTTTTGATGACAGCGTTTCGCATTATACACACACTCTAAAAGCTTCTCATACTCCGCCTTTGGCATATCACCCCGTCCATTCCAGGTAAAGTATTGGTCGTAGTGGGCTGAAACTCTTGTAATTCGAAGATCAGGTTGACCATAACAGTGACAAGGCCTTCCATCCAAAAAAAACATGGACACATCCATATCATAAGAGAATAGATCTCTGGGATATCCTCCACTAAGGACAATCGTAACGCTTCGCTTATGAATTGACGTTGGACCATCCCAAGTGGATAGGTAAGGAGTAAGTGGTTCAAGCGCTTTTGCCAATAAGGCTATAGTTTCCTTTCCACCTGTCTTTAAGTCTATCATTATCTCTAAGGATTCTCCGTTGGCTTGAAGCACCTTTTCTAAATCAGGCAGGATCTGAAGTAGTGGCTGGACATAAAGTTCTTCAATAGTGGGTTTGCGTTTGAGAAACAAGCCAATATGAGAGACCCTAAGCTGTCCTTCATGAGCAAAGACATCAATTTCAATACTTCTAAATCCTGCATCGAGTGCATCAAATAAGGGATTCTTGCGTGTATAATCATTGTGAGAATGGGCATAAGGGATTGATTTAACATCCATCCAGAGATTTGCCCCGTGATTTTGGGCCTTTGTGGAAGGCCGGAATACCATCACAAAGAACAAGCAGAAAAAAACTGAATAACGCCTTAACACCATAGAAAAAGAGGAGAAAAAGAATCTCTTCACTGAAGTTAACGGAAAGAAGACGATATTTATGTCTATGGAGAGTGTTCGAGTGGACAAATGGTTATGGGCTGTGCGCATCTTTAAAACCCGCACTGCATCTGGCCGTGCTTGCGACAATGGCAAAGTACGCTTGGGAGATAGCCCTGCCAAATCATCTTCCAAGGTCAAAGTAGGTGATGTCGTTCGCGTAAGGCTTCACCACGAAAACCGGCAGTTTAAAGTGTTAAAGCTTATCGAAAAAAGAGTAGGAGCCCAAGTAGCTATGGCCTGTTACGAGGATATTACGCCACCTGAAGAACGAATTGATCGATTAAAATCTGCCTTTGCCTTACCCACGGCGTATCGGGAACGAGGTACTGGAAGACCAACAAAGAAAGATCGTCGAGAGATTGATGAAATGGATAATCAGCATAAAGGCGTGGAGGACAACCATGTCGATGATTTTGATTGGGATGATTTAGACCTTTAAGCCCATCGAGCAATGCATGCAGTAATCACAGGCGCTAATGACGGCATAGGATTGGAGACCGCCAAGGGACTAGCCAAATTAGGATATAACCAGACGTGGCTTTGTCGTAACCTTGACAAGGCCAATAAGGCTTCTAATGATATTCTTCTTCACTTTCCCATGCTGAGTATTAATATTATCCAAGTAGATTTAGCGTCCCTAGCCTCGGTAAGAAATGCAGCATTACAAGTCATTGCTTTGGAGCAAGAGATTGATGTCTTACTATGCAATGCAGGAGGAACTTTCTCCCATTATGCCTTGACAGAAGATGGGGTGGAAAAAACGATGGCCGTCAATCATTTAAGCCACTTTCTCTTGTGTCATCTTCTGCTAGAGCATCTAAACCCTAAAGCCCGAATCGTCCATGTTAGTTCTAGGGCAAATCTCAAAGGGAAACTAAGCCTCGAAGAGCTTAAATTATGTAGTGCAGAGAGTGATCGCAAATATTTTATCATGGCCGCCTACAGACGCTCTAAGCTAGCCAACGTAGTCTACACAAAACACAGCGCTGAATTATGGTCTAGTCGAGGAATCACCGTAAACTGTTTGCACCCAGGTGTTGTAAAAACCAAAATTGGACATAAAAGCGACCGAAAGCTCCACCAATATGCATGGGCGCTTCTCTCTAATCTTCAAGGTATATCTATTGAGGAAGGCGCCAAAACATCAATTTATCTAGCCTCTGATCCCCATGTAGCCTCCATATCTGGCCAATATTTCGATGCCTGTAAAATTGCCAAGGCCAATCCAATTAGCGATAGGAGGGCTATTCAAGAAGCCTTGTACGAATGGAGCATGGAGCGAATCGATAAGTTTATGTAGCAGATGCTAAGACTTCCGCCACAAGAAAAACAGATCCACACACTATCAAAATATCTTTAGAGGTCAGCATAGTTTTCACCGCAGTAAATCCTTCTTGTGAGGAATGGTAGGCATTTCCGGTATACCCCAACCTAAGAGCTTCATTTTTAAGTTTTTCTGCATTCATGGCACGGACCACTTTTGCTTGTGTCCATGTGAAGCAGGTATTGCTTGGAAACAGGGATAGAACACTTTGAATATCCTTATCTGCTGATGCTCCAAATAAAACGTGCAGTCTTCCACCATAATTTGGTAGGCTATCTAAAAGCGCTTGAATACCGTCCGCATTATGTCCAGCATCTAAAAGAATCAGCGGTTCTCTTTGTATGACCTGCATTCGTCCCATGTAACCTGTAGACGGTCCAACTTGACCTAACCCTTTGCCAATAGCTTCAGGACTAGGTCGATAAGCTAGAGGTAGCATAGACAGGGCTTGAAAGGCTGTCCTGATATTTTCTTTTTGATAAGTGCCCACAAGATCACTCTGGTAAGCGTATTCTTTACCCTGTATATGGAATTGTCCTTGGATACATTCTAGATCATGTCCTTTTTCTAAAGTAATCCTTGAATGCTCGCCTTGCAAAGTGTTTAAACGGTCTGCATAATATACTTTGGCGTGCTGCTTTTTAGCCACTTGACTGAATACGTTTTTGGTTTCCTTTTGATCAACTCCAATGAGAACAGGCGTATTATGTTTTATAATGCCTGCCTTTTCTTTAGAAATACTTGCAAGATCAGGTCCCAACATATTCATATGGTCTAAACCAATTCTCGTAATGATTGAAAGCATGGGATGAATAATATTGGTGCTATCTAGGCGCCCTCCAAGTCCCGTTTCAATGATTGCAAGATCGACCTGTTGTTTTGCAAAATAATCAAAGGCCATGGCTACCGTTATTTCAAAGAAGGAAGGGGATACCTTTAATATCAGTTCTTTGTGCTCTTCTACAAACCACACCACATTTTCTTCTGAAATCATTAGACCATCGACGCGAATGCGTTCCCGAAAGTCCAGATAGTGCGGTGAAGTGTATAGACCCGTTTTAAATCCGGCGGCCTGATAAATGGAAGAGAGGATATGGCTGACCGAACCTTTCCCATTGGTGCCCGCTATGTGAATAAAGGTTGACTTCTTATGAGGATTTCCTAAGCCTTTACATAGAAGAGAGATGTTTGTAAGATCCTTCTTTACAGCTTCTTTACCAACATTTTGATACATAGGGAGTTGACCATAGAGCCACTCTATGCATTCCGAATAGGTCATAGGAAATCTAGTCTTCGAGTATCTCGATTTTGGAGATGGTTAGTATGGATTCATACTTTTCATAGCGATCATTCCAGTCGTTATAAAACGTGATGGACTGATTTTCGTAGTCCACTAGTATTTGCGTACCATATTCGTTTACATAGATATCATCCCCATATTCATTGCTATCATAGTACTCCCACCATACTTTTTGGGGATCTTCCTCTTGACCATCGACCATGAAGACGTAGAAATCATTCTCAAAAAGAAAATAGGAGGAGTACCACTCAGATATCGTCTCTTCATATTCAGCAGTATACAAATCAAGAGTGTATTTGTGGATATATTTCGCATGAATCATCTGCCCTGGCTCTATTTGGGCGAAGAGAGAAGAAGTAATCATTATAGCCGCTAACAGAGTATATATCTTTTTCATAACGAGTGTGTTCTTCATGTATTTTTGGGGGAAGTATACTTTAAGTTACGTTTTTAATCAAAGGATGACACGGTAAGAATCATTTCATACTTCTGTAAGACCTCATTCCAATTTTGATTGAATGTTATGGTCTGTTCTTGATAATCAATGATTACTTCCCTATTGTTTTCTTTCAAGTAAATATCCTTATTGTCTGTAGTCTGTTCCTTAAAGTGCCAGGGAACTTTATTAAAATCCCCTTTAGGCTTTGATTCGTCACTATGCAGATAATAACTGTCTGTTAGAAAAATATAGTTAGAATACGGCAAATCAGCCAACTTATCATATTCACCTGTGCTCGTATTGAGCTGTATTATCACCATATGCTTTGAATGAAGCATTTGCTCTAACTCAATTTGAGCACGAAGACCCAAAAATGAAAGGCATAAAATCAACGAAAAAAGTAATGACTTCATAGCAACTATGTTATGCTTACTAAGCTAGTAAAATTAGTTAGGTAAGTTAGCAGATAACCTGCATTAGAAGCTCATACCACCAGGAGTAATTGTGAAAGTAAATGTGCCGCAGGCATCATCCTTACTCGTCATCCCCTTTGTTCTAAACTCGCTTTTTTTCACAGCGCATTTCGCGGCGTCTACAAAATTATCGTCTTGTGTTGTTCCGCCAGCATACTTAATCGACTCTATATTGCCATTGTGATCAATGCAAACTTTCAATTTCACAATTTGAGTTCCACTAAACGTTTTGACAGGTGAACAGCTTCCCTTAGAAAGAAGGGTTCCACCATTTCCGCTTCCCCCAAAACCATAAGTTTTCCCATTATCCGCTTCCCCATCGCGGCCTTCACCCATCGTTCCATTATTATCCTCAGTACCGCTTAAATCGGTCCCGCTTATACCCCCAAATACTATGGATTCACTGGGTTTCTCTTCGGGTGTATTATCAGAATCTGTATTCGTTTGCTCGGAAGGGGGAGACTTATCTTCACTGGACTCTACCGGCTTCGTAACTTTCCTCTGTTCGTTGGTAGTTTGAGGCTTTTTAGGCGACTCTTCCTTAGCAGTGGACGACTTTGATGCCGAGGCTTCCTGAAAGGATATAAGTTTCGCTGTTTCCACAAGTTCTAGGCGATCCCAATAAAAGGATTCATTGCGCTTTTCTTCACCCTTATCGAAATAAACATATATACGATCATAGCTAATCGAATCAGGATTAAACGTTCCCGAGTCGGGTATGGAAAAATCAAAGGTTAGGCTATCCCATTCATTGGCACGCCCCGTTCGCTGAGTTACTTGAACAAAAGCTGTATCATTTGTACTGCTCTCTAATCGGATAGTTACAGGAACGCCTCGTCTTGGAGACCACACATCCAATGCTAGTTTCGTCTTAAATGTTGGCACGAAAGGTATAGAGTCAACAAAGTCTATGGGCATTCCAGCACTATCCAGTGCCAATCGAGTGCCCGCGTGACGATCTGCGGAATCTGTATGAACAGTCTTTGCCACCTGATGCTTTACCAAGCTATCTTTTGGTAGTCTTGCGAGGTTGGATACATCTTGACTTGGATCGTAGTATATATCCGTAGATAGGTTAGGGCTATTTACGTCAAAATGAAATTGTTGTTTGCGCGCAGTGTCAAAATCAATGGGGAAACGATACTTTTTTCTCAAGTGTTCTGCATCAATGTACTCTTCACCATTGGCCTCTTCTGCCACATTATCCACCTTTCGAATACCACATCCCTCATAGTTGATAAAAAAGATAACAAATAGAAGCAATGCGCTCAATATGGTAGTACTCCCAAAGGATATACGACGAATTCTTGATGCTAATTGTTCTCTTAAATCTTTCATTAACGGGTATTATACCATTCCTAGTAAGTTAGACTATTCTTCTCCTGTTTCATCTACTGGAACCGTGTCTTTAAACTGCATTTTGATTTTAAAACCTAGTGCATTGGCGTGGGTAATCGCAGGTTCAAACTGATGCCAATTTGTATTGCTATCTACCGCAAGGAAATAAGAATACGCTGTACCATAAGCAACTGGATCAGGGTGCTTTTCTACCTTGTTGTCAATGTCTAGCGATACTGCCTTTGATAAGAGACTGTCCTTGAAGTTGCTTAAAGCGATCGTGTCCTGGTTAATGGTTATGACACCTTTTTCATCTACCATGACATACATGGCATAGTTTTCAGACTCATCCTCCACAACTTCTGTGGAGGCTTCATCTAGAGATAGAAGGATAACTGGATTTACCTTAATATCATATCGAATAATAAAGACCAAAAGCAAGAGAAACATTACATCCGTCAAGGACGACATGCTAAACTCTGCACTAATCTTTGAACGTTTACGAAACTTCATAATGCCTAGTTCGAGGGAGATTCAAGTAAATCGATAAACTCTACCGCTTTATCCTCCATAAGGAACATGGTCTTTTGCACCATACTGGACAGCAGGTTGTAGGAAATATATGCAATGATCCCTGCTATCAATCCAAAAACTGTCGTAAGCATTGACTCTTGAAGACCACCCATAAGTTGGTCAACAGCGTTATTCCCTTCAGCAAGATTCGCAAAGGTTGTAATCATGCCCGTTACAGTTCCCAAGAAACCCAGCATGGGGGCAGCACCACTAATTGTCGCTAAAATGTTCAGGTTCTTTTCAAGTCTGTAGACCTCAAGCCCCCCTTGATTTTCAATAGCTCCTTTGATATCTCGGAGTGAACGGCCAAGTCTTGAAACACCTTTTCCAATCATATGCGCAACAGGCGAGGTATTTCGAGCACATAAGTCCTTGGCTGCCGCAACGTTACCATTTAAAACATTTTCTCGTATGCGATGCATAAAGGAATCATCAAGATTGTTCGCTTTACGGATAAGGAGATATCGCTCAATCGTGATATAGATTGATACAATCATTAGTATAAGGATTACGACGATAACCCCTTGACCAATAAGACCCATTTCGCCAAATGATTTTGCAATAAATGAAGGTCCCAACGATAGAATTGAAGGCTCTAAAAAGACTTTGCCCATGGTTTGAAATTTTTCTGAAATATAAAACGCTTTTTTGTGGATGTACATTGTCTCTATCCACAATACAATGGGGATTA
Organism: Chitinophagales bacterium; assembly: GCA_049610685.1. GTDB lineage: Bacteria > Bacteroidota > Bacteroidia > Chitinophagales > UBA8649 > UBA8649. Next base: position 22,243 of record JBMYZU010000007.1, read on the forward strand.
TACATAGATGATGCCAATTTCTTAAGATTCCATAATGACACATAAGAAAAATGGACCATGCGGTCTATCCAAATACTAACTCACTTAAAAAATGTGAAGTCTAGGAAGCTAGATTGAAAGGGAGGAGGGTGGGGGCGGAGCCCCGCCCATTGTGTTAAACACAATAACTGTAGTTATGTATAGCCTAGCGCTGAATCAAGACCTTCTCCCGCACCATCCCTCGAACACTCGACATTTCCAAAACATATTGTCCATTATACAACCTTCGAGTATCCAAATACCAAAGCGTAGATCCTTTGCGGAGAATATCCTGAGCGACCAACTTACCTTGCATATCATACAAGCTAAGCTCAATATCATCATAGTTAACTCCTACACATTGCACAGCGATAAATTCTGAAGTAGGGTTCGGATAGATATTTAAAAGTCCTTCTAAACCATTGATCTCCTCAAGTCCAGTCGTTGTATCTACAGGGAATACAATACTATCAGGATCTTGAATTGTGGTAGGTTCCGAGATATTTACCTGAGTCCCTGAATTGCCTGGTCCCATTTGAGCGAAGTTGTCCGTTTCAACCACACCATAGTATGAGTGAATTACGTAGGGAAACTTACTATTCCAGTTTTCGTCTACTGTAGCGAAATAGGCGTAGGTGCCATTAGGGTATTCTGGCGTAACACAAAATCGTCCGTTATGGACATCAAGATCACCTAATCCATTCACAAATTCAAAGTCTTCATAATACCAACCCAAAGGGAAGTCTACATTTACTGCCGGCCCATTAGTTCTTACAGCGCCAATATCTCCACGCAGCTGATAGCTAGGCTCCATGAGCTGAACACCAGATGAAGCGTCCATGGCATTCTTATATCCATAGGCTCCATAAATCGGATATCCATCAAAGGCATATCCAATTAACGGTGAATGCATCGTAGAATCCAGCACATATAGACCATCAGAGGGATATACATCACATATGTTAGAGAGGAGGGCTAAATCTGCATTAAAGGCTTGAGGATTTTGATGATGGTGGTAAGCATCTCGCGCAGGATGTCCTTTGGCGCAATCAAATCCGATGTTTTCAGCAAGAATAGCATTGCGATTCCATATGCCATCGCCTCCACCTCCAGGCCCACCGCGCACGTCCGTGCCCTGTGCTACGCTGTATGAAGCACCATCTTGCCAATCAAATAATGGAACTCCGTTGATGAATACGCCGATCTGACCTAGTCGGGTGGTCGTGATATTCCCTGTATTTGGCACAGGGTTTCTCGGAATCTGAAAGATGTAGTCGACCTCCCCAGTTCCTCCTGGATTGCCATCAAGGTATGGTCCAATGGCATATGCTGGAATACCCTTAGAGGAGACATAGACAAAGTCGTTAGAGTACTCTACTTGTTGGACATTGACGAGCCAATTTTGAGCAATGGGTGTGGAATTTCCCTGAACATATTGTCTTGCCGTACTTCCCTCTGTGTTTTGCAGCCAATAGGCCATCTCAGGAGGAGTAACAGACTGCGCATAAGCCCATATCGCAAGGGTTGCGAATAGAAACGTTAAAGGAATTCGTATCATATGTTTTGTATTAATTCCCGTCAAAATAGAAAAAAAAAATTAACGCGGAAAGGCAAAGTCTGGATTCCGGATAAAGGAGTAATCACTCAACGTAAGTAAGAATGCGTAGATCTCGGTTTGTTCTTCATGAGATAAGGGCATCATGTTCTCATTGTAATGGTCAAGCACCTCATAAATCGTTTTGAACCGTCCATCATGCATATACGGATAGGTATATTCTATGTTGCGTAAAGACGGCGTTTTAAAGCGTAAACTATCCTGTGGTCTATGCGTAACGTGATATCTACCTAAATCCATTAAAGAAGAATCAATAGGCAAATTATTTCTGGTAAAATCATTGTTCATAAACAGTGGAGGTTTATGACAGGAGGCACAATTTCGCTTGAACAGCTTAAATCCCTTCTTTTCTTGTGCTGTAAACTTTGCTTCTCCTCGGCGTACGGAATCATATTTGGCATTATCCGAAATCAATATAAGCTGAAACTGAACCAGCGCATCAATAAACCTTCGCGTAGAAATACTTGTATCCCCAAAGGCAGCCTCAAATAGAGCGGGGTAGTGATCAGACCGGCGCAATCGCTCAAAGACTAAAGGCAGATTACTTGCCATTTCGGTAGCATTATGCAATGGTGCCATTACCTGAGCATCAAGATGCGTTAGGCCACCATCCCAACGGAAGGACTTATGCCATCCCACATTTTGAATTGGCGGAGCATTACGCTTACCTATTGTGTCACCTATACCATGGCTTAAGGCATGATCTACATGCGAAAAGGCCGTGTAAGAGGAATGACAACTAGCACAAGATATCGTAGAGTCCAAGGATAATATTGGATCGTAGAACAAGGCGCGACCCAATGCAATGCCTTCTGCCGTCAAAGGGTTTGATGATATATCGTAGACCATATCTCCAAAATATTTCGGTGGATTGAGGTCATGGGCTTGCGGTTGAGCTAAAGGAGTAAACCATCGTTCTCCCTGACTAACACCATAGACCAATACGGCGCACAGCGTAATGATTAGGAATTTCCCGCAATGTTTAGTCCAGCAACACATGATCTATAAAGGTATCAAAGACTGTTTTAGCCTCATTTCCAGGAGACATTATCTGCCTAGAAACATTAGATGGAAGGTTTGAGAAAAAAGCATCCAAATCAATGGTCAAAAGACTATGATTAGCTACTTCAAGAGCATGATAACACACAAAGGGTTCACGAAATCCTCCTAAGTGATAGACAAAGTCCTCACCCATATAGTTTCCCTCCATTTTAATTGCGATATACCCATTTTGCCAAGTCCAATACATGCCTTCTAAGGGATCAAAAACACCTTCATATGAAGACAGCACTTGAGAAACACTATCGACGCCAAAAACCAAAGAAGAAGTGTGAGGCAAATTGAAGGAAGATTGTGCTGATAAATCATGTAAATCATAGGTTATCTCTCCATGCTCAGAAACATGGCCAATGTAGAGCATAAAAACCTCCATTTCCACTTGATTAGCATTCACGTCAAGACGTAAATTTTGAGCCATTAATGATGAGGTCATCAATAGGAGGAAAAACACAAAGCGCATACTTAAATATAAAGGGTTTAACGATTTCGTAACATGTGTGGAAAAGCCCCTGAATTAATGCAAAAAATGGCGGTCTAAAACCTTACATTTGAGACTATGGACGATAACCAGAATCCACAAGAAAATTTAAATCCGCAAGAAGGGTCAAACAACCAAGGTTCTTCTCAGATAGTTAACATAGATATTGCCGAAGAAATGAAGGCCGCATACATCGATTATTCGATGTCGGTCATTGTCTCTCGAGCTATTCCCGATGTTCGCGATGGAATGAAGCCCGTACACCGCAGGGTGCTTTACGGAATGCAGGAACTTGGACTAACCTCCGGTAAATCCCACAAGAAGTCAGCTCGTATAGTAGGGGAGGTCTTAGGTAAGTATCACCCACACGGTGATTCTTCCGTGTACGACACCATGGTGCGTATGGCCCAAGATTGGTCTTTGCGCTATCCCTTAGTCAATGGCCAAGGGAACTTCGGCTCTGTCGATGGTGATAGCCCTGCCGCTATGCGATATACTGAGGCCAAAATGGAAAAGATAGCCGATGAGGTGCTGAAGGATATCGAAAAAGAAACCGTTGATTTCCAACTAAACTTCGATGATTCCTTAGAAGAGCCTACGGTATTGCCGAGTCGCATCCCTAATCTTCTTGTCAATGGTGCCAACGGAATCGCTGTAGGTATGGCGACCAACATGCTACCTCATAACCTCAGTGAGGTATGTGATGGAGTTTGTGCTTACATCGATGATCCAGAAATTGATATTGCAGGTCTAATGCAGCACGTAACTGCCCCAGACTTTCCTACAGGCGGAACAATCTATGGATATGATGGTGTAAAAGAAGCTTTCGAAACGGGCCGTGGTAGAGTAGTGGTTCGAGGAAAGGCAGAAATTGTAACCAATGGAGCAAGGGAACAAATCATTATCTCAGAGATTCCTTATCAAGTCAACAAATCCAGCCTTGTAAAGAAAATCGCTGACCTTGTTAATGACAAGAAGATCAATGGGATTTCAGATATCCGAGATGAATCCGACCGAAAGGGAATGCGCGTTGTTATCGACGTTAAGCGTGATGGTATACCGAATATCATCCTCAATAAACTCTATCAGTACACGCCACTTCAATCATCCTTCGGTGTAAACAACGTTTGTCTGGTAAATGGTCGTCCAAGAACATTAAATCTTCAGCAACTCATTCACTACTTTGTGGAGTTCCGCCATGATGTAATTGTCAAGCGAACTGAGTTTGAATTGAAAAAGGCTGAAGAACGCGCTCATATCCTTCAGGGACTGATCATCGCGGTAGATAACATCGACGAGGTTATCGCATTAATTCGCTCAAGCAAGACGGTTGACTTGGCCAAGAAAGGCCTTATGGAGCGCTTTGAGCTCTCTGAAATACAGTCGAAAGCCATCTTAGAAATGCGCCTTTCTAAGCTCACCGGCTTAGAAATCGAAAAACTTCGTGCAGAGTACGATGAATTAATGAAAACCATTGCCCGACTGAAAGAAATCCTTGAAAATCGAGGTATTCGGATGGAAATGGTGAAAGAAGAGACCCTTGAGATCAAGGCTAAGTATGGCGATGAGCGACGAACCGACATCGATTACTCTTCCGGAAACATTGATATTACTGACTTAATTCCGGATGAATCGGTGGTAATTACGATTTCCCACCTTGGATATATGAAGCGTACGCCTTCAGCAGAGTTTAGAAGTCAAAACCGAGGTGGTCGAGGAAGTAGGGGATCTACTACTCGGGATGAAGACTTTATAGAATACATGTTCACAGCAACAACCCACAATTACTTGTTGCTGTTTACCGAAAAAGGTCGTTGTTACTGGATAAAGGTATACGACATACCTGAAGGGTCCAAAACAGGAAAGGGTAGGGCGATTCAAAACCTCCTACAAATGCCATCGGATGATAAGGTTATGGCCTTTATTCCTGTGCTTAACTTGAAAGAGGAGGAATATCTCGATAACAACTACCTCTTATTTGTTACCGCCTTAGGTACGATTAAGAAGACGTCATTGCGTGCGTATTCCAATGTGCGTTCAGCTGGAGTCAATGCCATTACCATTCGAGAGGAGGACAAGCTTGAGCGCGTGGTAATGACCGACGGTAATTCAGAAGTTATTATCGGAACAACAAAAGGGCAAGCCATTCGATTTGAAGAGGGCAAAGTGCGCTCCATGGGCCGAACAGCCACTGGGGTTCGCGGTGTGACGCTTCAAGGAGATGAAGACCATGTTGTGGGAATTATCTCAGCTACCGAAGAAAATCGAGCTACGGGCACCATGCTAGTGCTCTCTGAAAATGGTTACGGTAAGCGAACCTTTATTGATGATCCTGAAACCGGAGATCCGATCTATCGTCGAACCAATCGAGGAGGTAAGGGAGTCCGAACAATGTCTGTAACCGAAAAAACAGGGAAGCTAGTCGCTTTAAGGTATGTCACGGACAATGATGATGTAATGATCATCACGAAAAATGGGATTACCATTCGTATGGCGGTTGAAGACATTTCTACCTTAGGCCGCAATACGCAGGGCGTGAAGTTGATCAAGATTGGCAACAAAGACTCTATTGCTGCCCTTGCCATTGTGAAAGACGGTAAGGCTGAACGAGAAGAAATAGAACGCTTAGATGCCTTAGAGGCGGCTGAAGAGGACGCGGAAGGTACCGAGTCCAGTGAAGGTAGTCCTGCAAATGATTCAGGCGAAGATTCTGCCGATGCTTCGGGTAATACTTCAGCATCTGACGACACTAACCAAGACAACTCAGAAGGAGAGGAGTCGGCATAAAACAGGCTTTTCTCTCTATTATTGACTAATATTAACGCGGTGCCATAACTTTGGCACCTGATTTGTAAATGCCAACAAGCATTTAATTAAAAGAAAATCGTAAACGAATACTATGAAGACATTACGTAACATTTTACCCATGTTGATTTTGGTACTGACTGTATCCATTGCAGAAGCACAGAAAAACAAAATTTATTCAGCACAAACCAATATTGACGCTTATCTCTCAAGTAAAAACCCTGATGATCTGCTTCAGGCTAAGCAAATCATTGACGAAGTGGTTAAACACGAGAAAACGATTGAATTTTGGAAAGCCTGGTATACCTATGCTAAGGTATATCAACTGTTGGGTTCCGATTCCGTTGTAAAGAGTACAGACCCCACTTACCTTTTAACAGCACTAGATGCTTACGACAAATCGTTTGATTTAGCTGATGGACGAATTGACATGTACACCAAAGATGATATGATCATGTACCTAAAAAGTCTCTCTGTAGCCTTCTATAATGATGGTGTGGATTTCTACAGCGCTAGAGACTATGAAACCGCAGCAAGCTATTTCATTGGGGTAATTGTCACCGATTTACTTTTAGAACGTGAGAATGGTGAAGGAATGCCTTTCGCAGCAAATAGTACGGATATGGCAGTGGTTTCCTTTCGATTGATGGCTGACCAAGCCCGTAGTGCAGGAGATTTAGAAGGATATTTAGCCAAAATCAAGGAGGGACAGGCATTCTTCCCAGGAAATGCTGACTTAATGACGGACGAAATCAACTATTACCTCATGGCTGATAAAATTCAGGAAGGAATGAGTATTGTACAGGACGCTATAGCCATACAAGTTTCTGCTTTATCAGAAGATCCTGAAAACCAGGCAATCTCGCAACAAATAAGCATGCTTTACGTAGTAGAAGGAGAGGCCTATTTTCGAAATGATAATGTAGAAAGTGCCCTTAAAAGCTTTGAAACGGCCATAACGTTTAATCCCGATAACCACACAGCACAGTATAACTGCGGCGTGATTTTAGTGGAGCAATTCAATCAAGCGGGTAAATCATTGAATGAAATGACAGATCTTGATGATGCAACGTATAATACAATGAATGAAGAGCGATACACAACATATCTTAAACCAGCTCTAGCATTCCTTATGGTTGCCCAGAATATAGATCCAGAGAATACAGAATACTCTACCATGGTTGATAATATTCAATCACTTTTGGGTAATCGGTAATTATATGCAGAGAAGGGGGCAGTATTTGTCCCTTTTCTTTTGAATCTGCTACTTAACATAATATATATTATAGGAATAAAGGTGAAATAAGTAATTGAATGCCAATTCATTATGGATTCAAAAAGTTATAGTGATATCCCTGCAGCAGCTAAAACTGCTAATATTGGGATGATGCTTAGAATGATCAGTTCTACTCGTACAATCGCTCTAATATGATTAGGAATTTGAATTTCCTCTTGCTGATCACCTTTACGCTGACGCATAAAAAATATGCTTGGCCAAATGCTAAGAATTCCAACTAGGACGAACAATCCGTATTTCAAATGAAATAAGGGATTCTCCATGTACCAGCCTGAAGGCTTAAATCCTAAGCCAGCGTCAAATCCAAACCACATCGCCATTCCCGCTCCTACGACGAAAATTGAAGCCATTCCGTATATCCCATCGATTTTGGCCAAAAAACTGAGCTTTTTTCGGCTTAGCGTTCTACTTAACATAATAAATTCAGTAAATACCGCTGAATAGACCAACAAAATGCTGATGAAATGCAGATAACGGATGGCATAACTCATAAAAAATACCTTTTTGGAAAGATACTATACTGTGGCCACATAGTCCGACGCTCATTTGATTAATGGTTATCTTCAATGCCCTAAAACCACAATAATGGATATTCTCCAACATCTCCCTACCCTCTTTATGCTTGTGTTGTTGCAAGCGATTCTTGGTATAGATAACCTACTATACATTTCCATTGAATCTAAAAAAGTTGAGCTCACACAACAAAGACGCATTCGTCAATACGGAATTTTTTTGGCTATGATTCTTCGCATTGCTCTTCTTTTTATTGTGGTTCAAACCCTTCCCTTACTTCAAGAAGAAGTTTTTTCCTTTGGTAATCCGGCGTTCATCGATGGTCATTTCTCTATTCATGCTTTAACTGTATTATTCGGTGGAGGTTTTATCCTATATACGGCCGTCAAAGAGATCTGGCACATTATCACCTTTGATGGAGAAGAAGAAGCATTATCGAAAGGTACGCAGTCATTTGCCCATACTTTAGCGCTGATTGTTGTGATGAATCTTGTGTTTTCTGTGGACTCCATTCTTACCGCCATTTCACTCACTGAAGTACTTTGGGTAATGATAATCGCCATTTTGATAGGCGGACTTATCATGATCGTCCTTGCTGACAAAGTATCTGAATTCTTGAAGAGAAATCGTGTTTATGAAGTTCTTGGATTATTTATCCTCTTTATCGTCGGTATTATGTTACTCAGCGAGGGTGCGCATCTTGGCCATATGCACCTAGCTGGCGAACCAATACAAGCAATGCCTATATCGACATTTTACTTTGTAGTAATCATTTTGATCGGAATTGACATCATTCAGACGCGTTATCAACGAAATCTTTCCAAGGCCAAACATTGATAACTCTCTGCAGAGCTATACCATAAATCTAGAACGTCCTTATTATCTTTCGAATGCAAAAAATAGCTGCTATGAATAACTTTCTCTCCAGATTCATCCTTTCCATTAGTTTATTCCTTTCCGTCGATTACGCCTCCGGTCAAACCTTTCTTTTTCAAGAGAGTTTTGATGAAGCCAATGGAAGCAATATAGGAGTTGATAACACAGCAAACAATGTCGAGTGGAACTCTACCTGCCCATTTGCTAATGATGCTCAAGACTATTTTAATGTTCGCAATGGTAAGCTTGAAGGTCGAGATACCAATGGAGAGGCTGTATTCACAACCGATCCAATTGATATTTCTGTAGCTCCTCAAGGCGTAATATTGCGGGCTACCTTTAGTGAGTCTGGAGATATGGAAGATTGTACCCCAGGTTGTGAGTTTACATGTCTCGATTGGGTTCGATTTGAATGGCGTGTAGATGGCGGCCCTTGGACCTTGCACCCAGCATCTATTGCTTGTAGCAACCCTTCTGCAGGTAGTTCCTACATTCTCATCGGGAATATGACACAAGCTCAGGAGACCTTTACCTCGGGTTGTATTACTGGAGATTCATTAGAGATTCGAATTGCTGTTGCGAATTGGGCTGCCAATGAATATTGGAGAATCGACGATGTCGAAGTGTTTACCGAACCAACCACAGGCCAAGACTCTACATTGAATACTTGTGATTCCGCCCCGTTTGACTTGTTTTTTGCCCTTGGGTCTAATCCTTTTCCCACTACAAGCGGTGTGTGGTCAGGCCCCTCAGCGCTAAGCAATGGTTTTATAGGAACCTTTACTCCTGGAGTCAATATAAGCGGTGTATATACATACTCACTTCCAAGTAACCTCTGCCCTACTTCGACGGATATCACGGTAAACAGCATTACTTCAATTGAAGATTCAACAACACTTACGGCATGTGACTCTGTTCAAGTTGGAGGTGTATGGTATTCTAGCGATACCACGTTGATTGACTCCTTTGTTACAGCCTCTGGATGTGATAGTATAGTAACTGTTGAGGTGTTTATTCAATCCACCCTTGTTGGGAACGACACCATAAATGGATGTGACTCTATTTTGTTTGATGGTCAATATTATTACAGCGATACCGTAGTAAACAACATCATTCCAGTGGGTGCTGGATGCGATAGTGTTGTTGCTGTTGCCTTGGTTTTTGGCGGAAGCTCAGCTCCAACGGCGATCTGTCAAGGAGCGCCACTTTATTTAAACAGCAGTGGATTTGGCGTACTTGACGCATCTCTTGTCAACAATGGATCGTTTGATGATTGCAGCATTGACACCTTACTTCTTGATCGAGATACTTTTTATTGCAGTGATGTCAGTCTTTCTCCACTAACTGTAAATCTAACAGTAGTTGATGGAGGAGGTAGCAGCAGTACATGTTCTGCTCTTGTAAGCGTGATCGATACCATTACCCCTACTGCTTTATGTCGAGATACAACAATTTATGTGGATTCATTTGGCCAAGTAAGCCTCACAGCCAATGAACTTGATGCGGGTTCTTTTAGCAACTGTTTACCGCTAACAACAAGTTTATCGCAAACCAACTTTAACTGTGCAGTCTCCAACTCGGATGTAGTCACGCTTACCGTGATCGATGCTAATGGCAATCAAAGTACTTGTAATTCAACGGTAACCTTAATCGATACAATTGCGCCTGTGCTGTTTTGCGAGGATGTTACCTTATTCCTTGATGGATCTGGAAATCTAAGCACTACTCCCTCTACCTTCGCACCTTTTGCTTTGGATAATTGCAATGGCTCAGCCATTAATCTTAGTGCGAGTCAAACGCAGTTTAGCTGTGCCGATTTATCTCAAATCCTTCCATTACCTCCAACAACCTTCCTTTGGATCAATGAATTTCACTATGATAATACGGGTTCTGACCAAGGAGAGTTTATTGAGATTGCAGGAACAGCCAATACAGACCTTACCGGGTACAGCCTAGTATTGTATAACGGCAGTAATGGGACAGTATACGACTCGCAAGTCCTAAGTGGCAGTTTATCTGATGATGGTAATGGATTTGGCTTCTTTGTAGTCAACTATCCACCCAACGGCATTCAGAATGGTCCGGATGCTATTGCGTTAATTGACCCGACGGGCACACCGGTTGAGTTTTTTGCCTATGAAGGAAGTTTTACTGCGACTGATGGACCACTACTAGGCGTTACATTTCCTGACTATGGTTTAGAGGAAACGGGATCTACTCCGGTTGGCTTCAGTTTGCAACGCTATGGTATAGGTGCTCAGTCATTTGATTTTTTGCTAGACACTATTGCGTTAGCGACTCCTGGAGCGGCCAATGTGAATCAAGTTTTCTTGGATTTCATCTTAGTACCAAGTCAAGTCATCGTCAACGCCAGTGATTCAGCAGGAAATCTATCAACTTGTGCAGTTAATGTAACGGTAATCGATGCCGTAGCACCTATTATTGAGTGTGCGAATGACACTGCTGTCGATAATGTAGCAGGCTTATGTGGCGCCACAGTAACCTACCCTCCTCTAAACTTTACGGATAACTGCGGTGCAACGATTGCTCAAGTTGGAGGGTTAGGCTCTGGTTCTTTCTTCCCCGTGGGCAATACAGTGGAAACTTATGTGGCTATTGACAGTTTTGGCAATACCGACACCTGTTCGTTTACTATTACAGTGAATGAAACTTCTCAGATTGTTGACACCTTCTCCTTTGCAGGTTGTGACTCCGTTGAGGTCAATGGGGTTTTCTACACGAGTTCTACCGTGTTTACTGAAGATTTTACCACAGTCAACGGATGTGATAGCGTGGAAGTATATATAGTTGATGTATATCCTTCGTACAATGAAGTAAACAGCTTCACAGGGTGTGGAAGCGTTACCTATGATGGTGTTACTTACCTGACTGACACTTCCTTTATCGAAACTTTCCAGACAGGATTTGGATGCGATAGCATTGTAACTACCGTAATTGATGTTGTAGAAGCTTACCAAGTTGATCTTGCACCAATCTCTGCCTGTCCACCTTTCACATGGCAAGGACAAGTCATCACACAAAGTGGTTTATACACAGACACTTTACAGTCTTCTGGTGGATGCGATAGCGTCATACGATTGGCTGTGACTATAACTGCAAATCCTACTGTATCCATTAGTATTGACAGTGCGATTAGTTGTAACGGTGATAATGATGGCGAGCTTTCGGCTGTGATTAGTGGTGGAACACCTCCTTATGTTGCCGACTGGTCTATCGATGGAAGTGGTGATTTTGATGATGGCATAATTCAAGTAAATGTCGGCCAGGGATCCTATAGTGTTCAAATTCAAGATGCAGAAGGATGCCTTTCCAATACGACCTCTATTGTATTTGAAGAACCTGAAGAAATTACGGTTTTTGCAACGGCCTATCCCGAGCTAGAGGGTAGTTCGATTGATATCACTATTCTTGGAGGAAGTCCGCCTTTCTCCTTTGATTGGAACAATGATGGTATTGGGGATAATGATGATCCAGAAGATTTAGTCTTAGCCTCTCCCAACACGTACTCTGTAATTGTCACGGATGCTAACGGATGTAATGCCTTCTTTAGCGATAGCATTGTGCTTGGAGGCTACCCTACATCAATCATTCATGTTGATGGTCTTGAGGTATCACTCTTCCCCAACCCAACCAATGGCATGGTCAATGTGGTCTATCAGCCAGTGAATAGCGAGGATATGTTCTTAGAAATCCTAGATATTCAGGGCAGACTAATACAGTCCAAGCGATTAAATCAAGGGGGAATGGTTCAATTTGATCTAAGTCACTTACCAGATGGAACTTATCTCGCCCGATTTAGTCAACAACACTTAATGAAGGAGGTTACTATCATCAAAGCGGAATAGTTATTAACGCCTTCAATTTTTCTGAAAGACGCATCTCCTTTGGATTTGCGTCTTTTTTTGTTTGATGGTAAAGTGGTGATGGCATTTAAGATGCTATATTTTGAACGCCAAGACCCACATTCCACCCCCACCCTACGGGCAAAATACGATCACCAAAAAGTGTGCCGCTGAACAAATGATTATTCAGTAAAATCAAGTTCCAATAAGAGAATCCCCAACGACTATTCAGGAATTCCTAGAAAGCCTCCGATGTACAAAAATTAATTCCTATACCCCTACCTCCTTCCTATCACAAATACTTCTCTCCCCTTCCGAGGCTCAATAGAAATCGGATTTTCATCGACAACTAACTCCTTAAACACTCCTTTAAATAGATCAATGTATTCATCAATGCTTCCTCCAAAAGGAGGTCCTTCACCATCAAACTGTGTATTAAACAAGATAGCAGCCCATTGCCCATTCTCTGCAAGCAAATTGTCGATAGCCAGAACGTACTGCTCTCGTAATGAAGGGTCAATCGCGCAGAAAAAGGTTTGTTCTACGATTACATCATACTGACCTGAATGCTCAAAGAAGTCGCCTACATGGCAATGAGCCTTCGGAAAAGTTGGCAATCTCTGCTGAAAAGAATCAATCGCCGAGGATGACCAATCCAATATATGAACGTCCTGAAAACCAGCGCGGTGAAGATATTCTACTTCATGCCCTAAGCCAGCTCCTGGAACCAGAATCCGCTTTCCTTTGTCGATTGCTGTGGAGTCCTTGAAGTATGCTTTCCATTGAGGAACTACATCGCCAACGTCCCATCCAGTATTCTTGTCAACATAGCGTTGTTCCCAATATTTTGCTGAAAGCTGAGTCATAGAGAATAGAGGTTTATAGATTTACGTTACTCAAGGGTATAAAACTAATTGAAACTATGGCTAAAAAGGATAATAACATACCATTGCTTCTGCTCGTCCTTCTTTTACTTGGTACAACAGTAGGTGCCTCTTACATGTGGTTTACAGAAAGGGAGTCTCGCCAAGATTGCAAAGAAACCGTAACTAGCAACGAAGAAGATATCGATGCGCTGCTGTTTGAGTTAACCTCCCTAGATGTGGCCTATGACAGTGTGGAATACCTTGCAACAGCTCTTGGCATTGATAACAAGGCAATGGGCAGCAGTATTGATTCCCTAAAGACTGAACTCATGGCCGCCATCCAGAAAGGACAAATCGACGAACAGACCATTCAGGCGCTACAGCGAAAAGTCAATAATCTAGTGGGTCAAAATCAGACGCTTACCCAAGAAGTTACGAGGGTCATGGCAGAAAAGGATAGTGTTGAATTGGCCAATATCAGTCTCCAAGAACAAAATCTGCGAATCAAATCAGAGTATGCTACACTTGAAACAGATTTTAAAGACCAGCAGTCTGAAATGGAAAACCTGAATACCGAATACAACAACCTTGAAACGAAGTTTACTGAGGTTAATCGTATGAAGGCACAAGACCTAACGCTGTCCTTTCTCAATAAAAGAAGAAAGTCGACGAAGAAGCCGAAGTTTGTCGATTTCTTTAACGTATCCTTTAAAACAGGTGAAAACGACTTTCGACGGGGAGAAACATTGGACTACTATATTGTGATTCTTGAGAAGAATAGCAACAGAGTGATTCAATCCGTATCCTCAGGTACGGCCATCATGAATGGAGGCAATACGGTGAACTACACCGCAAAGATCTCTCTCCGTTATGATGGAAGCAACAAGCCCATCACGATAGACATTCCAATTGACAGTGAGGTTGATGGAACCTATGAAGTCAGGGTGTATGTCGACAATGCGATGGTCGCTCGAAGTTTATCGTCAATTTAAGGTGCTTTTCTATTCTTGGCACAAATAAGGAACAAGCCAGGCTTTCTTGGCAATGTTAAAAATGCTTTTAGTCTAGGAAGAGTGTGATTTTGTGTTTAGTTTAATGTCAAGCACAAATCGCAAAAATTTTTAAAATCATGGATTCTAAGACTAAAAAATCAATCCACCTTGCTTTAACTCTTTTCCTGCTTGGTACAAGCATAATTACTTCCTATATGTGGGTTTTTAGTAATCAAGAAAAGCAAGCCTGTAATGAAGAGTGTGCTCTATTGGAAAATGATCATGAAGAGGTCCTAGAAGAATTTGCTAAGCTTGATCGGCAATTAGAAGAACTCGATGTATCAAACGACTCATTGAAAAAGAAAAAAGAAGAAATCCAAAGGCAGCGTGATTCTCTCCAGCAGGCCTACGAGATTGCCTTGGATAAGGGCGAGGTAGATGCCAAGACAATTTCCTCTCTACGACGGGAAATTAAGTCGTTGGAAAACGATTATCAAGTGCTTCAGCTTGAGATTAAAAGATTAGAAGGCCAAGTTGAAACATTAGAAGGCGAAGTAAAAGTTGTAAGCGATATAAATAATGTGCTTCAAGGCGAAGTTAATGCAGCAAACAACAAAGCTGACTCCTTGCAAACTCAAGCAGATAAATTCGAAAGCCAACGTGATAAGGAACTCAGTAAACTCACCATAAAAAACATAGAGAAAAGGTTTCTTAATAAGCTGGGTAAGGAAATGAAGAATGATAGAAAAGACGTCCATACATTGATCGTAGAATGGGAAGTAGAAGAGAATGATGTACGAGAGGACGGAGTGGTGAATTTTCTGATTATTGTGCGAGATAAGAGGACTAATACTGTTATCAATCAAGAGAGTTCACGCCCTATTGAATATTCCGATAATTTTCCAAAGACATTTACAGACGGGGCATTTAGCGGAAAACTAGAACAGCAGTTTGACGTATCAAGTTATGATCTCAAGCAAGACGACATCAAGGTAGAAATTAAGGTTAAAGAGGACTTGTAAGATCTTGTTCATTTTCATTCTACTGAAAAGAATCTTTGATATCTAAGCATTAAAGAATCATGTTAAAAATGTCCTTAATCTAGGAAGAGTGTGATTTTGTGTTTAGTTTAATGTCAAGCACAAATCGCAAAAATTTTTAAAATCATGGATTCTAAGACTAAAAAATCAATCCACCTTGCTTTAACTCTTTTCCTGCTTGGTACAAGCATTATTACTTCCTATATGTGGGTTTTTAATCAGGAGGCTAAGGGAGAATGTGATGATGAAGTACAGGAGGTATCCGAAGAGAGAGATACTATTCTGTCTGAGTTTGCGGATTTGGAATATGAATTTGATAGTATTAGTGCCGAAGCTTACAAAAGCGGTATTGAAATTGACGAGTTAACAAGTGTTAGGGATTCATTGAGGCATGAGTTAGCTATGGCCATTGAGCAAAACAAGGATGACGAGGAAACCATTAAAGGAATTCGCGAAGAAATGAAATTGCTTCAAGATCGATATTTGGCCATTGAAGATTCTGTGAATGTGTTAAAAGCGACCATTAAAAAACAAGAAGGTATAATCAAGACGCAAGAAACCACTATTGATGGTCAACAAACGATCATCAATACGCAGGGCGAGATAATCACAGTTGCCGCTGATGAATTAGCAAAAGAAAAATTGGAAAATATAGAATTGCGAGAAGAAAATGAACGAGCAAAAAAACTTCAAATTCAGTCAGGAAGTCTCTTCTTCCTTAACAAGAATGGAAAGAGAATCACAGGGTTCAAGCCTACAAAATACGTCCAGGTTTCCTTTGAAGTTAGCGGTAATGATGTGCGATCCAAAGGTAATGTAACCTATTTTATAGCACTTAAAAATGCACAAGGGAATGTAGTTAAGTATGCAGGCTCTACTAGATGTTGCGGAGGAAAAACATTTTACTACAGTACAAAAGAAACTAAATACTTTAATAGAACAAAGCAAACAATCACAGTAGCTATACCGTATGAAGCATTGCAAGGAGAAAAGCTCTACGCCACGATTTTAGTTAACGAGGATAATCAAACATTTAGCACAGGAAGATTCAAAGCACCCTAACTTAATGTTTCCCATGATTGTAATCCTCTATGGTCTTTTGGATAGCTAGACTAGCAAGGGTGTATCCTGCCTTAAATCCAGCACTGTCAAGTTTTGTGTTGTCTGATGCTGTGTGATACTGGTATTGATTCTTTAAGGATTCCGGCATAGGGATATAGTCTATCATTACCTCACGTTGCATGGCGTCAAAGACCAATTCAATCATATGCTTAAAAGACTTAGCCTCCCCTGTACCTACATTGTATATACCTGAAGTAGGTTTTGATTCCAATAGAAAGTCAATAACACGAATCACATCGCCTACAAAGACAAAATCCCTCAGTTGACCACCGTCTGCATACGTTGGATGATAGGACTTGAATAAACGCATTCGACCTGTTTCTTTGATTTGCGCATAGGCTTGGGATATCACAGACGCCATAGATGCCTTACGCCTCTCATAGGGGCCATAGACATTAAAGAATCGAAGACCGTAGATTGAATGATCTTGTGAATCCTCCTTGATTTGCTTAAGAATAAGTTTATCGGCTTCCAACTTAGACTTCCCATAGAGATTAAGCGGCTCATAGACACTATTCTTGCTATGTGCATCACTATAGCCTTGCTCACCATCTCCATAAACTGCCGCGGATGAAGCATAAACCAAAGGAACCTTGAACCGTCGACTAAGCTTAACCATTGAAAGGCTTGCCTCAATATTGTAGTAGACGAGTTTTGACCAATCTTTGCACGTCGTATCCGAGATGGCCCCTAAGTGAATAATACCATCAATCGGCTTGTCCCAAGTGCTCCAATCAATCGTTTCAAAGGGAGTTACCTTATTGAGTTCGTGCTTTGCAATACAGTCCTCTGTATCGACTAGAATGAGATTGACATTCTTTGTCTGGTAATAATCAATGACATTACGGCCAATAAAGCCTCCTGCTCCTGTAATAAGAAGTGTTTTCATTAGCCGTTTAGGCGGGCGGTTAGGCCGTTATCATAAATGCTGTGCAGTGCGGACACAGACCCTATGCTTTCTCCATTCACTGAAACATCGTTACCTTGCGTAAGTCCAAGATTTTGAAGTGGAATACCGAGTTCTGTTACTTTTTGCTCAAAGGCCGCAACTTTTGCATCTTCTACACTGACAATAACTCGTCCTTGAGCCTCTCCAAAAAAGAAGGCATCCTTGCGTACATCCCCAAGATCTATTGTGGCATTAACCCCAATGCCATGCTCGAAAGAAGATTCTAACAGGGCAATCATCAATCCCCCATCCGATACATCATTTGCAGAAGCCATAAGTTTATCACGATGAAGGGCTTGTATTCCTTCAATGAGTCGAACCTCCTCATCAATATCGAAGTAAGGCGCAGGGCTAATGGATAGACCCTTTATGTGCTGTGCATACTGGCTTGATCCTATATCATTGACAGAATGGCCAAGAAGGTATACTCGATGCCCCTCAGCTTGGAATCCCATGGGTAGTGCTTCGCGAACATCATCAATCGTTCCAATCATACCTATCGTAGGTGTTGGGTAAACTGGCCCATCATCGCTCGACTGATTGTAGAAACTCACATTTCCACCGGTAACCGGGGTATCTAGACGGCTGCAGGCCTCTCCCATCCCTTGGATAGCATTCACAAACTGCCAGTAGACATGCTTGTTATATGGATTTCCAAAGTTTAAGCAATTGGTAATGGCAGAAGGTTGGCCTCCAGAACAAGCAATGTTTCGCGCCGCTTCACAGACGGCAATGGCACCTCCCTTTTTCGGATCAGCGTGGACGTAGCGTGCGTTACAATCTACCGTTAAACAAAGTCCCTTGGTAGATGTGGGGTCAATTCGAATGACCATGGAGCTATGCTTTTCGTTGGCCGAAGTATTGACTAGACCGACCATATTATCGTATTGCTCATACACCCAACGCTTGGACGCTATATTGGGTAAAGCGAGCATAGCCTCTGTCGTGGCCTTAAGATCTGATACGTCTTCAAGAGATGACCAATTGAGCGGCGTATTCCATTCTTTATAGTACGGTGGCTCTTCATATTCTCTGTGATATACGGGAGCACCTCCTCCAAGCACAAGGCTTTCTGCAGGAATGTTAGCGACAACCTCCTCGCCCATCGTAAAGCATATATTCCCATCATCGGTTACTTCGCCGATAGGTTCGCAAAGTACATCCCAACGCTTGAATATTTCTTCAACCTCAGCCGTGCGACCTTTTTTGATAACAAGTAGCATGCGTTCCTGAGATTCAGAAAGAAGCATTTCCCAGGCCTCCATATCCTTTTGTCGTGTTGGAACCTTAGATAGGTCAATGCGCATCCCAGCACCACCCTTAGCAGACATTTCACTTGTAGAGCAGGTAATACCTGCGGCCCCCATGTCCTGCATACCAATCAGCGCTCCTGTCTTGATTACCTCAAGACTTGCCTCTAAGAGTAACTTCTCTTGGAAGGGATCCCCCACTTGTACTGCAGGTAAATCCTCTTCAGCATTTTCCGATAAATCTTTTGAAGCAAAAGCGGCTCCAGCGATACCATCTTTTCCTGTAGCTGCACCGACAATATATACCGGATTCCCTGCGCCGTAGGCTGTAGCTGATACGGTATGATTCACATCACATATTCCAACTGACATGGCATTAACCAATGGATTGGTATGATATACCTCATCGAAGAAAACCTCACCCCCCACAGTAGGGACACCAAAAGAGTTGCCGTAATTCCCAATCCCCTTCACCACACCTCTAAGAAGATGTTGCGTTCGGGGAAGATCAGGATTTCCAAAACGAAGGGAGTTTAGCGCGGCAATAGGCCTTGCACCCATGGTGAAAATATCCCGGTGAATCCCCCCTACTCCAGTAGCAGCCCCTTGGTAAGGTTCAACAGCAGATGGATGATTGTGTGATTCAATTTTAAAGGCACATCCTATACCGTTACCCAGGTCCACAAGTCCAGCGTTTTCCTCCCCTGCTTCGACAAGTAGTTTTTTCCCCGAACGAGGTAGGGTCTTAAGCCAGACAATACTGTTTTTATACGAACAGTGTTCACTCCACATTACTGAATAGATGTGGAGCTCCGTTAAGTTGGGTTCGCGACCTAAATGATCACAAATTGCATCATATTCTTCCGAGAGAAGCCCAATTTCAGTGGCGCGTGCGCGTAAGTCTTTATCAGCCATAGTACGTTTGATTATCAATCGCCTTCTAAATAATTCAAAATTCTAATCAAACATACAACCTGGGAGGCACACTATTTTTCAACTTTTTCCATCATTTTTCAAGAAAATTCAAAAATGTTGTGATATATGTTGGATTATTTGTGGATTACTCCAAAAAAAAGTAAAAATATTGATGCATTTTTGCTGAAACATAGCAATTCACGATAAATTTTTAAATAATATGCAAAACGACGTTTTATCCACAATTCTCAATCAGCATGATATTCAAGTTGATGGTTCTCCGGAAAAAGTATCCGCCTACTTCGAAGAACTCGTTTTTACAAAGTCCAAAATGAAAGAATATCTTTCAAAGGATGTTTACAGTGAAGTCATCGAGTGCATTGAATTGGG
The DNA here is from genome assembly GCA_049610685.1 of Chitinophagales bacterium. GTDB lineage: Bacteria > Bacteroidota > Bacteroidia > Chitinophagales > UBA8649 > UBA8649. Next base: position 42,291 of record JBMYZU010000007.1, read on the forward strand.
AAACAAAATCAATCGAGACATCGCTGGACATGTAGCTTCAGCCATGCGTTCATGGGCCATGAGTCACGGTGCAAAAAGCTATACCCACTGGTTTCAACCATTAACAGGAGCTACTGCAGAAAAGCACGATAGCTTTTTTACGCCAAAATCAGATGGACAGCATATTGAACAATTCACAGGTGATGCGCTTGTACAGCAGGAGCCTGATGCATCAAGCTTCCCTAATGGAGGGATACGCGCAACTTTTGAAGCGCGTGGCTACACCGCATGGGATCCATCCTCCCCTGCCTTTATTCTTGAATTGAAAGCGGGCAAGGTTCTTTGCATTCCTACCATATTCATCTCCTACACAGGTGAGGCTTTAGATTACAAAGCCCCTTTGTTAAAGTCTATTCACTTTCTCGAGAAGCATGCACTTCCCATTGCACGTATGTTTGACCGCCATGCAAATCGCGTACAACCTACCTTAGGCTGGGAGCAAGAATACTTCTTAGTGGATGAGCGCATGTATTATGCCCGTCCAGACTTGGTTATGGCAGGACGTACTTTAATTGGGTCAGCCCCTGCGAAAGGCCAACAACTCGACGACCACTACTTCGGGTCTATCCCTGAGCGAGTGTACTCTTTTATGGTTGACTTGGAGTACCAAGCGCATCGATTAGGTATTCCTATCCAAACGCGACACAACGAGGTAGCGCCTGGACAATATGAGTTTGCGCCAATGTTTGAGTCGGTTAATGTTGCTGTGGATCACAATCAACTCGTTATGGACCTTATGGATCGCGTAGCAAGTCGACATAAACTCAAAGTACTTAAGCACGAAAAGCCGTTTGCCGGAATCAACGGAAGCGGGAAACACAATAACTGGTCATTAGGAACAGATACAGGCAAAAACCTTTTATCCCCTGGCTCAACACCGAAAACAAACCTTCGTTTCTTGACCTTCTTTGTGAATGTGATTAAAGCCGTGCATGAGCATGCCGACGTATTACGTGCATCGATTGCCTCTGCTGGAAATGATCACCGATTAGGAGCTAATGAAGCGCCTCCTGCCATCATCTCAGTCTTTATCGGCTCTCACCTTACGGGAGTTTTAGATTCCATCTTAGAACGCGTAGAAAAGGGCAAGAAGTTTGACGAAGAAAGCAATGCAAACCTTAAGTTGGATATCCATAAAATGATTCCTGATGTATTGCTCGATAATACCGATCGAAACCGTACTTCACCTTTTGCCTTTACAGGAAACAAATTTGAAATCCGTGCTGTCGGCTCTTCGACCAACTGTGCCTCCCCTATGATTGTTATGAATACAATTGTTGGGGCGCAATTAGAAGCGTTCAAGAAAGATGTAGATGCATTGATTGCTAAAGATGAAAAAAGAGACGGCGCCGTCTTACGCGTATTGAGTCGATACATCGAGGAATCAAAAGCAATTCGTTTCGAAGGGGATAATTACACCGAAGAATGGGCGAAAGAGGCTGCGAAGCGCAAATTGTCGAATGTGAAGGACTCAGCACATGCTTTAGGACTTTTTGAAACCGACAAAGCGATTAAACTCTTTACTAGTAGTGGCGTCTTTAATGAGGTGGAATTAGAAGCTCGTCAGGAAATCAACTACGAGAATTACAACCTCAAACTGCATATTGAGGTCAATGTATTGGCTGATATGGCTCGTACTATGGTCGTACCTGCTGCCATTCGATACCAGAAGAAGATTGCAGACACTTTGGAAAGCCTTGAAAAGAATGGCGTTAAGTCTACTAGCTATATGCGTAAGGAACTTGCGCTTATCGGTGAGCATATCGAAGGCTTACTTGAGCTTACCGGCCAACTTGATGAGGTTTCTGCAAAAGCCTCTTCCAAGAAACATGCAAGAGATGAAGCCCGCTACATTGCAAAAAATATTATTCCGTATTTTGAAAAGGTTCGCGGACATTGCGATGCGTTAGAAGCTCGTATTAGCGATGCAGAGTGGCCATTGCCGAAGTACCGTGACATGTTATTTATTCGATAAACTACGTTGTATGATCTACCGAAATCTCCTTGTTTTCTGCTTTGGCCTCTTGTCCATATCAACAATGGCCCAAGACCTTCCTACGGTTTACGCCCATGGCGGACAAGGAAGAAATGTAAACTGGTCAGCCATCAAAGCAGAACATGATCGCATGTATGGTGATGATGATATGCCCGGATATTTTGAAAACATGTGCTGGAGAGATGTCGAAGTATTAAGTGCTTCTTCAACCCTAGGAAATCAAGGTGCATATAACTATAGCGTAAATAACTTAAACGATACTGATCCATTTACTGCTTGGGTAGAAGGGGAAGATGGTTATGGCATTGGAACGTATCTCTATATACGAGGAAATGTAAATTCGATTTACAATGGATATCAGCGCTCCCCTCAATCATGGGCCATGAATTCTCGAGTAAAGAAGTTTAAGGTTTATCGAAATGGAGAGGCCTTATGCTACTTAGTGCTAAAGGATGAAATGGGTGATCAACGATTTGAACTTCCTGGTTTTGATTACAATGATGATCAAGTTGTTTACCGTTTCGAAATAATGGAAGCCTATCCGGGGAGTAAGTGGGCAGATGTGGCCATCACAGAAATAAGAGGAAGCGGATGCTGCTTTTCTGGCAATACAGCAATTACCTCCTCTTCATCCTCCTATCCAATTCACACTATAACTGAAGGCCTCCCGGTGACCACGATTGATTTAGAGACGGGGAGTGTCACTGAAACGAGCACCAAGCTTGTCACCCAACAGCATCATCTTAGTTTAATCACTGTTCGTTGTGGAGATTACGAAGTGCATTTAACGCCTGACCACCCGCTATACGTTAAGGGTGTTGGATTTACCTCACTACCCTCATATGCCCGTACCCTCGGTCTAGCATCTTATCAAGAACTAACTGGTACTGCAGAGATTATGGTCTGGGATGAAGAAGGTCAAGAGACTCAATTTAAGACCATCGATGCCATCACCCTCAATAAGGGCTACTTTGACACCTATACTATCTTAGGCCTTAAGGAAGGCAACACTTACATTGCCAACGGCTTTATCACGAAAACCTACTAATCGCCTAGAGAAGTATAGCACAATCGTTGGGAAGCACTCTTTCGGCGTATATTCGCAGGAATGAGGGAAATGATTGATATTGTTGGAGGCAGTATAGCAGGACTTTCTGCAGGAATCGCCTTTGAACAGTTGGGTTTCCCTACAAGGATTTGGGAAAGAGACAATCCAATTCATAGTAGAGATGGCCATGCCTTTCTTGTGTTAGGCTCTGCGCTTGGCTCTTTGCATCACCTTGGTATCGCCGAAGACCTTAGAAATACATCGGCTAATATTCAACGAGGAATGTACTTCGATAACAAGGGAGATTTGATTAAATCCTTTGACCTACAAGATACCTTTGGCACAAAACGAATTGACTTAGTACGTATTTTAACAAGTAAGTATTCAGGTCGTTTGCACTACGATTGCGATTTAGAGAAAATCAGTTTCGACGACGACCAATATACCCTTGAATTTCAAAGTGGCGAAATCACCAAAGCATCTACCTTGATTGGTGCGGATGGTGCTAATAGCCGAATTCGAAAGTGGCTGTATCCCAATCATAAACTTCATACAGGAGGGTATTTCGAAATTGTTGGCTCTTGTGAAAATGCGAGTATCGTCAAGGCTTTGGATAACTCATTTCAAAAGCACTTTACTCAAGATCACATAAACCAGGAGTATATCGCTTTTGGAATTCTTCCTACGGGGGGGGACGATTTGACATGGTTTTTGCAAATACCGGTAACTGTACCTGAGCAAGTGAATGACCTTTATAATGTGGAGTCACGAGAGAAATTTCTTCAAGAGCTTTCGAGCAATTGGTCCAACCTTATAGCAGAAGCCATTGAATCAACAGATACGAATTCCACCTATGTATGGCGCTCAGGATATATGGACCTGTTGCATACTTTTCATTTTCACAACATGTTTTTGATTGGAGATGCCTGTCATCCTCTGTTGAGTATGACAAGCCAAGGGGTTAACACTGCCTTAGAAGACGCCATTCACTTAGCCCAACTCTTTAATGACAATGATCACCAAGACGTTGGGAATCTATATTATGCCAATAGAAAAGAGGTTATTGCTGATCGCATAGAATATGGCAAGCACCTTGCCGATCGTTTTACTAAACATCCTGAGCAATGGGTACAAATGGTTCATTTAGCCGACTAACTGACGAAAACAAAAAGACGTTAAGGTCAAGAGCCTTCAATTTCCGGTGGGCGACCCTTGAATCGGACATTATCCCATTGACAGCAGCCGATCCAGACATTCCTGTACCGGGTCCGATTATTGAGGGTATCCAAGAATATATAAAGGAACCATACCTCAGTTATGGCCCAGCCGAGGGACTTCCCGAGTTTTGTCAAGGTGTTGCGGACTTTTACAACAAGCATAAGGGAGGTGATATTCAAGCTGAAGAGGTTTTTGCCATCAACAGTGCGGCCAGTGGAATGTTTCTTGTAGCGCAAGCCGTTGTTAAGCCAGGTGACGAAGTCATTATTGCCGATCCCGTAGATTTTCTGTTGGAGCGCTCTGTACTAGCTGCTGGAGGAGTAATCAAGCGATTTGACAGAAGACCTAATTCTTCCATTCTTGAGGCCATCCAAGAGCAGTTTTCCTCAAAAACAACGATGTTATCCCTATGCAATCCGCATAATCCAACAGGAGAAATCTTTGATCGTGATACGTTGGGAGCCATTTTAACATGGGCAAAACAAAAGGACATCTATGTTGTGAGCGATGAGATATGGAGTGACATCGTCTACGATGGCGCCACGGTCCATTCCGTGCGTTCCTTCGACAAATCGCTAACTGAGAAGGTCTTTACAGTCTATGGCTATTCCAAAAGCTTTGGTTTGGCTGGACTTCGCATTGGCGCACTCATCACCCCTAATCCTGAATGGCGGGATACCATGGTCAAGCTGAGTTACGCTGCTGATACGGCCTATGGTGTAGCTACACTCTCTCAGGTAGGCGCTGTTGCTGCTATGCAAGATGCAAGCTGGTCGGCTTTTCAAGATGTATTAAAGCACTATCAGCAAAACCGAGATCGGATAACGCAGTTTGTGGATTCTGTGCCTACTCTATCAGCTATCCCACCAAAAGCGACTTATCTGTATTGGATAAATATCGAGCAGACTGGGCATAGCGCTGATTTTATAGTCGAGCACCTCAGAAAAAACCATGATTTAGCGGTGATTCCAGGCAACCCGACCTTCTTTGGACCGCGAGCTGAGGGGCATATCCGACTTTCTTTTGCTACGACAACTGATATTCTTGAAGAAGGGCTAAGGAGGTTACGAGAGGGAATTGAGCGTCTTTAGGGCACTATTGATTAGTTGATGTTTGTATCTAGACTTAATCTGATTTGCTCTAGTCAAAGCCCACGTTCCACCCCCGCCCTACGGGTAAAATAATCCTGTCAAAAAGTGTGCCGCTGACCTTTCTACTCTATCGTAAATGTGAATGAGCATTCGGCGTCATGAGTGATTAGAATAGGACATAAAAAAAGCCCGTTTTCACGGGCTTTTTACTTTTCTGGCGGAGAAAGAGGGATTCGAACCCCCGGACCTGTTACAGTCAACGGTTTTCAAGACCGCCGCAATCGACCACTCTGCCATTTCTCCGCTACAAATATAAGCGACTTTCAAAAATTACAGGACTTGGAATCAAAAACTTCTAAAACCTTTTAAATAGGCTATTGCTCAAGAATCTTTGGTAGATCTGCGGGACTATAGTTTACCGACTTCAGCACTTTATTATCCCCTTGTCGATAGACCATCCATTGATCACCTTTTTGGGCAATGGTGGACTGCGTGCCATCGCGATCAGCGTAATGGGCCTGGGTAGCTCTCGCCTCTTCCTCTGAAGAACATGCCTTACTCATATTGGAACGCTGAACTTCATCAAAAAGCGCTTTAAACTTGTCACCTAAACCAAACTCTAATATTGCACCACTCAAGACATATTGAATGTCAGCTAATGCATCAGCTACTTCTACAAGATCATTGGTTTCAATAGCTTCTTTTAACTCATTTAACTCCTCTTGCAGAAGGTTTACCCTAAGGGCACAACGATCTTCTGAAGGAATTTGAGGTGTATCAAGTACAGGAGCACCAAACAGGCTATGAAAAGCCGCTACGTCATTTAGCGCATTGGCTTCTTGAAATTGGGATGGTTTGTTAGCATCTGCCATAATCATCAGTTTTTTTTCAGTTAACTCTTTTCATTTAAGTCTGTAGAATAGTTCCACGTATCAAAGATTGTTTTCCATTCTTTTTTGATGCGTTCCTCCAAGTCCGGACGAAGCTTTCGAAAACGATTTTTCTTGTAGCCCTTTACCGATTCAAAGTAGTCAGCGATTGGCCCCTTAGCATCATCCCACCCGGGCAAACTAAGCTCCTTATAGATTCGCTCCATTTCAGCGTATCCATTTTGCTCGAAAATATCGAATCGGACTTCGACTAGATTGCCTTCACGAATCATTGACCTTTGGGCGATATAGCGTTCATAGATGGCCTTGCCCCATTCAATCACGCGATCCTCTTCTTCACGCATGCTAATGAACTGCAAGTATTGAGAAGAAATCATTTTCCGCATTAAGTGACGCGTAGAAAGGAATACATCATAGGGATTACGATGTATGAAAACAAACTTAGCCTCGGGATAAAGTTCTAGTAGCTCCTGCACTCTTGGAGTATTCCAAGGATTCTTTAACACCAAGTCATTGGTGCCATTGTATAACGCTATTTGCTGTAGCACATGATTATAATCCTCTTGCCATCCTGCCTTTTCTTCAGCGCTTATTCCTTGAAAGAGCGTATACTTTTCAAAATAGGACGTCTCCCGTCCAAAGAAAAAACTATGAATTCCGGTATACAGGCTTACCATGGATAACGGCTGCTCTTCTTCTGCTGGGGCATCAGCATCTACCTTTACATTATCCTGAGGACGAGTTTCGGGCATAAAGCGGCTTACTACAGGACGTAACCATGTTTTACTCAATAGGGCCACGGTATAGAGAAAGGTCTGGAAATTGGATAAGTAGCCAAGCCTTGGATCACGTGAAAAGGCATAATGAAGATGGGTAGTACCACTTCGCCAGTGACCTAGGATAAATATCGGCGGATTGTTTTCAAATGATATTTTTCGTGCTCTTCGGCCATAAAACACGCGTTGTAACCACTGAAAAAAGGTTGTGATGGTAACAAAGCGCGAAATAAAAAATGATCGGCGCTTGTAGGGTTTATCCACTGTGTGGAGGCGCCGCAAAGTGTTCCAAAGTTTTGGGCGAGCCACATAGAGTTGGTGCTCTTTCACCTTGTAGGCACGTTTTGCGGTATTCGACGAATTGTTTTTCGGTGCTGAGGATGGTGTCGATGGTGTGGCCAAAACCTATTGATTTGATGTTCAAATGATTATACCTAAATCTAGTAATCATTCATGAGAATAATCTTAGCTATAAATCAGCATTAAATATCGAGATTGCCTTAGGATTTGATGGACTAAAACAGAACGTTTTTTTACACAATACGTTTACTTTGTATTCGCTGAGTTGATTAACCATATGAGTTTCCTTTCCAATGTATTGACGCGCCTGTTTCCCAAAGGTTTAGACCATGTGGAAGTGGATGATGTGTTGAACTACAGCACGGAGGATATTCAGCATTTTGACGAAATCATCAATACCTATAATGGTATACAACATTTGACTTCACGACTCCATGAAGTAATTGACAAGGAGTTAATTCATCGACTTCGCGCTAGTGCTTTATGCCAGTTGCAGTGGACCGGCATGCCTAATGACTTTTGTTTTGCCTTACATCATGCACTTAAAACGCATTTACTCGATATGTCCTACCGCATTGAACGAGCTCGATTGAAACGCTTCAGTGAAGGTCAAAACATCTTTGAAGAGCGATATTACTTCTGTAAGCCAAAGCTTCAATATGAGGGAGAGCCTCCAATTCTTATTCAACGCTATGGCAACATTGAGTTGATAGCCAAAGTGCAGGTAGATCCATCCAATAATCAAGTCTCCGAGGACTTTCCTGTATTAACCATTCGAATACACCACTACGAAGGGCATCAATATTCCAAGGTCTTAGCTGCAGAAGATTTGTTTCAAGAATGGATACAACGTCTCAACTGAAGAAAACCCTAGTTTACCACAGATAAGGAATTAAAATCTTTCGATCCCTTGGATAGTCTTCAAAAGACTTTTTATACCATCTATGATTTTCCATAGCGCGAGGAATCAGATTGGCCATAGTCCATACCGCAAACGTTACCGCTCCAAGATGCCAAGACAATATGGCAAAACCTATCCATTCCATGATTTCTCCAAGTAAATTGGGTGAGCTGATATATCGAAAAAAACCACCATAGGGAATCGAGTAATGACTCTCCCCTGTCTTTCGTAAGCTGAGTAGAATGGCATCGCTTTGGTGGTTGATAAACATACCCAATCCAAATACAGCAAGTCCTACAATGTGGTGCCAAGACGTAATCCACTCGCTGAGAGATATGGGATCTTGTTGGGCGAAAGACCAGCCGAGTATTGTCGTATTGCCCAAATTGAATAGAATTGCACTCACGACAATCATGTAGGGCATGTGCTTTGCTCGAGATCGAATGCGAAATGGATAAATCCAAGCACGGTAGGTATAATGAATACTCCACAGGACAAGAGGAATTGCTGTTCCGGCACTGATTTTACCTTGAAAGAGGTAGAAGAAGACAAAGGTTCCGAGCAGAGCAGGCGTCTCATAGATAAACCATCCTATGTAGGCGGGAAGCGTGGGTCCCCAACCCTTTCGTACGTGTCGCCCGTAGGGAGCACTTGGACCGAGAATAAGAAATATCATGATGATCCCAGCGGTAATCATCCACCCCACCATACATTCTTCCATATGTTGATCCAACCAAATGAGCATAATCCATTGTTTAACCTTCATGAAGATGCAAAATATTGTCGGATTCGATGCTCACCCAGTTATTATGGGATGTATTCGTATTTGGCTGTAATTTTAGGGCATGGCAAAAGTCGTTGTTGGATTGAGCGGAGGGGTTGACTCCAGTGTAGCTGCAGCTAAACTTCTAGAAGAGGGACATGAAGTCATTGGTATCTTTATGAAGAATTGGCATGACGACAGCGTGACTATATCTGATGATTGTCCTTGGCTCGAAGATTCTCAAGACGCTCTTCTTGTCGCCGAAAAACTTGGTATACCTTTTCAAACAATTGACTTTAGCAAGGAATACAAAGAACGGATTGTTGACTACATGTTTAATGAGTATGAGGCCGGACGTACTCCGAATCCTGATGTCTTATGCAATCGTGAAGTGAAGTTTGACATTTTCTTGGACTTTGCCCAAAACCTTGGAGCTGACTTTGTCGCCACTGGACATTACTGCCGTAAGAGATCAAAAACGGATGAGAAGGGCGAGACCACCTTTGAACTCATCGCAGGCAAGGATAACAACAAAGACCAAAGCTATTTTCTCTGCCAAATCAATCAAGAGCAATTAGCGCATGCCCTCTTCCCTATTGGCGAATTTGAGAAGCACGAGGTGCGCGCGATGGCAGAAAAATTAGACTTAACCACGGCACAAAAGAAAGATTCTCAAGGTCTGTGCTTTATTGGAAAAGTGCGTCTACCGGACTTTCTACAACAAAAGTTAGCCAAAAAAGAGGGTGAGGTGATTGAGATCGCAAGAGATCATGCCATGTTCTCCAAAGATTGGGGTTACAGTCCCTATGAATTTGACAAACCTGACGGCAAGGTTGTCGGCAAACATATTGGAGCCCATTTCTACACCATTGGTCAGCGACGTGGGCTGGGCATAGGGGGCTATGAAACGCCACTCTTTGTGCTTGGCACGAACGTCGAGGAGAATATCATTTTTGTGGGGCAAGGAGAAGACCATCCTGGACTTAATAGAGCCAAAATGTCTATCCCTTTATCCGAATGCCACTGGGTTGATCCCAATGAACAACTCAAGGAAGGCGAAACATGGAAAGGAAAGGCAAGGATTCGATACCGCCAGCCCCTTCAAGAAGTTACTTTGCGGCGCAAGGATGATCATATCACCTTTGATTTTGACTTAGCCCAACGAGGTATAAGCCCTGGGCAATTTGTTGCATGGTATGCCGAAGACGTCCTTGTAGGCAGTGGAGTAATCCAATAACGTCATACAGTAAAATTATTCAGGGTGATCCACCACCTCAGAAGGCACATACCCCACGTCAACTGTTCGAATCAGGTTTCCGCTTGAATCATAATGCTCAATCGCCCCATTTGTGACAAAATCCTTGGCATCGGATACAATGAAATCCCCATTATTTAGAACACTAAGGCCATAGATCGCCTGCGCTGTTGTGTTCCAAGCTAAGGAAGGTGGAGTGTCACCCACAATTTTGAAAATGTCAGAGGCTAGGTTAAAATAGAGGGTGTTGGAATTTTTGTCGAAGGCTATACTATTAGGGCGATCTTCATTAAAACGGATGATTTCTCTTGAGGTTTTATCGAACAAATTGACTTCCACAATCTGACCTGCCACATCGTTAGAGGCATTACCTAAACATAGGACGTAAAATAGATAATCTTCGCTTCCTTCTATCATTTGGATGGGATCTTCCGGCAGGACAATGTTATCTCTTAGTTCTAAATCTTTTGATAACAGCAGCACTTCGGATATGGGGGATCCCTGACCATATACGGATCGATGGAGAACAGCAATGCCATTGGAACGATAAGGGAAAATATACTCTGTCCATCCATAGAGATCAATGGCGGCATCAATACAACCCGATTGAGGTTCGATTCGAACAAATTGACGGCTAAACAAGTCAGACACATAAACTCCTCCCTCATCATTAACATGGGCATACCTTGGCGAGGTAAAGCCTGCGATGGTTCTTCGCGGAGTTAAGGTATTCGGATCTAGAATCTCAATCTTTTGAGAATTGTTTACTACAAGAATCAGGTCATTATTCATCCAATAGACATCTTGTAGAATATCACCAAGTGCATAACCTGCTTGATCAGCGAAAGCGTTGGGAAGTAAATCGCCAGTAGATGGATTATACAAATCAATGGATGCATTCCCTCGTGTAAAGCCACCCTCGCAAGCAATAATGACATAATCTGATAAATCAATGCCGTCAACTGAGGATTCCGCCTCATACACTACAAGACCATCAAGGCAGACGAATTCGTCTTTCTTACACCCTGTAATCAGCAGTAGACTAAGGACTAAGGTGCCAAGACAGCGTGACATCAAGGGCAGTTTGTGGTGTCGCATATCCAACAATGGTTTGATATTCTGTAAACGTAACGTTATTCCAAGCAAAAGATGTTTCAAGGCGTTGATTTTTCCATCTCCAATTTTTTGCAACATGCAGACTACACGTTGTGTAAGGGGCTAAGGTTGTAGATTGGTCAACGTAACGAGAAGATTCTCCCTGAATCGTCGCACGTATCATCCAATCGCGCCAAGACCATGTTACTTTGCTATCCCACTGATAGTTGGCAACATAGGGCACTTGATCAACAATGCCTTGTCCAGAGATTTTTTCAATATTGCGTCTAGCCGCAGTACCAGACCACGCCAAATGCATCTGATTAAAATCCTTCCGAACACCAAGCGTTAATTCTCCCCCATAGCTTCGAACTTCCCCAATGTTTTCGGGCATCCATTGCTGTGTAGATTGGGGCAACCACAATATGTAATCCGTCAAATGCGAATAATATGTCTTGAGCTGAAGAAGGGCTCGATTATTGTGTTCGAGAGAAATCGAAAGCTCCCCTGTTTGGCTAAACTCAGGACGTAGGTCAGGATTCCCGCTATTTATCCAATAGCGATCATTCAGCGATGGCCAACGCTGAGACTGCCAATAGCCTATGGAATAGGACAACGTATAGGGCTTTGTGGGACTTGTATATCGAATGGTATCCTCTCGACCAAAAGACACCGAACCTGATAGCTCTCCTTGAGGCAGCAATCGAGAACTGTAGTTTTCTAAGGCTACAAGATTGGCTTGAAGCTTTGTTTTCAAAAAAGGTTTGAAGTGATAACGTATTCGATAGGACTCGTTGACTTCCCACTGACAATATTGGCTTTCATTGTAGTTATTGGTCGTAAGCCTATCATGATAAAAAGCACCCTGATAGGATAGATAGAGTTTCTTACGCCAGTTCAGCTCTAATCGATTGGATAATTGAGCAGATTGGGATCGGTTTTCTTTCGGCTCACTCCCCTCAAAGAGTGAGAACTGACTTTGATAGGTTCGAAGTCCTAAAAGCGGTTCATAGTATATATCCCATGATCTTCGTGTGTAGAAATAGATTTTAGCCTTGGCAACATGACCCGTATTCAGCTCACGAATGGATTCTGTACTGCGCAGTTCGAAGACAGTAGGCGGTATGCTTGCATCGGCATGTTGTGCGTACGACGAAATCTCTAGATAACCATCGCTTCGTCCGCCTACCCAAAGGATATTCTTCCAATGGGCTTGATAAAATGCCCTTCTCGTATCTGCATCTTGCAATCGTTCATAGGGCTGACCAGGAAGACTCATCACCCGATAGCGAAAATTATTCTTCGTAAAATCATAACCTCCTGTAACGGATAGCGATCCATTATCATAGACTTTATCCCAGCCAATATCATGTGCTATGTGGCGATAGGTGCCCATAACCTGTCGTATTCTCAGGGCACTTTGACTTAACTGAGGGGATGCGATGTGCAGCATACCGCCTGCCGTGACATGACTTGCCTCAAACGACAAATCCTCTCGACCGCTCAAGGGTAAGATGCTTGCATTCACTTGGCTGATATCAGGGGAGTTTATTCTTAGCCCATTAAAAGAGACCTGCGTGTGCGCAGCAGACATTCCTCGAAAGCTAAGGCTGGATAATTGTCCTGTACCATAATGTCTAATTTGAATACTCTTTTCTGAAGCAAAGCTGTTTAAGCTAGATTCTATTTTGGGATTTAGTGCCTTATCCAGGGACGGAAAAATAGAAAGCGGAATGGGTCGTATGACTACACTACACAACATCTCGGAAAGCTCGGTAGAATCCTCACTATCTGCAATGGTATCATGATCTAGGGATTGCCCATAGCTAAAGGAAAGCCCTACGCACAAAACACACAGCAAGACTACACGCCTAAAATCACCTCGACAACTGTCCATTGATTATTTGATTGGTTGTATTCCACAATCCACTGATAACCTTTTGCCACCTTGGTCATTGATGTTATCGGAGTCCTCATTCCTTGAGTGTCTATAACCCAAAGTTTATCATTGATATAATGAGTTAGTGATTGCCCAGTATTGAGAAAGATTGCTGAGCTAGGAAGATTAGCAATAGTCTCTATCGAGGTTAGTGCGTTATAATCCTTGACATATGCCACAGCATCTAAATCGAAACCCGAAGAAGCGTAGGGCGTAGGATAAGGATCATTGATAAGATTTCCCTGGCTATCATAACTACCTAATGTAGGATCTACGATTCCAATGACATCCACACATCGAACGTAATACACCGTATCAAATGAATTAAGTGTGTCGATTTCTTCTAGATCAAAGAGTGTCCCGATTTGAACTGGGTGAATACCTGCAAATCCATGAATATCATAGGCCATGATACCTCCAAAACCGTTCACCTGCCCGTTGGTTTGGGTAAGCGACTGGCAGGGGAATCGGTGATACTCAATTCCATCCGTCGATACTTCTACAAAAGCCAGTTCAGCAAAGAACTGACCACCTCCCATATCCATAGCATTTTCAAAAATGGCAAAGTCCGGTCCATTCCCATTTGGGATGCCTGAAGCAAAAAAATAGGTAGCCGCTCCCCCATCTCCAAGGCTTACAACATTGCCATCCGCTTCTCCAAGCGCATCAGATACGACACCAGAACCGGCTAAGCCTAGCGAAGAATCTGCAAGGTCTTGATATCCTCGCATGATTTGCACACTATCCCCCCATGAGACAATAGCTGGATCCGTGAACGCTACTTGAGACCATCCCCACTGAGCAATGAGGGCCATCCACACTGTAAGTCGAAGCATCATGAACGCAAAATGGGTTTAACCACGACACGACCATCCTGCAGCGTAACCATCACTAATGCCATACCCTTCCAAGAAGTTCGCCATTCAATAAGGTTGTTTAAGAAGTTGAATTCCACGGCTTGACCATTATTCCGAATAACATCAACGCGCTCAATAGGATAATCACAAGTAATCTCAATAGATTCCGCACTCGGATTAGGCCATACCTTAAGCAGACTTGCGTCAAGGACTACAATCCCCGGATTAACTCCTTGCGCAGGCACAGGTGATCTTGGAAAGATTGCTGGAGGATAATTAGGGTAAGAACAGCCAAACCAATCTCCATTCTTAATCACAGTAGACAGGCCTGCATTGGTCATCCAATAGCCATTAGTCGTAGTCGACCAGGTATTCCAATAATTTGGATTTCCTGCTAAGCCTGAATCACTTTGGTAGATGATATCGTTTAAGAACCCTCCAGCCGCATCAAATGCCAAGGCGAAGTAGTTCTGTTCGGCTAATTGTAACAACGCTTCCGCACTAATGCTGTCATCGAACAATATGCCCCATGCATAGGACTTTGGATTTCCTGACTCATTAAGGAAGTCAATCACTAAAATAGCCGAATCACTTCCCAACCCTGCCCATTCAACAAGACTAGCCGCTGTAAAATCACTTGGATTGTTGATTGCCACAGCGGTATCAGGCCCTAGAAGATTCGCGGTGTCGGTAAAGGATAAGCCGTAGTATTCGTTAGGATATATACGATCTGTCCATGAGGAGGAAAATGTCCATCGATTGGGGTCAGCGGAACTCTTAAAAAATGCCCACGCCTTATTATTTTCTAAGGATTTACCTGTATAATCATCGCCTAAGGAGACGCTATCAATATTGCCGAAAATGTCAAAAACATTCAGGTTGTCGTCAGCAGAAAGCACCGCATTAACCATTTGGAATCCTGCTATAGAATCATCAAAAGCCACTGACCAATAAAATGATGAAGGCGGGTCCCATGCACCGGCTGATTGAAAGTCTACGACAAGGTAAGCCGTATCCGGCCCATCACCGACGACAAAGGTTGAAGCATTAAAAACATAAGCATTTTGTGCGTATACCGCACTGCAAAGTAGAGCAAATAGCCCTATACAAAAACGTACCATAGAAAGGTCATTTATAGCGTGCAATCCCCGACACCCTGTTAAAAATATCGTAAGGCAGGTCTCCTGACTTATCCCATCTTATGCCCCTTCCCATGATCCATTTTCATCACAGTGGCCTACTACATAAGCTTTAAAGACTTACAGTTGCGAGGACAGCTATGGATTTTCACCATATTCCCTTTTCACTTCTTTTACCAAGCACCTTACTCTCTAAAGATATGAACTCCTCGACTAGGAAGTCTGTTTTTATTCCACAGGAATAGACAACGTGTATATTATTGACGTTTTGTGACGTGTTTTGTCCTCGTCTGAGCAATCGCATCATTGATATCATGCCCGAGGAGTACGAAGGTTGCACAGAAGTAAAGCCAGAGCAATAAGGAAAGATTTTGGCCTATAATCCCCCCTACCGACTTATGAGCAAAGAAGTGAGTCTGAATCCAACTATAAACAAGAGATAATACAAAGAGGCTGATAGCCGTCAGAAAGGTGCCTGGCGAAAAGAAATGCTCTTTGTGCTTGATACTGCTCCCATAACGATGAATCACCGCAATGTTAAGTACTAAAAGACCGAATTTAGCTAGACCAGCAAGAATAGAATGAAAGGTTGAGGCTTGTTGTAACGAATAAGCATTTAGACCAAAAAGAAGTACAATACTTGTGAGAAGCATCATTGTTAAGCTAAAACCAACCGATTTGTTGCGAAAATAGCCCCAAGACTCGTAGTGATTTTCGACCTTATTCATGGCACGGATCAGCATGACCATTCCCTTTGATGTAAAGTACAGTAGCATCACAACACTGAGTAATATCGTCCATATGGATTGGCTGTCATAGCCATGCGACACATTGTCTACAAAAACACTACTTCCTATGCTCGAGGGGAACAGAAATGAAATACTCGGCTCTAAATGGACCATAGATAGCTTATGGTCAAGTTGATCAACTACTTCATAAAAGAGAGATATAAAGGGGAATATGGCCACATAAAAACTAAACGCCACTGCCTGAGCCCTGATGTCAATCGGGTGCTTTCGAAAACTCTCAATGACTACCTGCACAAAGGTTACTAACCAATAAATAATTGTCATAACAGGGTTTAGAGGACACAATATTTTTCCAACGCCGCCACAAAAGCATCAGGGCAAGCCACGGGACGCCGACGCGTTCGATCTAAAAAGATTAACTCCACTTCACTTTCATTAATTAATCGGTCTTTCACAAACAATTCGGTTTTGTACGTTATCGTTTTACCGATTCCACCAAGAATAACAGCCTTAGCTTGTATAAGATCATCATAAACTGCGATGCCTCGATACGTAATATTCATACGAAGTACAGGCATTAAAACGCCTTGTTCTTCCATAGATGCATAGGACAGCCCTTCAGCTCGAATCATCTCCGCCCGCACGACTTCAAGATACCGCGCATAATTTCCATAATACACCATACCCATGGCATCCGTCTCTTCGTAGCGAACCCGTATATCGTATCGAAAGGCATCGTTCATTGCTCAGGGGTTTTTACGCAGGTATTCATCTAAAGCAGATTGATAGGCCTTTGCAACCACTTTATGCTCCTCGTAATTCTTTGACAAAATATGTTTATGTTGATCACGTGGCAGGTTGAAATTGGCGGGATCAGCACAGAAAAAATAATATTCATGGGGTTGGGCATTAAGCACTGCATCGATTGTTTCCTTTGATGGTAGGCAAATAGGAGCAGAAGGAAGTCCTTTTGTTTTATAAGTATTAAAGGGACAATCACATTGTATTTCTTTCTTTGTCACCCTTCGTAAGTATAGTTCTCCTACAGCAAACTTACTGGTTGGATCGGCTTGAAGATAGCCGGCAGATTCATTAGGACCTGCGATTCGATTGATATACACCATGGCTAGATCACCCTTTTCCTCAGAATAGTTGGTTTCCTTTTCGACAATGGAGGCAATAATTATGATATCCTGAGGAGAAAGACCAAGTCTCTCAAGATTTGCTATTCTAGATTCTGTATTCCACCAAATTGCCTGCTCATCCAATAAACGTCGGTAAACATTTTCTGCGGTAGCCGTGCGCTCAAAGGAATAGGTATTAGGAATGATTGACTCAAAGAAGTTGGGTAAGTCCTTGTCCACCTCTTCTATACAAGTGTATGCGCAGTTACTAGATAATGATGAATTAGGCTTGTAAGATGAAAAATATCCCAATAGATCATTAACAAACTGGATTTTCTCGTCTCCCGCCAAGTTTAACTGATGAGCAATTGATGCCGAAACATCCTCTGGCCTCCACTTTCCCTCAGGTACCGTCACAGAGACCACATTGGTTTGGAATTTTCCTTGACGCAATACATTTAATACATCATTATTATTCATCGAAGGATCAATCGAATAATACCCGGGAAACACTTCTTTAATCTTTTTATGCTCAGCTAGCCATCGCATACCCTTTGTGTGCTTGACAAATCCCTCTTCAGACAGTAAATCTGTCGCATCTTCAATGGACATCTTTTCATCAAGAATAAAAACATCATCTTTTACAATGTTCGTTCCACCCCAGACGATAAAGGCAAAGTAGGCTAACGCTACTGCCAGCAAAAGAAAGATAATGCCCAAAGGCAAGACCATTTTACGCCATGCAGAAGGATTCTTAGCCATTGTTTATTGTTGAGTCCGTTATTAATCGATCTGACCACGTAGCATCAGGAAGAAAACATTCTGTTCGAGCACCAAAAACACGAATTCTATTTCGAGCAACCAAACGATAGACCGCATCGCGTAGGATTGATGGCAACAGCCAACCCAATCCCAGCAAGGGGGATAAGCCATTTAGACCACAAAGAATGGAGAGCGCAGCATTTGATTCTTTTTGTATACCCCTAGGAGTGATCAAAAGAATTGTAGTTAAATCCACGGGGTCCTTGTAACCTGCCTCTTTAAGCAAATCATTGGCTTTGTTTGACTGAATAGGGCAAAAGCGAAAGAACATACCATCATCATGACGAAGCACATACTGCACAAACCTTGAGCAAAGCATGCAGTGTCCATCATATAAAATGATACTTTCTTTCACCATCAGCGCTTCGTTAAGGTTTGATAAATTGAATACAATGCCCCACTTTACGATTACTGTTCTGCTGAATCATCAAGAGATAGGTTCCACTTGACAACTCCTGTAGATTAATACCACTTTCAGCTACACTACCCTCCTGAATAAGACGGCCCACTCTATCAATGATCTTGTATTGATAAGACGCTTCATCTATCCGTTCCAAACCCCGGATAAAAATGGTTTCTGACGCTGGATTTGGAAAGACAGAAAGCGTCCATTGACTAGTTACATCGTCTACACTACTAGGTATAGAATCTGCCTCATCGTTCAGAACAAGACGAATCATCGGGCTACCCACAGTATTTATCGAAGAGGCCTCCCATCGATTCGATAAATTGACAAACATGTTGTTTCTCCCTTTAGAGCTGTTTACATCAAAACCCAATTGTATGTTTCGGTTATCCACTTGAGACCACCCCGCATACATTGTCCGCGTAAAGGGAATTAAAGAATCCAATGAAAAGGTTGCAAAGCCATTTAAGGTATCCAGATAAGTTGGCCTAACATTCGTAAGTGCATAGACTACGTTTTCATAGGGATTCGATGTGTATTGTTCGAGAGAATCCCATAAATAAATAGAGAATACCATATCACTTACCTCCACATCGGTATGACTAAAATGAAAACGAAGTCCCGAAATTGAATCATCAATGATTGGGTCAAATCGATAAGCAAACTTCTTTACTTGATCCCCCCCTTCGACACCATAGGAACGCTCAGCAGATCCATCGTCATAGGCCAACTCTTTGCTGAAGGGAAAGAATCCACGCAAGGTATCATTACCCAAAATGTCATTTTGGCTTGAAGGACTTACGATAATAGAGGCATCCCACTGAGCTGTATCACCGGATACAGGAGACATAGGAATAGTAAAATCATCATTGGGGTAGATTTCTCGGTAGCGAATAACACTGGTAGGGTTAAAGTTTTGTCCTGTTAAGGCATAGATTGTATCACCTGTTGCATTTTCTATGGTATACGCCTCTAAAGGCATGGCACCTGCCGTAATTCCACCGAGTTGCCCGTTATCACGAATCGGAATAGACAAGGTGTCCTCCAAACTAGGATTGGCCAAGAAATGCTGCCATGGCATCCGGGAGTACTTTGTAAAAATATTGGGATACGGTTCAATAAAGGCAACATCCTGAATCAAGGTATCCGAGGAATTAGGATTCCTGGAATGATCTAAACGGATATAATCAATATGCCAATGATCGTTATTCCCCGCCAACGTAGCGTAGTTTTTAAATCGAAACTTAAAGCCATTGTAGAAGTACCTCGGGCCAGCTAACAAATTGGTATCCCTTACTTCAATGTAAACTTGAGAGAAAGGAGGCACGTCAGCAGAATCAATGCCAGGACTGCTCCACACATTAACCCACTGGCCTGTTGCTTCATTCAGAAACTCTACCACTAATGAATCTTCGGCATCTGGAAAATTTCCACGACCTGTAGGCTGATAAAAGAAACTCAGGTAAACACTGGAATCATTGCTCAATCCCTCTAGATTGATCGGCGAGGATGTCAAATAATCAGCCACTCCATAGGCTTCTGTATTGCTTTTATCATAAGGCATACCCGAAGCACTAAGCCCATCCAATGTGGCGCACCCTATGCTGGGAGGGAAAATTGGATAGGTTGCGTTGATATAGGCCCCATTATTTTGCCACACAACCGAAGAGGTATAGCGCTCAACCACTAGGGATGTTAGTGATAGTGTAGTATCCCCCACAACAAGAGAAGAATCTAGAATTACACCCAGTGAGTCATAGGTATAGCGATAATATTCAGGCCATAAAAAGAGCGTATCCAAAGAAGCGAACTGACATCCAGCATTGTCCCACTGAATAATTGTTTGCGCTGGAAGCGCCATACTATCCAACTGACCTGTAACCAAATCATAAGAATAAGACCACGCAGTATCCCTGAGCATCGATTCAAAAGACAACTCAATACCTGGCAAGCTGTACAAGCAATCACCGGTCACTTGTAGCAAGGTATCCGAAGTAATGGGGAAAGACCGTGCCGTCGACCGATCCCTTGAGAAGTCATCGACAAAGGGAAGGCTAACGGTATCAAGAAGATAAAGCACGGGAAGTCCTATATCAGTAGTCGAGGATTTCACCTCATCACCCTCCTCATATCCCACATCCGTGGAATTATCACTATTTAAACTTTCCCGTTGTGAGTTTGCTGAATAAAACCCGACAAATGAGAATAGGAAAACAAGGATTCCTTGTACGATAATCTGGTAGCTAGAACTAGAACGTATTGGCATTGTTATTCAAATTTGCATAACGACGATAACCTTTTTGCGCAAGTATCTGGATATCTTGAGGCGTCATAGTTGCATTAAGATAGATTCTAAAATCACTATTGGCTTGTACTTCTTGAGCCTTAGATGCATCTACTAAAGAGCCCTTATTGAAATGACTCTGGAATACGACAATGTAGTCATCAATGGCGTAATATTCATTGGCTGAAATCAGGCCATTGTTAAACAAGGAATCAATCTCCTCACCATATTCCAAAGGCTTCTCAAACCCACTTAGTTCAACATAAACCCTAAGACGAACGCCACAGTTTTCTTCTGTTATTCTGCTTGACCATTGATTATAGACGTCCATAGCTGCACTAAAGGGTAACTCAATAAGCTGCGGTGCATTGTAAAAACGATAGAGCGGCTTTTCAACCACAATTTGAATTGTATCGGTTAACGGAATATTTTGCGGGCCCTCAATACGCTTATTTTTGTGTCGAAGTTCAAGAACTTTCGGTGCAGACCCTGGAGTAATACAAGCCGGCTGAAACAACGTATCAATCGGAAACATCTGTAGCGAATAATAATCGGATACTCTTTGAAGCGTCTTTTCCATATGATCAAAATCCCCAAAATCCACTTCACGAATCGGCACCGATGCCGTAGTAATATTTACGTAGATTTTCCTGTTACGCTTAACCCTAGAACCAGGACTTGGATTCTGCTTGATAATTACCCCTTTAGGGTAGCTTGGATCATACACAGAGTCTACCACGACAAATTGCAAACCTTGAAGCGATCCAGCCATTATAGCCTCTTCAAGCTTGGCATTTTCATAGTTTGATACTACATACTCGTCACCGTGTGCTGTTGATTCATATAAGGCATGATGGGACTTCTTCAAAAAGAAATAAAATACAACCGCTGCAATTAAAATGTTGACTAAAACCAAGAGCAGCCGTGTCGATAGAATAAGGCCTCTATATTTCATATCGTATTAGATTTTTCAGCTCTATGGTTGTGTAATGTTGCATCGATCATATGATTTGATAGCTGCTGCAATGACCAACCATAGGCCTTACATTGCTGAGGGATGATACTTGCTGCGGACATGCCGGGAATCGTATTGATCTCTATCAAAAATACATCCTCTTTTGTTACAAAGAAATCGATTCGAACGATGCCTTGTAGTGAGAAGGCATCGTATAGTTTTTTTGCTCGATCATGTAAAATGATTTTCACCTCATCATCAATGTTTGCAGGAGTAATCTCTTGGGATTTACCCTCGTATTTTGCTTCGTAATCAAAAAACGCTCCATCCGGAATAATCTCTGTTATGGGAAAAACATGTAAATCATCATTAAGCTGGATGAGTCCTATGGCAACTTCTCGCCCAACAATAAATTCCTCCACAAGTATCTTATCAGAATATTTCCCTGCATCACGAAGCGCTACACTTAAGGCATCCTTGCTGTCTACTTTATGCACTCCGTAGCTCGAACCACTTTCGTTGGGCTTCACAATAACAGGAAAATCAAGCGTACAATGAAAGGAACTTATCTCCTGTCGATTCAATGACTGTCCCCTTGCGCAGCGTACACCGATTGACTGAGCAATTACTTTGGTAAGCTGTTTATCAAAGGTTAGGCACGACGTTTTCATTGAGCAACATGAATAGGCTATACCTTGGGACTCAAGAAGAGATTGTAGTTGACCATTTTCAGCAGGAGCGCCGTGAATAAGCACTAAAGCCAATTCAAAATCATAGGGATGATCATCACCTTCACCAAGGCCGCGTAAGTCATGCAAAGGACGTTCAATGAGCACCGCATCATCTTCGCCAATAATCTTCCAGGTATTGTCCTTGGTGAGCTCTACTAAAAAGGGACTGTATCGCATACGATCAATCGCTCCAAAGAGATTTCGAGCGCTTGCTGCAGAAATAGCACCTTCTTCTGAAACTCCTCCAAAAAGGATGGCGATTGGCTTAGACGTAGACATTGAGTAGAAAGATAACAAGGTCTCAACGTAATCAAGCATAATCAAGTACTTTCGCCATCAGAAATTATCGACATTTATGCGTTCGTATCCAACATTAGAGGCACTTTTACAAGTAAAGAAGGAATTTACCCGCAGTGTAGAGCTTGAAGATGTGCCGTATTACAAGGCTTCTCAAGAAAATGCATGGTTTACAAAGCCTCAGATTCATCATAGAATTCAATGCATAAACGACGGACTCCTGCAAGAATCCACGATGAAGACTTTTTTAGCCTCTTGCGAGGACAGCACCCAGAGTAAAATCATTGCGCTGATTCCGTCAGGAAATATTCCGCTTAGTTTCGCTAGCGATCTTATCTGTATCCTTCTCGCAGGGCATAACGCCTTGGTTAAACCCTCGAGTAAAGACAGTGTATTAACGGCATATTTTATTGAGCTCATCAATAGGCATCTCCCGAATCGAGTGTTACTAACGTCCAATCAAATTTCTGACTTTGACGCCTCTATTGCCACGGGAAGCGACCAAGCGCAACCATATTTCACCCAATATTTTGGTAAGAAGCCCCATGTATTCCGTCGTAACCGACGAAGCATAGGGATTTTACGCGGTGACGAAAACACCACTGACTTTGAAAAGCTTGCTGAAGATATCTTGCGGTATCACGGCATGGGCTGCCGAAATATCCACCACCTTATCGTACCCAAAGAATTCGTGTTAGATCCCATTTTTGAAGCTTGCTCAAACCTATACCCTGAACTTAGTGAACACCTCTGGAAAGAAAACCACCAATACAGGTATACGATTAGCTTAATGAACAAAGAAGTATCTTTTAGTGATGGCTGGTTAACACTTCGCGAAGCCGATGACTTGAATCCACCACTAACTTGCGTTAATGTAACACGATGGACTACGGAAGACGATATAAATGGTTTTCTAGAGCAACACAAAAATTCCCTTCAAACAGTCGTTTCAAAAAAGCTAGGAAATCTAGGACAAGCACAAAATCCAAGCCTTTTGGAGTATGCCGATGGTGTTGATCTCGCGGAATTCCTAAGCAGTCTTTAGGCGGAAACCGAATTTCGTTGATACCGAGCTTTTAGTGACTTGAGGGCTTCTACCAGGTGCTGCACATCATCCAGTGTATTGGAATAGGCAATAGAAAATCGGATCGCTTTTCGAGTATTGTCATGTCCTATTGCCTGCAGAACATGGGAGTCCATTGCCGCACCTGACGAACAGGCACTACCTCCACTTACATAAATGCCCGCCATGTCAAGTTCAAAAAGAAATTGTTCTTTGGGTACATGGGCAGGGAAAGAAACATTTAGCACACTGTAAAGACATGAAGTTGGATGACCATTTTGATATACATCAGGAAAAACTTCCTGAATGCCCTTCCATAGGACTTCTTTTAGGTGCAATGCGTGTTGTTTGTGATGATCTTCCTTGGCATTAGAAAGTTGTAAGGCCAATGCCATAGCATCAATTCCATGAACGTTTTCTGTGCCTGACCGGTAATCATACTCTTGCCCTCCACCGAGTATCCAAGGTTTTAATTTTTGATTTTCATTGATGTACACAAAACCCACTCCTTTCGGTCCATGAAATTTATGCGCCGAAGCAGAACAAAAGTCCATATGGTAGTCTCGGGGACAAAAAGCATAATGACCAATTGTTTGAACGGTATCACTGAAAAATAATGCGTTGTGTATTTGGCACAATTCACCAATTTCTTTGACAGGCTGCAATGTTCCTAGCTCATTGTTAGCATGCATTATGGCTACCAAGGTTGGATGGTCCGTTTTAGCTAGAGCTTTTTCGAGCGCTATACAGGATATCACACCCTGGTCATCATTCTCGAGATACGTCACCTCTGCCCCTAGACCATGCACGTATTCTATAGCCCTTGCCACGCATTTGTGTTCAATTTTCGATGTAATGACATGGCGAACTCCTAAATGAGCTACTGCATGCTTGATGACCCAGTTGTTTGCTTCCGTTCCCGAAGCGGTAAATACAATCTCTTTTGCTTTTACCGCTAATTCCTTGGCAATACTTCGTCGAGCATTTTCAATGAGGGCCTTGGCCTTTCTACCCCCGGAATGACTTGAAGATGGATTGCCAAAGCATTCCTTATGCGTTGCAGACAAGCGGCTAGAAACCTCGGGATAGAGGTGGGTTGTTGCAGCATGATCGAAATAAACAGTCCTCATATCAAGCCACGTTTTGTCGTCGAATTTCCTCTATATCCTGCATTATCTGACGCCCAATATTCTCTGCTAGATTCTGACTATTCCCTTCGGAATAAATCCTTAAAATAGGCTCTGTATTAGATGGGCGTATGAGAACCCAATCGTTATCAAACGTAATTTTGAGCCCGTCAAGCTCATCAATCACGTATTGCTTGTATTTAAACTTCAGGGCCTGAACAATGGTATCAAATTGCAGAGAAGGATCTAAATCCATCTTCTGTTTGCTCATGATATATTTTGGATATCCCGCTGAAAGCGCAGATAAAGACTTTTTTTCTTGAGCAAGATGCGACAGAAAAAGTGCAATACCGACTAAGGCATCTCGACCATAATGACTTTCAGGATAGATTATTCCACCATTGCCCTCTCCGCCGATAACCGCATCCACTTCTCTCATTTTCTGTACCACATTTACTTCCCCAACGGCTGCAGAATAATAGGTTTGGCCATGGCTCCGTGTCACTTCACCTAAGGCTCTCGATGAGGATATATTACTAACGGTTGAACCCGGTGTTTGACCTAAGACATAATCCGCAACCGCAACCAGTGTATATTCTTCTCCGAAGGGTTCACCATCTTCACGTACAAATGCTAGACGATCAACATCAGGATCCACAGCGATTCCAAGGTCTGCTTGTTCTCGCTTAACCACATTGGACAACTCCGTTAAATGTTCTGGAAGCGGTTCAGGATTATGGCTGAAATCACCCGTCATCTCTTCAAAAATTACACTGACTTTTTTAACACCTAGGGCAGTTAGCAACTTCGGAA
The DNA here is from genome assembly GCA_049610685.1 of Chitinophagales bacterium. Lineage (GTDB taxonomy): Bacteria > Bacteroidota > Bacteroidia > Chitinophagales > UBA8649 > UBA8649. The sequence goes on from JBMYZU010000007.1 coordinate 67,969, forward strand.
CAGCATGCGCCCCAATCGAGTTAATTCCATCGACTACGATTTTAAGATCTAAAGCACGAATACCCTTAGGGTTCACAAGATCCAATGAAAGAATATGTTCAATATGCCGGTCCAGCGCCTCATCAAAGACCTCCACCTTACCGAGACCATCGACCGTTGCGTATTGAAAATCCGCCAAATCACTGAGCCTCAAAATTTCTTTGCCCGCTTCCTCGGATACGAAATCTCCATTTTCATCAAGCATTTTTAGGGCGTTCCAATGCTTTGGATTATGGCTTGCTGTCAGGATGATACCGCCTATTGCATTGCTAGATGACACCATGTAAGCGGTAGTGGGTGTGGTTGCAAGCCCTAAATCAATTACATCCAAACCCATGCCTTGCAAGGTTCGAATAACAAGTGAAGACACCATTTCTCCAGAGATTCGAGCATCTCGACCAACGACTATACTCCCTTTTCCATGTTGTGATAAAACGTATTGTGCATAGCCCGAAGCGAATACCACAATGTCGTAAGGAGTGAGCCCCGTACCCAAGAATCCACCGATAGTCCCTCGAATTCCTGATATTCTTTTCATTAAAGCCATAAACAAGGTTGTTCAGTAATTGAAGATATGTATCTTCCATCAATTAAACACGCTAAATCCCGCCATGCCAATAAATTCTTGGTTTAAAGAATGGTTTGATTCCGAAGACTATCATACGCTCTACAGCCACCGAAATCAGGAGGAAGCAGCTTCATTCATTAACAATCTTCACAACTTCTTAAACCGGCCCAGCATGCGAGTGCTCGATATGGCATGCGGTAAAGGAAGGCATGTACAAACCTTTGCACACCTCGGACACAAGGCGGTGGGCTTTGATTTATCCAAAAACAGTATTGATTACGCCCGAAAAGAAAATGCCAATAACCTTTCATTTCATGTTCATGATATGCGAGAACCCTTTCCATTTGGACGCTTCGATTTGATTGCAAACCTCTTCACAAGCTTGGGATATTTCAATACTATGGAAGAGAATATGCTTCCCATAAAACATGCTGCGAATTGCTTAGAAGGAGGTGGCTTGTTAGTTATTGACTTTATCAATGTATTTCCTGCAGTTGCCAAAATGAAAGCGGAAGAAGCCATTGACAAAGAGGGAGTTCGTTATCACATTGAACGGTCAGTACAAGATCGAGTGCTTGTCAAACGAATACGTTTTAAGCGAAATGATGAATGGCAAGAATATGAAGAGCGAGTCTTTGGATTAGTCAGAGAAGATTTCATGCAAGGCTTCAAGGACAATAACTTCGTTTGCAAAGAGGTGTTTGGAGACTATTCACTCAACTATTTTGATAAACAGCGTTCTCCTCGATTGATCCTGATTGCTCAAAAACAATAACTTCCTATGGGAGCAGAATGGCTTCATCAGATACAATCATTAACTCCTGCATTTTTTGATGTATTGGCAACGGTCTTGCGCAATAAAACGACATGGATTCCCCTGTACATTCTTATTGGGATCTATCTTTTTGTGCGACAAGAAAAAAAAGTCGCCATAGCCTTCCTTGTCTGTTCAGCGCTAGCTGCAGGCCTTGGTGATATCCTATCTTCTCATATCCTTAAACCATTTTTCGCACACCCGAGGCCATGTCAAGAGCCTCTCTTAGGATTCCAACTCCTTCTTGAGCATTGTCCAAAATCCTACAGCTTCCCATCATCTCATGCCACCAATCACATGGCACTGGCTATTTTTTGGATAGGAAGCCGTTGTTTTTCTAAAACACAGGCAATATTCTTTTTAATCTGGGTCTTTGTCATAGTCTGGGCGCAGATGGTTGTCGGTGTTCACTATCCAATAGACATCGTGGCTGGGCTTCTCCTTGGAAGCCTTATCGGCTATATGTTTTCAAGGGTCTACCGCGTTTTTGTTGAACGATTTTTACGCCGGACGTAACAAACAATGTTTGACAAAACCACCTTAACTTTCTAAGTACATAGCATAAAACCATGGCAATATCTTGGATTGATAAACCCTTTGAAAAGCTTAGCAATCTCGAACTCTACAACATTATGACCCTTCGCCAGGAAGTGTTTATTGTTGAGCAGGATTGTGTCTATCTCGATAATGATGGAAAGGATGAAGGCGCTTGGCATATCTGGGCCGAAGATAAACTAAGTAACATTATAGCCTATGCTCGAATTCTAGCTCCCAACGTGAGTTATGAGGAAGCAAGCTTATCCCGCATAGTAACTCATCAAGACTACCGCAGTAAAGGGCTTGGCCAAGAACTTATGACACGTTCGTTAGACCTAATGCAATCCCTTCATGGAAGTGGACAATGTAGAATATCGGCGCAGTCCTATCTTTTGGGTTTTTACAAGAGCTTTGGCTTCCAGTCCACAGGAGACGAATACCTAGAGGATGGCATTCCTCATATTCAAATGTATAGATAGTTAGACCTTTTATCCGGCCATTAAATCTACCTTGAACTCCGAGGTTGTATAGAATCGAATATCCGGGAAATCTTCGCGGCAAACTTTGAGTATCCAAGCTGAATCAGCCAGAAATACATCGTTATCATCCTTATCCTTGACCACATGTTGATGCTTACGCTTTTTGAACTCGGCCATGGCCTCTGGCTTATCACTTCGAATCCAACAAGCCTTGTAGTAGTTTAAGGGTTGAAAATCCATTTTAGCACCATACTCCCCTAGCAAGCGGTGTTGAATCACTTCAAATTGGAGAGGCCCCACAGTTCCCAAGATCTTACGTTGACCGACAGGGTGAATAAACAATTGAGCAACCCCTTCATCCGATAACTGACGAATCCCTTTATCCAATTGCTTGGACTTCATCGGATCACGATTAACGACTTCTTTAAAGATCTCTGGAGAGAAACTTGGAATTCCTTTGAAAAACAACTCCTCCCCTTCGGTAAGTGTATCTCCTATTTTAAAATTCCCCGCATCATACAGTCCGACGACATCTCCTGGAAAGGCCATATCCACAATTGATTTCTTTGACGCCATAAAAGACGTAGGGTTGCTGAAACGCAACTTCTTGTTTATTCGTGTATGCATGTAAAAGGTGTTTCGTTCAAAAACCCCACTACAAATGCGCAAAAAAGCAATTCGATCTCGGTGCTTTGGATCAAGATTAGCATGAATCTTAAATACGAAGCCGGTAAACTTCTTTTCTAGGGGCTCAACCATTCGTGCTTGGGTTGGGCGGGCGACAGGAGACGGCGCAATTTTTAAGAAATAATCCAACAACTCCTGTACACCGAAATTATTAATCGCAGAGCCAAAAAATACTGGAGCTAATTGCCCATTGAGGTAGGCCTCTTGGTCAAAATCATCGTATAACTCATTGAGAAACTCCAAATCTTCATCGAGTTGCTCTGCGAACGTGTTACCAATGAAATTGGTCAGGTCCTCAGACTCTTTATCCTTGAAGACCGTCATTTCTTCGCCAGCACTTCCTGCGGTAAAGGCCGTCATTTGATGATCTTGCAAATGCCATACGCCTTTAAACTCCTTTCCAATACCCACGGGCCAGGTCACAGGAAATACTTGAATACCGAGTTTTTCTTCAACCTCTTCAATCAAATCATAAGGATCTCGACCATCTCGGTCCATTTTATTGATGAATACTTGCACGGGAGTATCCCGCATACGACAAACCTCCATCAACTTTTCAGTTTGCTCCTCTACCCCCTTTACGCAATCAATTACAAGAATCACGCTATCGACCGCCGTCAAGGTGCGGTAAGTATCCTCTGCGAAATCTTTGTGGCCAGGAGTATCCAAAATGTTGATCAGTCTATTATCGTATTCAAAAGACATTACCGACGTGGCAACCGATATTCCCCGTTGCTTTTCAATTTCCATAAAGTCAGAAGCCGTCGTCTTTTTAACCTTATTGGACTTTACTGCACCAGCCGTTTGAATTGCCCCTCCAAACAACAGTAATTTCTCAGTCAGTGTTGTTTTTCCACTATCAGGGTGCGCGATAACAGCAAAGGTTTTCCTTCTAGCGATTTCGTTTTCAACATTCATGAATGCGAATATGCGGAGATTTTAATTGAGGTGTATTTTTTTATCTAAGTTTGAGTCATGTTAAAGAAACTTAAATTCATTGGTGGCGTGGCATTGAGCGCACTCTGCCTACTCCCAAATGTATTGACGGCACAGGAAGTTCAGGCTCCAACACCGAGTCAACAGGCCCAAGTAAATCTTTTTACGATTCCTAATCAATCGGCGTCCTATGTGAGAATGCCTGCCAGACAGGCAAGCCAAGAGATTGATGCTGTATTCTTCAATCCAGCAGGAACGGTAAATCTTGACGAGGGCTTTCATTTCACATTTAATAATCAAATGCTGAACCAGTGGGTTGAAATCGATAATGACTATGTCTTTTTTGACCGTCCGAAAAGCTATTCAGGAAAGGCTTCTGGATACATCTTCCCGAGTACCTTTCTCGCCTACAAGAAAGGAAATTGGAATTTTCATGGAGGTATTATGATGGTTGCCGGAGCAGGAGGTGCAAAATTCTCTGATTTACCAGCTTCCGATCGAGGAGTTGCAGATATTATTCCTGCCCTTCAAGCTTCTTTTCTTAACACCATTGATGCTGATGAAGCAGCGCTTGGAAACTATGCGAATTATTCGGGGCTAACTGACTACCGGTACAACTTTGAGAGCCAAGGCGTTGGGTTTAGCCCGGGAGGACTTATCGGTGTTGCCTACAAAATCAATGATTGGGTCTCGGTTGGTGCGCAGGTACGATATGCTCAGCAAATTACTCAAGCAGAAGGCTACGTAACCGATATTGAAGTGTATCACCCCGATCTAGGAGGATGGCAAAGTCCAGAAACCTATTTATATCGAGTAGAGGATTCAACAGGAAGTACGGTCGCTGGCCTTGCTGCACTAGCCTATGCTGAACTCGGTGCAGATCGGTACATTGATGTAAAGCAACAGGATGGTGCTTTTACCCCCATTGTATCCATACAAATCACGCCTCACGAGGACATTGTCCTAGCGGCTAAATATGAGCACAAAACGGACTTTGATTTGGTCACCGAAGTCATTGATGGCAAAGATGGTGGAGGAGTTTACACAGACAAAGAAGTCATCTCAAGTGACTTGCCCGCTTACCTTGGCCTAGGATTAAGTTACACACCTAATGATCGATTGACCCTCACCTATTCTTTCAAGCAGCGATTCTTTAAACAAGCTGACCTCAATGGAAGAGAAGAAGAGATTGAAAGCAATCAAAATGAAAATGAGTTTGCCATAGAATATGCTATTACGCCACGATTGGCTGTGAGCGGTGGATACTCTTACTACAATTCGGCAGGTTTCAAGCCCACATATCATCGAGATGGAGACTTTTTGCTTTCTGCGCACTCTATTGCAGGCGGGGCAGCCTTTAATGTGTCGGATAAAACACGTCTTAATATAGGAGCGCTCTTTACCCATTCTATTCCGCAAACACATACTCTACCTCACTTGTATGCTGACGGCGAAGCCATTGCTGTAGCGCCTGCAGGATATGTTCCAGAATATCAAGCCACTTTCCGCAAACGATCCCTCATCTTTAGTGTTGGAGTCGACATGCATTTTGGAAAAAAATCAAGTACTAATAACTCTCTGTAAATGAAAAATCTCCAGAAACTCTTCATGGCTTCAATCGCCATGAACCTCGCATTTTCCTCGTTTGCACAAACACCTATAACGAATGATGAAGAAGTCATAGATCCGGTATTAATTAAGAGCGTGCGTGTTGAAGCCGTAGAGTTTGAAACCCTACCCTATCGCAGCATTACTCAGATTCCAGCGGTTCATATTCATGGAATGCTACAACGTATACCCGGCCTTGACCTGCGTCGTCGCGGTGTAGCCGGTAGCCAGGCTGATTTGAGTTACCGTGGAGGAACTTTTGAGCAGACTCAAGTACGACTCGATGGATGGATCTTAAATGATGCACAAACTGGGCATCATACCATGAACTTACCCATTGATGCAATGGGTGTGCGTATGGTTTCTATGCATAGCGGACCTAACAGCTGGGTTTATGGTGCGGGAGCAGCTAACGGTATGTTAGAGATCGAAAGCCGAGCAAGCCGCAGTAATGGAGGGAGTGACAGCCTAGTATCAACACTTGGTCTTCATGGCTATATAGGGTCTTCCTTTCAACAAGACGACTCTACAGGCAAAGCTTATCTTGGTCAGGGACTCACCGTGGATGGTGACTGGATTACCAAAAATACCGTGCAATATTGGTCTGTAGGTGGCGAATGGGGTAACGGCTTTCGGTATAACTCGGGATACCGAAACCTCAATTCGATATATAATGGAACCTGGAATATCGATAAAAAGCATGCGCTAAAATGGATTCTTGCATCGCTCTACAATAAGTTTGGTGCGAGAGACTATTACGCTTCACCCGTAGACCGAGAAGCCGAAGAAGAAGTCAATACGTCCATGCAAGGCTTAGGCTATGTATTCAAAAACAAACAACATTCGTTTGATTTTCGTGTTATGCACCGTCTCAATAAAGACATCTACACCTTTGTGCGTCAGGATCCTAGCATTTTTCAAAATAACCATCGAACGAATCAAAACAATGTTAGTGCTAGTTATGCCTTTCAACCCAAACTCGTTCTAGGTAATGACCTTTTTAAGCTTGGGGAATCCAGTCTTTTGGCTGAAGCACGGCATACCATTATTAGCAGTCCACTTGCAGATACCACAAGAGCAGATATAGGCCTGCGTGCTATGCAACGTTTTGATTTCCTACAAGAGCGATTAGTAGTTCATGCAGGGTTGTACCTTAATCACAACACGGATTATGGCACAAGACTCTATCCTGGCGGAAGCTTTGTCTTTAGTCCTTCGCTAATGATTGAAATCTCGGGCATGTATGGTATGGGCTTCCGAAATCCTAGCTTCACCGATTTGTATTATGACGGACCAAGAAACATTGGTAATCCATCCCTCGCGCCTGAAGTTGCCGTTGGTGGAGAGATTGAATTGGAGATTCGACCTGCAGGAAACATTATCAGTGTAACCTATTTTGATCGAGTAACCGACGACTTAATTGAATGGACGAGAAGCCTAAGCCCAAGTGATACAACCGATTGGCAACCGAACAACTTTGGTGAGATTCGACATAAAGGATTACAACTAACCTGGCGCAGTAACACCTACGGCCCTCTGCAGTTTGGTGGAAGCTACACATGGCTAAACAGCGACTTGACTACAAGTTTACTTGCAAGTCAAGAAACTCGTTACGCACAAAATCATTTTCGCCATCAGACACTAGGCTATGTTCGCATGCAAAAGGGTCCTGTTGTATGGACGAATGACCTTCGATACCAGATCCGAACAAGCGATGGAAGCAATACGATTGTTGATGGTGGGTATCTCTTATGGGACGGCCGTATTGCCTATGAAAAGTTCTACAAGGAATTAAAACTTCGAAGTTCTGTATTCTTTGATATTCAAAACATCTTCGACACGCAATACCAAGAGCAAGGAATTGTTCCTCTACCAGGGCGATGGTATCGACTTGGTTTTTCTGTGCGCTGGGGGTAGATTAACTAGGCTTTGAGAGTTTACTTTGGGCTAGGCCCACCACATCCCGCCTCCCTACGGGGAAGATCATATATACTTTTGACATCTGTTGCACAAAATGAGTAACAGGCCGCCAATATTTAGCAAATGAGTATAAAATGAACGGAGAATGTACCTCTCTGAAAACTCTTATAACTGCGTTAATCTACAAATTTGTAGCCTACCCCACGAATACTTTGGATATACTGAGGATTCTTGGGATCCGACTCAAAATATTTCCGAAAGGATAGAATAAAATTATCAATTGTACGAGTTGAAGGATACACATCATATCCCCAAACATATTGTAGAATCTGCTGTCTGGAGACGACTTGATTTTTCCGATCGAGAAGAAGCTTAAGAAGCAAGGCCTCCTTCTTCGTCAACTTTATCTCTTGACCGCTGTGACCAACCGCCTTGAATGTTTTAAAATCTACATGATTTGGACCAAATGAGTAACTACTTAAACCAGAGTCCTGATGAAGCTGGCGCAAGCTAAACTTAACAAGCACCCGAATACGAGCAAGAAACTCATCCAGGTTAAATGGCTTGGTAATGTAATCATCTCCACCAGCTTTGAAACCGTTGAGTTTATCTTCTGTCGTCCCTTTAGCAGTGAGGAATAAAATCGGTGTATCGCTATTAGTAAGTCGGATTTTTCGACAAACTTCAATACCGTTAAATTCTGGCATCATGATGTCCAATATCACTACGTTAAACCGTTGCTCATCGAACATTTTTAGGGCCATCTTTCCATTTGCTACACTGACAACTTCATAACCCTCAAGTTCTAGATTGAGGGTAATGGTATCCCTTAAGTTTTTTTCATCTTCAGCAAGAAGAATGCGAATATCCATATTATACGTTGTTGACCTTAATATTGTCTTACCTCTCTGAGGCTCAAGCCGCAAGTCTACTTACTTCTTTCCTCTAAACACTTCACCTCCACAGAAATAACACTACCTGATGGTGAATTGTTCGCAATATGTATAGTTGAGTCAATCTTTGTCAACAACTCCTTCACGATGAACAAGCCAAGACCCGTTCCTTCCACTCCTTTATACTCCTCATCTTCTAAACGATAGAAGCGCTGGAAGACTTCCTTTTTTTCAGCATCTGGTATACCTAATCCTTGATCAACAACCTTAAGGAGTCCCGTATCACCCTTTTGACTAAGATGCACCGTTACATCCTTACCCATACCATATTTAACCGCATTATCCAAGAGATTCATCACCACAATTTCCAGTACTTGAGGGTCTGAGACCACTTGAATATCGTCTTCGATATCCATCAATAATTTGACCTGTTTTATTTCTTGGAATCTCGAAACTAAGCCGCTGATAAGATTGCTTAGATCAATTGATGTAAAATCAAGGGTGTAGGACTCTTGATCAAGCTTGGTGGTTACAAATACCTTATCCAACAGTCCCGTCAAGCGATCAATCTCCTCCATGTTCGCAGATAAAACTCGCTCTGTTTGTTCCTTGGTCAACTCCCGTTTTTTCAGCGTCTCTGTCGACAAGCGCATGGCGGCAAGAGGGGTTTTCAGTTCATGAGATACACTCAGTATAAAATTCTTTTGCTGGAGATTGAGCTTTCTTTCCTTCATGTAGGTGTTTCGCACCATGACAAGTCCAGCAATAAGGAGGGATAAAAACACAAAACCCTCCGTGGCAATCATGGTTTGTTCTCTTCTCAAATCATTGGCATTTACCTCAAGGGCCGCCACGCAATCTGAACTGTCTTTTTCTTGGCAGGCGGTGCTTTCCAAAAGATCACTTTTTCTCAACTCAGCAACTTCTGTTATTTGTTTATTCAAAAGAATAATCCACCAGGTGGCGAAAGCCACTAAATAGACGATAAGCGCAATAAAGTATAGGTTAAATCGACGCATCACTCAATGATAGCAAAACTACACATCTTGCAAGGGGACTAAAAAGTAAAATGTACTCCCCTCTCCTTCTTTTGAGACAAATCCAATGCTTCCCTCGACATTCTCAATGATTTGCCTAGCAATAGCGAGCCCCAGCCCACTGCCTGTACTTTTTGTTGTAAAGTTGGGCACAAAAACATTGACCTTATCCTCTTCGGTAATTCCTATTCCTTGATCAATAACATCCACACGGACAAATTTATCCTCTTGACTTAACTGGACAAGAACATCAACTTCAGTATTCTTTTGCTCGCAGGCTTGGATTGCATTTTTGATTAAATTATTGAGCACAGAAACAAAGTGATTACGGTCGGCGAAAACACTTAAGGTGATTCCTTCACTATGCTCACATTCCAATCGAACGCCATTATGATGTCCGAAGAGTGCTATAACCTCCTTTACAAGCTGTCCCATTTCAAAAGACTCTGCATTGGCCTTAGGCATTTGTGAAAAAGCAGAAAAGGCATCCACTATTGCCGTGAGATTATCAATTTGACTCAGCAAGCTTTTGCTTAGATGATTAACCCGCTCCTGATAATCAGCTTCATTATCCTTACGTATCGTTCGCAAGTGTTGAAGATTTAACTTCATTGGGGTCAGAGGATTCTTGATTTCATGAGCGATTTGCTTAGCAATTTGTCGCCAGGTATTTTCCCGTTCATTCCGCGCTAATCTTCGTGCGCTTTCCTCCACTTGTACCAACAGGGCATTGTAAGCGCTTACTAACCGACCAAATTCATCATTTCTGTCCCATACAAGCCCTTCATTTTTATCTAAAGACTGTACCGACTGCATCCGCTCAACCAGCGCTTCAATAGGCTGCGTCAACCGTTTCGCAATGGTATGGGTAACAAAGGCTGCGAGTAGCAAAACAATAGCATAGATATTTACAAGGGATAATAGGAATTCAGAAAGCTCACTAACATCGGATTCACTTTTATCAAAATAGGGCACGTGAATATAGCCAAGTACAGCACCATCAAGATCTCGTATAGAAGCATAGCTACTGAGGCTTGGATTTCTTAAGACAGTATCCTCTAGCACCAAAACATCATCCTGATCATTGAGAGAGGTTATCACACCTTGAGTCAGTTCAATATCTACTAATCGGTCAACAATCACTTGATATTCGGAAGACGTAGAAACCAATCCTTGAGGACTGTAGACATCAATATCCAGCCCATGAATGGCCGCAATCTCTTGCAAGTCAACTTCATTAAGTAACTGTATATCATTATTCCCTTGATAGGTATCGGACAAACTATTCATTTTGAATTCCACGGCGGACCGTATCGCTTTTGTCTTTCGCGTCAAACGATCTTTGTGATAATCGTCTTGGCGTATAGAAAAATTTATTACGGAAATAGCCGATATCAATACAAAGGAGACCACAACAAGCCCCAAGACTGAGCCGATGATTCGTCGACGATAGCTAGCATAATCAATCCTTTCATTATTCTCCACCCAACGATTAACCCGATAACCAACCCAATAGAGACCTTCCAGGAGTCCGAAGCAAACAAAAAACAGAAAAAACAGATAGGAAGCATAGGATGCGAGATCCCAAAGAGAAGGAGAAGCAATGTGCTGAATAACCACCTCGCCATCACCATAGGTGCTCTTGGTGTAAAGATTCCGTTGATTGCTTGCTATGCTCTTGGTTTGTTCAAGATCTAAAGGAAAAGTATGTTTTCCTCGATTGTGATGAAGCAAACCTTTGCTGTAAAACCCGACACTATAAATTGACGATAACGCCTTTTCTTCGGATTGAGCGTCATAGATAAAGCCTAGATAACGTTGACTACTCGGCGAATACGTTGGCGTGCATCGCAAGATTAGGGATGTTGCACCATAGCCCTCACCCAATTCAAAAAGCATCGCATAAGACGGTCTATCCTCTTTATTCAACCGAAACAAATTATCATAGGCTGTATTTGGAGATTCCTCCTGTAATGAATCAAGCCATTGAGCTAATTCATTCCCTTCTTCATTCTCTCCTTTAGTTTTTTTGGGATTATATAAAAAGGCTTCAATAGTGTAGATCGACCATATTCCTCTGAAATATTTCCGCTTGAATCGTTGAGCTAACTGATCTTCTGATAACTGCGATAAAAACATCCGTTGTCCTGCTAGATAGGGGTCTTGTTGAACCAATGAGTCCAACCTATAGAAATCAGCTTCAATTTCTTCACTATACGCAGACCACGATGGCTTATTGGAGGTTTCAAGCCAATGCACCCATTTTTCTTTTTGAACTAGGTCTCCGTAGACCGCGGTAAACAAAGCGAAACCAGCTACGATAACTAATGTTGATAGCATAACATTCCCTCGTTGTAAGGAGAACTCTGTCAAATACAGCGTCAAAAAGACTACAGAAGTCAGGAAGAGCCAAAAATCCATATGCCTGTAGAGCAGAAATCCTAGAAAAACAGCGTAAGGAAGGTAGCGTATATACCACCTAGATGTCGATGGAGCTAGTTCGCGCAGGACAACCAATCGCCTAATAACACTATACATGGAATACACGAGAAAGAAGCTCGTTATGCCTATCACAACAGACGAAGGATTTACACGAGCAATATTGTCGAATGCAAAGGGTTCGCCAACTCCAAAAATTAGGCAACGCATAAGCATGACGAGCAATATAAAACTGACAAAAAGCAAACCCTCCCATAGTATTATCTTTCGATCGATCGTCTTGGGAAAAAATTGAATTACATCCGCCCTAAAAGCCTGAATCAACAGACTCCAGAGCACACTGATGGAGATCAGAACATTCAGCAATCCCCTGTAAATCGAAAAGTCCCAAAGGGTTGAAGAAGGAAAGACTCCTCCAAACAAAAGAAACCATGCCATGAGATGGCCTAACATCAAACAGGCAGGAATTAGAAGGGACAACCACGGCCTTTTGTATTCACGAGCACCCTTTAGCCCCAGTACAAAAAGCAGGTAAAGCAGAAGACCACCCGTCAACCCTAGACACACCAATAACGAATTAGAAGCAAAATGCCCGTTGAGTCGTGAAATGTAGACAACGAGAAATTCTTGATTGCTTCCGATCTTGCAGGCTAGGCTTTTGACACCTTCAGGTTTACGACTTGATAATTGAAAATTAGCTTTAGTACTTATGCCCTTACTCTTATTATACCTTGGAACTTGCTCCCTTTGGTAGCTCAGAATATTGGGCCACTCATTGCTTAAAGCAATTTCAACAAATAAAAAGCGATCACCTTTTGGAACATACTTTTGGAGATAGATTCCAAAGGAAGCGTTGCGAATCATCCATTGATTAACCACAAAAGATGAGTCGTTTATCAGGGAATTACTTAGCTCAGCTGAAGAGTAAAGAATGGATTGACTATCCAATACAGCATAGGCCCAATCGACTGCATTTAAAGACGGAAAATCATTGCTATCCAGGTAAAGTGAATCAATCAAGCTGTCCCATTCTTCCACATCCTGCTCAATAGAATCTTTTACCACACTCAGTTGCTGGGGCTGAAGGACAAATCCCATAACCACCAAAGTGAGGGCATATAAACCTATTATAATGGCGAAAGGAAAATAATTCCGCATAAATTGAATATACAATCTTATCCCTGCATACCATACCTTGCAGTATGGCAATTCACCAACGGACAACAGAAATAAAATCAATGGCTATCCGTCATGGCTTTGACTCCGTGGGGATTGCCCAAGCAACCGAGCTTACGGAAGAAGCAAAACGTTTAGAAGCTTGGCTCAATCAGGGAAGACATGGAAGCATGCACTACATGGAAAATCACTTTGATTTACGCATTGATCCTCGGAAATTAGTGGAAGGAGCCCAGTCCGTTATATCCTTAATGGTCAATTATTTCCCCGAAAAACCAATAAACCCATCCGGAGTAAAGGTTGCACGCTATGCCTATGGGAAGGACTACCATAAAGTGATTCGCAAAAAACTAAAAGCCCTCGTCCAAGAAATGAGGACATCCTATGGGAACTTCAATGCGCGAGTCTTTGTAGACAGTGGTCCAGTAATGGAGCGGGAATGGGCCAAACGAAGTGGTTTGGGTTGGATTGGAAAAAACACTTTGTTACTTAGCAAGGGGAAAGGATCCTACTTTTTCTTGGCAGAAATTATTTGCGACTTAGCCCTTACACCCGATGGCCCTGTAAAGAATTACTGCGGGAATTGCACAAAATGTATCGATGCCTGTCCAACTCAGGCTATTGTTGCGCCCTATGAGGTCGATGCTTCGAAATGCATCAGTTACCTCACTATAGAACGAAAAGAGAGTATTGATGCCGCCTATCGGCAACAACTTGATGGTTGGATTTTTGGTTGCGACATATGCCAAGAAGTATGTCCGATAAATGCGCGCAGTAAACCGCATCAAGAAGAAGCATTTCAAGCAAAATCAATTATACAACAGGGAAAGATTGAAGAATGGGAAGAAATTACCCGAGAAATCTTCGATGAAGTATTCCACGACTCTCCCCTTAAGCGACGTGGCTATGATAAAATCAAAGAGAATCTATTCTATTGGAAAAGTAATGCGTCGGATAATCCATCACGGTGAGGTGATTCTTTGGGATTTATCCGTGATTAAATGTGAGCCGCATTCCCTTGATGCTGTCATCCACCACTCCCCCACTATATACACAATGTCCATTAACGTAAGTTGCCACTACGCTGCTTGAAAAACTGTGTTGTTCAAAGGGTGACCAATTGCATTGGTGAAGGATGTTGGCCTTATCGACACGGTAGTCTTTCTTAGGGTCAACTAATACAAGATCAGCAAAGTAGCCCTCACGAAGGTATCCGCGGTTCTCCACGTGATAGAGGTCAGCGGGTGCGTGACACATTTTATCGACCATCATTTCCAAACTTAGTTTACCCTCCTTAACGTGATCCAGCATAAGTAATAAGCTATGCTGAATCAACGGAAGACCACTAGGCGCCTGCCCGTAGGGAAGCTGCTTTTCCTCCCAAGTATGCGGAGCATGATCAGTAGCGATAACATCAAGTCGACCATCGTGAAGGGCCTGCCACAAGGCTTGACGGTCCGCACTCGACTTAACGGCGGGATTACATTGTATCTGAGTCCCTAGACGGGCGTAGTCAGCATCGGAAAATGTTAAATGGTGAACACAAACTTCTGCCGTCAAATGCTTTTTTGCTCGAGGAATGGCATTGGTAAACAAATCCAACTCATCTGCCGTCGTCAAATGGAGTATATGCAATCTTGTACCATATTGTTTGGCTAAGCTTGCAGCTTTAGATGACGATAGATAGCATGCCTCATGATTTCGTATGATAGGGTGTTGATCGACATCTACTGACTTTCCGTCACGAAATGCCTCTTCTCGATTTCTACGGACCGTGCCTTCATCTTCGCAATGCGTGGCAATAAGTCCAGGAAAAGCCTTGAAATAACTTTCAAGTGTTCCAGGATCATCGACGAGCATATTCCCTGTAGAACTGCCCATAAAGAGTTTTAATCCACAGACTTGGCGCAAATTCGTGCGCATCACTTCATCATAATTGTCATTGGCACCTCCCATATAAAAGGAGAAATTAGCGGGTGATACCTTACGCGCCACCTGATACTTCTCCTCAAGACGTTCCTGGGTCGTTGTAGTGGGGTTGGTATTCGGCATTTCCATAAAGGACGTCGTCCCTCCCGCAACTGCAGCGCGCGATTCACTGGCAATACAGGCCTTGTGCGTGTATCCCGGCTCTCTAAAATGCACTTGGTCATCAATAACACCTGGCATGAGCAAAAACCCCTCGGCATTAATCTCTTCGACAGCGAGGGACGTACTTATTATAGTGTCTATGCGCTCAATACAGCCATCTTTTACAAGTAGATCCCCTTCGAATCGCTTGCCTTCATTGATTATTTGTGCGTTTTTAAACAGTTTGTGCCCCATAGTTTTCGATGCATTGTATCGATTGGAAAGGTACACATTCCTTCAATTGTGTACTTTACAGGCTATGCATAATGTGGACTTCATTATTGTCGGCGTTTACTTATTCGTAATGTTTGCGATTGGCCTTCTCATGAAAGGGAAAGCAGGTCAAAGTATTACCTCCTATTTTGTAGCTGATCGAAGCCTGCCTGGCTGGTGGGTGGGCCTATCCATCCTTGCCACCACCTTTGCTGCCGACACGCCCTTAGCGGTTACAGGACTCACAGCGAAAGGAGGAGTTCAGGCCAATTGGTTTTGGTGGAGTTGGGTCATCGGTTATATCGTTGTGGCCATTGTAATGGCAAAACGTTGGCGAAGGGCTCAGGTGTTAACGGATGTAGAATTTATAGAACTCCGCTATGACGGGGCTTCTGCCTCGGCTCTCAGGGCATTTAAGGCCCTATTTCTCGGGGTATTACTCAACGGATTTATTCTGGGATGGGTGATTACTGCGATGACCAAAATTGCTGATCCGTTTATTCAGTGGTCAGCGTTGAGTCCACCGCTTTATGAGCTCTTCAGTCACTGGCCCTCTTGGCTCTTAATAAATGATGTAAACACGACAATTACCGTCATTATTGTCTTGTTGATTGTTATGATCTATTCCGCCGCGGGAGGAATACGAGGGGTTATCCTTACCGATCTCTTTCAGTTTGCCCTTGCTATGGGAACGGCTATACTCTTTGCTTACTTTGCCGTAGACTATGTCGGTGGGCTTGGCGCGATGCATGAAGGGCTCGCTCAACTAAAAGGTGCTTCGTATGACGACTTTACCAATATTATACCCAGCACCGATTCTGCGCTCATGCCTTTTCGTCTTTTTATTATCTATGTCCTAATACAGTGGTGGGTCCGTTACGACAGTGATGGAACAGGATACATTGCTCAGCGCTTTCAGACTGCTCGTAATGATCAAGCAGCAAAAGAGGGCGGACTTTGGTTTGCCATAGGTTTTGCCGCGTTAAGAGCATGGCCTTGGATTATTGTTGCCCTATGCTCTGTATTGGTTTTTCCCACGCTCGACGACCCTGAAATGGGCTATCCACTAATGATGAAAAAAGTCCTTCCTGTTGGTCTTCTAGGGCTCACCTTTACCAGTTTGCTTGCAGCCTTTATGTCCACAGTAGATACCCACCTCAACTGGGGAGCAGGCTATCTAGTAAACGACGTATATCTTCGGTTCTTAAGGCCTAAGGCAAGCTCAAAACAAGCCATCCAAGCAAGTCGACTTGCCGTCGTCTTAATCTTTATTATTGCCGTGATTTTCGCTTCGCAGATGACATCGATTAGCGGAGCCTGGGTGTTTTTTATAAATGCTGCTTCTGGTCTAGGGATTGCTCAACTACTGCGTTGGCTTTGGTGGCGTGCCAATGCATGGACAGAAATCTCAGCGCTATCGACAGGCTTCATCACTACAACTGCTTTACAGCAAACCATCTACCCCATTACCAATTTATCTTCCGATTATCACCTCGTTATCGTTGCAGGCATTACGCTTGTTGTGTGTTTAACTGTTACCTATTTAACACCTGCTCCTTCACAAGCGACGATAAAAGCCTTTCAAGCCAAAACAAGTCCCATTGGTTCTTGGCCTCCAATAAATAAAAAGAAACCTTCCATCAGAAAATATATCAAGGAAATCTTGTTATCCCTAGGTGCAGCCTATGGTATACTCTTTGGTATTGGCTATTGCCTTATGCTTCATTGGCTTTTAGGAAGCCTTTTCCTAGTTCTTGGCGTACTGTGCACCTATACGCTTATTCGATCTCCAGAAAAACGGAAGAAAACCCAATCTTTGTAAAAAGTCTTTGTATGTCTTGTAAACAACTACTACTTGCGATTTGTCTTTGTGTAACTGGAGGACTAAGCAGTCTTAGAGGACAATCTCAATATGTTCCATTAAATACATCGACATACGACGTCATCAACCGACTTGATATAAAGTATGGCAGAATGATTGATCAATTTCATACAAGCCAAAAGCCCTACACCCGACGATCAATTGCCACGTTGAGTGTCGAGCTCGAAAAACAGAACTTACGTAATCGCGATCTACGGCTAGATTTTGACCTAGACTACCTAATCAAAGACAACCCAGACTGGCAGGATTCACTACGCATAACCCATGGTCCTCTAGCTAAAGTGTTTTATACCTATGAAAATGCTATGATGAGTGCAGAGGGAGAGGATTTCTACGTCCAAGCCAATCCTGTACTTGATTTCCGCCTAGGCTATGAAGTGGGAAGTGACCAAGCAGTAAAACTGGTAAACACTAGAGGAGCATCCCTGCGCTTTGATATTAAAAAACGTCTTGGTGCCTACGTATATATTGGAGAGAATCAACAATTGATGTTTGATTACGTCAATCGCTTCAGAGATCAAGGACAGCGTGATTTTATGGTTGGTGAAGGATATTACAAAGAATACCGTAGTACAGGAACCGACTACTTCACGCCTAGAGGATACATTACAGCAAACGCATTAGACCATATAGACTTTCAATTTGGCTATGACAAACATTTTTGGGGCAATGGCATACGGTCTCTATTCCTATCCGATCAAAGCAATGCCTACCTCTTCTTTAAAATGCAAACGCGTTTCTGGAAGGTGAGTTATACTAGCCTTTTTACTGAATTTATCCATCAATATAATCGAGGAGCTGATCGGCTTTTGGATAAAAAGTATGGCGCCTTTCATCATCTTAATTTCCATGCTACCGACTGGTTAGATATTGGATTGTTTGAAGGCATTGTAATGACTCGAAGCAATCAGTTCGAACTTCACTACCTCACTCCTATTATCTTTTATCGGGCCGTCGAACAGGACTTAGGGTCTCCAGATAATGCCTTTATCGGAATAGACTACAAAGTCAATCTCTTTGAAACAGCCCAAATTTATGGTCAGTTCCTGCTCGATGAGTTCAACTTTGCAGAGATACGCGCTCGAAACGGTTGGTGGGCGAACAAGTTTGCCATTCAGACAGGCATGAAGTACATAGATGCCTTTGGCGTTCCTTTTTTGGATTTACAGGTTGAACATAATCTAGCCCGTCCCTATGTCTATACCCATAGTACCCCAGGACAAACGGCTTTAGCCAACTACACCCATTACAATCAAAGTATTGCTCATCCACTTGGCGCTAATTTCAATGAGTTATTAGGTATAGGACGCTATCGACTGACACCACAAATCGGCCTTGAATTACATTACATGTGGGCCAAGCAAGGATTGGACACCGCCAATTCCCATTGGGGTAGCTCACTCTTTCCTGAGACCAATGCCAATACCGTGGAACAAGTGTATCAAAACAGCACAGGACAAGGGGATCAGAATACTATACACCATGCACGAGGCGTTATTCGCTACAACCCATGGCACAATCTTTACATAGAAGTTGATCTCGGATGGAGACGACAGGTGAGCGCCTTGACTGACCAAGACTTCAACGACTTTTACTTCATGGGTGGACTACGATGGAATGTAGGGCGAAGAAACTATATCTTCTAACGCGCCTTTATCATCATAAAAGAAATAAGCTGCGCCAAGGATTCTTTTAAATTTTCTCTCCGAATAATCTTATCAAGAAAGCCTTTTTCTAAAAGGAATTCAGCCCGCTGAAAGCCTTCGGGAAGATCTTGCTTAATCGTCTCCTTCACTACGCGAGGGCCTGCAAAGGCAATTAATGCCCCTGGCTCACTTACATTCACATCACCTAACATGGCAAAAGATGCTGTTACCCCTCCGGTGGTTGGATCAGTTAACAGCGAAATGTAGGGTAATCCAGCCTGCGACAACTCATTGAGCTTTGCGGTAATCTTTATCATTTGCATTAAGCTATTCCCTGCTTCCATCATACGCGCACCACCTGATTTAGAGATGATGATACACGGTAGTTTATTTTCAATGCAGAAGTCAATCCCGCGTGCCATACGCTCCCCAACCACTGATCCCATAGATCCTCCGATAAATCGGAAATCCATGGCAGCAATCAGCACTCTTCTTCCCTCCATACGACCTACAGCGACTTGAACAGCCTCATTAGCATCTGTTTTATCAAAAGCCTGCTTTAGACGTTGTTCATAAGGCTTTAAATCCTCAAACTGTAAAGCATTTTTTGGCTGAATTTCATTGAAGTATAGCTTGTAACGTGGTGTATCAAACAGAATAGCAAAGTAATCCTTTGGTGCAATGCGATCGTGAAAGCCGCAGCTTCCACAAACCCAAAGGTTCGCCTCGTGTTCTGACATAGGTGACTGTTCTCCGCAAGCACTGCACTTATGCCAGAGGCCTTCCGGCATCTCTTTTTTGTTGTCTGTCGGGGTTTGAATACCCTTTTGATCACGCGAAAACCAACCCATTACTCTCTATGCTATTGTTACGTCGTCACTTAAATATACATCTTGTACAGCTTGCAACAATTCTACACCCTCAGCGAATGGTTTTTGGAAAGCTTTTCGTCCTAGAATGAGTCCCATACCCCCTGCACGCTTGTTAACAATAGCCGTTTCTACGGCTTCAGCTAAGTCAGAAGCTCCCGAAGAAGCCCCCCCTGAATTGATCAAACCGACTCTACCTTTGTAGCAGTTTAACACTTGATATCTACAAAGGTCAATTGGATTGTCTGAACACAGTTTATCATACATATCAGGATGTATTTTCCCATGACCAACTGCTTTGAAACCGCCGTTGTTCGTAGGCATCTTCTGTTTAATGATATCTGCCTGAATTGTTACGCCAATATGATTGGCTTGCCCCGTTAAGTCTGCTGAAGTATGATAATCCACTCCGTCAACTTTGAACGAACCATTTCTTGTATAACACCACAGAATAGTAAACATTCCAAGGCGGTGTGCTTCTTCAAAGGCCGCAGCAACTTCAAGAATTTGTCTACGCGTGTTTTCAGAACCGAAGTAAATCGTAGCACCAATCCCAGCAGCTCCCATGTTCCATGCATCCTGGACTTTACCAAACATAACTTGGTCGTAGCTATTAGGGTATGAAATCAATTCATTGTGGTTGATTTTAACAATGAAAGGAATTTTGTGAGCGTAGCGTCTAGACATTGAAGCTAATACACCAAATGATGAGGCAACTCCATTACATCCCGACTCTACAGCGAGATCAAGAATTCCCTTTGGATCAAAGTACAATGGATTGGGAGAGAAACTAGATCCAGCAGTGTGCTCGAGTCCTTGGTCAACCGGCAGAATTCCGATGTATCCTGTTCCACCCATTCTTCCTGTATCAAACAATTGCTGCAATGATCTCAGCGTCTGAGGATTTCTATTGCTTAGGACCCACTGTTCATCTACATGGTCTTTACCTGGAAGATGAATATCAGCCTTTGATACCGCTGGGGAGTTAAAATCCAGAAGCGATTTTGCTTTCTCGGCGCCTAAAAGTTCGGTTATTTTGTTACGCATGGTTTTTTGATTTCGGACGAAATTAAGGAAAGCCCCTGTACTTTCTTAGTATTTATAGTCAAGAGTGTGTTGACATTGTGGATACACCAAGTCATCCCCTGGCATCTTCTAACAGAGCCTTGATAACCTCATGTTTAGTATTGAGCTAATTCCGACTACTCAAAAGACTATCGCCTTCGCTTGAGGCCCCGTCGGAAAGCTGGCTTACCGCGATTGGGTAGCATTTTAATCTTCCCATCCATTCGATCTCGGTCCTGGGAAGACATCTTGTTTGAATGACCGTGATACTCTTTTACCTTATCTCCTAGCAAAAGTTCTATTTTACGCCAAAAGTCCTTATCGTGAACCGTGCAAAGCGTAAATGCCTTTCCTTCTTTTCCAGCCCTGCCTGTTCTACCCACTCTATGGATGTAAGCTTCGGGTTCATTGGGTACATCGTAGTTTATGACGCAAGAGAGGTTACTTATATCAATACCACGCGATGCAACATCCGTGGCCACGAGAATTTTGCACTTGCCATCCTTGAAATTCTTTAGCGCCTTTTGCCGGGCACTTTGGGTCTTATCACCATGTAAGGCTAGGACACTTTTCTGTTTTCCTTTGAGATAGCGCTCAAGTTTATCTGCACCAATTTTAGTGCGCGTAAAAATCAGGCAATCTTCAATGCCCTCATATTCTAGTAACTCTAAGGTTGTTTCTCGTTTTTTGTTAGCCACAGTGTACAACACAACATCATCTACCTTCTCAGCTGTGGTGGATTCAGGACTTACTTCCACTCGCACTGGTTTGTGCAACATATGTTGCGATAGCTGGAGAACGTCAGGAGACATCGTAGCACTAAAAAAAAGCGTTTGACGAACCTTGGGAAGCATTCTAACAATCCGAGTCATATCCTTGGTAAAGCCCATGTCCATCATTCGATCAGCTTCATCTAGAACAAGAACCTGTACTTCGCTTAAATCCAAAATTCTCATTTGATTCAAATCAAGTAATCGGCCAGGAGTGGCAATGATTAAGGCGACCCCGCGCTTTATCTTATTGATTTGCTTTCGTTTGGGTATACCGCCAAAGACGGTAGCCATTTGAAGCTTCATTTCTTTAGAAAAAAGCTTAATGTTATCCTCAATCTGTAGGGCTAATTCTCTTGTCGGAGCAAGAATCAAAACTGCTGGTTTCTGAGGAGTCCTATTTTCAGGAGCCTTTTCTCTTCCCAATAGACGCTGAAGAATAGGCAAACTAAAGGCAGCGGTTTTTCCTGTACCTGTCTGTGCAATGCCTAAGACATCCTTGTTTTCTAAAACATGTGGAATGGCTTGGCTCTGAATGGGTGTTGGATGAGTGTATCCGAGTTTGGCGATCGCCTTTTGAATGGGCTCTCCCAACTTGAGGGAAGCAAATCCATTGGACTCGCTTCCGTTGTTATCTGTTGTATTCAACGTTTACTTTATTTGCAATTCGTCCATGATTTTTCAATATCTAACGGCGTAACTAAAGGTTCGTTTGGATACCACTTTTTATTCATGAAGTTCATAAGGTTAGCTACATCCGTAGCGCTTAAATCAGGATAGCCAAGCATGATTGATAATGAATCTTGCGAATTGACCTTCCCGTGTTTCACGACGCAAGGTACAGAAAAGTTTGGTCGGTTATACCAATCTCCATTATTGAGTGCAGGAAAACCAAGATTTCCTTCTTCATCAGCTAATCCTCCTTGACCATTATCACCGTGACAAGATTGACAGTTTTTCTCATATACCACTTGTCCATCATATCTTGAATTAATGTTTCCTTGTTGAATCTGAACAATCACCGCGCCTAGGGCAAAAAGCGCTAGAAAAGCAACTCCACCTAGAATAAATCTGCGCATTCTTCCGCCTAAGTCACCTTCTTTATAATCTGTCTTTCTACCCGCTTCCATGCTACTTATCTGTTAATGCTTGTTTTAAAAAACAAATCAAATCGTCGACCTCATGATCTTCGGTGCCATCTCCCGTGACAAAATAAGTGACCTTTTGATCGGGTGTTACGACAAGAAAAGTCCCACTATGATCAAATCCACCTGAAGTTGGCAAATCGCTCTCTACCACTCCTATTTTCAGCGCATCAGCTAGCCTAAACACCTCTTCTCTACTTCCTCGAAGAAAAGACCACGTATTCGTATCTGCTTCGTACAAGGTAGCATATTCACGTAGACGCTGAACAGTATCTCGACGCTCATCGATTGAAATAGAAACTAAAGAAAACCCGCCCAAGTCTTTTAATTCTTGTTGAATGCGCTGCATATTCCCCGACATCTTAGGACAAATAGAGGGACAGGAGGTGAAAAAGAAGTCGAAAACAACATACTGATTAGCCAAATCATCCTGTGCGACAATCGCTTGACCAAAAGCACTTTCCAATGCAAAAGATGGAAGGGGTTGCGGATCTTTAAATTGATACGACGACATATCTTCTACACATTCCTTATCACAAGCCAAAAGCGCTCCGAGACAAAGAACAATTAATGGGAAATACTTGGTCATGTTGATGCTTGGTTAGATCCTCTGGAAAACGCCAAGCCTCCCAGCAAAAGAGTGGCCGCGCCAAGTAATCCTATTCGGATCCAAAAAGGTTGTAATGAATATTCTTTAGCATACGCCTCCGATTCTTGCTCATAAATCGAAGCGTCTATCGATTGGTATTCTTCTTTATCCTTAGTCTTGTATAAAGCATATTGATATTGCTTCAACACACGCTTTGCTTCTTGAAAATGTTTGTCCACTTTGTGTAATGCAATTCGGTTGATGTTCCCCATCCATATCATTCCTGCATAGAGATTTTGTAAACTAGCATTTACCCAATCCCTATCTTCTTTAGAAAGGTTCTTCATTGTAGCTGCATCCAGAACGGTGAGTAGCGCCCATGTACTATCTGCGAAGAAGGCATCCGATCGGTTACTCCACTGTTCTATGATCGCCTCACGGTTTGCAGAAAAATAGGAATAGGAAGCATCTCTGAGAAAAGTTCTTGTAAAGGGAACTCGTCCCGTATCCATTGGAATGAAGACATCGGGTATGACTCCTCCACCGCCATAAACAGTACGTCCTTCAATCAAGGTAAAATACTCAGTACTATCATCAAGCGTGATTGCCGAGGAATCCACAATCTCATCAGATTCAAATCGATCAACAATCTCTAAGCCATATTCATAGGCATCTTTACCCTCGTAAGGCTTCTGAACACAGCGCCCCGAGGGCATATAATACTTGCTGACGGGTAGCCGCATTACATCACCATTCGACAAAGTGAATTCCTCTTGCACGAGGCCCTTTCCAAAAGTCCTTTGCCCTATAACTAATCCCCTATCCCAATCCTGAATTGCTCCAGCGAATATTTCACTCGCCGAAGCCGACATGCTATTGGTCAATACCACCAATTCTCCATCTTCAAAAACGCCTGGACGCGTGGAGAAATAATCCTTACGCTTGCGCTTTCGACCCTCTGTGTACAGCAACAAGCGATTATCTTCTATGCATTCATCAAGCATTTTTATCGCTTGATCTAAATATCCTCCTCCATTGTTTCGAAGGTCAACAATTAACTTGGTCATGCCTTGCTTCTGAAGGGATTCTATCGCACGACTAAATTCCTCATGCGTATACGCACCAAACATATCTACCTCAATATATCCCACTGAAGCATCAACCATGTAAGAAAGAGAGACCGTTGGAGTGGCAATCGAACCACGCTGAATCGACAGTGAAAACACTGAGTCTCTTCTCATGATTGAGACATTAACCTCGGTGTTTCGTGGTCCCATAAGTAGACTTACCACAGAATCTTGAGTGATTCCAATACCGGCAACATTTTTACCTTCCACTGCTGTAATTCGATCAGCGGATTGGATCCCCAAACGTTCACTTGGTCCACCACGCAAGGTGTTTACCACAAATATGGTGTCCTTTAGAATAGAGAACTGGATACCAATACCCTCATACCTCCCCTCAAATGATTGGCTTTCTTTTTCTGCCTCTTCAATCGAATAGTATTCTCCATGGGGAATGCTTTCCACAATACCCTTTGCCCCTGTTGTTTTGTATTGGTTTAGATCTATATCATCCACAAAATTTTCATCAATCTGAAAGAATACTTCGTCATAGAACCAGCCTGTTCCTTCAGGTTTCATCGGGGCAAAAAATCCCATTCTATAGCCAAAAAGAGCCCCAAGCAAGAGGGAGGCAAACACCAAGAAAGGTATAAGGATTGTAATAGATAAGCGCGACAGCATAGATTAAAGACTTTTCGAAAGTACGACCATGAAAGCGATATTTATATCAATTCAAACATTAACTACATTTACAAAAACTACTTTTTGACGTTTCTAGTTCAGTAGGCCATGACTAAACAACGAATTTTTGCTCTTGCTATTCTTCTCACGGTAGTAATGATTGGGCTTATTATCAATCAATCTATTCTTCTGATCAATGGCATGACCCAAAGCCAAAAGGTCTTCGAAGACCAGATGAACGACGTACTTGCCGAAGTCAGCGAGGACTTAAAATACTATGACTACAACCCTTTCGTAAACAGCGCGGTCGATTCAGCATTAGATGCAGATAGTATCCGAAGAGATTCTCTTGTCTTGGCCAACCTTCAAGCTATTTTTGACTTTACCATTTTTCTCAAAGAAGAAAAAGCAGTGCATACCTTCGAATTGTTGGGTGATAGCAGCGAAGGAGATTTAGCCATTTTAGAGCTTTTTCAAGAATTAAAATCTCGCAGTTCACAGAGCGTTCTTATCAACCAAGATCTCCAAAACGTTCTTTCCACGAAAACCAATGATTTAAGACGAAAACAACCAGAAGTTACTGATGAAGTGATTCAAGAATTATTGGATACAAGATTAGAGGAGCGATTCTTAACGATTTCTTATGATTTAAAGTCAGCCACTAAACCATACGGAGGCATGAAACTTTCCCAATCGGCTAAGGAAAATGAAAATTATTTTGAGCGCCTAGTATTCAAAAACGAGCTTACCGGATCTTACCACGGAAAACTCATCGTTTTGGTCAACAACCGCAACCAAATTATATGGTATCAGAATCTGTTTTTCATCATTACCTCAGTAGTACTCATCTTGTTTATCTCTGTCGGCTTTGTCTTTTCAGTCATTACCATCCTTCGCCAACGAAAAATATCTGATTTAAAAACAGCGTTTATCAATAATATGACCCATGAGTTAAAGACTCCAGTCGCCACCATTAGCATAGCAAGTCAAATGTTGCATGAAGACAACGTGATTCACACATCAGACAAGGTCTTGAAATATGCTGAAATCATCCAACAAGAAAATCTTCGCCTCGGAGGCCATATTGAGAAAGTGCTCCAAGTAGCACAGCTTGAACAAGGTTCTATTAAACTTAATATGAAAGAAGTTGACGTCCATCAAATTCTTGACAAACTCTCACAGAGTTACAAATTGCGCATAGAGGCAGCCAATGGAGTTCTTATTGAAGACAGACAAGCTGCCAATCACCTCATCTATGGTGACGAACAACATCTTTACAATGTGTTTTCAAATCTCTACGACAACGCCATAAAATACTCAAAGGACGAACTGGAGATAGTCGTAACCACAAGAAGCAACAACAATTTTATTGAGATTGTAATCCGTGATAACGGAATCGGAATGTCATCGTCTGTACAACGACACATTTTCGATGCCTTTTTCAGAGAATCTTCGGGTAACATTCATAATGTAAAGGGATTTGGACTTGGCTTAAGTTATGTCAAAGCCATGACTGAACGGCACGAAGGAAGTATTCGTGTACAAAGCGAAGAGGGACAATTCGCGGAATTTACCTTAATTTTCCCATTAAACAACGAAACGCAATGAACATCGACATGCAATACAGAATTCTTCTAGCTGAAGATGATCCAAATCTTGGTATGGTACTGAAAGACTCTTTAGAACTGCATGGCCATACTGTAGAACTTTTCGAAAATGGAGAAAAAGCATGGAAATCCTTTTCAAAGGACGATTTTGACATCTGTATTTTGGACGTAATGATGCCGCTCAAAGATGGCTTTACACTGGCTAAACAAATTCGAGAAGTAGACTATCGAATTCCCATAATTTTCTTAACAGCTAAATCGCTAAAAGAAGATAAAATCGCTGGATTTGAACTTGGAGCAGATGATTATATTACTAAGCCCTTCGATCGAGACGAGTTGCGTGTTCGAGTGGATGCCGTAATGCGACGAATTTTTCTGGAGAAAAATCCTCAAGATGAAACCTTACATTTTGAAATTGGAGACTACACATATGCGCATGATACAAGAATCCTGTCCATCAATAATGAGAAAAGAAAGCTTACCACTAAAGAGGGAGACCTACTACGATTACTTGCGCAACATAAAAACAAAACACTCAATCGAGATATAGCGCTCAAGCATATCTGGGGAAATGATAGTTACTTTACGGGACGAAGCATGGATGTCTATGTAACCAAGTTGAGGAAGTACCTCAAAAGCGATGAACGAATAGAAATCATCAATGTACATGGTAAAGGGTTTCGTCTTATTGAATCCATGTAACCCTCGTTAATTCCAGTCAGGTGAATCAGGCGCAAACAGAACGCTTACCGCTTAAGCCAGTTATTCAGGATGTCAGGCAATGGCCTTTAACCAAGACGACTTCTGAACAGAAAGAGTTTAAAGCTCAAGTCAGAACTCGAACGCTAAATGCCCTAAAGAGAAACTTTCAAGATTCCTCAGAATTTTACGAGCTTCTAAAGAATGTAATCTATCTCGAAAAAATTAGGCTTACGCAGAATCCTTGGAAAACAGATAAACAAAGTGAGGCACTTTTTTGGGCGGATATCAAGGCTCAGATGCTGGAGTTGGAAAAACAAAACAACCATACCTCCAGTAATCATTTAGAAGGCATCCTCACCCAGATTATCAATCACTATTTGAACGAAATTTTAAGTCGTTTTGAACCACGAGCCTATCGTTTTGCCCAGCGCATTCTACCCTATTTCTACGGAGGACTGCTTAAATCTGCTCCTGGACGGCGTATCCAAAAATTCTGGCGAAGTAAAGATTCAATCTATGACCGCTTTATCTTTTATGGGGACATAGAACGACTCAGAGCGCTTTCGAGTGTCGGCCCGCTAATCATTTTACCAAACCATCAAACCAACTTAGACTCACCAACTATTGGCTATGGCATAGATCTTCTTGGTTTACCCGCTATGACTTATGGCGCAGGAATCAATCTGTTTACGCTGCCATGGTTAAGCAAAAAAATGAATCAACTCGGTGCCTACAAGGTGGATCGCCGTAAAAAGAATGCAATCTATCTTGAAGTACTTAAATCCTATTCATCGGTTTGCCTAGCAAGAGGTGTCCACAGCTTGTTTTTTCCAGAAGGTACTCGAAGTCGATCGGGAACGCTATCCAACAAGTTAAAGCTTGGATTATTAGGAACTGCCGTGCAGACCCAAAAAGACTATGTGCTCGACGAGGGTAAAGCAAATAAGCCAGTAATCGTTGTGCCAGTATCGATCAATTACTCCTTCACTTTGGAGGCGGAGTCTCTCATTGACCAACACCTCAAAAAGCAAGGACGGGAGCAATATATCAAGGAAGCAAGCGTCACAGCAACCTCCTACCGTTTATTATCCATTCTTTTTTCTCATCGCTATACCAAGCCAGAAATTCATATCGCCTTCGGCGAGCCGACAGATATTTTTGGGAACAACCTCGACGCATCAGGCCAGTCGCTAGACATGAATGGAAACCATATTGATCGAGAGGAATATTTTAGACGAGGGAATAACCATGTACACGATGACCAAAGAGATTCAGTCTATGCTCAAGATCTTGGACAAATCGTCAAAAAAGGGTTACACGACAACAAGGTAGTTTTATCAAGCAACATCGTTTCCCTAGTTGCCTTTAGAATGCTTAAAGCTTCCTTTCCTAAATTGGATATATATGAAGTTCTGCGTCTTCCTCTAGAGGATGTTTCTTGGGAGTGGGATGATTTTTTGGATGCCTGCCAGCGCACCATTGATCATATTCGCATCAAGGCAAGTCAAGGTCATTGCATACTGAGTACACAGTTAGATCAATCCACTACAGCGATTGTCTCCCATGGAGTAAAACACCTAGGAATCTATAATTCAAAACGTGCCCTTATTCGATCAAGCGATGGTAAACTGCGGTCGGAAAGCTTACTACTTCTTCATTTTTATGCGAACCAAATGGAAGCCTATGTCGACAATGTATAACAGAGATATGGGCGTAGGCGTCATTGGCGCCGGGAAATTTGGGCTCGCCCTATGCAATCTACTCGCCGAAAAGAATCCTGTAAAACTTTACAGTCGGCGGCAAGAAGATGCAACAAGCTTTGAGGTAAATCAGCAGTTAAGAGATGTAGTCCTGCATGATAATGTCTCGTTGGAAATGGATATAGAACAGCTCTGTAATTCATGCGAGATCCTGATCCCTGCCATTCCTTCTGACAGTTATCCCGAACTCATACAGGCCATCCAACATGTTGTCAATCCAGGTCATTTTATTATTCATGCAACCAAAGGCTTTATACAGAGTAACGCAAATCCAGACACCAATGGCCACCGCCCATTCACGGTAAGCGAATATTTCGAGCAATTCACGACGGTTCGCCGAATCGGTATGATTGCCGGTCCGAATTTATCCCATGAGATTCATCAAGGGCTTCCTGCCGGTGCCGTTATCGGCAGTCGATTTAATGAAGTAATCACGATCGGAAAGGAGTTATTTTCCTCTGATCGATTCCAAATATTTGGCAGCAACGACTTATTAGCTATTGAATTAGCAGGAATTTTAAAAAATTACATTGCTATCGGCGCAGGCATTACAGAAGGTCTTGAGCTTGGGTCCAATGCACGGTCCCTTTACATCACCCGAGCTCTTGCAGAGATCATTTATATCGCAAATCGTTTAGGCGTGGCATCCACGTCATTTCTAGGTCTAGCTGGAGTTGGCGACCTCATGACGACCTGCCAAAGCCCGCTGAGCAGGAACTTCACGGTAGGTTATCGAATTGCCAAGGGAGAATCTATCGAATCCATCGTAAAGGATTCCACAGAAACTATAGAGGGACTTAAAACCCTTAAACTCATTCATAATGAATGGCGTTATACTTCACGTATACCTATAGCTCAAGTATTACATGATATTCTCTTTGATCAAAAAGATCCAAGAGCTCTAATCGATATTTTTATGAAGGCTACAGGTGAAAATGATGTTGAATTTGCCCTTTAGATGAAAACCTACCCTGACGATTTACTACAAAAACTTGATCTACCTATCCTCGCAGAGTCTGTTACCAAAGGATGTATAAGTGATCTTGGACGAATGGCCTGGCAAGCGTATCAGCCTTTACAATCCGCCGTTGAGGTCAATGCGGTATACGACAAGATCACTGCATACCAACACTTTAAAGAAGAAGGCCATAAGATTCCCTTCGATCGATTTAAGGACATTCGACCGTCTTTGGATAAGCTTGAGGTCAAAGGAATGATCCTTGAACTTTATGAAGTCGTTTCTGTGCTGCACGTAGCTGAGACGATCCACCAAGTGCTTGAGAGTCTTGATGCATGGGACAGTGAGCCTACACCCCTTCATCAGCTTATTCAATCCATCGCAAGGAATGATCGCTTAGTCGAGGCCATAAAAGATATCGTAAACGAGGATGGACAAATCCGTTCGGATGCCAGTGAACATCTTTCAGAACTCCGTATTGAAAAGGCAAAACTCAGTAAGAAAATCCACAAAGTCTTTCAATCAGAAGTCGGTCGCTTAAAACGTCAAGGCTATCTCTTTGAATCCATTGAAAGTGTGCGCAATGGCCGACGGGTCCTTGCTGTAAAGGCAGAATATAAACGAAAAATACAGGGTATTCTACATGACGAAAGTGAGTCAGGCAAGGTCGTCTTCATTGAACCGGAGTCTTGCGTCCACCTTCACAATGATTTGTTTAGTGTTGTTCAAGCGGAACAGCGAGAAATTCAAAAACTGCTCGATCAACTCACTCAAACCATTCAAACACAAGCAGACTATCTCGCCTTCAGTCAAGAAATCTTTGCTGAGTTAGATATCCTACAAAGCAAAGCGTCATGGTGTGATCGTTATTCTTGTTCAATGCCAACGATAGAATCAAAACAAGTTCTGCAACTCGTCGAATGTCGAAATGCCTCATTACTTGTTAAAGAGGATGGGGATTTAGATAAAGTAATTCCCTTTGATGTGACCTTGGATAACGATCAGCGTATTCTCTTAATCAGTGGTCCCAATGCGGGAGGAAAATCCATGACATTAAAGGCGTTAGGTCTCATACAAATGCTTATTCGATTGGGACTCCCCCTACCCTGTAGCAAAGAATCCAACATTGGACTATTCGATGGACTATATGCAGACCTAGGCGATGACCAGTCGCTTGAAAATGAACTCTCTACCTACAGCTCTAAGCTTGCTCACATGAAGTACTTCTTGGAAAATGCTTCTGCTAAAACTTTAGTGCTTATCGATGAATTTGGATCAGGATCTGACCCAAAACTTGGTGCTGCCTTGGCCGAGTCCTTACTGTTAGCGCTATGCGAAAAAAAATGCATCGGTGTGATAACCACACATTATGGAAACCTTAAGCAATTGGCCAGTCACCATCAGCACATCATTAATGGCTCAATGCACTTTGATGAAACGAGTCTTAGTCCTACCTATCAACTTCTTCTTGGGAAACCTGGAGCATCCTACACCTTCGAGATTGCCAAACGAATGGCTATTCCACCCGATATCATTGAAGAAGCGAAACAGCGAGTGGATCACCGTGATTTAACCTTTGATGAAACCATTCACAATTTAGAAATGGAGCGCCGTCAACACCAAAAGGAACATGCAGAGCTTCAGCGACAACAAGAAGAGTATCAGCAGTTGCTTAAAACCATGACAAAACAACTACAACAAGTAGAAGAACAATATGCGGGGCTTAAAGAAGAGCGCTTAAGTTTAGAAAGTCATCAAGACAAAATCATTCAAGACAAGCTAAATACCTTGTTGAAAGACATTCATAAGGAAGAAAGCGCTAAAGCCAAGGCCGACCAATTACAAGATCTTGTTAAACGGCGTGCAAAGCTTCGTAAGCAGCAAAGCAAATCAACGAATTCCACTAGTCCACTTCAGTTTTCTGTGGGAGATCAGGTGCGGCACAAAGCCACCAATCAGGAAGGTGAAGTCCTTGAAATACGGGGGCGTAAAGCGATTGTAAACATTAGTGATCGCCGCGCTGAAATAGCCATGAAAGATTTGGAATTGAGTGATTCAAGTAAGACAAAGGCCCAAAAGTCATTTGTGCGCAAACCCATTCGTAAGTCACCGACTTTAGACCCTGAACTCGATATACGAGGAATGACAAAAGTTGAGGCTGTAGATACCGTTGAGCTCTATTTGACCCATGCCAAAGCTATGCAGGCGGAAAGAGTGCGCATCATCCATGGAAAAGGTCAGGGAGTGCTTAGACAAGCGGTGCTCCAAGCGCTTAGGAGTCAGAAAAAACATATTGAAAGCTATCAGCATCCAGAGGAAAAAGATGGAGGTCGGGGTGTAATGCTTGTACAATTTTCAAAAAGCTAGCATGGAGTTGTTTGTTCGGTTTGCCCAAGAAAAGATGCCGTTCTTCCTTCAGCCTTTAGGAAACGAAGACTCCGTTTTTGTTTTCCATCAATCACCCATTTCAAATAGCACATTGGAGGTCGACTTTCAAGCCATGCCGTTTGTTGCTGCAGAAGAGAGCTGGACAACCCTCCACGGCAAGGCGATTACACTCGATGAGGTGACACAATATTGGCCAACGAACATAAAGCTCAAGAGCAATGACACATTAACTACATCACAGGACTCCTACGAAAGCTATGTGGCAAAAAGTGTTGAGGCGCTCAATCAAGATCCTTTGAAAAAAATTGTAGCCGCTCGAAAAGTCAGATTAAACGCTGTCCATCCCTCCGCCAAGATATTCCAAGCACTTTGTGAGCAGTATCCGAATGCCAACATATTTGCATGGTGGAACGGAGATTCCTGCTGGATGGGTGCTTCACCCGAATTGTTGTTAGAAACGACAAAAAACGCTAGCGGCGAGTTAATGTATTCAACGGATGCGCTTGCAGGAACTCAAGTAGCCTCAGCTAACAATGGTTTATCCCGTCCATGGACAGCCAAAGAAGTCGAAGAACATCAATTGGTGACAGATGGCATAGTACAAGATTTAACAACTTACGGTGCTGCACACATTGCACAAGGTCCATTAACCAATAAAAAAGCGGGCCACCTGTTTCATCGATTTCAGTCCATAGCATTTCAAACTGAAAAACCAGAAGGGATTTTGGATTGTCTACATCCTACCGCAGCGCTATGTGGCCTACCAAGAAAGGATGCGAGGCAATGGATTATAGACCATGAAGGTCAGGCTAGAGACTACTACGGTGGATATTTTGCTTTACGATACAAATCTGCTTGCTATGCATGGGTCAATTTACGCAGTGCCGAATTCTTTGACAATTGTGCTGTATTGCATGTAGGAGCGGGCCTCACAAAAGATTCAAGTCCTAGGGAAGAGTGGTTGGAGACCCAAGAAAAAACCCAAACAATGCTCAAGGTGTTACATTCGTAGAACCAAACCACGAGGAAGGGGTAAGCCATGGCAACAAATCCTACGCATAACACGAGCAAAACGCACATTGTAGATCTCGTTCACGTCCTAGAAAAACTGGGCGTGCATCGCATCATGCTCTCCCCTGGTTCGCGCTCAGCACCATTAGTTATAGCTCTTGAACGCTCAGAACATATTGAGTGTATGACAATTACTGATGAGCGTTGTGCCGCCTTTTTTGCATTGGGTGTCGCTCTGGCGCGCGGCGAAGCAGTTGGTATGGTCTGTACAAGTGGCAGTGCCCCGCTGAATTACAGCCCTGCACTCGCTGAAGCCTTCTACCAGCACGTTCCCATTATTGCATTAACTGCTGACCGTCCCAATGAATGGATTGATCAAGGGGAAAATCAAAGCATCAATCAATCAGGTATTTATTCAAACTTCATCAAGGCATCTTTTCAACTTCCTGTGGAAGTGCACACCCAATCCGACAGATGGTATGCCTCGCGTATGGTATCTCAAGCGATTAACACCTCTTTGAGGTCGCCTAAAGGTCCAGTGCACATCAATATACCTCTCCGTGAACCGCTCTACGATTTAGCACCATATGATGATGCCAATCTTCCAAAGGTCATTGAAGAAATCTACCCTACGTCGTCAATCGATGCAACAACGATGGTAAACGACGATGAGTTAGCCTCGCTTAAAGAAAAGCGAATTGCTATTGTACTTGGCTCGCACTCCCCTTCTAATACGCTAAAATCCATCATTGAGCAGATTGCATCTCGTCAAGATGTCCTTGTCATGCATGAAACCTTGGCCAATGTATCCTTTACTTCGGGAATCTCTTTAGTTGACCCATTGGTTGAATATATCCACGAGAACAAGGCTTACCACCTACTCCCCGACCTTGTGATTACCATGGGGAATGCCGTGGTTTCTAAGAAACTTAAGTTCCTCTTTAGGCAACAAAACACCGAACACTGGCATATTACGCCGAGTCCAATGTATTGGGACCGCTTCCAATCCCTTACAAAAGTCATTGTGGCAAAGCCTGCTGATTTTCTTCATTTTCTGGATAACAATCTACCAGAATCCACAAGTTATACTACCGGAAAATCGATTTGTCATTCCATTGAAAGACAATGTATGGAGCTACGAGACGATACAATTAATCGTGTGGATGATTCTATAGATTACCGTGTATATCAGGTTTTATCAAAACATGTTCAACCCAAGACCAATATATTTTGGGGGAATAGCACACCCGTGCGTTACGCTGGACTCTTTGTTTGGAATAACCAACATCACTATGGGAATCGAGGAGTAAGTGGCATTGATGGGCAAGTCAGCACTGCTGTTGGGTTTGCCAGTCAAACTGACGAGTTGTGTCTTTGTGTTACAGGAGACTTAGCCATGCTATACGATTCTAACGCGCTATGGCAAATAAATATGCCTTCAAACTTTAGACTACTCGTGATTGATAATGGTGGAGGAAACATTTTTAACATCATTCCAGGCCCTGACAAACATCCCTCGGTAAATCATCGCTTTACTTCACCGCATAATGTAGCAATCCATCAATTGCTCCAAGCCCTTGCTTTGGAAAGCCGCGTCAGTCGGGCCGATAAAGACAATTCATCGCTAGATGTAGATATGAAATGGCTACTTGATCCTTCAAAAGAAGCAAGAGGACTGGTGGTGCATACAGATGGCCAGCAAAGTGCGGCAATACTTAAGCAGTATTTCGCTGAGGTAAAAAAATTACAGGAAAAAGATCACTAAGGCTTGGTATGGTCTTATTTTCGCTTCGTGAACCAAACCAAATCATGGATTCAAGCCGCTCGACTGAGAACCTTACCCCTTGGGTTATCCTGTGTTCTCGTTGGCGGAGCTTGTGCCTACTCAGCCAATTCTTTTGAAGTAATTCCCTTTATTCTTTGCCTACTGACGGCTTCTGGATTACAGATTCTGTCGAATTTCGCAAACGATCTCGGGGATGCCATCAAAGGAAGTGATGAAAACCGAAGTGGTGAAATGCGCACCGTAGCCACTGGGCTAATACAACAAAGCCAAATGCGACGGGCCATTTTAATCACAAGCGCCATCGTCTTTCTAATGGGTTCTGCATTGATCTTTATCGCATTTAAAAGCATTCCTATCATCGTGGCCTTCTATCTCTTAGGAGGCCTATCCATATGGAGTGCTATCAATTATACCATGGGAGAAAACGCCTACGGCTACAAAGCCCTTGGGGATGTCTTTGTCTTTTTGTTTTTCGGACTTGTGGGGACCCTTGGTACCTATTATAGCATGGCTCATTCCCTACCTCTTGATTTACTCCTACCCGCATCAGGGACAGGTCTTTTAGCTGTATCGGTGCTCCACTTAAATAATATGAGAGATCGAGAGGAGGACTTAAAACATGATAAACACACGATTGCAGGCTACCTTGGGCATGAACGATCAAAAATATACTTCGCCTTTCTTTCTTTGATTCCTTTCGCCCTTTTCGGAACCTATGCGCTTCAGCATGGCTTTGAAAACCCGCAATATATCTTTTTAGTTCCGCTGCCATTAATTGCCAAAAATATCCGAACCGTACTCAAAAACTCTGATCCAAGCCAACTTGATGGACTGCTTAAAGTCAATGCATTCAGCAGCTTTGTGCTTGCACTCTTATTTTTGGTGGGAAGTATATGGCTCTGATAAGTTCTTTTAAGCTTTCTGCTCGTCGATATGACATGAATCTAAAACGTCCTGCTGGGACGTCGAGAGGCATACTGCATCAAAAAACGACCTATTTTATCTGCCTTGAATCTCAAGATAAAGTGTACTGGGGTGAGGCCGGTGTTTTTCCAAATCTAAGTCCTGAAGCAGGCCCTGATTTTGAACAGAAACTCAATGATTTTATTTCGGAGACCAACGCCAATCAGCACTTTCCCAAGGCTTCGGAATGTCAGCACCTTCCTTCTGTAGCTTTTGCCTTAGAACAAATAGAAAGGGCACTAAGCTATAGTCACCATGTAGGGAAGCATCGTTTTTGCGCCTATGATACATCGTTTAATCAGTCAAAAAATGGCATCCCCATTAACGGTCTCATCTGGATGGGTGATGAAGGCTTTATGCAAGAACAGATTGATAGCAAGTTAGATCAGGGATTTTCTTGCCTAAAGATGAAAATTGGAGCAATTGATTGGGATAAAGAAATTCAACTGCTCAAAGGAATACGCTCAAGATATAGCGCTGAGACCCTTACCCTGCGTGTAGATGCTAACGGCGCCTTTACGCCAAATGACGCCCTAGCTAAGCTTGAGGAGTTATCTCGATTAGATATTCATTCTATCGAACAACCGATACGACAAGGACAATGGGACGCTATGTCCGCGCTGTGCAAACAAACACCCATTCCTATCGCCTTAGACGAGGAGTTGATTGGCGTAACCAAGCTTGAAGACAAAAAAAACCTTCTACAAACCATTCAACCCCACTATCTCATTTTTAAACCCACACTGTTAGGGGGATTTGAGGCTTGCGAAGAATGGATACACCTTGCCAAGCCGTTATCCATTGATTATTGGCCAACCTCAGCACTTGAGTCCAACCTAGGCCTTCACGCCATAGCGCAATGGGCGGGACACTTAAATCTATCGATACCTCAAGGATTAGGAACAGGCGGTATGTATGTCGAAAACATTACAACTCCTTTAGCCATTCATGGCGAAGAACTATGGCTACGTGATACCTTATCTTGGGATAGTCAACAATTTGATTCCATTTATGCTTCACCTCCGCTTTGACAAAGAAGATTGGCAGTGGCAAGACGCCTTTGCAAAGTCCGAAAGCTCGTTGGCTTTTTGGGAAAAGCAGGTATATCAACGACTGCAATCATTTTTTGATCCTTCGATAGAGCATTTTTCGTTTCAAACCTCAGGGTCGACCGGAAAACCCAAGATTATCGCTATACATCGAGAACAGATCTTGGCAAGTGCTAGGGCCTCTCTAGCTTTTTTTGAGCTTAGACCTGGCCAACGCATGTTACTCTGCCTCTCTGCAGAACGCATTGGAGGTTGTATGCTACTCTATCGAGCAATTCTCGGGCAACTAGAAGTCATTGTAAAAGAACCCAGGCGATCTGTGCATTGTGAAATTCCTGTCGACTTCACCTCCCTTGTTCCTTTACAGTTTCATAATCTACGCGAAAACAATCCAAAGCAGTTTAATCAGTTGGGCACCATCTTACTTGGGGGTAGCCCGATTGACCAAGACACAGAATCGTTTATTCAAAGCATGGACAATGAGGTATATCAGAGCTTTGGTATGACAGAAACTGTAAGTCATATCGCCCTACGTAAGGTTGGATACGAATCGGCCTATACCTGTCTACCCAATGTTTCTGTAGCGAAAGGTGACCAAGATGAACTTTTGATTCGTGCTCCGTCGATTACCGGGCAAGAAGTCTTAAGAACACAAGATGTGGTAAGCGTAATTAATGATCAACAATTTACCTGGAAAGGCCGGCTTGACTTTATCATTAACTCTGGCGGAGTAAAGATATGTCCAGAGGAGGTTGAAGCACATTGCGCAAAACATATAGCTGAGCCTCATATTGTCTCTTCCTTACCTGATAAAGCCTTAGGGCAAGTTGTCGTGCTCTGTATTGAGTTATCCGATGAGCAGTCGCTAGAGCGCATCCACCAAATGCTTGATGCCATTGATTTTCCTAAATATCATCGACCAAAGAAAGTTTTAAGAATACCTGAGATTCCTCGCTTAGAGAACGGCAAAATTGATCGACTGGCAGTGAAGGAATTCCTTTAATAATCCCTAAGGTTACAGGTTTTTCGATAACACATGGTGCATATAGTCGCGCCACTTATCAATTACGGATTGCATATCTTCTGGTAAGGGACAATCGTAGAGCACATACTCCCCTGTTCTCGGATGATGAAAGCCCAATTCTTTAGCGTGTAATGCCTGCCTTGGACACAGCTGAAAAGCGTTATGCACAAAGGCTTTGTACTTGGCGTATACCGTGCCTTTTCGAATTCTATCGCCACCATATTTTTCATCATTAAACAAGGGATGGCCAATAGATTCCATATGCACCCGGATTTGGTGGGTTCGCCCTGTTTCTAATCGGCATTCAACAAGCGAGACATAGCCAAAGCGTTCAATGGTTTTGTAATGGGTTACAGCGTGCTTACCATGGCTACCGTCTTTATAGATTCGGTATACCTTTTCATTGCGTAAATCCCGACCAATGTTCCCTTCAATGCGGCCTTCGTCCTCTGTTTCACCCCATACCAATGCATAGTATCTGCGATGCGTCGTGCGGTCAAAAAACTGCTGTGCGAGTTCTTTCATACCTAATGGCGTTTTGGCCACCACCATAACACCCGAAGTGTTTTTATCTAAGCGATGGACAATACCTGCTCTGCTCGCGTCCGCTTTTGCCGATTCCTCATCCTTGTTGACATACTCATTTTGCTGTGTAGGAAGGTTTTTATAGCGATACATCAGCGCATTGACCAGCGTGCCTGTCCAATTTCCGACGCCAGGGTGCACAACAAGCCCTGCAGGTTTATTGATTAAAAGGACATCGTCATCCTCAAACATCACATCGAGAGGGATATCCTCAGGAATCAGGGTTTCATCTGGTCGATATCTTGGAAAGTCAATCCGTACAACATCTTTGGGACGGACCTTGTAGTTTGCCTTGACCTCCTTGCCGTTTACCCAAACGCTTTTCGCCTCGATGGCCTGCTGAATGCGGCTTCTTGAGACTTTATACATAAGATTGAGGAGAAACTTATCGACTCGAAGCGGTTCTTGATTACCTGCCGCTTGAACCTCAAAGGTTTCCATCGCTTCTGGATATGCCTTATCTCCTGCCATACTGTGAAAGTAGGAGTTTTAAGCTAAGTAAATGGATTTGAGCCTAGCGCTTGTACGTCTCTATGTATTGACCTCCAGCAACGAGTAACATTTCATAGATGTCTTCTGGGTACAAAATCTCGCTCTTTCGAACAGTGACTCGACCATCTCCTGAAGTCACTTCACGCGTTCGTAACTTACCGAATTCTTTGACTTTAAGCTTTTCAGAAAACATCACCTTACCCTCTGAATCAAATTGTGTGATTTTCAGCGTAATCGTAGGTTTTAACTTAAAGCGGACATCTTTAGGATTAATAGTCCACTTTCCACCGCGTCCTGTGATGTTCACATCGATTCGCACAAAGTAATCTAGATCAGTATGTCGATTGCGCGCTGCTTTTAACAAGTCCACGGGCATTCCCTCTAACTCACCATTCATGCCAAGAGACGTAACCTCTTTGCCTTTCTTATTGACTTTGTAGACACACTCTGTAGGCACACCGAGTACTTCTTCAGCAACATACTCTAAGTAGTCCTTTACGGAATCCACAAGAGACATTGGAAAGACGGGAGACTCCGAATATCCATTCAAAAAACTACGATCATTCACCGAGATGGAGATATCACTCATTAACTCCTCGTCCATCTTAAACATTATGTAGTGAATGCCTGCCTTTTCACCATCCTCTTGAGCCATTAAGGGCGTGGCAAACATGGTTACAAAGAGCAGTAGTAATGCTGAAGCAATAGATTGTATAGTATTCATAGAATTGATTTTATTGTTTGGCTAATTCCCCTTTTAAGAAGTCGATCACCTTAACCTCTGTAGCGTCAACTTCACGGTAAACGGACAAGTGCCAGCTCAGCCAATCGGCCACATGAATAAGGTAGAGAGCTCGCTCCATATCGTTATCTCCCTTAGCGTGAATCTCTGTTATAGAATCACAGTATTCCGCGATGATTGTTTTATTAATTTCCATTCGGACTTGATTCCGCGAATAGTCTGAATCCTTTCTAAGTAGAATCACCGCCCAATCCTCTTTTTTCTGACGCCATCCAACGAGTTCATTATGATTCATTTCAGGAATCACGTGATGCCAACACAACATCTTTCCATTTTCATTGATTTGTTGACGAAAGCGAATCGCGACCGATTCCATAGAATCTTCTGAATATAGAATTGGAATCTTTGTATAGAGTTTTTCAGCAAGGGCTTTGGTGTATTCGTCGATAAATGCTTGCTCTTGATCGAGAAGGACCATAGAAGACTGTAATTCATCGAGCTTACTCGCTGAAATCTGACCAACGTGCTTTAAAATATAGAGTTGCTGAACAAAACTATACCCTAGACAAGCGCGAGGTGGCTTTCCACCAGGAACGGTAATTACATCGTAGCCCTTGGCTTCACAATGTGCTTTTACCTTACCGCCTGAAGTGATACCAATAATTTGTGCACCTGCAGCCTCAGCGAGCGCCATGGATTCCAACGTCTCTTCTGTGTTTCCGCTATAGCTCGAGACAATAACTAGGCTTTTCTCATTGATGTAACCCGGAATCGCATATCCTTTTGAAACATTAAAGGGTACTGACATCTCCGCTTGGCACAAATCATAGATAAGATTAGCGCCAAAACCAGATCCTCCAAGACCACAAACGGTGATGTTTTGGAAATCAGAGTAGTTGTGGATGAATGTATAGCTCGATCCAATGGCATTAGCTTCGCGCAATTGATCGGTAAAGTCTTGAATAAGTTGTTTCATAGTTGTGGTATTAGAGTAATGGTTTACTTACTGCTCAAAGGTAGTAGAAAACTCAACGAAAAACTAAGGAAACTACCCTATTGATTGTGCACAAATGAAAGGGGATAAGTTTGTGGAAACTTGAAGCACAATCTTGGCACCATAGGAGAACGATGGGCTCAGTTGTACCTGAGACAAGTAGGTATTCTCCCTATCGATCAAAACGTACGATATCGCGGCAGCGAAATCGATTTGATAGGGCTCGAAAAGGATTGCCTTGTATTCATTGAAGTCAAAACCCGAAGGTCACTTCGTTATGGATGGCCGGAAAGCGCTGTTGATTCCCGAAAGCAAGCCCACATGGTTCAAGTAGCTCGATTCTATTGCGATGATATCCAATGGTCAGCTGCTACCCGATTTGATGTCATTGCGCTTTCTCTTTCGGGTCACATACTTTCAATTTATCACATCCGTGATGCCTTTTATCCCAATTTGAATTAGCATCTACTTACTCGCAATAATCCAGTCATCCGCTTGAAATAAACTGTATGTAACTGAGGTTAAATCAACCGTTTCATCATACATGGTTACTGCCTCATTCCCGTTTATTGAGCAACGACAGGTAACATAGACTGCAACGTCACGATGTTCGGTGCGCCTGATATCTTCTTTTAGCATTTGCGCAAACTGCCATGTCATATCCGGAAGACAAAACACTTTGGCCAACTGTTTATCGGTTAAATAGTCGGCTGG
The DNA here is from genome assembly GCA_049610685.1 of Chitinophagales bacterium. Lineage (GTDB taxonomy): Bacteria > Bacteroidota > Bacteroidia > Chitinophagales > UBA8649 > UBA8649. Next base: position 109,931 of record JBMYZU010000007.1, read on the forward strand.
ATTGATTCGTTGGCGAACTCCCGTTTCCTTATCCACTACTTCAAAAAAACTTGGATACTCTGCAGCCTTGGCACGCAACATCATTCGCCAGGACATTTTATGCCCTTCTTCGGTGTAGGTCACGTCCCCTGGCATAAGGTGGTGTCTCAAAGGCAACAGAATATTAAGAACTAAAAAAGAGAAAAGAAGGACCAACATAGGCATTGATAAGGGAGAATTTTCGACTGAATCTTCTGGAGCTCGAGTTGGGAAAAATCGGCGTTGAATCTGTTCAGGAGGGAAAAATAAGACCATAGAGCCAATCATCATGTAGGGAAAGATTCCTATTTGGAAAATGATGCTATTGGCCAAATGAAATCCCAAAGCCAGCACGACACCGAACCATCGCGTTCGCCTCCATAGCAACATAGGGATAATCAGCCCATCAAAAAATATCCCACCATAGGCCAGTAGTTTAGGAAGCCAAGGTGCTTGTAAGAAAGGCCCTATAATCGGAAGGTCTGCTTTAGCCTTCATCCATATCTCAAGGGGTTTGGCAGCAAGCCAGTCAGGATAAAGTTTATTTAACGAGGCATAGGTATAGACAATCAATAAGAGGGCAATTAGGGTGTAACGGGCCCACTTCCCTATACTATTGGATCGCTTAACCCTCTTAGCACGCGCATCCAAGGACAAGGCTCTATGCACGGGCATTAAGATCATTAAAAACAACAGCAAAACCATGAGGTAGTAATGGTTATTGTAGCTTGCCTTTTGCATCAAATAGACATAAGTCCACAAGAAAAAATAGGCGGTCACCGAAATCCTGTAGAAGAATCCGAGCATAACTCCTAAGCCTAAAATCCCCATGATTATAAACACATAGAGCATCCCTTCGCCCTCTAAGGGCTGAAGAAAATCAAAGGGGCGGTGAACAAAGTGAAACTTAGGCTCGATAAATGCGTTGCGCACCCATCCCGTGGCGATTGCTCCCCAAGCCTCTACAACTAAGAGCAATCCAAAGGCTATACGCCACAAGGCCATAGGAATAATCGATTCCTTTCCCTGTCTAAAGTCCTGCCATACTGTTGTTACCCATTGCATAATCTGTTTGTCAAATGTAGCCATAAAAAAACCCCGCCGAAGCAGGGTTTACAAATCGTTTCGATATAAAAGGTTTGTCTTTAGTAAAGCATATAACCAAAGGTTACTCCTGGACGAATATTGATATTCGAAGAACCTCCTATAAACTGTCCGCCGACGCCGGTTCCTACATCCATCGTGATGCGATCACCGATAGCTTTTTGGAATCCAAGCGAAGCCCCTGCCATACCTGCTGCATCAGCTCCCCCTCCAGTGTAGAGCGCCAAACCACCGTAACCACCAACATAAAAACCACTGACTGCCTCAGAGCCAGTAAGGTATGCTCTCACTTCTGGAACAAAACTCAACATAGCCGTTCCCAAGGCATAATTTACGGTAGTACCTATGGATAGCGTATTGTTGAGCCCATGCTCAAGACCAAAGCCCATTTCCCAAGGTGTTGTGGAAGCGGTTAGCGTACCAAAAAACGGCACGGTTACCGAGGTTCGCTGGTAATCCAATCCAATAGGCTTAAATTTTATAAGACTTTGGGCACTCGCAGTAACTACAAATCCTACAAGCAAAAAAGAAAGAATAACATTTTTCATATATCTAATTTTCGTAAAAGCTAGGTAAAAACAATGTTAACATCGCCCAAGTGCCGACGATCTTTGCCCACAGGCCGTGCTAAACTGTGCAACCTTATCTACACTCGTCAATCGTTGATAATGGCATTTATAGGCTCCAAAAGTTCTCTAAAGTCTCAATATCTTTAGTGCATGACGTCAGAACAACGCAAAGCCCTCCGCGAGCATCTTCACTCCCTTGGGCAATACCTTTGACATCGATAAGAAAACTTTCGATGTAAGGGAAAAAGAACGCTTATCCATGCAAAATGGCTTTTGGGACGATCCCCAAAAAGCGGAATCCATCATGCAGGCGATGCGGAAAGACAAGTATTGGATTGACCTGTATAATGTAGTCGTGTCCTCGCTCGACGATGCTGAAGTACTTCAAGAATTTTATAGTGCTGGCGAAAGCACAGAAGAAGAAGTAAAAGAAGCCTTCGAGTTAGCCAAAAACCAATTGGATGAGTTGGAGTTTAAGTCGACCCTCAGCAAAGAAGAAGATAGTCTACACGCCATACTCGAGATCAATGCCGGTGCTGGAGGAACGGAGTCCAACGACTGGGCTGCTATGATTCTGCGCATGTACACCATGTGGGCGGAAAACAATGGCTTTAAGGTCATCACCCTCGATACCCGCGATGGTGAAGTGGCAGGGATTAAATCTGTTTCTCTTGAGATTCAAGGCGAGTTTGCCTATGGCCAACTCAAGGGAGAAAATGGAGTCCATCGATTAGTACGCATTTCGCCATTTGACTCTAGTGGACGACGACACACCTCGTTTGCGGCAGTGTTTGTCTATCCCGTTGTCGATGATACCATAGAAATTGAGGTAAACCCTTCCGATCTTGATTGGGATACCTTCCGTGCATCGGGCGCTGGGGGCCAGCACATCAATAAAGTGGAAACAGCAGTTCGTGTCAGGCATAAGCCCTCTGGACTTGTTGTAGAATGTCAGGATAGCCGTTCGCAACACGGCAACCGCGAAACCGCACTAAAGATGCTTAAATCAAAACTCTATGAATTAGAGATACAAAAACAAAATGAAGCGCGGGCTGAAATCGAAGCAGGAAAAATGAAAATAGAATGGGGATCTCAAATAAGGAATTACGTCCTACACCCCTATAAGCTCGTCAAAGACACACGATCTAACCATGAAACCTCTCAAGCACAAAAGGTATTAGACGGAGAACTCAATCCGTTTATTAAATCCTATTTACTTCACGGAAAAAAATAGTCGTTATGCCCATGCACCAAGTTGTCACCTTATCTCAGTTTATTGCAGAAGAGCAAGCCAAACATCCTGAATCCTCAGGGAATCTCTCCCGAATATTTCGCGACATTAAGCTAGCTGCTAAGATTGTCAACCGAGATGTTCGAAAAGCCGGTCTTGTTGATATTCTAGGAGAACATGGCACGATGAACATTCAAGGAGAAGAGGTAAAGAAGCTCGACGTAATTGCCAATGACATCTTCATTGACTCGCTGAGTCAATCCGGCGATATCTGTGCCATTCTATCCGAAGAAGAAGACGATTTTCGTCCTGTAAACACCCCAGCCGGTAAACAGGGAAAATATATTATTGCCATCGATCCTATGGATGGATCCTCAAACATTGATGCCAATGTCACGATTGGCACCATCTTTTCGATATGGAAAAGAAAGAGCCCACTTGGAAGTGAGGTTACCCTTGACGACTGTTTACAAGCAGGTAATGAGCAAGTTGCTGCAGGCTATGTTGTCTACGGTTCATCTACTATGCTGGTTTATACAACGGGAAGTGGCGTCAATGGATTCACCCTTGATGTAAGCATTGGTGATTTCTGTCTATCCCATCCCAATATGACTACCCCACCTATGGGGCAAATTTGTTCGATTAACTCGGGTAATTATCGCTCATTTTCTGAGGGAATGCAAGAATACATTGACTACACCAATAACAAGGGCTATACTGGCCGGTATATTGGATCATTTGTCGCTGACTTTCACCGCAACATGGTTAAAGGGGGGATCTACCTCTACCCTGCCACTGAAAAAGCACCCAACGGAAAACTTCGGTTGTTGTATGAATGCAACCCCATGGCATTTTTGATTGAGCAAGCAGGAGGTATTGCCACTACAGGAAAGATGAGAGTGCTTGATATTCAGCCTGCTGAACTCCACCAAAGAATACCGCTTATTATTGGATCAAAAGATATGGTGGAAGAAGCCTTACGCATTGCACACCCAAATCGCTAAGACCAAAGCCTCTATGTCTCACGCCGAACTGACCTCTTCGTTAAATTCACTTGTCCAAGCTCTGGAGTCCAATGAGATATCATCCTGCGCTAAGCTTAGATCAGTACTGACAGAGGCGGATATTAAGTCAGAGGAGCTGCTTCCTTGGGCGAGTTATGATCATCCCGTCGAGGATAGTTATGGCAGAAAAATAGTCTACGAAAACCAGCATTTCGAAATTATGGTCATGTCCTGGAATCCTGGTGATATGTCAGCAATTCATGATCATGGAAATACCCAATGGGGATGCGTCCAAGTCTTCGGCCAAGCAGAACATGCTACGTTTAAGGTCGATGAAGAAGAGATCTACACGCTGAGCAGAGAAACGCTGTCAACCGGCCAAATCATCCATGTCAATCACTCACTCGTACACCAAATGGGCAATTGTGGCCATCAGCCCTTTCTTAGCCTTCATGTTTATGGGATAGATTCGGTTGAAAACGCCCCTCAACAAAGCGTTACCGCGGATTCAAACCTATATTATGCCTACGAATCATCCATTGCCAGCGTTAGTGGAGGCGCCTTCTTTGCATTACCAAAAGAAAGTATTGATGCCAAGAGTAAAGGGCCCAAGGCAGACTTCCCTACCTATATCCGAGATTATACCGAACATGTTAAGCGATTGCGAGCAGTCCACAAGGCACATAGCTCAACAAGTGATGAAAACTACCTTGCGCTCAAAGAAGAATTGTATCATTCCAGTCATTTAGCGTTACTACAAGACAGTTTAAACAAGCATATTGATGCGCAAGGCCATGCCGTGAACTCTGTTTGGTGGAAGATACTATACCAAGAAATAAAGGCGTGGTCTAAGCTAAAGGATGTAATCGATGGAGAAGAAGCTTCAGCCGATTCCTTTCATGATTATGCAGCGATGTATGATGCATTAATCGGCAATCCATGTCTTGAGGGATTTATGGCGAACTATATCGCTATGGTGTTTAAACAGTTTGTGGAAGATGCCAAGACAAAAACCTTTTTATCCCTTGGTTGCGGCACGGGACTAATTGAAGAATACATTCTCGAAAACCACGGAATATCAAAGGAAAACTTGTTTGGTTTTGATCTCTCCAATGCTATGATTGAGATTGCTAAAAGGCGTATCCAAGCCGAACAAGGTGATGTATTAGACCTCGACCCAGCCATTGCCCAGTGGGATATAGCCTTTACTGGCCTCAATGTTCTTCATTACGTAGATCATGAGCTTTTTGAAGAATCTATTCAGCGCACGGCATCCATCGTTCGACCGGGAGGTTTTTTCTTCGGCGATTTTATCACGCCGGATCATATTCGCTGGTACCCTAACCTTATGACCTCATCGGATTCAACCATCCTGTCACTTAGAACACCTCAGCTAAAGGAATCCGAGGGAAGAATGTATATGGAATCTCACATTATCAATCTTGACTTTTCTAAGGAAACAGTCTTCATCAATGACGCGGGGAACCACTTACGTCATCTGCCTGCGATGCACCGAGTACGCACTTTGTTTGAAAAACATTTTACGGGATCTGTTCATTTGTACGATGCCTATTCATTAAAAGAGATAGCCTCCCATGCAGACTCGTGTGCATCAACACGTTATTTTATTGTAGCCAGAAAGAAAGCATGACCCTTCAGCTGACAAAACATAGCGCAGTCCGTCTCTTGAGCTTAGTCCTTGGATTACTCTATTCGTATTATATCATCTATTGGCATGAAGTGTATGTAGACATGGCTGTTCGTAAGCTAGAAGATATTGGGCTTGCTGCCTTTAACACTATGGTAATGAAGGTTGTCTTAGGCATCAGTGGCTCGCTATGTCTCTTCATTGCATGGCGTCTTAAATGGCAATACAAGCATCAGCGACGGCCACAAAATGTATTGCATGGACTTTTGATATTTACGCTATTGATTGGATTATGGATGACTGCGCACACCCTATTATTATTGGAGATGAATGTTGAGTTGATTCATGTGCCGATGTATGCCATTCTTGCCTTCTTCTTATTCTTTGCCTTCCGCCATTGGACGATGATAGTACTTGTTGCGCTACCTATTATGCTCTATGACGAATGGTACCAGTACATTGTCTTACATGCCCATTATGAAACGTATTATTCCTTTAATGATGTTATGTGTGATGTGCTGGGTCTTGCAGTAGGATTACTATTGCTCGCCATCCTTGGGTTCTATCCTGCGCGTCGACGCCTTCATGCTATGGAGTGGGTTTATCTAAGTGCCATAAGCTTATCCGCCCTTTACTTAGCATGGCTTTGGCACAAAGGAATTTTTGTTGGATACCAAGCTGATGAACTACTGCACACGCGCTTTGTTTTTAATCAACTGCTAAATCCTACCCAGTTATGGCAGATTCACTCCTACACCTATAAAGAATATATGGTATTGAAACCCATCATGGGCGTAAGCGTGGTTTTCGGGAGTTGCTTTGCCTTGTGTTTGGCTGGATTATTCTTCAGAGAGCGTTCGCTCTAAAACAACGAGTTGCCATGATAATACAATCCATGGATTCGGATTTTCCGAATGCAAGGGACGAAGTGTTTCTGCCAGTGATCTCGAAATCTCATGTCGATTTGAAGAGCAAATGCCTTGAAGATTTACCCACTCATAAAGTGTGTCTGCAGATGCACATAGGGCAGCAATTCCCAAGGATTCATAATAGGATGTGTCTCGATTAAATTTTGGTGAGCATAAGGCAAAACCCTGAGGAAGATCATCAACGATATGGAAGGTATCCCTACCTTCCGATCTCTCTCCTCCCATGAGGTTACTAATGCTGAACAAACGTTGTTGATTTGAAGGAAGTTTACTTACCGTCGTATCGTTTATATCGCCTGATGCATTCGGGGTGGAATCAGAAGAATACGACTGCGTCCATTCTATATTGACTTGACTACTTGCTTCAGCTACCTTGAGCAACTGATTTACTTCAATCTTTGAAGAAGTCAGATTGTTCCACCTTGTTATATCTGCTCTTTTTACACCATACATTCTAGCAATCGAAAAGAGTGTTTCCCCTTGTTGAACTCGATGATATCCTGACAAGGAATCCTCACCTGCAATAATTTCACAATGAAGTATCACCGTATCCCCAACGCGTAACCCATTGTTAACCAATATCTCGTTGCAATCCATAATATGGTGGACATCTGCCTTGTACATGCGCGATATGCTGTATAAGGTCTCCCCTTCTTCGGCGATGTGAAATCCAACCTGGCTGTGCTGACTATAACCTACGACGGCTAAAGAAAAACTCAACAAATAGGTAAAACAACGTAGAAACATCTTCATTCTTTGCTTTAAATTAGTTGATATAATTCATCTTTTCATGGGAAAACCTTTTCAAATTAGGTTAATCTTTTTCTATTGTTTTCTATTTGCCGGACTGCTTTTTAACACAATAGGCTGTAATTCAACCAATGAAGCATTACCCAATTACCAAGAGAGCGAAGGGTCTTCCCAAGCAGAAGATAGCCTGGTCTACCGTATAATTGTAGATGACGAAATCAATCCCTCTGTTTCTCGCCTAGTTCGCCGAGGAATTGAGGAAGCCAAAAAACGCGAGGCTGACTACCTATTTATTGAGTTAGAGACCTATGGAGGCCTTGTGGTAGATGCTGATGAAATACGCACAGATATACTAAATTGCCCCATACCTGCAATCATCTATATCCAGAACAATGCGGCCTCTGCCGGTGCGCTCATCTCCTTAGCATGCGATTCAATCTATATGAATCCATCAGCAACCATTGGTGCTGCAGCTGTTGTAGACCAAACAGGAGAAGTTCAGGCCGAGAAGTATCAGTCTTATATGCGCGGTAAAATGCGAGCAACGGCCGAAGCTAATAAACGCAATCCCGCTATTGCAGAGGGAATGGTCGATCCAAGTATTGTAGTCCCAGGTATCTCTGACTCTAGTAAAATCATCACACTAACCGCCCAAGAGGCCGTTAGTGAAGAAGTCAACTTTTGTGAAGGAATCGCACCAGATGCGGATTCTGCACTGAGACTAGCTGGCCTAGGAGAATATGCTGTTCAAAATCATATTCCGACTTCTACGGATAATGTCATTGGCTTTTTTGTCCGGCCTGTAGTGTCCTCTCTTTTGTTAGCGCTCATTGTAATCGGCATTGTCTTGGAATTTAAAACGCCAGGTGTTGGCCTTTTTGTCATTATCAGTCTAATAGCCGCCGTCCTTTACTTCCTACCCTTGTACTATGAGGGACTGGCTGCCAATTGGGAAATAGCCCTTTTTCTTCTGGGACTCGTTCTTTTGGCCATTGAGGTCTTTGTCATCCCAGGCTTTGGAGTCTTTGGTATTTTGGGATTCACCTTCGTTGCCTGCGGATTGGGATTAGCAATGGTCCAAAATCTAGACAAGGAATCCTATGAATTTACGCTCAAGACTTCGCCCTCATCGATTATACGTCCGTTCTTACTCGTGGCATCTGTGGTTATTCTTGGATTTATCAGTGCCTTGTTTCTGCTAGGCAGAGGAATACAAACCTCCTATTTATCCAAGCGATTAACCGTACAGTCAGTACAAAGCAAAGAGGAGGGTTATGTGGTAGGTAGAGCTCATGAGCTAAATACGATGAAAAACAAAGAAGGACGCACCATCTCCATGCTTCGTCCGATGGGCAAAGTAGAGATTGATGGAAAATCCTATCATGCTCGATGTGAGCAAGGATACCTTGAATCGGGAACACCTATTCGTGTAGATGCCATAAACGGTACAACGCTACTCGTCTCAAAAACAACCAATGAGTAGTCACGCTTCGGTCTTAGTATGCATTCCCTCGCGATATCATGCGCGTCGATTGCCTGGAAAAGCCTTATTATATCTTGGAGAAGAAACCGTCATTCAACGGGTTTATAAACAAGCTTCCCTCGCCGCTTTTAAGACCATTGTCCTTACTGACCATCCCGCTATTGTCCGCAGTATCCAATCGATTAATGGTGAAGTGATTTACAGAGAGCAAAAAGCAAGTAATGGAAGCCAACGAATATTTCATTATCTCTCAGAAATAGATGACACCCTTGATCCAAGCACCATTGTAGTCAATGTGCAAGGAGATGAGCCCCTGTTAAACCCTGAAAATATTCAACGATTAGTCGAAAGCTTTTCTGACAAGGAGACCTGTATTGCCTCCTTGTATGGCAGTGTTGTATCTCCTAACCAATATGCCATGGCTCAACGAGTTAAGGTCAATATAAGCCATGGACTAGCAACCACCTTTGAGCGCATCGTCGAGCCTTCTGACAAACAATGGCATAAACATATTGGCATCTATGCTTTTCGATGGAAGACACTTAAGGAATTAATGAAACTAGCCCCAAGTCGTCGTGAAATTGCGTTATCCCTCGAACAACTTCGCTGGATGGATCACGATTATTCTATAAAGATGGTCGAAGGCTTTTCGAATGGCATTGCCATAGATACGGCAGCAGACATTCTCGAAGCACGAAATTCCCTAAATTCATAGTATGGCCGTATCGGAAAATGTACCTATTGTATTCCTTAAAGGAGCGAAAATCTATCAAGGAGATAATTTGATTTTACATCAAGTAGATTTTCATATCGATCGCGGTGAATTTGTCTATTTAATTGGTAAAACAGGAACGGGGAAATCATCTTTAATGAAGACGCTCTACGGAGACCTGCCTTTGACTACCGGCCAAGGTATGGTAAACTCATTCAGCCTACCCAAGCTCAAGAAAAAAGAAATTCCTTTTCTGCGAAGATCACTGGGTATCATCTTTCAAGACTTCCAGCTTTTAACCGACCGCAGTGTTGAAGAAAACTTACTCTTTGTGCTCTATGCAACGGAGTGGACTGATAAAGTAGCTATGAAAGAAAGAATCCATGAAGTTCTCAGTGAGGTAGGACTCCTGGGCAAAGAATATAAGAGACCTTTTGAGTTGTCTGGTGGTGAACAACAGCGTTTAGTTTTAGCACGCGCCATGCTTAATAGACCTGAGTTAATTATCGCTGACGAACCCACAGGAAATCTCGATCCTGACACGTCACACGAAATCATGGAACTCCTATTTGAAATCAATAAGAACGATAAAACCGCCTTTCTCATGGCAACTCATGATTACACACTCATCGAACGATTTCCTGCTCGTGTGGTACAATGCGCCGATGAGACCATAAGCGAGAACCTTGACCTGTAGTCATTTAACCCAGACTATGACAGAACAAGGTTTATCCATTTTGATACCCCAATTCAATCAAGAAATTACCGCGCTTCTTGAACGACTTGAGGCATCGATTCCGAAATACATCAACTATGAGGTTGTCGTTGCCAATGATAATGACCAGACCTCCTATCCCGTGACCCAAGATTGGTTGAATACAAGAGGGTTTCGTTTTATTCAGAATACAAAGAACCTAGGCCGCTCAAAAAATAGAAATCAGCTAGCCGATGCGAGCCGATATGATTTGCTTTTGTTTATGGATGAGGATATGATGCCCAAAAATTCAGTCTGCATTGAGCGTTATCATAACGCACTTCAAAACAACGATGTGGTCGTTGGAGGGCACATCTACGAAGAGAAAAAACCCAACTCCTCCTATCTCCTCCATTGGCGCTATGGCACCACCAACGAATCCAAAACGAGCTCAAACAATGAGTATAAAAGCTTCTCCTCTGCTGTCTTTGGCATTAAGAAGTCCTGCTTTAACGCCGTAAAGTTCAATGAGTCAATCGTAGATTACGGTCATGAGGATTCCTTGTTTGGTACTTCTCTGAAACAACACAATTATCAGATTCAGTTTATCGATGAGCCTTGCTATCACCTCGGACTTTACACCAACAGTGACTTTGTAGAAAGAAGTCGTACCGCGATTGAAACTCTTTACCAAATCGAGCGAAGTATCGCCCCGCCTGAAAGCCACGCACTCACTAGTCTTCAAGGATTTTACATCACCAAAAAAAGCACTGGAGTTGGTCGGCTTCAATTAGGAATTATTCAATTAATGCAATCCTTTTGGAAGTGGATGGCTATTCAATGGTCTTCGGTATCTGCATTACAGCTCTATAAACTAAGTTGTTACTGTAAACTCAAAAAGAGGAATAGCAAATCCTAAGCCTCTACAGGCATTGGTCGAGTTTCCATATTAACGGGAAGCACCTTCGAAACACCGGGCTCAGCCATGGTAACGCCATACATCACATTAACATTGACCATCGTTTGCTTGTTATGCGTCACCAGAATGAATTGAGTTTCCTTGCTATAATGGCGGATCAAGGAGTTAAACTTTTGAATATTACGATCATCTAACGGAGCATCTACCTCGTCAAAAATGCAGAAAGGCGCTGGCTTTAAACGATACATAGAAAATAGTAAAGCGGTTGCCGTCAATGTCTTTTCACCTCCTGATAGTTGATCAATAACTACCGGCTTTTTGCCTTTCGGCTTAGCCTTAATCGTGATTTTGGATTCCAATGGATCCTCAGGATTTTCCAACACGAGATCACATTTATCTCCTGGTTCGAAGAGGGTTTGAAAGGTCTCAATAAAATACTGACGTATCTCGACAAAGGCCTCATTAAAGCGCAGAGTCGCTTCTTTCTCAATAGCTTCGATAGTCTGCGTTAAATCATCCCGGGCAGCCAACATATCATCTCGTTGCTGAGTAATAAAGGAATATCGTCCTTCCATAGCCTCATACGCCTCAACGGCCATCGGGTTCACATCGCCAAACTTTTGAATACGTTGGGCCAATGATTCCTCTTGAGCTAAAAGCGTTTGACGAAGTTCTTCGCTGAAGTCCTTTGCCTCTGAATCCTCATCACTAGCCTCCCTTTCAATGTTCAGCGGTTCAGACCACTTGGCTTCATAAGCCTTTGCCAAACTATCTTGTTGGGCAATCAATGCGTCCTTCTTTAACGAGTTACTATCGAGCTCTGCGTCAAGCTGCAATCGGATTCGTTCTGCTTTTCGTAAATCTTCCTCTAGGGTAAGTACAGCGTCACGTTGGGCATAAAAGGCACTCTCCTCCTCACTGAGACCAGCATTAGCCTCTGTGTATTGTTTTACTGCCTTTTGTAAAGCATCTTCTTGAGTAGAAAGGTCCTTTTCGATTGTATCTACTTCGAGCTGAAGTTGTGTACTCCTCTCCTTTCGTTGATCAATTCTAGCTTGGCGCTGCTCGGTAAAGTTTTTTCTTAAGGTTAACTCACCCTGAATTCGATCACATTCTGATTGCATCGCCAACAGGCTTTGTTGAGCAGCAAAAAAAGCCTCTCGGCTTTGCGCTACTCTTCGCTCAGCTTGCGATACTTTTTCTTGAAGTTTCGTTACTTCTTCATCAGGGCTACCTGTCTTTTTCAGGTTGTCATAGTGAGCTAAGAGTTCTTTTTCCTGCTTGGCAAGGTCGTTTAGACTATTAGATATTAACGCCTTGCGATCAGCATCAGCCTGGGATACCCTTTGAATCTGTTCAAGTTCCAAGGTAACCTTCACTTTGTCCTGGGCGAGCTCTTGCGCTCGAGATCGATACTCACCAAGATTTAATTCCAACCGACTATGAAGGAGTTTACCATGTTGAATTTTTAATTCTTCAAGATGATCTTCTAATTCCTGAATGCGCTTTTTCCCTTTCTTGACCTCTTTTTCAAGTTTTTCTATCTGTTGCTTGCGGCCTGTTCTTTTGCCTTCGAATAACCCAATCGACCCACCTTGAATCACAGAATGCATAGCTGACCACTTACCATCCTGGCTAATCAAGTTAAATTTTGAGTATTTCTTTAGTAAAGAAGGGACATCAGCTTGATCTTCTGTTCGGATGAAATAGGTTTTGTCCAATAGCCATGAAATTACCTGGTTGTACATTGAATCGACGCGCACAACATCGGTCGCAGCAATAAGATTAGGATCTAGTACAGGAGTGCTGGATTTAAACCCTTTGATTTGATCCATTACAATGAACTGTGCTCTACCCTTGGAACTTTTCGATAAAATAGAGACCGCCTCCCATGCTTCTGCCTCGTTGCGCACAATGTAATGATTGAGGTAAGCGCTTAATGCTTGCTCTACGGCAATTCGATAGTCTTTTTCAACCTCTAAAACGTCAGAAACCAAAGGGATATCACTGCCCCAATTCGCGCTTTTTGTAAGATACTTGATGGATTCTGGATAGCCCTCTAAGTTCTGCACCATGGATTTGAGCAACTGTACTTCATTTTGAGATCGATCAAAGGCTCGATTTGCCTGAGATAGTCGCAATTCACCATGTTGTGTAGCCGATTGGTTATCTTCCAACTGCTTGGTTAAACTAGCCTCTTTCGATTCCTCTTTGGCTAATAATTTACCGTTGGCTTCAATGGACGTTTCTAATTCGCCTAAGGTAGTCTTCAACTCTTGTTCACGAAGCGACCGCTCAGCATGATTTGTGGAAATTAAGTCTGCTTCCTTCTCAAAATCCTCCCGCCGAACTTTCGTCAACTGAAGATCCTGTTCAGCCTTACTCAAGGAATTAACATATTCCATCGCGCGTTGCTGCGCCAAGGCAGCTTCCTGCTTTATAGAAAGCATATTGGATTCCTCCCTAATAAATGCCTCAGAGGTTGAGTCAACAACTAGACTCTGGGCTTTTGCGTCGGCTGTTTTTCCCTCAAGCGTTTTAGTCAGTTCTTGGGCATCCTTCTTGGACTGTTCCATTTCGAGCTGATCGGATTCAATGGACTGGTTCGCCTGGCGCCACTGGTTTTGTCGATTGATTAATCGCTCTTTTAGAATTTCACGATTCTTTTCAATTTCCTTGACCTGCTCTTGCAAAACGTTTGCAGAGGACTGCTTTTCTTTTAATGCATTGGATGCCTTATCCAAAGACTGATTCTCTACCTCAATGCTCTTTTTAAGCTTAGCCATGGATGCCAAAGCCGCACTGGATGCTTCGAGCTTTGAGGCCCGCTCTGTAGTAAAGGCATCGATCGATTTTTGGATTAAATACCATTCAACTAGGTGCCGTTCCGCAGAAACCTCCTGATAGGAAGCCTTCCACTTTCTGTATTTTTTTGCTCGCCGTGCCTGTTGCTCAAGGACCTTCATATTGGACTCAATCTCTAGCAAGATGTCCTCAATTCGCTCTAAATCTTGTGCTGTTCCCTTTAACTTATTATTTGCCTCCTTTCGACGCATTCTGAAGTGCTGCACGCCAGCAGCTTGTTCAATCAACGCTCGACGCGCATTATTTCGATCCTGCAACAGGTCATCCACCATACCCAATTCAATAATGGCATATAAATCATTGGATATCCCGCTACCACGCAATAAGTCATGGATGTCTTTTAAGCGACAAGTTGTACCGTTGATTTGATAGGTACTCTCACCGCTTCTGTATAAGCGCCGGCTAATCGCCACTTCATTGAACTGAAGAGGAAGAATATTTTTGGTATTGCTAAACACAATCGTAACCTCGGCAAGCCCAGATGCCTTACGTGTTTTCGAGCCACTGAATATTAAAGAAGCCATTCGATCAAGTCGAAGATTCGCTATGCGTTGCTCACCCAATACCCAACGTATCGCATCGACTACATTAGATTTTCCACAACCATTCGGCCCTACAATGGCAGTAACCCCTTCATTCACCTGAACGATGGTCTTATCAGCAAAGCTTTTAAATCCTTTTATTTCGAGTCTGTCGAGTCGCATTGGCTATCGATTTCCTTGCGGAAAGGAGTATGAATATCGGTATAAAATGATAATCGAAAGAATTGTATTTTCAACGTATGGATAACTGGTTATACTATATCATAGTAGCAGGTTTTTTTGCGATAAGCCAAGTCATGGAAAAGCGGCGTAAACAGGCAAAAAAAGATGGCCGAAACATGGCACCGCCGCCACAGACCGACGCAAGCAGACCGGCCCCAAAACCTCAAAGAAAAAGACCAACATATTCACCTGATTCATTAGATGAAGTCTTGGCTGAAATGCTCGGCATACCCAAGCAAGGCAAACCCGCTCAAAAACAGCCGCCCAAAACCTCTAAGCCAAGTAGTACGCCGAAACCTGTAAGTCAACAGCGTACAGCAACTACTCCCCCCGAAGCAAGGAAGTCAATAGCAGGAAATCAAGAGAAAATAAAGTCTCAGCCTCAGCCTGTAAATACAGAAAAGACCTCAGCTTACGGCAGCTATACCAAGCCTAAATCCGTGGCGGATGAAAGAAACACACTAAATAATCAAACAAGTTCAGCGAAAAAGGGATCGGTTAATCTTCGGCAGGCTGTGATTTATCAGACGATTCTTGAACGGAAGTATTCGTAGGAGCGACATCCTGACTTGATTCACCGGTTGATTCCTCCGCTGGCACTGACTCTGCAGGTTTAGACTCCTTTGATGGCTTCTTTGTGTCCTCTTGTTCTTCACCGTTATTCTTTGGAGCCTCTTTTCCGCTTGGTGACGGCTCATTTCTTGCCATCTGTTTTTTAAGCTTACTCAAGGTTTTCTCGATATCAGCTTTCTTTTTGGCGATTTCAGCGATCTCCTCCTCTAGCATCCGAAGCTTGGTTTCGTGAAGCTTCATTTGAAAAACTTGATCGGTTTTTTCTAAGGCTTCACGGTGATACTTTGCATTGCGTTGTACCCGCTCAAGAGCTTTTGTAACCCCGCCCACAATGCGATTTAAATCATCAATGCGCTTGGAGTTCCGTGCCATATCCTCATCACGGCGAGAATTTTTCACCTTGTCAAACGCAGCATCTAGCGTTGCTTTGAGCTCATTACGGTCAGATTTCGTAAGCTTTTCTTGCTTCCACAGCTCATGAATAGCTTTTAATTCATTGAATAGGACATTACGCTGTGTCTTCCCTTCCTCGATTTTTGCTGTAACCTCCTCAATTTTCGCCAAGACATTCTTTTTACCTTCTACAGAGGCTATCTCCAGCTTACGCTTATCTTCCTTGCGTAGCGCCTTTAACACGTCAAACATAACGTCCACTCGTGCTTTAAATTCATCGGTGATTGACCGAGGTAGATGGTTTTCTTTAGCAAAAGCAAAAAATTTATCCCAAAATGCCTTACAGGCTTCGAAGTGTTGGCGATCAAAAGCATCCATTTGAGCCAAGGTAGATTCTAAGTGCTCCACTTCCTGAGTGTAGACAGAGAGCAAGCGCTCTCTAACCAGTAGCGTTGCCCAATTCAGCTCGATTTGTCGAACCTTTCCAGCATCTCGCGTTTTCCAATGCTCAGGTAAAAGGTGCTCGTGCTTACTATCGCGCACGACTTCCTCAAAGGGTACGGGTAATTCTACCGTTGGATCAAGATTAATCCACTGATCGAGTTTATCTTCGAGAAGATCTTCATAATCATAGGCAAAGAGGTTTATCTTCAAGTCTTTGGCGAGAAACTCCACGGCAACGCGGGAATTCTCCTTATTCGGAAGATCACATCGGATTTGGTAACGCAGATTCATTGGAAAAGGTCAACTCGCTAAATATCGCGACATTATGAGTTTTGAATATTTCTCAAAGTTAACGAAAACACCTACCATAGATACAATACCTGGATGTCAAAGTCACGAAGAATTTGTGCGACCTTATCGAAATCTATTGAAAACAAGTCGTAAAAACTATATATCGAGTGCCGTGATGATTTTGCTCTACAATCTTGAGGGCAAAGCAGTAATCCCATGCATCAAGCGAAGCAAACGCCCTGGCGACAAACACAGCGGGCAAATCGGCTTACCCGGCGGTCGAAAAGATGCAAGCGACAAAGACTTATGGCATACGGCTATC
>JBMYZU010000008.1:0-105230 GCA_049610685.1 Chitinophagales bacterium
ACGGATACTTTGAGTTTGACTTCTCTACGGTAGAGAACTTACCAAATGGTAGCATGCTATACTTAGAGGATCTTGCTACAGGAACTTGGACAAATGTTTCTGAGAACCCTGTATACGGATTCAACATGTTAGCAACGGATGCAAGTGATCGATTCATCCTTCACTTCACTCCAGAGGTAACGGCTACTGCTGTAGACGGCACTTGTGAAAATGCTGATGCATACATCGAGCTTTCATTCGACGGCTACCAAATTGCTGGTCAGGATGTAGCTTGGAACTACGCTGTATCGAAAGAAGGAATGGCTCAAGCTCAAGGATCAATGGTTTCTACTATTGCAATCCCTGTTAGTGAGTCAGGTATCTACAATGTAGACTTCACTTTCGGTAATGCTACAGTTAATGAAGTATTGAGCATCAACGTTCCTGTTGCACCAACAGCAGTTATCCCAGCTGAGGTTGCGCTTTCAGAGAACGAGGCGATCACGCTGAACGGTATGTTTACTAACGCGAACTCTTATGAGTGGGCAGTTGACGGTGTAGTGTTCTCTACTGAGGCTAATCCAACATGGACGGCTTCTACGGAAGGTATCTACAACATCGAAGTAACAGTACGTTCAGAAGATGGATGTTCTGCTTCAGATAATATGGTTGCTGAGGTCTCTAAGTCTGTAACAAGCATCAACGATGTGAATGCAGTATTCCAAATCACGCAGGACGCTTACAGCGTGGTTGTGTTGACGGATGCTGAAGGGTTCATGATCGAAATGATTGCTATGGACGGTAAGCTAGTTGCTTCGGCTCGAGCAAGCCAAGGGGCTAACGTACTTTCTACACAAGCTCTTGCAGCGGGTGTATACGAAGTACGCTTAAGTTCAGCCAATGGTGTTGTAGGAAGCCAAAAAGTATTGGTTAAGTAATCCTACTTCGCTTAAGATAGAAAGGCCCCATCCTCGGATGGGGCTTTTTTATTGCTGATACTTTTTCTGCGATGCTAGTAAAGAAAGAATTAGATGTCATTTGTTGTATGCTAAGGGGAATTGTGCGGTTACTCATTGTGTTGGGCAATTGTCAAAAGTATGTTAGATCTTCCCCGAAGGGAGGCGGGATGTGGTGGGCCTAAGAAAAATGGATGACAGCCCTTATCACACAACACCTAAAGTGCATTGCTCATATCATGAGCACTCTTGATTTATACCAAACGCTTTCTATGGCTTACAAAGTCAGACTGGCCATCAGCCCAGCGCCAAGGAAGTAGCGCATCTTGGCCTGCATAGTCAATCCCAATTCTAGGGCCTTTAATTAATGGTCTTGGTGATTCTCCTATCTGCAATTTGATTAGGTTCTTATCTAGGAGTAATCCATTATGCCCTGTCTTTATGCCAAGCGCTTGGGCTACCTTCCCTGGTCCGCTGAACTCTTTGGGATGGAATTGATCTTTTCCTCTTCGCTTGAGCTGAGTGGGGATTCCTTTTACAGGTTCAATAGAGCGAATGAGCACAGCTTCAGGCCATTCTTCAGGTCCCGTTACGAGATTAAGCATAGGGTATATGCCATAGATAAGATAGACATATAGGCATCCACCTTCTTGAAACATGGTAGACGTTCTCGGTGTACGTTTTTTGTTGTATGCATGACATCCACGTTCATTAAAGCTATAGGCCTCCACTTCTCGGATAATCCCAGAAGTCGTTACACCATCAATGGTTGTTGATAGTATCATACCAATGAGCTGAGGCGCAATGCGCTCAACGTCGCTTCCGCGGAGAATAGTTAGCGGATCCGTAATCTTAATTTGATGGAGTGATGGCTACGACAGTTCCCGTGTTAAAAGGGGCGGGGTTGTTAGCGCTTGGATGTTGCACGGTTAAGAACATGGTCTTTTTATCAGGTGTAAAAGCAATTCCAGTGAGTTCGCATCCCTCTGGTCCAATGGCCATGCGCTTAATCCCCTCGCGATGGGCTGTTCCATCCGTAGTAATGGGTATGGCATACAACTCATCGTAAGCTGTTCCCTCTTTCCATGACTCTTGCTTTATGTCCACTAAGGAGGATGCTCCATAGTCTTCACATACAAAAACATAGGGTTGACCGTTAATGGTCTCGATTTCCAATCCGTCGGGCTGCTTAAACACAGAGCCATCACCTAATGGACCTCCTTCAAAAAAAACGTCCATTTGATTGGTTGCCATATCAAAAACAAGAATTCTACCATAGGGGTCATACGTTGTGTTATGACCAATATATAGGGGTTCTTGCTGTAAATGGTGGGCTAGCGATCCACCGCGTGCTATATCCTCGCTGTAGTCTCTACTTCCTCCTGATTCTGCAATGTATAGCTTCCCATTGTATGCATCAATCCATTCATGTGATTTAAAGAGGGTAGCGCCCATTCGGTGGGCAACATGTCTTGCATGGATTAATGAGTCTATCTCCATGGGTAAGGGAAGCCATTCGCCTCCTTGCCCATTAATACCTTGCTTGTAGGCATATAGTTGTCCTTCTTGGTAGTCCCCTGGATCAGCAGCCTCAAACTTAAAAAATACTCCGCCTCCATAATCGTCTGTGAGATAGACAAGCTTTCCATCTGGCGTGCAATAGGTGTCTTCATGGGAATAACGGCCCATTTGCCATAGTTTGCGTAATGGCTTTTTACTTTGAATATCTACTTCAACCATCCATCCCATTACTTCGTTACGTCTCATTCCACCAAAATCACTTGTGTCCAAGTAATATTGACCTTCACTGCCATAAAGTGAAGTATTAGTAAATGGAGGATATTCTTCAGCAGTTAAAATCGTGTTGTGATTAGTCACCTCTCCACCGCAATTATGCCATGTGCCTCCAACAGAAGAGAAGTCAATGTAATGAGCATCACCGTCCGTTGACCATGAGCCATCTTCTTTTTGACTTACAGCGACCCAGCTCATGCCACCGCCATGACCGAGCACAAAATTTGAATCCCTTAACTCATGATTCATAAAGAGAATTCCTCGATGATCTTGATTCTCGTCAGGAATAAATGCCAAGAAATCAATCTTACTTTTCGATAAATGCAGTAGGCCATCTTCCGTTCTGACTGAGTCCTTACGTGCTTGATAGATAACATCTACTTGATAACCCTCTGGGACGATAAGTGAGGTAGCATTAAACTCGTTGACTGGATTGGTAAATGTCAGACCTTGGGCCTTGCTTTGTATGGTAAGGCTGGTTAACCCTATTGCGCAAAGTGCTTTAATGGAATGCATGCTTTGATTGGTTTCTTTGAAGATATACCGAATCCTTGTTGTTTTATTATGACGGCTAAGTAATTTTTTGCCGATATACCTTGCTTATATTTAAGATATGTTCCTGCGACTCGCTACACTCCTTATCCTGCTTATGATTGATGTCATGGGAATGCAAGCGCAGTGCCCGGTAGGTCAAGTAGAGGTTGGATTGGCTATTCGAACAGACTCTTGGGGTCATGAGGGCTATTGGGAATTACACCCTATGGATTCTCTCTGTGGTGATACGAATTCCCGTATTGCGTTTGGTGGCAATGATATCGATGTAGGCTGCGATGGTGCAGGTGGGGGAGATGCTTCTCCATCGAATGGTTATCCCAGCAGTCAGACTATTAGTGTAGGTCCTTGGTGCTTAACGCGCGGAGATTCTTTTGATATTATTGCAATTGATGACTTCTACGCCCCAAACCAACCCAATGGCGATGGTGGAACTGATTTTAGGGTTTTTGTTGGCGGTAATCAAATTGAATTTTTCGAATCGACCCAAATGGCTCATCGTTTTCGATTTGAAGCTGGAACGCTTCCTGAAAATGACCTTAGTCTAACCCGTAACCTTACTGATTTATACGTCGATAGTGGATCACATAGCGTTCGTGCAGTTATTCGAAATAGTGGTACTGATACCGTATACCGCTTTGATTTTTGTTATCAATTGGATAGCGGTGATACGCTATGCTCAAGGTTTGACAGTTTGTCAATGGCCTACAAAGATTCCATGGTGTTTACTCATCCAATACAAATGGATTTTATAGATACCGGGGCCTACACTCTGAGGATGTGGGTAGATAGCTTAAATGATACTTTACAAGATTTTGAGCCAAGAAATGATAGCCTATATGGAATTGTTCAGGTATCAAATGCGATTCCCAATATTCTGTATGGGTATATTACAGAGCCAATAGACATTCAAACCCTAGCTACATCATCTGATGGATTAAATTTTCCAAGAGACTTAGCTTTTCATCCCCACAGGTCGCGTAGAGAACTTTGGGTGATCAATCGGGATGTTGAAGCGGATGGAGGGAGCACGCTAACCCTTTTCAATGCAGGCGAAGATAACCAAACAGGTCTTTGGCGTCGAGATGGGAATGCCTATCATTTTATGGCACTGCCTACGGCATTAGATTTTGGGCGTAATGGAAATTGGGCATCCTCTCCTGGCATACTTGATGCAAATCATGCGGGTGGCAGTTACACAGGCCCTACTTTATGGTCAAGTGATTCATCGATCTATTCCGTCATAGGAAATCCTGCTACTCCTGCGTTTAATGGGAGCCATTTAGACATGCTCCATGGGAGTCCTTATGCGATGGGTATAACCTACAGTCATGACAACGTGTATTTTGTTTTTGATGCGTACAATGGTCAAATCGTGCAGTACAGTTTTACCTCGGATCACGGTCCAGGTCAACATGATCACTCCAATGGCGAAGTGGTGCGATTTGAAGGGTTAAATTTGGAGCGACATAGTGATAGTATCCCTAGCCATATTGTTTTTGATGAGTCAATTGGACGTTTGTATATCGCTGATGCAAAGAATGGTAGAGTACTCTATCTCGATGTTTTTTCTGGTACAGATACGTTAGACTTGCCTCTACTTAACGAGCCTTTGTCAATTCATCAACGCATTGAAGGAGCCGAGTGGGGAGTGCTCTATGACGATATCCAAGTGCCTACAGGTATAGCAATCCTTGAAGATCGAATGATAGTTAGTGACGCAGCAACGGGGAATATTCACTTACTGCGTATTGATGATGTGACGGCTACTAGGCTGTTCTCGATTCCAACTAGCGCTGACCTACTACTTGGGATAAACATTGGTCCGGACGGCTTTATCTATTTCGTCGATGCCATAAACAACTCGGTGCATAAAATGGTCATGGATCCTCCGCCTTTTGATATGACGTCTTTAAGAGAAATTCAAGGAGGGGATTGGGCTATTTATCCTAATCCTTCAAATGGTATGATTTGTCTTGACTCTAGACAGAATGTACTTTCATTTGACTTAGATGACCTCAGAGTGCTTGATGGACTCGGACGTGAGGTAAAGTTCAACTTTATTGACGAACATTGTCTTGAAGTTCAGCCAGTAGATAAAGGTATACTTTGGATTAAATGGCAAGGTAGGTCTAAGCCTATTCTCCTTACGAAGCCTTAAAAGTCGAAGTCGGATTCAGTAAAGCAATAATCGGCATACAAATCCATATATTCAAAGACATTGTTGTAAGCTTCCTTAGAGAGATCCATTTTGAATTTCGATTTGTTTTGCCGCAACACATCGGTTTGTTCATAAACCATGCACCAATCATAATCCATAAAGTGCTGGGCACGCATTAACCCTATCACTGTCATTGCCGTAAAGCTTTTTTGAACCTGAGGATCATTGTACGCTACTTCAACCAAATCAAATAAAACTGCAGGAGATTCTAAGTAGTTTTCTAAAGCAGCTACGTAGGCCAAGCAAAGAAAGGTTTCTCCACTAATTATATCTTGCAGGTCGGCTGGGTCATTGGCGGTAAGCATATCTAAATCCATGCTTAGTTGATCGGATAGTGCGACAAGGAAGTCATAGGTTCTAGATTCTGAAACACCTCCTTCCCATCCAATGGCATTGATTACAACAAGTCTTCGGTTAAGCGCATTGTTATCATCGAGTAAGAAGTCTAACAGCTTATCGTCAAAGTCTCCGCCAGAAGCTTTGGCATATTGTACCATATCATCTTTCTCATTGCCCTCAGTTAAGTCGATTGATGTTAGCGGTGAATCAGCATAGACAATGCCTGATAGCATGATTGAGAGAAAGAGAAATATTCGATACATAGGATTAGTTAAAATGTTTTTCTATAATGTCTTTAAGGGTAGTCTCGTCAAGTGGCTTTGATACGAAATCCTTGATGTCTTTGATAGATTCTGCTCGACTTCGGTCATCAGGATTGAGAGAGGTGGTAAGCATTACGACGACAATTTTTGCTTTTTGCTCGGCACTCAATGATTGATACTTGTCCATAAACTCCCAACCATTGACAATAGGCATATTGATATCAAGCAGAATCAAATCAGGGCAAAGAAATCCCTGGTCTGTTTCCTCAGTTAACATTTCAATAGCCTGACGTCCATTTTCGGCAATCAAAATTTTATCTGTGCAGTCAAGGTCCTGGATGACGAGCTTATTCAAAAAGAGCGTTGGCGCGTCATCATCAATCAATAAAATAGTCTTTAAACGTTTCATAAGCCTATGCTAAAAGTAAAGCAAAATCTGCAACCGTCCGCATAGGTGTTGTCAATCCAAAGGTCTCCTTCATGCATCAAGGCTATCTTCTTACAATGGGCTAACCCTATCCCAACACCTCCTGGCTTTCGAGATAACTGTTGGAAAATCTTAAACACCTTTTCGTGGTAATCTTCTTCGATACCGATTCCTTCATCTTCTACGTAAAAGCTCACGTGGGTTTGCATTTCTTCTGCACCAATCCGTATGACAGGTGTGTGCCCAGGCTTAGCAAACTTAATGGCATTATGTATTAAGTTTTGAAAAAGCAGCCGAGATTCAATACTGTAGGCCTTTAGCTTTGGCAAATCTTCAATGATGATTTTTGCCTTGCTTTCTTGAATGATGCTATCTAAATCGAGTATAACTTCCTTAATTAACTTGTTAAAATCGATGGTTTCTACAATCCGTTTTGCCCCAATTCTTGAATGGTCTAACAAACCCTTAATTAAGGCCTTCATCCGTTCTGCTGATACATTCGCATATTCAAGGTATTCCTGTCCCTGACCGCTTAGTTCTTGTCGGTGCTTTTCAGATAGCCTTCCTAAAAAGGCATAGAGCGTAGTAAGTGGTTCTTGAAGATCGTGCGATACGATATAGATAATCTGTTCAAGGTCTTTATTCTTATGCTTAAGATCTTGGTTTGCGACATATAGCTCTCGTGAGGAATTTTCAATCATATCCTCGAGCACCCGAATCTTACGTTCGGCGTCATCAAGTCTTCTTTGGAGGAGTTTTTGATTGGTTTCGGGCAAAGCTTACGATTCAAATACTAGGGTAAAATCTACAAACTCTTTACCATCTTTCTCGTAGGGTTCGCTGCGGTTTATGGTAAAAGGGTGTTGTTTATAATGTTCTCCTACTCCATTAAGAATTCCGTGAGCAAGCATGTGGAGCTTTCGTTCAGAGTGATAGGTAAGTACCAAGGTTTTTTCATCTGGCTCGTGATGTTCAAAGGAGGGGAGGAGGGTATCCTTCATGAGTTTGCGTACTTCCATATGAATCACACCGTCAACGGTTTTTAAAAAGTCCTTGGGATGGTCGAACTTGTCGAAGAACTCGGGATGTCTCGGATGCACAGCGCCAATAAAGTATGCCCCAAAGGCAAGTAAGGCATCATCTACCGAGATTTTTAATACTTCCGCTGCCTTTACTACCATCTCAATCAAATCCCCGTCAGGATATGTTCCCGGATAGACAAAAGGATCTTTGGTCTGAAGTTTGCTACGATCCATGATTTCGTAGTAAATTTCATCTCCGAATGTCTCTTTAATGAAATCCTGAACAAGTATAAAAATCATCCCTTTCATAATGCACGATTATTCTTTTAAGATATGAAATCTAGGTCAACAATAGCTTGTTTACTCATGACCTTATTGGCATCTTCCTATGTATACGGGCAATTTGCTGAAAAAGTTAATCCACTCTTGGGTAATGTCCACGTCGTCGGAGGCGATGGGGTGGCTTGTGGCTATACCTATTCAGGGGCAACCTATCCTTTCGGGATGGTGCAAGCTACGCCGACTTTCTTTCAACCTGAAGCGGGTTTTGTTACTAGCCAGTTGTCCGGTGCAGGATGCAGCCATATGGGATATTTTCCGCTCCTCGCTTCCTCCCAAACTAAGGGGAAACCTCTTGCTCCTTATAGACCTGGTCTAAACGGTATTCCAGAATATATCGAGGGCGAAGCGGGATATGCTCATTATGTTCTTGCTGATAGTACATCGGTTCGAGTTACCGCAACAGAACGTGTGGCCTACTTAGAAACACGTTTTGTTGACTCCGCGGGAGTGATTTATATAGGATCGGGATTTAATAGCAGTAAGGTGGATGATTCATGGGTAAGAGTGCTGGACAGTAAGCGGGTTTCTGCCTATGCTCAAGGTGGAGAGTTTTGTGGCAGCCCTACGCCGTATCCGATCTATATTGCTATGGAGTTTGATGTGCCAGCTTCTAAGTACACCTTTTGGAAGGAAGATAAATGTGTGCCACAACGGCGTGCCAAGGGGAAGAATGCAAGCCTTTCCCTAGCATTCCATGAAGAAGATGTTCTTGTGCGTATGGCAATTTCCTATGTGTCTGAAGCACAAGCCTGGAAAACTCTATCGTCCTCGACCATGGATGATTTTGATGTAGCACGTGCTCAAAACAAGAGGGCTTGGGATGCTGCCTTGGGAAGTATAGAAGTCTTTGGAGGTAGTAATGAAGACCATGAGGAGTTCTACAGCCATTTATACCATGCGCTAATTCATCCCAATTTAGTCAGTGATATTGATGGTCAGTACTTAGGTGGGGATGGAAAAGTTTATCAGGATCCTCATCGACTGCATTATTCATCCTTTAGTGTGTGGGATACCTACCGAACACAAGGTCCTCTGCTTGCGCTTCTTTTTCCTGATAAGGCTTCGGACATGATGCAAAGCCTTGTTGATTTTGCCGATCAATCAGGCGGTTTAGGCCGATGGATACTCGCCAATATTGAAACAGGCATTATGCAAGGGGATCCCACGAGTATACTCATTGCTTCATCGTATGCCTTTGGTGCAGATAACTTTGATGTCACACGGGCTCTCTATCACATGAAAAATTCGGCATTTACTCCAAGAGTTCGATCTCAAAACATCGAGGTCCGACCATTTCTTGAGGAGTATATGCGCGACGGGCACACCTTTGCCTCAATGGCTTTAGAATACTATTCAGCAGACCACGCCATTGCTCAGTTTGCACGCGATGCTTTTCCCACTCATGGTTCCTTTGATTATGATATTGCCAGTCAGTTGCATCTCCGTGCAAAAGATTGGAAGCACTTATATAATGATGAGACGACCTGGTTGAATAGCCGCTATCCCAATGGCCAATGGAAGGCACAAGATCATGATTGGCGTGAGGGAACCTACTCCAATTATTTTTGGATGGTGCCCCATGACTTAGAATCACTGATCAACACTATGGGAGGTAAGGCTGCAGCCCATGCTAGGCTTGATTCGCTTTTCACGATACTTGATGCGACCTACCATGAGGTGGGATTTGCAGCAGGTAATGAGCCCGATTTTCAAGTGCCATGGATTTACAATCTTGTGGATTGTCCAACTTGCGTGGATGAGGTGATTGATCGAATCATGGAGGAGGAATATCACCTGCGACCTGATGGATTACCTGGTAATGATGATTTAGGGGCTATGGGTGCTTGGTATGTTTGGGCTTCCTTAGGAATGTATCCTATGGTACCCGGTGAAGATGTATTGTATTTATCAACGCCGAGGTTTGATTCCATAACCGTCAATACAGATAAAGGATTGAATATGACGCGTTATGCAAGTCAACCTACTTTGGGTACTGATTCCTACATCTCAAGTCTCTCTAAATGGAAGCAAATGTCTACAATGTCAACAAGAGAAAAGCTTTTATCTACTCGAATCGCTTTTATGGGTAATTCCATTACCGAGCACTGGGCTAATGATAGTGCAACGACCCTTTTTCATGAAGGCCAGTGGATTAATGCAGGGATAAGTGGCCATACTACAACAGATATGGTTGCACGACTCGAACGTGATGTGTTGCATTATAAGCCCGAGGTATTAGTTATCTGCGCAGGAACGAATGATGTGGCAGGTAATGATGGCTACATTACGAATGAGGATATCTTGCAAAATATCTTTTCTATGGTTGAACATGCCGAAAAGCAAGGAATTGAAGTAGCTATTGCCTCGATTCCTCCAACATCTGAATTTGTTTGGGCTCCGAATACAGAACCTAAAGTTCGAATCCCAGCGTTGAATAAAGCGCTTAAGGCTTATGCCGAACAACATAATTTGGTCTACATCGATTATTTTGAGGCTATGGCTGATCCAGAGTACGGTATGAAGCAGGAATACACCTATGATGGATGTCATCCTAATGCTGAGGGATATCGTGTGATGGAGGCGGTTCTTATGGAAGCTTTACTGTTATTACAATCTTTCAATAATGATAAATAGACGTCAGATTCAACGCATTATGACTAGGCTTCGGCTAGGAAGTGTTTTAGCGATGCTCTTGGTAATGCAGGTGTCGCATGCCCAGGTTGCACGGGATACGATAGCAATCTGGAGTGAGGCAAATCAGAACTATATCTCATCCATTGTCATTCATCCTGATCAATCGAGTACCGAGCCCCATTCCGTAGTGTATCTATTGCATGGTGCGGGCGGATCCTATACCTATTGGTCTGATGAGATGGCTAATCTTGATGAGTTAAGCTCGATCAATGGAGTAATCATGGTTCTCGTCGATGCTCAAGGTAACTCTTGGTATTTTGATAGTCCTGTGAATGCCTCACTTCGCATGGAAACCTATGTTACTCAGGAGCTGCTTCCTTATATCGATAGTGCATACCATACTTATGATATACCTCAAGGTCGAGCGATTATGGGGCTAAGTATGGGCGGGCACGGTGCCTTGTTTCTTGCGCTGCGTCATCAAGAACTTTTTGGTTGGGCTGGAAGTATGGCGGGTGGTGTGGATTTCTCGACATTCACTAATCATTGGGATATACCTACGCTGTTAGGACCTTATACAAAGAACAAAAAACGCTGGAGACAATATACTGTAAACCATCATGCGGCTACATTAGAGACAATCGAAGTTCAACTGATGATTGACTGCGGTGAAGATGACTTTTTCTTGGAGGGAAATAATGCCTTACGTGATATCTTATCCGAACGGGGAATAGAACACCGCTACAGTACCTATCCAGGAGGACACTCAGCGTCGTATTGGACGGCTCGCTTACCCGAACAATTAGCTGCTGCAAGTAGATGGCTTAAATAGCTATAAAGAATACGTGTTTTGTTTTAGGACAGGCTATCCTGTGCGTGATAGTATGCACCAAGCCAAGTTCCACGTCGTGTGCCTAAATGGGGGAGTCCAACCGCTGAAATAAAGTCTTCTTTGTAATTGCACACCTCAAAACCGTTCCATGTAAAGTTGCGTCCGCGATTTTTATCAAGTTTCTGCACATCGGCCTCATCCAAGAGGTTGTATACAGTATGCTTTACTCGGCGTTCAGGTCCATGGTACATGGTCAGATTAGATTTCATTTCCTCCCACATGGCAGGAAAGTATAGATCGTGTGCTTTGGCAATCCCACCACCAATGACAACAGGTGCATCAAATACCATGATTAGATTGGCTAAGACATCACCGAGATGCTTGCCCATTGAAGCAAAGCTTGCCTTTGCTGCTTCGACATTACCTGATGCTTCCCCTCGTGCAATCCTTGCAATTTCAATCGGGCTTGGGCTGTTTTCTTTGGCTAAGCCTGCCTCTTCGCAGTATACATTTTTGACTGCTCGAATACTGAGGTGCTCCTCTGAATTTCTGAGAAAGTCATGACGCATAGACTGCAGATATACCTCGCCCCCCATAAAATTATCGCCTAAGAGGAGTTGGTTGTTTACCACAAAACCTCCACCAAATCCTGTTCCAAGCGTTACGGCAATTAAGTTGTCGAAACGATGGGGATGTTCGTTGTTTTCGAACCATGCATTCCAATGTGGAAGAAATCCTCCTCGTGCCTCTCCTAAGGCAAATAAACTTGCATCATTTAGGATAAAAACAGGCAGTTTAAACTCAGCTTCTAGAACGGCTTTTAGGGGTACACCCCCACGGTATCCAGTAAGGTTATTTAGGTCTCCGATGATGCCTTGGCGATAATCTGCTGGACCTGGGAAAGCAAAGCTGATGGCATCCCCTTCACTTCCGATCGTTTTCTGCACTGCACGAAAGCCTTTGATTATAGTCGCTATGCTTTGATCTAAATCGGAACCATAGGATGGGAATCGTATGGATTCCATGATCTCCTTGCCTTTGTGTAAAGCCGAGAAATCAAAATTGGTCCCCCCTGCGTCTAAGGTTAAAACGGTTAAGTCTTTCGCCATGATGTTGTTTTAGTTTGATGCTTGGCCGAGATAGTGATTAGCTAATCCTGCTATAATCACGTAACAAATCAAAGGTAAGATAAAGGCAACAGGAAATGAAGTCACATCAGCAATTGCTCCAACGGCAGGAGGAATAAAGGCTCCTCCGCAAATGGCTGTGACGAGTATTCCACTACCTTGTGGTTTTTGTTCTCCTAAGTCATCGATCGCCAAGGTGAAAATCGTGGGGAACATAATACTGTTAAAAAATCCAATGGCGAGAAGGAATAAGAATGATTTTATTCCAAAAGATGAAATCGTTTGTAAAACTAATAATGCCGCAATAACGGCAAACATAGCAAGGATTCTGTGAGGTGGAAATTTTGCGGTCAGATAAGATCCAATAAATCGTCCGATCATAGCACCACCCCAATACAAAGTAACCAGCGCTCCGATAATGGCTTTAGGGTTCATTTGGTCTAATGTCATTCCCTTTATGCTAGCAGCAAAGTAGCTCAACTTATTGAGTTGGGGAGAAGATTTAATCACCTCATGTATATCTATACTTAATCCATAATTCACAATAAAACTTCCTATAGCGACTTCCGTTCCTACATAGAGGAATATCAATAAAGCACCAACTTTTAGCTTGGTGTTTTGAAAAACTTCCACATAACTCCCTTTGCTTTCAGGATTGATGATTTTCGGTAAGCGCTGTATTAAAAAGAAGAGGGCAATGATTCCAAAGACAGCCGCTAAGGCAAGAAATGGACCCTTTACTGCACCTGCTTCGGCCATTCTATAGGCCTCAAGATTAGTCTCACTCAAGGCTATCTGCTCATCTTGTGAGAGAATGGTGTCGCTCAGAAGGTAGGTAGCTGCAAAAATGGGGGCGATCGTCGTTCCAAACGAATTGATGGCTTGGGCTAAGTTGAGTCGGCTTGAGGCTAGGCGAGCTTCTCCGAGTACGGCGATATAGGGGTTTGCAGCGACTTGTAAGACGGTGATTCCTCCGGCTAGCACAAAAAGCGCTGAAAGGAAAAATCCAAAGACTCTAAAATGGGCAGCAGGCCAGAAGAGAAGACATCCCAAAGCACAAATGCTTAAGGCTACGATAATCCCTTTTTGATAGCCAATCTTTTTAATCAAAAGACCTCCGGGAATACCCAGCAGACCATAGGCGGTAAACCAAGCAAATTGGACAAGTCCAGCCTGCAGATAGGATAGTTCAAAGACATCTTTGAGTCTTGGAATAAAGGCGTCAACAATGACGGTAATAAAGCCCCACATAAAAAAGAGGCTTACAACTAGAATAAAGGCTTTTCGGTTCGACATAATGGTTTAATTTGTCATGATAAATTCTAAGGTTCCGCCGTCAAGGATTTGTTGATGGCTTATTCGATGGCCTTCAAGAGGTTTTCCATTGAGTAATACTTTCTTCACACGATAGTTTTCTTCATTTTGGCCTTTTGCTACAATACTAAAGGTATTCCCATTAGGAAGATACATAGTGGCTTTTTCTACAAGTGGGCTTCCAATCTCATAATAAGCGCTGGCAGGATCCATAGGATATAGGCCCATTGTAGAGAATACATACCACGCTGACATCTGACCGCAATCCTCATTCCCGGATAACCCATCAGGTGTATGGCTGTAATACGTGTTGCACGTCTCTCGAATACGTTGCTGTCCTTTCCAAGGATTGTCCGTGTAATTGTAGAGATAGGTAATGTGGTGCGAAGGCTCGTTGCCATGCGCATATTGACCAATCAATCCGGTTACATCGACGAGTTTGTGCTCTTCATCAATATGGATGTCAATAGAAAACAGAGAATCTAATTTGGTTTCAAAGGATTCTCGGTTTTCATATAGACCCACTAAACCTTTTGGGTCGTGCATTACATGCCAGTTGTATTGCCAAGCATTTCCTTCGGTATAATGCCTGACTCCATTAATATCATGGGCAAAAGGATCAAAATCTTTTAAGAATTCTCCTTTATCATTTTTTGGACGCATAAGTCCTGTGCTCGGATCAAACAGATTCTTGTAATTCATGGAGCGATCTAAGTATTCATCATAGAGGTCGTCGCGTCCGAGTCCTTTAGCTAACAAACTTAAGGCGTGGTCGTCATAGCAGTATTCCAAGGTTTTTGATACGGATTCTCCATCGGCCTCAGTGGATACATATCCCCTTGTCATGTAGGATGACATTCCTCTGAAATCCCGTTTAGAGGATACATCACAGGCCTCAAGGACATTTTCCCAATTCACATTGCCTAATTCATAAAATGTCATTCGTTTCATAAACGCCTCAGCTAAGACTGGTACTGCATGGTTTCCAATCATACAAAAGGTTTCATTTGACTCTAACTCCCAAATAGGCAGCTGGCCCCGGAAATTATAGTGGGCGAGCATCGAGGCAATAAAGTCATCGATTACATCAGGTGCTGTGAAAAAGAATAGGCTATGTGCCGCACGATAGGTGTCCCATAGGGAGAAGGTCGAGTATCGTTGAAGTCCATCGGGCATTTGAGTGATTGACCCATCGGGTTCAGTATATCGACCATCTACATCAGAGTTTAGCGCTGGTGCAATCATGCTATGGTAAAGCGCTGTATAGAAAGTAATTTTTTGCTCATTGGTGGGGAAATCGGCTTGAATACGACCTAATCGCTTTTCCCAAAGGAGATTAGCTGTTTCAAAATGTTGTTCAAAGTCTTTACTTATACCGTCATATTGCCCGTTTTGCGCGGCTGCATTCACCGAGGTTGATCCAAGAGCGACGCGCAATTCCACCACATTTCCTTCCCCTTTGAATTCAATATCAACCGTCTTTTTGGCACATTTACGGTCCTTTTTTGAAATATTCATCGCGTGACTTGACGTCATGTGGAAGTACACTCGTTGGTTTGGTGCCCATCCATTGCTGTGCTTAAAGCCACCAAGGGTGTGGTCATCAATAAAGGAAAAGAAGGTCTCCTGATCCTTGTGGTTGGTCACATCATGCAGCAAGTCAATTCGAAGCTTTTTATCCTTAGTGCCTTCTGGAAAGGTATACCGATGAATTGCTCCATGAGCCGTTACGGTAAACTCACAAAGGATTCCGTTGTCTAGTTTTACGGCATAGTACCCAGGTCGCGCATATTCGTTCGCATGGTCATAGGTATGCCTAAAGGCATATTTTCCTGTATAAGGAATCATCCCGATGTCGCCTAGGTCGGTGGCTCCTGTTCCGCTTAAGTGCTTATGAGAAAAGAAAACGATGTCGGGACGGCTGTAGTGATAGCCAGAACACCAGTCCCATCCATATACGCCATTGTCCGGACTGATTTGGACCATACCAAAGGGTAGGGTGGCTCCGGGAAAGGTGTGCCCATGCCCTGAGGTTCCAATATGTGGATCCACAAAATGAGTGTATTCACTCCTCGCATCTAAAAAAGCTTCATGAATGAAGGATGGGGTTGATTTGGAATAATTAGAAAAGTCTTGTTCTTCTGCTGTCCATATATCAATGTATTGAGCATGAGCGAGGCAGGTAGCTAAGAGAAAGATTAAAGTTAAATGTCGGTACATAAAGGATAAAATATCGATAGGATAAACAAAATCAAGGCCAGGTTATGGTAAGGTATTCTAGAAACTGAACTTCATCTGGAAAGTGAAGTTTCGAGGTGCTGTAACTTTTCCAGGACGATCGAGAAGCTCTCTATTGGTAAGGTTGTTAATGAGTAAACCAATTCGAACGAAATCGTTGACTTCATAGAAGGAGCGCAGGAATAGAATCCAATCCCCTCGCTGATGCTGTTCTATATATTGCAGAAAGGTCTGCTGATTATCATCAAGAAGATTCAGCGCGGTGATAAACAACTCTGGAATCTTTTCGGGGAAACTGGTGTAATTCGCTGCAAAACCTAAGGTGAACTTGTTGTACAACTTGAATTCTATTTGGTTTCGAATTATATGTCGTGAGCGATAAAAGAGAAGTCCAGCGGCATCTGGGTCATAGGCAAAAGCATCGATGCGACGGAAGTGATTTTGAAATGCCTTTTTGAAAAACGTACCGAGGTTACGTAAGGTGGTATCCTGTTCTAAATTTCCTGGATAGGTGTAGGCATAGCCCACCGATCCTCTTAAATTAAGCCATGGAGTTATATCTCCTTCACCGGCCATGGTAAACTCATAGCCCCATATTCGAGCTTCATCGGTATTCTCTGGACGAATACCAAAAACCAAGGGGCCTTCTCCAACATACAGGGTGTCTCCTGTTTCTGGATTGACATTTTCATAGATGCCTGGGACATACTCTACGTATTCATCAAACTCATTGAGGAATGTGGCAAAATCGATGTAGCCACGGAAGTTATCGCCTAGTTTGAAGCCTTGTTTGATGGCGATCTCAGAACTCCAGCCCCTTTCGGTATTCAGTTCTGGATTAGGGAAGAGATAGAAGCCCTGGAATATATCTCCCGTAACAAAACGTTCTCCAACGGAAGGAAGTCTATATGCCTGCCCCCAAGACATTCTCAAGTGGGTTGCCTTACCAAGTTGGTAGTTAAGGCCTGAGCGAAACACAGGAATAGAGGTTTCAAGGAATTCGTCGACCTTCATAATCTCGTAGCGCACTCCTCCAACAAGCGACAGTTTATCGACTTTATATTCCAATTGATTGAACACTGCTGCGTTCAGGGTAATTCGTCGATTCGCATAGATACTGCTTTCAGAAAATGAGGTTCCGATGGGCATTCCCGTAGTCATAATAAAACGATTCTTGAAATTCCATTGGTATTGCGTCTGGAGATTAAAGGCATGAGAGTTCGAATTGATATCATCCCCATTTCCACGACGCCAATTGTTCATATAGCGCCCATCGACATCAACGCTATGTCCTTTGTCATTTCTCCAACTGAAATGGGGGTCTAGGATAGTCCGTGCATAGCGATTGGTAGCTCCCTGAGCAATGCGATAGGCATTGGAATCCAAATCTTGCGATAGGAAAAACTGCCCTAGATTTTCATATTGGAAATTTCCATTGAGTCCCACATCAATATTCTTATTTCTTGCAAGAACATAACGGGTTTTAAAGTTTCCACGAATACGAAACTCATCGGCTCCCTGTAAGAAGCTATTCACCACATCAAAATTGGCTCCAGTAATCATGCTGAAGTTCTTGAGCTTCTCTCGCTTAAAGCTGTTTCCTCCGCGGTAGTGGCTTACAAAGACTCCAAATAGTCCGGGCTGCCGACCACCAACTTCGCCCTTCCACCAGTTAAGCTCTGCGCGGGGAGGGGCTCCATAAAACCCATAATAGGGAATGATGTCTGTATACTGATCATTTTTCTTAGGCCACTTGGTAACAAGATTTACAACACCATTTAGTGCTGAAGAACCATATACTACCGATGAGGCCCCTTTGATAATCTCAACTTGGTCTACCGTTTCTATAGCGGCAAACTTTAACATCGATTCTCCCAAATCCGCTGTTTGAAGACCAATCCCATCTTGTAAAAGGGCGGTCCGACTGCCGACGCCATAGGACCAAGACGACCCGCTACGTATGGAAATCTGACCGTCTTGTACTTGGACACCGGCTGTTTGGTTGATGGCTTCACCAATGTCACGGCTGTTGGTGTTTTCAAGAAAATCCTTGTCGACTACATTGACTGAAACCGTTTCTTCGGCAATGTTTTTTTCATAACGACTCGCACTGATGATCGTAACATTGAGTCGCTCCATGTCTTCAGTCATATTGACGTCTAATGACAAATTCTGTCCGGAGTTAACCGAAAAACTTCGCTGTTGGGAAGAATATCCCACATAGGAAAAGGTGATAACATGGTCTCCGGCATCAAGCGATAGGGAATAGTAGCCATCTACATCTGTAGTGGTAGCCGGACCAGCTTCTGATATCACATAAGCGAAGGGTAAACCCTCCTTATTTTCATCGATTACTTTCCCCTTAACCGTAGCTTGTTGAGCATATATGGCGTTAAAGGCGAGACAGGTTGTTAGGCTCAGTAGGACAAGAAATCTCATAGTTTTGGTGTGTGTTCCTAAAATATGGTTTTTAGGCCGATTTTTCACCTTGATTTATGCAGTGTGCTAGTGTTTGATGTTGTCTCTTAAATTCTTGGGTGTAAGCCCATTTATTCTCTAATTTTGTCATAGAAAATCCATTTATGAAAAAATCTGTCCTCATCCTTTTTGCAAACACTTTTGTTTTAGGACTTACCCTAACTTCCTGTGCTTATGAGGAAGCACGGAAAAAAGTCTACGATCCCCTCCCACGAGTGGGTGAAGAGATAATCCAATCCATTGATATTGCACCTTGGACAATGGACCATGATTCAAGCCTCGATGACGCATCCCTTACTCTTGATACGATGATTGTGTCGCTTGATGACGCAGGAAATGCAAAATCTACACTCGTCTTTAATGTGGAGAATTACACCTTAGGTATGCCTTCTCATCATGGAGCTTCCATGCATCTCGCGAACTCATCGGGGGGACAACATATTCACCTTATTATTGAGGACAAGCCTTACCAAGCGCATTATACAAACTCAATAACTGTGGAAGGAGATTTGTCATCAAAGGTTTTCTTAGCCTTTCTGTCTCGTTCTTATCATCTATCTCTAAAGCATGAGGAAGCGCATTATTTGCATATACCTAGTGATCTTTCAGAGATCAATCAGACAAGTCCAATGCTTTTTGCAAGCAGGCCTAAAGGGGCATATGAAGGACAAGATGCGGAATCTGTACTCCTAGATTTTTATGTAATCAATGCAGATATGCCTATGTCGGGATACGAGGTCTTCGTCAAATTAAATGGAGAGTCAATGGGCCGACTTTCTGAGTGGACTCCCTATGTTATAACGGGATTGCCTGCTGGAGACTACGTTTTAGACCTTGAACTTCAGGGTAAAGATGGCAACAGTTTAGGTGGGATGTATACTACGGCAAGCCAGAATTTTTCCATTCAATAATATCCTCAAAGAGATCTAGAGATTTCCGCAACAAATCTTTATCTTTAGGTGCCCTTGGCAACAAGGTGTATGGTGACTATAGCTCAGTTGGTTAGAGCGCTGGTTTGTGGTTCCAGAGGTCGCCGGTTCGATTCCGGTTAGTCACCCTTCTTTTTTTCTTCTCCACAAGTTAATAATGGCAGATATTCTTCCAATTTATGGCTATGGCTTTTCTGTGCTCAAGCGACGAGCAGAGGCTATCGAGTTACCAGATGCGGAAAAAACTGCCTTCGCTGAATCAATGTTTGCGACTATGGATGCTTCCGATGGAGTGGGACTAGCTGCTCCACAAGTAGGCGTTTCAGAAAGGCTTTTTGTTATTGATAGTCGAGCCATGATAGACGAAGAGAGCGATGAGCAAGGTATTCGAAAGGCATTTTTTAATCCAGAAATTCTCGAAGAAAGTGGGGAGCATGTGGGCTATGAAGAAGGATGTTTGAGTATTCCTGGTATTCGTGAAAATGTGGAGCGCCAACCTGTAGTTCGTATGCGTTATCAAGATGCAGAGGGGCAATCCTATGAAGAGACCTTTGAAGGAATGACAGCGCGTGTTATTCAACACGAATATGATCATATCGAAGGTATACTCTTTATTGATCGCATCAATCCTTTGCGTAAACGATTGCTTAAAAAACGTTTGTTGAAGGTCTCTAAAGGAGAATTCTCAACCTCCTACAAAATCAAGTATCCCAGATAGCTAAAGGCTTAGGTCCTTCTAAAGCATTTCACGAAGGCAAGCATTACGTTCACATCACTCAATTTTATCTTTCCCATTAAAAATGCCATATTGGCGTTGATTTTTCCGGTTTCTATGTCAATGTAAGTTTGCGACGCTGTGCGTACTTCACAATGGGCAATACCATGGATTCCTTCCTTTACATGACACGATTCAGAATCAATCGATACGGAATACCTTGTACCCCCTTCACCGTCGAAAAAGAGATGAACAGTTAAGGGAGCATCTGCTTCAAAGCGTTCCGTCAAATACCGAGAGGGTAAATCGTGCATTATTTGTTCTAATGTCATCTTCTCTGTTTTACCATAGTTTCCTCTAGATTTCTTTGACGAATCGGCTAATCTCTCGCTTTCCTGGAGGTCCTGGAAGAGATTCAAGTCTACAACCGAGGGATTTACAGGTTCTTCGAAAGCTCCCTTTGGCACAATAAGTCAATAAATACCCTCCAGGTTTTAACCAATTGAGAACAGAACGCATAATATCTTCTTGCCACAGGTGAGGTTGGCACTCAGGTGCAAAGGCATCATAGTAGATGATGTCTATGCTTAAAGGATCAATCTCTAGGTTTTCTATCTTTTCGTGGCGCTTTTCCAGGGTGAATGCTGGTGTAACCTTCGTTGGAGTATTCCAAGGAGCACTCCAGAATGACTCGACAAGCTCGCTGTCGATACTTTCGGGTAATGAGTTAATCAGCCCTAGATAGGTTGTTTTCTCCATGATAGGGTGAGCTTCTATACCGAGATAGTCTATTGGCTGATGGTTTTTTGATGCTGCGGTGAGCAATGCATTTAGCCCACTTCCTAGGCCCATTTCAAGGATTTTTATGGACGAATTAATAGGCTCTTGATTAGCGGATAAATAATCCTTGAGTCCATGATTGATAAAGATATGCATGGATTCAGTGTATGCACCATGGATGGAGTGGTAGTGCGCATTGTACTGAGGGGAGTGAAGCGTACTACTCCCATCTTTTGTCGTTACTAGAGCAGGGCCTAATGTATCCATAGGGAAAGAACACTCGCTGTTTTGTCAGCACTTAGTAGATGTACATAATAGGTCCCGCTAGGCAAGTGGCTCACGTCGAGATTTACCTGCTGCGCTTTGGTATTCAGAGAACTTCTCATCACCTCTTGACCAAGCGCATTCAGGATTTGTATCTGTCCCGTCCATGGTTGATTGATATCAATACGAATAGCATCTTGTGCTGGATTTGGTATAATGGCAGCATATTGGACTTGACCATTTACATCGGATACATTGTTGATGACAGAATCCATACTGCCATTGATATATAGTTTAAAATCATCGAAGTAAAAGCCATCCCCCGTGACAAAGTTATCGGATACCAATTGGAAGCGTAATTGAATAGAATCACCTAGAAATTCAGTCATGTCAATTTCTTCCTCAACCCATGTGTTTTGCACTCCATCATATAATGGCATGCCTTCATCTTGATCCGCTGTTCCAGCGTTTGTGTATTTCCCACATAAAGGCAACCAATCATTGGGTAGCCCAGTTGAACTCACACGCAATGCTTCAAATTGCACATAGTCATAGTCGGCCTCAATATCCCATTTGGCAGCAAATCGAATAAGCGCGTCTTGTGCATTACTTAAGTTGATGATTGGCGTTAAGAGAAGGGTTTGTGTAGTCTGGTTTTCGTAATCATCGTTCGGGGAATCCGTTATACTCGTCGGTGCGCTGACAAAGTCCTCGGTTGTCGTACTCCAAGAGGATGATCCCTGATTTTCAAAAGGACTGAGGGTCGTTCCATCAATAGATAGGGCAGGGTTGACGACAGAAACCCGCTTGTAAAGGGTGTCACGGAAAGTATGACTCCCATTATTAACAGATAAAACAAAGCCCACTTCAGGGTTGAATAAGGATTGCGTATCAATGGTGTAGTTAAAGGAATCAAGTATACTTTCCCCATAGCTCAAACCAGATACTAGTTTTGCTGAAGTGTTTACGGTAACCGCTGGATCAAGCGATTCAAGATCTACGATAAATCCACTGCTTTCCGGCAGACCAAGGCGTTGCATAGATACGTCGATTGCTCCTTGCACCGAGAGTGCATCGGATGATAGGTCTTCAACGCGTAGGTAGTCAAGTAAAATGTAGGCTCCTCGAAGGTTTTGAGGTAAGTTTTCACGGCAAAGAGGAAGAATACGTGATGTTGGTGGCCAAAACCCGTCGGAATTCGTCCCGCACTCCGGGGTCATGGCTAAAATCTTAGGCTTCGTAGTTGTATCTCCATACATCCAGTCATCGCTATCCCCCGCTGCTTCATACAATAAGGAAGATTGAATGTTTAGGTATCCATTGACTTCGGTCATCCAAGATTTAAAGGCTATAAATCGATCATGATCATCACATTCAAAGTTGTCTGTATATCCCCACGGATGAAGTAACATATTGGCCGCGGTGTGATAATTCAAAGCAATTTGAAAGGCATGTTGCTCGGTAAACCATTTTAGGGCTTGGGATTCTGCCTCAGAGAACGGGGTGGTTCCGCGATAGACATCGCTATTGCCATTCCCTGAACTTCCTACGCCTCCCCATTCATAGCCATAATTTCGGTTAAGGTCCACCCCGAAGGTATTGTTTCCATTGTTACGGCGGTTTTTACGCCACATTCCACCACCATTGGGTTGAATAGTCTGATTGTACACCCAGCCGTCGGGATTAACCAGTGGCACAAAATACATTTCTACATTGTCCACAAGGTATCGAAGGTCCTCATCGGTAGCATAGTTTTCAAGGATATACCACATGGTATACATATTTATCGAAAGGGCAGCAGCCTCTCGAGCATGGTGATTTGAGGTGTAGAGAATTTCAGGTTTGCTTGGATCATCGGTAGTCGGTGTATTGGATATGCGCACCCAGTAAAGCGGGCGACCTTCTTCGGTTGTAAACGTATGTATAGGCTCTTTGGCACTAATTAAATTGGGGAAAAGCGAATGCATTGAGTCCAAATCATCCAGCATTTCTTGATAGGTGTAATATCCTCCCATGGAACCCAATTCAAAATTTACAGGATCTAGTGGAGCAGCAGTAGAATCGCAATTGACATTTTTTGTCCAAACGTTGTCCTGTTGTTGTAGTCGTTTGCTATAAAAATCTTCAAGATCATCAATTTCTATATGGTAGGGGATATCTGCCTGTTGAAGGAGACCTAGCTCAAAATCGCTGACTTCAATAACGACTTCACCAACTTCTAGCTTCCAATGGGCATGATCCAGTGCAAGAGGCATTTCTTTGAGCCGTGATAAGTCTTCGGTTTTTGATATATCAAGGTGTACTCTTGAATAGCGCTGTGCGGACACACACTGAAAAGAGAGCGCAAAAAATAAGATATAGATGGATCGCTTCATCGTTGTAAAATACAACAGATGGGGCGAAGGTTAACTTTAATCCGTGTCAGCTTATGGATTATTCAAAATTTCCTCAGGAGAAAGTTCTTGGGATGAGTTATTCTCCTCTTCGACATCATTGTTTTCTTGAATGTCCTTGTTGTTACTCTTTCCGTTGCCACCAAATAACTCGCTGATGTTATTGAAGCTTCGATTGAACGAAAGGCCAAGCCCCGCATTGGTTCGATAGCCTTGGTCAAAAATATCATAGTCCGTGTTGGAAAATGCTTTGAATTTTAATCGGCGGTCTTCAGTGATAGCATAGTTAAACTCAAAGTCACCTGTAAAATTCGTGCCCGAGTTTACATCATCAGAAAATTGATCACCGAAGTCTACATTTCCCCCGACATTGATGGTCATTCGGTCATTCATAAATCGCTTGCTTAGGGCGATTTGAAGTTCTCGGCGTCTAATCTGGTTGAGGTCATCGCCATTGTTTACCGAAGGATCATATGCTCGATAGTTTATGTTAAGGTCAAGGTCTAGATTAAGCTCATCGAACCAGCCGCTTAGGTAACCACTTAATTGATTGGATAATAGTTCGGATACGGTATTGTTGATTCCAGTGCTCACAAGCGCGGCATTGGAGGCACCAGCATCGCCAAATGTTGGAATGAATTGATTGACTACAATAAGACCAAAGACTTGTTGGTTCATATTGTTTGCATCGTTGCGTAATAGGTTAATCTTTGTTTCGATTGGATTACGCAAAATCGGGTCATAGTCTAGAATGTCGATATCAAAATCAATCGCGGGTTCTGCTAATGTGTTGGAGATGTTTAACAAAAGTTTGACAGGGACACGCTCATTTGCTTCGGTGTACACCGCTGCGTCATTAATGTCGATGTATTCCCGGATGAGATTTAACGGGGTAGTATTGATGCGATAGCTTGCGGACACATCTAATACGGCTTCATCAATGGACCCCTCTAACTGTATTGAACCACCATCTTCAATGTAAAAGCGTTTGTCGATTACCTCACGTAGCTGAAAGGTATAGTCCCCAGAGGCAATTTTATAGGTTCCGTATAGATTGGCCTCTTCTTTTTCTTTTAAATATTCTAGTCGAATATCACCATTCCCTCGAGCGGTTAGAATATCTCCGTCTTCCTCACTTAGGACAATGTGAATCACCGCATCTTGGTCTATGGTTAAGTCCATGGCCACATCTAACGGGTTTATGCGAACTTTTTCTTTGGGTTTAAATAAACGCTTTGCATTATCATTCTTAAAGGAAAAGAAACCGTGTGATTCGGCGTAGGCTGACTCTTCATAGGGGAAAAACAATTCAGTGCCTGGCGTACTCTCAGCACTTACTTCGAGCTTGATGTCGGATTGTGCATCACCATAGAATCGTGCACTCCCTGTCACAAAGGCTTGCCCATAGTAATCTGGATTCATGGCTGCGGTGGTGTTTAGCACTTGAATGTTTTCTCCCGAAAGGCTAACATCAAGTGACCAATTTTTTAAGTTTTGGTGATATATGTTTCCTCCTCCCACGAGACTTCGTTTGACTGCCTCACTACGAACCGTGTCCATATAAAAGGCCTCGAGATGATCAATAGCCAGGCGATCTTCTAAGAAATCTACGCGCTGATTATGTAGATTATAGGTTGTATTGAGGTAGGAGATTGTCGTAGATACTTTTCCTGTTTCTATATAACCTAGGAGATTTGGCTTTTTATCCTTTACCACAAGGTCAAGATTTCCGTGAACGTTGCCTTTGTTGTTTCGGATATAGGAGGGTACTAAATCTTCTACTGCTTGAACTTCTAAACTGTCAATGATAAACGAAATCTTTGTGTCGTAGGCTTCACTGTGCCCTGGTAGTCCATGGTACCCTCGAATGGCGACATAGTTTTTCGCTTCCCGTATCAATGAGCCCGCCTTGATGTCAATTCGATTCTTATTTGCATTGTATTCTGAGACTAAAATTAATCGCCCAAGGTCTTGGGTGTTAAGTAAAAGATGTCGAGTATCAATTGATCCTTCGAATTCAGGGGTTTGAAAGGCATTCTTTATCGAAACCTGAAAATCCATCTCTCCATCAAATTTGTAGATCGGATGATTGAGTAGGTCAGAAAATGCTTTGAGGCGAATAGCCTGGACGCCAAAGTTAAAGTATTGCCTCTTTTCTGATTCATCTTCTGAGGTGTAGGGGTATCCTTCCAATTGGATTTTTCCTTGGCCAGGTCCATTGAGTGTAAAGTCCTTAAGCTTTACCCATTCAGAACCTGCAATCTCCCAATGATTGTTTCTGCTTATTCTATAAATATTGGTATCGAGGTGGATATCAAAGGCTGAAAAACTACCCTTGAAATGATTGAATTCATCCCTGAGATATTGTCCTGCAATATGAAGTAATGAATCTTGATTGCCATTTTTCGATTGGACTACAAATTGTCCATTATCGCCATCTT
This sequence comes from Chitinophagales bacterium, assembly GCA_049610685.1. Classification (GTDB taxonomy): domain Bacteria; phylum Bacteroidota; class Bacteroidia; order Chitinophagales; family UBA8649; genus UBA8649. The sequence goes on from JBMYZU010000008.1 coordinate 26,041, forward strand.
GTAACAAACTCACTTCGATGTTTTTAAAAAACATGGTGTCAAAAAGGGATATACCTGATAGGGCACTCTGAATATGATATTGGTTATCATTCAGCGTGAGGTTGCCATTGAACCCTTCAATATGGTAGTCTTCTATATCGATAAAATCTGTTGACCATGATGTAAACAAACTGCGCTGAATTCCTCCAATGCTTCCGTCAAGCTTAAGCTTGCCGGGCACATTGAGTTTGGGGTTGATTATGGATAGCAAATTGTAGTTGTCGCTAAGATTGATTTTCCAGGAGGCTGATCGCCCATCAAGATCTGGAACCTTTAAACTATCCTTTAGGCTACTCGCTAAGATGGGAATATCTTTTATCGTGTAATCAGAGGAAACAAACCCAGATAGGAACTCAGACTTTATATCAATGGCTATGCGCTCGTCGGGCAGTTGGCTGTATACGAGACGCGTAGGCGGAAGGGCTACAATTCGTTCATCAAAATCGAGGGCCCAATCGGAAAGACTTAAATCAATTAAGCCCCGTTCATCATCGATGCTGTGCCCATCGAGCTCGAATCTTCCCGAAACAGCAAGCGCTTTGTCATATTGGGAGAATCCCTCAAGTCGGAGAAAATCTAAGTTGCCTGTGGCTAACACGGTTGGGATTATTCCGCTTTGATCAATGGTGGCTTGTGCATGAAGCTGCACGGCATCATCGAAGATTTCTATTTGTCCGAGGTATTTTTCATTGGAAAGATGACCGTTTAACTGGATGTTGTCGATCGTCTGGTCTTTATAGTCAAAGGCACTTATGTTTCCATAGATGTCTAATTCTCGACCGCGATTTTGGAATCCATATCCATCGATATCTAGATTGCATTGAACATTTCCGAAATCTTGATTTTGCAATAGCGAGCCAAGATTAAAGTTTGTAGTAGCAAGGCTGCCGTTATAATTCGGTGGATTCTTGGCATCCCAAGCCATGCGCGCTGCGATATCTGCCTGACCAAACACGGTACTTACGGAGGCATTCATGGCAAGGTCTTTAAGGCTTCCTTCCACATGACCTTTGATTCCAATTAAAGGGATGCGCTCACAGAATTCGGGTAAAGCAATGGAAGCTCTTTTAGCTAGCCTAAATATGGGCGAAGTCTTTATCGTGAAGTTTTTGCAGTCTAATGAGACAAAGGTATTGGCAAGAATAGGAAGGCCATGAATTGAAGCACGACCGTCAATGACTATGTTTTGACTATTCAATGTTAGACGCTTAACATCTAAAGCTGATAGTGATCCCATTGCATTAAAAGTGTCCAAATGCAGGGTGTCATTTCCTAGAAGATCGATCCATGGAGCCTGCTGCAGGTTGAGCGTTGTCAAAAGAAAGTCTTTTTCAACAGGGGTTACAAATGACTCGTTAAGCAATATGTTAAAGGGTGCATTAAATTCGTTGGATAGATTGTATTGGTGGTTGGCTAGGGGGAGATGTAGCCATCCATTAAATGCACTACCTCCCCACGTGAGATTATCTGTCCCAAGATAAAAAGAGTCAATAGTTGATGTTATCTGAATGGCATCGGCTTGAATAGCTGGATATTGGTCAACTGTTGCAACAAGGTTATTTGCTTTTACTAGGGTAGAGTTTTCGTCCGAGGTCAGGGAGAACTGCCCACTTAGCTCTTGAATAACCGGGATTGAATCTTGATCTTTTATCATCACATACCTCATTCGGTCCATGGATAGGTTTTCTATCGAGACACCCATTGCAGTCAACATGGTGAAATCGATTATAGAATCCTTTGGAGGGTTTGGTGCTGAGGGTTTCGCAGGTAAATGATGCGTTATCAATGGTGCGCGAAGATCAATCAAAGAAAGTTGAAGACTAGAATCTCCTAATACTAAATTACCCAAATCAATGGCCGCTAGGGGTAGGTCTACCTCAATCATCTGATCGCTTTGAGGCATAAGCACCTCGAAGCTTACTTTTTCGAGATTGATTTTGTGAAGTATGGTCTTCCATTGACCGCCCTTAGTTGTTTTGGGCTTATCGATGGCGGGGTCGGTATTTAGGAAGGCCCTCACTCCATGAACATCGATTTCCTTTATGGAGATTGTAGAGGCAAACAAATCAAAGACATCAAAGTCAAGCTCCACTTTTTCAAGATGAATGGATTTATCGCTTTGTGTTAGGGAGAAGTTTTCTATTCGTGCTGTATGCCAAAACTCGAAATGGATATAGTCAACTTCTATGGTGGCATCGAGAGAATGTTCAAGTTGATGGAGCAACTTATTGGCTAACCAAGTTTGTACTGAAGGAACTTGCAGGAGAATGCATAATGAAAAGGCTAAAGTGACTGCGCATAGGGATAGCCAACCCATAACCTTTGCTATACGTTTGAGAAGCTTCTTTGATCCTATGTACTTTACCTCTTTTATATTGTTTATTTGTATAAAAATACCGAAGAACGGATGAAGCAGGCACATACTATCCTTGCTATTGAGTCAAGTTGTGATGATACAAGCGTAGCCCTTGTGGATAAAGGACTTCTCAAAGCCAACGCGGTTGCGAATCAAGAAGTCCATAAATCGTATGGAGGGGTAGTGCCTGAATTAGCTTCACGAGCTCATACATCACATATCGTGCCACTTGTTGCGGAGACGCTTCGTGTCAATGGATTGAAAATGAAAGACTTAGATGCGATTGTGGCTACACGTGGGCCAGGTCTTCTTGGATCGCTTTTCGTAGGTTGGGAATTCGCCAAAGGCTTGTCCATTGCGTTAGACGTTCCCTTGCTCGGTGTGCATCATATGATGGCTCATGCGCTATCTCCAATGGGCGCGGATAGGCCGGCAACCTTTCCTTATCTCTGTTTAAATGTTTCAGGAGGGCATACACAATTTGTTATGGTTCGCGATTGGCATGATGTCGAAGTACTAGGAGGAACATTAGATGACGCAGTTGGGGAGGCCTTTGATAAGGCGGCCAAAATGTTGGGATTACCCTATCCAGGAGGCCCTTACATGGATAAGATGGCGCAAACGGGAAATCCGCTTAAGTATGCTTTTAGTCGTCCGAAAACAAAAGGCCTCGATTTTAGTTTTAGCGGTGTAAAAACGGCAATCCGATACTTTTTAGAAAAGGAGACTAAACAAAACCCAACGTTTATCGAAGAAAATCTACACGATTTGTGTGCTTCTATTCAGCATACCTTGGTAGCCATTTTGTTGGAAAAATATCAATATGCAGTAGAGCTCTACGATGTTCCTTGTATTGCCCTTGCAGGGGGAGTATCCGCGAATTCGGCCTTGCGAGCAGCGATTCAGGACTTTGCTCAATCAAAAAGTATACAGGTAGCCCTTCCTCCTATTACCTTATGTACGGACAATGCTGGTATGGTAGGATTGTTGGGATATCATCTGATTACAAAGGGATATCAGACGGAACTTGATAAAACGCCGTTAGCGCGATGGGAATTGAGTGAATGGAATAAGGCATAAACTGAAATTTCTAATTTTACCTTATGATACTATCGAATAGTAATGCCTCATTTTTATGGATTACCTTTTGTCTATGGGGTCTCTTTTCATGCCAGATAGAGGAAGATTTAGTGATTAATGGCTGGAGGCCACTCTATCAAGGAGAAGCTGATCTTACCGTTTCTTCTTCTCCCGCTCAACCCATTGAAGAAGCTGGAAAAATCTATAAGTACGGCCCATACATCCTAGTAGGTGAGACAGGGCAGGGTATTCATGTATTTGATAACAATGATCCATCAAACCCAACGGGAATTGCCTTTATAAATGTTCCATTAAATGAAGATATGGCGATTCGAAATGATGTCATGTTTGTCGACATAGGAAGAGATGTGGTTGCCGTCGATGTATCAGACTGGGCGAACGTTCAAGAAATTGGCCGTTTGTCAGGTATATATAATCGTTCTGATGCATTATATCCTGAAGGACAGTTTGGATACTTTGAATGCGTAGATACATCACGAGGTGTAGTCGTCGATTGGGCCTTTGAAGAACTAGTAAACCCTAAATGTCGTCGATAATGAAGTTATCCTACTTAGTATCTGGTCTTTTCATGGTAGCTCTTTACGCTTGCTCTAGCAATGACGGTGGAATCCTCCCTGGAGTAGATAGTGGCGGAGTGATTGGCACCGGGGGATCACTTGCTCGATTTACGATTGTGCAAAATAATTTGTACGCCGTAGACAACACAACATTGACCACGATTGATATTGCTAATCCAACACAAATGATTCTAGAAGACCAACAGGATGTAGGATTTGGTATTGAAACGATTTTCCCTTTCGATAACACCTTGTTTATTGGATCGAACACAGGGGCCTATATCTACGGCATTGATGGGGAAGGAATACCCTCTGAATTGAGTTTCTTTGAGCATGCCATGGCCTGTGATCCAGTAGTGAGTGATGGAGATTACGCCTACGTAACCATTCGCTCTGGCAGAGCATGTGACTTCCTTGGGGATGCCAATATCTTGGAGATCTATGATATCGCCTCATTGGAAAACCCTATTCAGATTACACAAGTTGCGATGAATAACCCCAGAGGCCTTTCGGTCGATGGTGATCTTCTTTTTGTTTGTGACGGAAATCAAGGACTGGTAGTTTTTGATGTTACTGATCGAACAAACCCAGTGGTGTTGACTCGAGAAATGGGCTTTGAGGCCAACGATGTTATTGCACAAAATAACATTGCCTTAGTCGTGAGCCCTGATGGTATTCGTCAGTTTGATTACACTGATCCGACGAGCTTAGCCGAGTTATCAAATCTTGCTTTATGATGTTACGAAACTATACCCTGCGCTTGCTTGTCGCAATAATTCTAGTTGGTTGCATTCAGGTTGAAGCACAGAATGTCATTAATGATTCGGAAAACATTCATCCGTCAAGAACAGCGCGTCCAAAATGGACGACCAAGGTGAGTCTTTTGAGTATCATGGATTGGACTGCACCCTCTTTAAATATAGGATCCGAAGTACAAATACACCCTAAATTGGGCCTACACATGGAGGCCGGTCTTGTTAGTCATTTGGCAAACCCCCTGTACGCCTACATCAATATGCAGTATGGCGATAATTACAAAAATTGGGGCGGGAAAGGAAAACTCTCACTGCGTTATTACTTTAAACGAAGAAGCAGTGGTCCTGATGTTTTCTTTGGTCCATCCATAGCCCATACACAGCATAGAAATTCTCAGATGGAATGGGTTTGGGGACCTAACTTTATTTTTCAAGAACGCGTTGAAAATTCCTCAAAGCAACGCAGAACCCAGTTTCATTTAGAGTTTGGGTTTTTTAGAAAAGCTGATAAAGACCGTTGGACAGTAGTTGAAAGTGTTTTTGGTATGGGGTTTCAATATTTTAATCTCTCGTCAGATAATCCGGATTACGTAGGGAATTATCCCGGTCTATCTGTAATGCAACTCGATAAAGGTTCTTATATACTTCCGTCTGGGTATATCGGAGTGCTGGTAAGAATTCCTTCAGGGAAAGCGACTAGAGACGCCTTAAGAGACTAATAGCGCGGGATTAGTAACGAGAAGTCAATAAACATTTCTTCTAGGATTCACGCATGTAATCTTCCATGGGTGGACAAATGCATACTAAATTTCGATCACCAAAACTATTGTCTACTCTGCCAACGCTTGGCCAAAACTTCCTAGATGAATCTTTCATAGGCCATGCTGCTTCTTGCCGAGTGTAGGCATGCTGCCACGTATCACCAGTTAATTCTTCAATGGTATGAGGGGCATTTTTTAGCATGGATTGAGCTACATCGATCGTGCCAGAAGCAATCTCGTCAATCTCCTTCTTAATGGCAACCAGCGCATTACAAAAGGCGTCTAACTCTTCTTTTGTCTCGCTTTCTGTCGGTTCAATCATCATGGTGCCTACCACAGGCCATGACATAGTTGGCGCGTGAAACCCATAGTCTATCAAACGCTTGGCTACATCCTCAACCTCAATACCTAGCACCTTGAAAGGCCTAAAGTCAATGATGAGTTCGTGCGCAACATGACCATGGATATCATCGGTATACAGCACCTTATAGTGAGGCTCTAATCTGTGCTTGATATAATTGGCATTCAAAATGGCAATTTCAGTTGATCGCTTAAGTCCATGATGACCAAGCAGTCTGATGTATGCGTAGGATATTAATAAAATACTTGCACTCCCAAAAGGAGCTGCTGATACAGCGCTCTCTTGACCCTCCACATTGAAGTGCACATGGCCCGGTAAATGGGGTGCCAAATGCGCTTTTACACAGATTGGTCCAACGCCAGGCCCGCCGCCACCATGTGGAATCGCAAAAGTTTTGTGCAGGTTAAGGTGGCAAACATCAGCACCAATTTTTGCTGGGTTTGTAAGGCCAACTTGAGCGTTCATATTGGCTCCGTCCATGTAGACCTGCCCTCCATGTTTATGAATGATAGCACATGCTTTTTCTACTCCTCTTTCAAAGACCCCGTGCGTGGAAGGATAGGTAATCATTAAAGAGCTCAAGTTTTCCGAATGGAGTATAGCCTGTTCTTCAAGATGTTCTAGATCAATGTCCCCATTATCAGCACATCGGATAACCACAACTTGACATCCTGCCATAACCGCTGATGCAGGGTTTGTGCCGTGGGCAGACTCAGGGATAAGTACGATGTTTCTGTGCAACTCGCCATTGGCTCTGTGATAGGCTTGAATCGAAAGAAGGCCTGCATACTCTCCTTGCGCACCAGAGTTTGGCTGAAAGCTTGTGGCATCAAATCCTGTAATCTCATTTAAGTATGATGCTAATTCCTCAATGAGTTGGTAATAGCCATTTACTTGGTTGCGTGGCACAAAGGGGTGCACTTGATTAAATGCTGGTAAGGAAACGGCTTGTAACTCAATGGCAGCATTGAGCTTCATTGTACAAGATCCCAGGGCAATCATTGAATGCATAAGAGACAAATCCTTGTTTTCTAGTCGCTTTAGATACCGCATCATCGAAGTCTCTGATCGATACTGATGAAAAACTTCGTGGTCCAATAGGTCATCGCTTCGGAAAGGAAGGTCTAGTTGCTTAGGCGGTTGTTCCGCAATATCGCATTCAAAGATTTTTGCTAATTGCTGTAATTCTTCTTCTGTCGTGCACTCATCTAAGGATAGCCTGACTTCTGTGCCTGTGTAGAATAGATTGATGTGTGCATCTTCTGCACGCGATTTTAGCGCAGTAATTTTTTCTTGCGACAAGGAAATACTTAAGGTGTCGAAGAAGTATTTATTTAACACATTATATCCCGCTTGACTTAGACCCGCGTGTAATCGCCGTGTTTTTGAATGGATACTTTGTGCAATGCCTTGAAGGCCTTCGGGGCCATGATAGACCGCGTAGCAGGATGCCATAACAGCTAGTAATGCTTGGGCTGTGCAGATATTGCTTGTTGCTTTATCCCGTCGAATATGTTGTTCTCTAGTCTGCAATGCCATCCGGAGTGCTGTATTGCCATAGCGGTCTTTTGATACTCCAATGATTCGACCTGGAATGGATCGTTTAAAGCCTTCCGTGCAGGCAAAAAATGCCGCATGGGGTCCTCCATAGCCCAGAGGAACGCCAAATCGTTGGCTGTTTCCAATTGCACAGTCAATGCCCATACTTCCAGGACTTTTAAGAAGAGTGAGGGCTAAAAGGTCAGTAGCCATGACCATAAAATAGTCTTGTGCTTCCTTGCGTGCATTTACCCAATCTGACCAATCATGTATGTCTCCTTGAGCATTAGGGTAGGATAGGAGCATTCCGAAAACATCTTCGTCATCGGTAAAGGATTCGACAGCATCAATAATCAGCTCGATTCCTAGAGGATTGGCCCTGGTTTTTAATACGTCAATCGTTTGACTTAAGGTATTCGCATCCACGAAGAATTTTGTCTTGTTCTTCGCTTTTCTGGATACTTTATTGAAGCCCATAATCATGGCTTCGGCTGCAGCACTACCTTCATCCAATAAGCTTGCATTGGCGATAGGTAGACCTGTAAGGGAGGATACCATGGTTTGAAAATTCAATAACGCTTCCAATCTGCCCTGTGCAATTTCTGCTTGGTAGGGTGTGTATTGGGTATACCAACCTGGATTTTCAAACACATTTCGCTGGATTACTGCAGGTGTGTAGGTCGAGTAATACCCTTGCCCAATAAAACTCCTAAACGGTTTATTGTTACTCGCTAGCTCTTGAATATGTTTTGCATATTCTTGCTCTGATATCGCGGGCGGGACTTTTAACTGCTGATTTAATCTGATGGATTCAGGGACGGTTTCATCCATCAATTGCTCTAACGAATCCATACCTAGACTACCCAGCATCTTTTGTTCAGACTCCGAATTGGGCCCTATATGTCGGTTCAAAAACAAATCCTTCTGCATACTGTAAATTTAGAGAGCATAAAAACCATTTATTCGAGAAATTGGTCAGGTTTTTGCTAAATGTGCATTACATGTGTATAGGAAGAAAATTTAGGTTGGTAAGGCAGGGTTTGCTCATGGTGTTTTTTGCATGGTTAATGACCCCTTTATCAGCTAATGCTCAAGACAGCGCAAAGGTTGTGCAGTTCTCTGGGTATGTTGTAACGCCCGATAGTTTAGTAGGAATTCCCTTTGTAAATATTCGAGTCGAAGGAAAGAATAGAGGGTCTTATTCCAATGCAGATGGTTACTTTTCCTTTGCTGCGGCAGCAGGCGATACGGTTATGTTCTCTTGTTTTGGCTTTGAAGATGATCGGTACATTATTCCAAATGCGCTAAACTCCAATAAATACTCTATTGTCAAGTTGATGACGGAAGACTACGCCTATTTAGACTCTGTAATAATTTATCCATGGCCCACACGGGAGATGTTTCGGGCGGCATTTTTAGACTTAGAGCTTGCTGAAAGTGACGTCGATCGATTCTTAAGAAATATGGAGCGAGAATATCTTCAGGAAATGGCCGAGGCGCTTCCAATGGATGCGCAAGAGAATGCTGACCGGTATCTACGGGCTGAAGCGCAGAAATATTACTGGGCAGGTCAGGCACCTCCACAGAATATCTTTAATGTCTTCGCATGGGCGCAGTTCATCGAGGCATGGAAACGTGGAGATTTTAAGCGTCGGCGATAAACTACCAAGTGAGATGTACATGCACGGGCAAGTGATCTGAGGGATAGGCTCCATCTCGGCTGTCCCCGATATTTCTCATTTTAACCACGCTAAATCCATCGCTGACAAAAACATGATCAATCTCCTCACCAGGAGGGTTTTCTACTTCGAATCCACTATAGGTAAATGTTTTTCCGTAGGGAACATAGGCTGATAGGTCATTAGCTCGTTGGAGATTTGTTTCAAGTTCTTCAATCGGTTTAGAATATGGACTGCAGTTTAGATCACCCATAAGAATCACTTCTTTCCATGAACGACTTTCAATCAACTCATTGATCTTCTTGGCTGATTCTAATCGAGCTTCTTCACCTTTATGGTCAAAGTGGGTATTGATTACAACAACCATTTTTTCCCGATCCAAGTCATAGAGCTTTACCCATGAAGCAATACGTGTTGTGGCAGCATCCCATCCTTTTTTCCCAATTTTTCCTGATTCGTTGAGCCAGAGTGTGCCTTTACCTTCCAGGTCGAAACGACTTCTGTTCCAAAAGATCGGGCAAAACTCTCCGTCTACGTCGCCATCCTCCCGACCAAGTCCATAGGAATTATAGCTGATTAGAATTTCTTTGAGTCCATCATATTGATTGGATAACGCTTCTTGCAGGCCGATGATGTCGGCATGGTAATAATCCAATAAGTCACCTACATGCATTTCCCTATTGGCCCATGAATGTATGCCATCATCTGGATTGTCGTATCGAATATTATAACTCATTACAGATAAGGGCACTTGCGCAATGGCAACATGGCCTATCATTAGCAAAAAAAGTAGTCTACGCATAGGATAAATTTACTATTGTTTACATCTCCATTTTAGTGGTGTATATCTTTCATGTGGATAAAGGGGGTGATGGTCTATTTTCGTGCCAATTATTATACAATATGGAATCTATCCGTAACATAGCCATCATCGCGCACGTCGATCACGGTAAAACAACCTTAGTCGATAAAATGCTAGTCGAAGCGCAAACCTTTTCCGATCGCGAAGAAGTGGGAGAGCTTTTAATGGATAACCATGACCTTGAACGAGAACGTGGTATAACCATCCTAGCAAAAAACGCTTCCATTCGCTACAAGGATGTAAAAATCAATATTATCGATACACCGGGTCACGCTGATTTCGGTGGGGAGGTTGAGCGTGTACTCAAGATGGCCGATGGTGTGTTGGTATTAGTCGATGCTTTCGAAGGCCCCATGCCACAAACCCGTTTTGTGCTTTCAAAAGCTTTAGCGCTTGGATTACGCCCTATTGTTGTGATCAATAAGGTGGATAAAGAGAATTGCACTCCTGAAGAAGTACAGGATAAGGTCTTTGACTTAATGTTCACCCTAGATGCGACCGAAGAGCAACTTGACTTCCAAACAGTCTACGGTTCTGCTAAGCAAGGGTGGATGGGGCCTGATTGGAAAAACCCTACCGAGGATATAACCTATCTCTTGGATTTAATTATCGACTTTGTTCCAGAGCCCGAAACGGCAGAAGGCAGCCTTCAAATGCAAATTACAAGCTTGGATTACTCGTCCTTTGTAGGTCGAATTGCTATTGGTCGAATCTACCGCAACAGTTTGAAGGTTGGACAGCCGATAAGCTTGGTAAAGCGGGATGGAAAAATTGTGAAATCTAGGATTAAAGAACTGATGATCTATGAAGGCATGGCCAAGAAAAAAGTGGAGCATGTTCAAGCAGGGGATGTCTGTGCTGTGGTTGGCTTAGATGGCTTTGAAATCGGCGATACAATTACCGATCAAGAGAACCCTGAGGCTTTGCCTCCGATTCACATCGATAGTCCTACTATGTCCATGTTGTTCTCGATAAACAACTCTCCGTTTTTTGGAAAGGAAGGGAAGTTTGTAACCTCTCGACATATCAGAGAGCGACTGGATAAAGAGTTAGAGAAGAATTTAGCGCTTCGTGTAGAGGATACGCAGTCAGCGGATACCTTCATGGTGTATGGTCGCGGGGTAATGCATCTAGCGGTTTTAGTTGAAGAAATGCGTCGTGAAGGCTATGAACTACAAGTAGGTCAGCCCCAGGTACTTTACAAAGAAATTGATGGCCAACGTTGCGAACCCATTGAGGAGTTAACGATTGACTTACCCGAGTCAATGTCTGGAACGGCCATCGATAAGGTGACCATGCGCAAAGGGGAAATGCAGAGTATGCAGGTCAAAGGGGATCGTGTATTTCTTGAATTTACTATCCCTTCACGGGGTATAATAGGTCTCCGAAATGAAATGCTTACGGCAACGGCTGGTGAAGCAATTATGGCGCATCGATTTGTAGAGTATCAGCCCTATAAAGGAGCGATACCAGGCAGAATCAACGGATCGCTAATCGCTATGCATGCAGGAACATCCATTCCTTTTGCATTGGATAAGCTTCAAGAACGAGGTAAATTCTTCATTGCTCCGGGTACGGAGATATATACTGGAATGGTGATTGGAGAACACTCTCGCGGGAATGATCTTGTAGTCAACGTGACAAAGACCAAAAAACTCACAAATATGAGGTCTTCAGGCGCGGATGATAAGGTCAAGCTTGCACCACCTATTGTGTTTACCCTAGAAGAGGCTATGGAATACATCCAATCAGACGAATATGTTGAGGTCACTCCTCAATCTATTCGGTTGCGTAAGATTTTCCTCGATGAAAATGATCGTAAGCGAGCGGCTCAAAAAGCAGGCTAATTTGGCTTATTGGTTATCACCGCTTAATGGTCTTTTCGTAGGTGGTAACCCACTCTTTGGGACTAACCTTTCTGCAGAGTTCAGCAAATAACTCATAGGGGATGTCGTCCATTCGTTTCAATCGGATGCAGCTTTTTCCCATATCCAACTTGTACTTGGAATGCTTTGGGTATTCGTTTGTGAGCCACTGCATTAGCTCAGGTATAGCATAGATTCCCATATGATAGAATCCGATATGCTTCTTTTGATTGCCTATGCTTATAAAGGGGAGGGGTAAGTCAGGTGTACAGTGATAACCTTCAGGGTAGATTGACTTCGGAACTACATAACTCAGCATACTGTAATTGATGCACTCCTCAAAGCCATTTGGTAGGTTGTCCATGCAAAGTTGGCGGAGATTATCAATCGCTTCTTTACGATTTTCCGGAATATCATTGAGCCACTGGTCAATGGTAATGGATTTTGTCATATCTAAAGCCTAATTTAGAAAAGATAACATTTGATTATCCGTAGTTTTTATTCAATTGTAAAACTCAATTTTAACTTGAAAATATTTGTTTCTTCTTTATATTAATGCATTATCAGAAATGAGTATGATGCATTCAAAATTGAATAAAGGATTGAGCTTTTTAGGGCTTTCTCTTGTTCTATGGACTGCTTGTAATTCCGCTGAGGCCGATAGGTATTTAGCGTTGTTAGAAGAGAAGGAACAAGATTTAAAGGAGCGAGAAGACGCTTTAGAGGCACGTGAGAAAGAGGTTCAGGAAAATCAAGATACTTATCCTTATTCCGAAGGTGGTAAAAACATTGATGCTTCGAATGTTTATGAAGGAGAATTTGATAATGATGAGATAACTATGGAGTTGACTTGGAATATTGATAAATCGGTATATGGTCGATGTTTTTTCGATTATTCACCGAACAGGATTTTCCAAGTATCGGGTACAAACTATAAAGATGGGCGGTTGCAAATCACAATGGTTGATGATCAAGGTGTTTCCTTTTATGGAGAATTGTCTAAATCAAGCAGAAATTGTGCGATAACCTGGAAAGGCTATGTGTACAGCGGTCAAGAAGGTTCTGGTATGTACAGTTATGGCCGCCGATATTTAAAGTTCACGCGTCATAAGAAATAAAAAAGCCCCTCGAAAGGGGCTTTGCAAATTGAGTAAAAGAGAGTTATTCGTCCTCTTGAACTTCTTCGAATTCTACATCAGTGAAGTCATCACCACCATCTGAAGGCTGTGAGCCCGCATCAGCACCTGGCGCTCCCTCTGGTCCAGCACCCTCAGCTTGCTGAGCTGCTGCAATGTCCTGGTACATAGAAGAAACAAGCGTTTGTAATGCTTGCATTTCGCGGTCAATACCCTCAAGATCTTCATTTTTATGGACCTCTTTGAGCTTGGCTACACCTTCTTCAATGGCTTGCTTCTTATCTGCAGGGAGCTTGTCTCCAAGATCGGTAAGCGTTTTTTCCGTTTGGAAGATGAGTGAGTCCGCTTGATTGACTTTATCGATTTTCTCGCGAGCTACTTTATCCGATTCTTCGTTGGCTTTAGCTTCTGCCTTCATTCGCTCGATTTCATCTTGCGAAAGTCCGGTGCTTGCCTCGATACGAATGCTTTGCTCAACGCCTGTGTTCTTATCCTTAGCGCTTACATTAAGAATACCATTTGAATCAATGTCAAAGGTCACCTCGATTTGAGGAACCCCTCTAGGTGCAGGCGGAATACCATTGAGATGAAAGCGACCAATTGACTTATTGTCTTGTGCCATCGAACGTTCTCCTTGAAGCACATGAACTTCAACACCCGGTTGATTGTCAGCGGCTGTCGTGAAGACTTGTGACTTTTTCGTTGGAATCGTTGTATTCGATTCAATCAACTTACTGAAGACGCCACCAAGCGTTTCAAGTCCTAGTGAAAGCGGCGTAACGTCTACAAGGACAATGTCCTCATCAACATCACCAGAAAGAATACCCCCTTGGATGCTAGCCCCTAGAGCAACAACCTCATCGGGGTTTACTCCCTTCGATGGTTTTTTACCAAAGAATTCCTCAACAGTCTCCTGAATCTTGGGGATACGAGTCGAACCTCCAACAAGGATCACTTCGTCGATGTCAGATTTAGAATATCCCGCATCTTTCATGGCTTGGCGACAAGGCTCGAGCGTACGCTTGATTAAGTCTGCGCTAAGTTGTTCGAATTTAGCTCTAGATAACTTCTTGACCATATGTTTTGGTACCCCGTCAATTGCGGTGATATATGGAAGATTGATTTCTGTCTCTCCAGAACTAGACAACTCAATTTTAGCCTTTTCTGCTGCTTCTTTTAGACGCTGAAGTGCCATAGGGTCTTTTCGCAAGTCCATGTTCTCCTCAGAATGAAAAGAATCAGCAAGCCATTCTACGATGACATCGTCAAAATTGTCTCCTCCTAATTCGACGTCTCCATTGGTTGACTTCACTTCGAATACACCATCTCCAAGTTCAAGGATGGATACATCAAAAGTTCCCCCTCCTAAGTCATAGACCACAATGTTCATATCCTTGTTGCGCTTGTCTAGACCATAGGCTAGGGCAGCTGCAGTAGGTTCATTAATAATTCGGCGTACTGTAAGACCTGCAATCTCACCCGCTTCTTTTGTAGCTTGACGTTCTGAGTCGTTGAAGTATGCTGGTACAGTAATTACTGCTTCAGTGACTTCAGTTCCCAAGTGATCTTCTGCGGTTTTCTTCATTTTTTGAAGAATCATGGCAGAAATTTCCTGTGGCGTGTAATCTCTATCGTCAATCGTAACACGCACGGTGTCTCCTGTTCCTTGCTTGATTTTATACGCTACAGCTGTAGCTTCTTTAGATAGTTCGCTGTGGCGTTTACCCATAAACCGCTTGACACTCGAAACCGTACGTAACGGGTTGGTCACTGCCTGGCGTTTTGCAGGATCTCCAATTTTACGCTCACCATTGTCTGTGAAGGCGACAACTGATGGCGTTGTTCGATTCCCTTCCTCATTTTGAATAACTACTGGATCGTTCCCTTCCATTACGGCTACGCAAGAGTTGGTAGTACCCAAGTCGATTCCAATTATTTTCCCCATTTGAATGAATTTGGCCCTCTTTAGGCAAAAATCCGTCCAATCGACTAAGTTGACCAGATTTGGGTAAAATTGGCACAAATGACAGATTGAACATCCTGTCAATGTGTCAATATGACATATTACTTCTAAGCGTATCTTTGAACTATGTCAGTACATAAAAATGCGAAGCGTATTACTACGCATACATTACAAACAATGAAGGAGCATGGCGAAAAGATCGCTATGTTAACCGCCTATGATTATAGTTTGGCAAAAATTGTAGACTCGTCCGGTGTGGATGTCATTCTTGTGGGTGATTCTGCCTCTAATGTTATGGCGGGACATGAAACAACGCTGCCTATTACACTAGACCAAATGATTTACCATGCAGCCTCGGTTGTCCGTGCTGCGGAAAAGGCCTTGGTTGTCGTTGATCTTCCTTTTGGTTCCTATCAGGGTAATTCTAAAAATGCGCTGGATTCGGCGATAAGAATAATGAAAGAATCCGGAGGACATGCTGTTAAGCTTGAGGGTGGAGCAGAAATCAAGGAGTCCATTGAACGCATTCTCACAGCAGGTATTCCGGTTATGGGACACCTTGGTCTTACGCCTCAGTCGATTTACAAGTTCGGGACCTATCAGGTACGCGCAAAAGAAGAGGCGGAGGCGCAGAAACTCATAGAGGATGCCAAGCTACTTGCCAGCATAGGGTGTTTTGCCTTAGTTCTTGAAAAAGTACCTGCGGCTTTGGCCAAACGAGTAGCTGAGGAGATTCCTATCCCTGTGATTGGTATTGGTGCAGGTCCTGATGTTGATGGACAGGTGCTTGTGTTGCATGATATGGTGGGAATTAGCCATGAGTTTAAGCCAAGGTTTTTACGCCAATACATGCAATTGTTCGATGCCATGCAAGAGGCCATTGGTCAATACGTGCAAGACGTCCGTTCAAAAGACTTCCCTAACTCAAAGGAGCAATATTAATCGCCTTGAAAGGCACTTACATACAAACAACTTCAAATGCAGAAGGTCGCTGGATGAAGACCATCTGATAACGTTTAACTAGAAAACAAAGAATAATGAATATTAAGGAGATAAGCGTAATCGGAGCAGGTACTATGGGTAATGGAATCGCTCATGTTTTTGCTCAATCGGGGTATAGTGTTACCCTAATCGATCGAGAGCAAGGTCCTTTAGACAAAGCGCTTGCTCGCATTGCTAAAAATATGGATCGTCAAATCAACAAAGGAAAGTTGAGTGAAGGGGATAAGGAGAATGCCTTGCAGCGCATTACTGCGTCTACGGACATTACACGAGGTGTTGCAATGGCCGATGTTGTTATTGAGGTAGTCAGTGAAAATATGGCGGTCAAAGAAGCTGTGCTCAGTGCAGTAGATGCAGCGGCCAAAGCAGATGCAATTATTGCATCCAATACATCCTCAATCTCTATTACAAAGTTGGCAAGCTTTACCAATCGTCCAGAGCGATTTATTGGAATGCATTTTATGAATCCAGTACCGGTGATGAAGTTGATCGAAGTGATTCGAGGTTATGCTACTTCTCAGGAGACGATGGACACCATTCTTGCTTTGAGTAAATCCATAGGGAAAGTGCCCGTGGAGGCAAACGATTATCCTGGTTTTGTCGCCAACAGAATCCTTATTCCTATGATAAATGAGGCGATCTACACGTTACATGAAGGTGTAGCGGGTGTTGAGGAAATCGATACAGTTATGATGTTGGGTATGGCCCATCCTATGGGTCCTTTACATCTAGCTGACTTTATTGGACTAGATGTCGTTTTAAGTATTGCCAACGTTTTGTACGATGGCTTTGGTCAAGGGAAATATGCACCATGTCCTCTCTTAGTGAATATGGTTAATGCTGGAAAGCTTGGGGCGAAGACAGGCGAAGGATTTTACGTCTACACACCAGGATCTAAGGATAAAACGGTTTCTCCTCAGTTCAACTAACCAATAAGAATCTTACATTCTCTCAGGCATGGAAATGCCTAGAATACTCATAGCATCAGCCAACACTTCCCCGGTAACTCGGCTGAGCGCGACTCTAAACGCTACGAGGTTTTCATCTTCCTCGTTGAGAATTTTGACTTCACTCCATAGCTTGCTGTAGGCACGAGCTACTTGATAGGCGTATTCTGCAACAATGGATACGTCATCAGAATCCGCCGCGCGCTGCAAGGTTGCACAGTAGTCATGAAGTAGGATGATGATGTCTCGCTCTGTTTCATGAAGCGCATGCTGGCTTTGCTCAAAATTCTTGCCCTCATATCGACGAAGTACGGAACGCGTTCGAACATAAGTGTATTGAATAAATGGCCCTGTATGCCCTTGGAAGTCAATTGAATCTTCAGGGTTGAAGATGACTCGCTTCTTAGGGTTTACTTTGAGGATAAAGTATTTGAGTGCTGAGAGCGCGAGGGTATGGTACAGTGTTTCCGCTTCAGTCGGTGACAAGTCATCCACCTTGCCCAGTTCCTCTGTGCGTTGACGGGCGGTCTTGACCATTTCATCCAGTAGGTCGTCTGCATCGACCACCGTACCTTCTCTTGATTTCATGCGGCCTGAAGGAAGATCCACCATGCCATACGAAAGATGAAAAATAGACTTCCCGTAGGGTTTGCCTAGCTTTTCGAGGACTAGTTTAAGGACCTTGAAGTGATAGTCTTGTTCGTTCGCCACCACATACACCGAGCGGTCCATAGCAAAGTCTTGGTATCGTGCCTCAGCGATACCCATATCCTGGGTAATGTATACAGACGTTCCGTCGCCGCGTAACAGAAGTTTCTCATCAAGCCCTTCTTGCGTTAAATCAACCCAGATTGACCCATCCTCTCGTTGCGTGTAGATTCCTTGCTGAAGGCCCTCTTCTACTAGGCGTTTACCATCTTGGTAATAGTCACTTTCCTTGTAATGTTTCTCAAAGTCAACGCCCAGTCTTGAGAACGTTTGTTCAAAGCCTTCGTAGACCCAAGAATTCATCGTATTCCAGAGGTCGATGACTTTCTGATCGCCCTTTTCCCATTGCCGTAGCATGGCTCGAGCTTCAAGGAGTAGGGGAGCATTGTTTTCTGCTTCTTCCTTGGTTTTTCCCTCAGCAATCAATTCTTCTACTTCTTTTTTAAAGGCTTGATCAAAGGCGACATAATATTCTCCAACGAAATGATCACCTTTAGTTTGGGTGCTTTGAGGGGTCTTCCCTTCGCCAAAGTGTTTCCAGGCAACCATTGATTTGCATATGGCAATCCCACGGTCATTGTAGATATTTACTTTATGTACCTGATGTCCCACCCGACTAAGTAGGTTGGCACTCGCATAGCCTATGAGCATATTTCGAATATGGCCTAGGTGCAGCGGTTTATTGGTGTTCGGACCGCAATATTCAAGCACCACTTTTTTGCGGGTTGAGGGTAATGAAAAGGACTCTTTATCATGGTGCAATGTGGTAAATACATCGAGCCAAACCTGGTCTTCTATCTCAAGGTTTAAAAACCCTTTTACCGTATTGTATTCTTTTACTAAGGGACAGTTCTTTTGTAATACCTCTCCAATAGCCTTGCCCGTTTCTTCTGGTGAAAGCTTACTGTATCGCGTAAAGGGAAAAGTAACTAAGGTATATTGCCCATCAAAGTCTTTCCGAGTGTGTTGAAGGACGATATCATTCGTACTCACCTCATGGCCAAAAGCCTCTTCAATGGCTTGAACACAAGCTAGATTGAGTTTATGCGATACATCGTAGGATTTCATGGGCTATTTACTCATCAATACGTATGCAAGTATACAACGTCAGGCGCTTTCATGCATTGGATTTTTTGGAATTACGTCGACAGCGTTCACTGCAGTATTTGACATTATCCCAATTCTTCTCCCATTTTTTACGCCAGGTAAAGGGACGATTACATACAGGACAGGTTTTTTCGGGGAGAAAGGGCTTTTTGTGCATTATGTATAGAACGAGTGGGAGTGTGGGATTGTTTGGGATGGCTTGTTGGTTACATAATTATCCATAGATTGAATTTCATCTACAGGTTTATATCTATCCAAATGGAGGCTTCGATTATTGCTTGATAAGGCATTATTTTAGTACAAATCATTGGATGAATTCATTTCGTGTTCTTTTATTTTTTTTCGTATTTGGTGTGTATTCTTGTAACCAGGATGCCGAGAGCAAGGAGGATGAGACCCCCAATAAAAACTCAGGCAAAACGACCAATACATCAGGCTATAGCGTAGCCGATATCAAGCTTTACTCTGGTGATTCAAAAACCATGTATCTCGGGAATTTTGATGAGTCTCGTTGCGAAAGCATTTTTGGTAAGCAAAATCTACAGGCAATAGATGATTATGCTTTGGGGGTAAGCTACAATATCAACAGGAAGGGTCTTCGGTTTGCTTTTCCTGAGCTTTTTGAGCAATCTCTGTATGGATTTAACCAGAGTGGCGAGGTAACAGGTACTTTTTCGTTAGAAGATGCTAAGGCTCGCATAAATGATATGTCAGGTGATTATGATGTCTATGTTAATCTTAAGTTGATTAATCGATATCATGGCTCCATTGATGACACTAGACTTTTAGGAGCATCTTACCGCCCCTTAGAAAATACTTCCTCACCAATGCAACTTGAAAAGCTCACAAGTCGAGAGGTAGGTGAGATACTCAATAGAAAAGTTAATGCTAGTCACATTGCTCATGCCCATCGATACACGACAGATGAAGGTATTTTTGTTGTGATAAACTTGTATGAGTATCCTGACTACAGTGAGATTTTCTTATTTAAGCAGGAAAATAGTCGTTATAAATCGATGAGTTTAGAACGACAGACGGATTATAACTCATCAAAATTTAAATCCTTCAAGTGGGAAAGCTATATGTCCTTAAGTGAGTGCACAATGCTCCCGGTCTTATTAAATGAATCTCCATTGATTCATGTTGATTTAGGATATGGTTGTGGTGGAGAATTGGCCTTGTTTCGACTAGTTAATCGAGAAAATTCTCGCCAATCGGATCGAGCTTCAAGTCAGAATTACGAATACGAATCTTTTGGCGATCGACGAATGGGGAAAGAAATCATGCGCAGGTCTGTGGATAGCCAAGGGAGCATTACATGGTTTTATGAAGGAGAAAAGATTGGTAAGCATCGATTAAATCGTGAAATAAGGGATGGGCAAGAGTATGTCTATTTTGATTCTAGCCCATCTAAAAAGTATGCTATTGAATATTCTCGCTGTGGTTTTACTTGCCGTCATCCGAGCGGAAAGACCCAGTTCTACACTCAAGTTTCGCCGTCTTGTCGTGACTAATGGGTGTGTGGTTTATCATTAGTTGTTTTCATGAGGCAGAGGGTTGTTGGATGATGGTTTGAGACACCCCAATCGGCCCCCGCGGGGGACAAAATATTCATTAATCCAAAATCTTAAATGAGCAAATGAGTATTCGGTTGCTCTGCTTAAGTAGTTTTTTACCTACGATAGAAATGAGCAATCACCCTTTAGGAACAAAGAGCCATTGATGTTGTGCCTTGTGTAAAACAAGAAAGGTGTAGTGCTGGTCAGCTGATTTGTAGCGCTCTCTAAATGCATCTACATGTTCCCTTACGATAACCCCTTTATGGACCATTTCTTCAAGATGGCTGATGCGAAATTGCCAATCCATTCCCTCACGGTCCTCTGCCAAAGGCCTTCCCAAGTCCATAGTCTCTCCTTTATGGGCAATAAAGATTGGGTAGTTGCTTACGCCAGCCATCGTTACGGCCGTAACAATCTCTTCTAAGAGTCCTTTGAGTACGTCAATCTCATCGCGCAGAATCAATAGGGCTTTTTCGTCAATAGGTGGGGCTGACATGGTTAATTATTTCTTTAAAGTTAAGGCAACTACACACTCGATGTGAGGAGTTTGAGGAAACATATCGACAGGCTGAACGGCTTCAATAGTATATCGTTCGCAAAGAATAGCGAGATCGCGGGCCTGAGTACTTGGATTACAGCTTACATAAATGATGCGCTCAATTGAGGAGTCTCGCAAGCGTTCGGCCACTTCTTGGTGCATCCCACTTCTCGGTGGATCTGTTATGATTAGATCGGGCTTGTTTTCCTTAGTGAAGTGACGGGTATTAATGAACTCTCCGACATCTCCTGTATGATATTCCGCATGATGCACATTGTTTAACGCTGCGTTATGAGCTGCATCTTCAATGGCTTCTGGGATCAGTTCGATTCCTGTAATCTTAGCGCATTCATCGCTGAGGTAGAGTCCTATGCTTCCTACGCCACAATACAAATCAAAGACATGTTCTTTTCCTGTCAGGTGAGCATAGTTTTTCACGACTTCATACAAGGCGACGGCTTGTTCGGTATTGGTTTGGAAAAACGATTGAGGTTTTATCTGAAAGCGCTTATCACCCAAGTCAATAAAAAACGATGCTGGTCCTAAAAGATGAACTGCTTTTAAGTCCGTCCATGAATCATTCTTTTTATCACTTTCAATATGATAGAGACTAATCGAAGTATCAAGTTGGAGGCCTCCTAGGAATGGCACTATTTCTTCTAGGAAACCCTCTGGTGGAGGTGAGGTAACTAAGATGACCATGAGCAGCGGCATTCCCTCATCATCATGTCCTACTCGAATGCATAGTTGGCGAAGAAGGCCGGTGTGCTCCAAGGGGTCAAAAAAGGTCCATCCTTCCTGCTTGGCCTTGTTATACAGGCTGTTGCGCAGTATGTTAATACTATCTTCTACTAAGTGACATTCATCGATTTGTACGACATTTTGGAATCGTCCCCTTGGATGAAAGCCCAATGCATCGCGATCGAATTCAGCGGACGACTGGATTTCATCATTAGTCAGCCAGCGTCTTGCTCCAAAAGTAAACTCGATCTTGTTTCGATAGTTAAACAACTTTTTCGCGCCTAGAATAGGCTCAATAGGTGGGTGCTCAAGGTGTCCAATGCGCTTAAAGGCATTTTCTACAATGCTCTGCTTTTCACCTAACTGGAGAGCATAGTCTGCAATCATCCAACGACATCCTCCGCAAACTGACTGATGCTTGCATTTTGCAGTGACTCTTCCCGTTCCTGTCTGGTCTCGACGAATAAATTGTGCTTGGTCAAACCGTCGCTTTCTTTTAGTGACTTGTACATCGCCTTGGTCGCCTGGTACGGCGTCTTCCACGAAAACTACTTTGTCGTTATGGCGTGCGACTCCAAAGCCTTCACTTGAGAGTCCGTGTATTGTTATTCCATCGTAGCGTGGTAGCTGTCTCCTCCGTCGACCCATTGCTAAAAGTTTAGACAAAGGTAATCGGTTAAGCAACACGGAGTTTACTACATTTATGGCATAAGAAAAAACTATGCGTTATATATTCTTATTGTGCTTTGCCACGACCTATGGATTGTTGGCTCAGTGTCCTGACATTGCAACCCTCATCGAAATAGGGGAGGAGCGCGTATCTCAAGAGGATTTTGTTCGGCTATATACCAAGAATAATATCGATGGAAGCGCTGACTTCTCCGAGGAATCCCTGAACGAATACCTTGATCTCTACATCAACTATAGGCTTAAAGTTCAGGAAGCTTATGCTTTGGAAATGGATACTATTAGTCGAATTTTAAAGGAGTTTAATGGTTATCGTTTGCAGTTGGCCGAAAGCTATCTCACCGAAGAGCGCATAACAGATCGTTTGGTTGAGGAGGCATTTGAACGCATGCCCGTGCAACGCGACATAGAACATGTCTTGATTCCTTGGGACCGCGAAGTAGATGGTCGTATTGACTCCGCAAAAGCCTTTAATGCATTAAGTAAGGTGCAACGTCAATTATCGCGTGGTTACAATCTTCAACGTGCAGCAGCTCGTTCAGGAGCTGATTTAACCTACCGCTCTTTGGGCTATCTCGGATTGTTTCAAACGGTGTATGCATTTGAAAATGCCATGTATGAGACACCCGTTGGTTCGATTAGTGAACCGGTATATACCCGATTTGGGATCCATTTAGTCAAAGTAAATGGGGAGCGCACCTTTGATGGTACTTCTTCGTATTTGCAAATTGCCTTACCTGAATCTGCCGAAAACCGACAGCTTTTAGAACAAGTAATTCGAGATGTGAAGAGTAATGCTAGTCTCTTTTCAAGCTATGCAGCTCAATATTCCACTTCGCGGAATGGAAAAAGTTCTCGTAATCCAATTAAAATCGGTGCTCAGGCAAACTCTGCATGGCAAAATGAATACGTGGAGAGGGCCTTGTCCATTGACACGATTGGTGATGTTTCTGACGTCTTTTCCTTAGGAGATACGCTCTACCTTATCCAATGGATTGCCCTTGATTCATTTCCTGATTTAGATCAGGTGCGCAGTGGACTAGTACGGAAAATACAACAGGGTCAGCGCTCAAGGATTCAAAGAGACTCTCTTTTGCACGAAGCAAGAGGACTCTTTGGCTATAAACAGCATGCAACCATGGAGGATATGCTACAATACTTTACCAAGGATGTACTCAGTGGAGATGCTGATCTGTCTGACGAGAGAGCCGCTATGCCCCTGTTTGTTATTGGTAAGAAGGCATTAACCTATGGCGACTTGGAGGACTATATGGGGCACAACTATGGTGGGTCCGAAGATGCTTACCGTGTATATTATCTGGAAGAAAAGCTAAAAGCCTTAGAGCGGAAAACGATTTACGAATACTATCGGGATCATCTTCATGAGGTTAATGTGGACTTTGCTGCTCAAATGCAGGAATACCGTGATGGTATGCTTCTCTTTGAGCTTATGAATGAGCGAGTATGGCGCGAAGCAGTAAGGGATACCTCGGGGTTAAATGCCTTTTTTGAAGGAAAACGTGCATCCTATGTGTGGCCTCAGCTCATCACAGCCTCACACTTTATTGTAGAAGATTCTACGTTCCTACGTAAGTTGTCCAAAGCTTCCAACAATCCGAGTAAACTATCTAAGTTGTTTGTAAAAGGCTTAAAGCGTAATAAGTTATCGTCGAAGTCATGGCGTATTTGGCCTGGAGATAAGCGATTAATGGACTTTGATCAGCTCAACGAGCTTAGTATCGGCCCCCATGCCCTTGATAATGGCATGTTCCTCCAAATAGAAGAAAAGGAAGAAGATGCTTGGAAAACCTTTGATGAGACCAGAGGGTTTGTCATATCAGATTATCAAGATTACCTGGAAAAAGATTGGATTTATTCACTTCGTGAAGCAACATCTGTCCGCGTAACGAGTTGTTTTATTAATCTTGTGAAGCCTTAAGCATTTATATGAGCTCTAGTCGTCTTTTCCTCCTTGTTTTCACCATTTTACTTTATTGTGTTTCTGTTGGCCACAGTCAAGTTCTTGGCGACGGTATTGTAGGGCATGTTGAAGGAGAAATTGTTTTAATGAGTGATGTCCAGATTGCATCCTTCCAGTTGCAAGAGGCCTATCCCGACCAGTCGAAGGCTGATCTTGAGTGCATGGCCCTCGATAACCTCCTGATGCAAAAGATTTTTGTGATTCAAGCAGAGCGCGATAGTGTATACGTCTCGGATGAAGAAGTCGATCAAGAACTAGATGGTCGAATTGCCTATTTCGAAGAGATGTTTGGCGGGTTGGAAAATCTTGAGACATATTATGGGAAAACGATTACGGAGCTAAAAGCTGATTTTCGGGAAGATATATTCGATCAACTATTGTCTTCGCGAATGGAGGGTAACATCACAGCGGGAATTTCGGTGTCTCCTTCTGAAGTCCGTTCTTTCTATCAAGCAATTCCTCAAGACAGTATACCTTTCTTTAATGCTGAAGTTGAGTTGGCCGAGGTCGTGTTGTATGAAAAACCTACAGCTGATCAAAACCAAGTCGCGCGGTCTACTGCAGAAGATCTTAGTGCACGGTTACAAGAGGGAGAGGACTTTGAGTTTTTGGCATTGGTCTATTCTTGTGATCCAGGGTCAAGTAAAATTGGTGGCGATCTTGGATTTATCCGTCGAGGACAGATGGTTAGTGCTTTTGAGTCAGCAGCCTTTCGTTTGAAAAATGCGATGGAGATAAGCCCCGTGGTGGAAACTGAGTTTGGCTTTCATATTATTCAACTTTTAGAGCGTCAAGGTGAGCGAATTCATGTACGTCATATTCTTGTTTGCCCGGAAATGACGGATGACAACCTCAATACGGCTCGAAGAGAAGCCGATCGTATTCGCGATAAGGTTCTTGATGGAGGCATTACATTCGAAGAGGCTGTCGAGGAGTACAGTATGGATATGTCTTCCAAAAATCAAGGAGGGCTCTTACAAAATCCTAAAACGGGAAATTCTTTTTTTGAAATGGATGAAGTCGAAGGAGTGATTGCAGTGAGACTAGATAATGTTGAGGTTGGCGGGTACAGCCAAGTTATTCCAACTCAGGGTTATCGGGGAGAACGAGGATATCGATTTATAAAACTTGTATCGGAAACGGAAGCCCACCAAGCGAATATTGAACAAGATTATTCCAAGTTCAAAGCAGTTTGCCTGGAACAGAAAAAACAGAAAGCACTCTATGATTGGATGAATACAGTAATCCCATCAATTTACATTGATGTGGTATCCGATTATGAGACTTGTCCTCAAATGAAAAACTGGAAGGTTTATGAGTAATGCCAAAAACGATATGCAAAATATGGAGTTACGTGCAAAGGAGTTTGCGCAAAAGGTTGATACCCTTCGTCAAGAAATTGGCAAGTCAGTAGTTGGTCAGCAAGAGGCGGTTGATGGCTTATTAATGTCTATTTTTTGTGATAGTCATAGCCTGTTAGTTGGAGTACCTGGTCTGGCTAAAACGCTCTTGGTTCAAACGCTATCAAGCGTTCTTGAGTTGGACTTTCAGCGCATTCAATTTACGCCTGATTTAATGCCTTCGGATATCACTGGTGCGGAAATTTTAGATGAGTCAAAGGCTTTTCGTTTCAATAAGGGGCCAATATTCTCTAATATCGTTTTAGCCGATGAGATTAACCGAACTCCTCCGAAAACGCAGGCAGCTCTTCTTGAGGCCATGCAGGAGCGTTCAGTTACAATAGCGGGTGAGCAACATTTGTTGCCTAAGCCTTTCTTTGTTCTAGCAACTCAGAATCCTATTGAGCAAGAGGGTACTTACCCTTTGCCCGAAGCTCAATTAGACCGATTTATGACGCAAATTGAAATGACCTATCCTTCATTCGAGGAAGAAAAGGAAGTTATTCGGCGAACAACGGGCCTTTCAAAACCCTCTTTAAATGTGGTTTTAAGGCAGCAGGAGCTTATTGATTACCAGCAATTTATTCGTTCTATGCCTATTACGGATGCAGCGCTGGAGTATGCAGTGCGAGTGGTTACCTTAAGTCGACCTAATTTGCCTGATAGTATGGACTTTGTCAATCAGTATGTATCATGGGGAGCAGGTCCACGGGCGGCTCAGTTTATCGTTTTAGCGGCGAAGTGTAGGGCAGCAATGCGCGGTGCATTTACACCGAATATTGACGACGTTTCGGAGGTAATTCCCAATGTACTTCGACATCGCGTTTTTCTTAACTACAAGGCCGAGGCTGAAGGTATAACTCTAGCGGACGTATTTGATACGATTCGAGGCTAGATTCACTATTTATCTTCAAGAAGGTCCACCAGTCGTTGAAATCCTCTTTCATTCTCTTCCCATGTTAGGGCATTTAAGACCCTTTTCTTCTCGATTTGGCTTAACCGAAGACTCAAGGGAACATCATATTCGCTGTATTCAGAGCCGTTAGGTAAAACAAATTGGACCCAGTCTAGCTTATCCCCAAATGCCTCTTGAAGCCCTGCAATCATATAGTCTTGTTTGTAATCCTGTTGTTGGGTAAGGTTGCTTACAATATTTCCAAAGGGTTGTATTATCTGGGTTAGATAACTTGGTAGGAAGGTGTCATCAATGGTATTATGCTTTAGCGTAGTACGGAATTGGACAAGGACAACTCCCGAGGTGTTTTGATGAATCCATTCTTTATGAGCATAAAGAAAACGTACAATGGGTTCTATTCCATGATTGTCTCGGACACCGGCATCCATTACCAGGGTTTCTGGTTTACTCGGCAAAGCCACTGCAGGAAAAAGATTAGGGAAACTAGCATTCATTCTAATGGCTGAAATAAACCGGATGTTTCGGCCACCTTGATTGGCAAAAAATGATCCAAAATCAATAGCATCTGTCTCATAATCCAATGTGGAATCACTTGGTGATCCACTGCGCATAAGGTATCGGATAGGGTGGGGGTTTAAGTAAAAAACACGGCCATCATTGATGATGTGTGTGCTGAGAAACATTCTCGGAATAAGCCCTTGGTACTCAGGCTCAGCATAATCGGAAAGTGGTTTTTCAAGATACCCTCTAGTGTTGTCATTGAAGCTTTCTTCAAAGGCAATCCCTCGATCAATAGCATGCTTTTCTCCTTTGTATTGTATTGTGTTCCACGGTAGAAACAAATCATTAGTGGCAACTGTAGCCGCCCATTTGTTGAGCATGTCTTTGCTTAAGTCATCTACATATTCCGGCTTTACTCGTTCCCTAGTATGGTTGAGTCGATCCCTTAATAGAAGTTCTCGCCAATACGACAACCCATACATACCTCCTGAAGCTCCAGACATGAGTAAGGTATGATCTGAAACCTTGTCATTGGATAACGAGTCAAGAAGCTGAAGTCCTCTAAATGTAAAAACCCCTGACTTTATGCCCCCTCCCGCAGCCGATAGAATCACCACTTTTGGCTTTGCCTCTCCATGGGATGATTGATAGGTTTCTAGCCAGTTATTAAGCATTTCTTCTCCTAAGGCAACGTCGGTATTCCAATTAGCTTCAGATGCCATTGAATCCAAAGAAGAAAGGCTGTATACGGCCTTCGGTCCGTTGTACTCTAAG
Source organism: Chitinophagales bacterium (assembly GCA_049610685.1). Lineage (GTDB taxonomy): Bacteria > Bacteroidota > Bacteroidia > Chitinophagales > UBA8649 > UBA8649. The sequence goes on from JBMYZU010000008.1 coordinate 53,876, forward strand.
CCCAATGCGTGGGAGTTGGTATTAATTCCTTCCGTTTTAGAAAACCAATCAAAGAGCAGGAGTAAGATAATAACAATAGGAAGGGCCCATCGCCTAGTCCAATAAGTGAAGAAGCCGATAATGGATACTAAAACAGAAAAGCTAAGCAAGAGACTGGCTCCGGCTGGAATGTCGTAAAAGGCTCTTTCATTAAAGGCTCCGGCAATCATTAAAAAGATAAAAACCACGAGTTGAATGAAGAACGCACTCCAGTGGTGATTTAAAAAGGTCGCATGGATTCGTACGAAATTATAATGGCTTACATCACGAGTACGCTGCCATCGCCCTCGTCTTGTGAGGTAGTATTTTACATTGGATCCCAGGCTACGACCTCGACGCGCTAGAAGCGAAGTGGCTTCGTCTAAACTATTGATTTCAAAATCTTTATGAAGGTCTCGATTGGATAAGGTAAAATAGACAACACTCAGAATAAGTACGGCAAAAATCCCTGTGAGATAGGCGAAAACAAGCAATAGAGCAAATTGATTTTCAATGAGTTCAGCATTGCTTTGAAAGCGGTAAATGCAAAGACAATGTATTCCAATAGCAAGAATGGGAGTAATGGCATTGTTTAGAAAAAAAACAGCGACTGGCCAACGTGTTGCCGCTAAAAATGGGTACATATTGGAGTGTAACAGGTAACTCACCATTTGCCAGAGCACAAGAAACAATCCCATGGCAATACCTAACATTGCAAAGCTCAAGGGAGATACTGATCCAAAGTACTCGGGACTTAAAATGATCGATGGTAAGCCAAAGTGATTGCCAAAGTAAGACGTGCTCAGTCCAATGACTACAATCCATGGGAGCAGAAGCAAGGGAAAATTGACGACATGGCTTAAAAAGAGCTGGAGCGGAAAGATCCGAAATATGTCAAACCGATTGCGCTGCATGATTCCTATTGATATTCCCAACAACCTATGTCTGGCATGCCATCTCTCGTTTGATTTCCTCTGTCTACTAAAATGCCTAGATTCTCCCCAGCGTTACGAGCAATTGATGTTTCTGTAAGCTTGAAATTTCTTAACCCTGGGTCAAGAAAGCCTGGATTTTCGTTAAGAAAACATTGGTTAGTGATTGAGGAATTAACGAGCTCTTGGCTTCTCACTAAACAATGGCTTAGCTGAATGGTAGAAGAGTCGTCTGCGATAATTTCGACTTCGTCTTGCAAGCTACCATTAATGATGCAATTGGTAAACTGCGCATTCTCTATTCCTGATGGGTGAACAGCTCCTGTACCTTGATTAGAGGCTTGATTGCTAATCCCTAAGAGGGGAGCGTCTCGGCTGCTTCCTGATATACCGCTGTTGTACATCGTGCAATGGGAGAAAGTATAGTCCCCGCCAATGGCAAGGCTTATAAGCTGTCCACCAGCGCTAAAAAATTCACAATTTACCGCATTGATGGTCGAGTTGAGCGCTAAGAGGGCACTTATCTGCGCATTTTTTACCGTTACTCGATTGAGATTGATAAGTGGTCGACCGGCATCATCAGTAAAACCTGAAAAGTCATTGGCAAGGGCAAATCGTCCCATAATCCCATAACTAGACTCATTGATTATAGTATGCTCTATGTTGGCTGTCGATCCACCGAACAAGACGATTCCAAACCACTGCCCTGGCAAATCATCGAGTGGAAAAGCAGGAGGATTTTCTATGCGATTGGATTGTATGATTACTGAATCTTGACTTGATGCATCACCAATGGTTAGATCACCATCAACGAAAATCCCTGCTCCATTTTGAACATAGATCTCACTTCCTGGCGGTATGGTTAGAGAGGAGAAAGAGTCAATTCCAAGTCCAGGGAAGCTATCGTTTCGCAAAATCACATGAGGTTTGTCTGATGCCCACGTAATGGTCTGATTTCGAAGTACTTCGCCATAGTGAAAGTAGGCATCTTGTCCCCAAGCTTGGAGAGTGGCTGATCGAATAGTAGTTCCGATTCGACAGTCAATTTGGTCGTATATAACCAGCGGGTTTGATGTGTTGTTTGGGTCAACCGTTACTTCAGCAAAAATGTAAATAGAGTCTTTCGAAGGAATTAAGACATTGCTGACTTGATTACCTGGAAGTCCGTCGATATTTAATCGAAAGGCACCATTGGCCTGATCCACTAAGCGAATCTCGTCAAGCAACATGTCGCGATTGGTAGGATTGTACACGGTTATCCAGCGGGTCACGGACCCTACAGTCGTAAATACTGTATCAAAAGTGAGCGTGTCTGCGCTAAACTGAAGAGATTGTACATCACTTTCCAATATATTATCATCAGGCTTGCAGCTCCATAACAAACCGAGGGCAAGCAGTAATGTCAACAGTAGATAGCTTCTCATTTTTTTGCATCAATCAACCCATAAAGTACGAATCTTTTTAAAGGAAATTGTGGTAATCTAGGCGGCAAAGGCAAGAGCGGCAGCATAGATATCCTTCGAAAAAACGCTACGCAGTGCTTCGGCGCAATGCCTGATTGTTGATGTTGAGGTAATTACATCATCAATCAGGATGATTACGTCAGGATTTTTAGTTAATGGTTTGGCTTTAAAGCTTTCTGCTAATCGATGATATCGTTGATTAAAGTCAGCACTGGTCTGACTTTTGCTATGCTTTATTCTGACGAGTAAGGAATCACATACAATCACTGTATCGCCAAGAATTTCTTGAATGCCATAAGCTATGTGCAGCGGTGCATTATACCCGCGTTTTCTCTCTCGTCGTCTGTGCATAGGGACCGGAACAAGCAGAGATAACTTGTTATCGGAGTAGCCTTCTAAACGTCGCAAAAGTATCCCAAGGTGTCGTCCCCAGTACTTCGCTAAATGTTCTCCATTATGGTACTTTATTCTATGAATGAGATGTTGCGAAACACCGTGTTGCTCAAAGTACATTAAGGCAAGACCATGGGTTACAGGGGTGTTGTGCTTGACCAATCTCCGAGTGAGTTCATGGTCAAATCCCTTGACTAAGACTTCAATGGTGTTTAGGCAATGGACGCATAGTCCTGCATCAGGGCTTGTAAGGCTTGCATGGCATGAAACACAGGTGTGCGGTATAACGAGGTCAATACTGTCCTTAATCCATTGAACCATAGATCAAAGTTGATTCATGGTGCTTTTATTGTTTGATTGGATTATCATTAAACAGCCTAGTCGATTAACTCGCGTATATGGCTGATTAACTGCAAGCTTAAAGCGCCTTTGTAATCACTAAGTGCTTTTTTGTGTTGTGCAGAAGTTACAAAGGTTGTCATTCCTCTCTTCTCTGCTTCAACTACTCGCTGGAGTATTCTTGAAACCGGACGAACTTCTCCACTGAGTCCAACCTCCCCACAGAAAACGGCCTTTTTGGGCATTGTGAATTGTTCAATGCAAGAGGATAAGAAGGAGGCAATTACTGCTAAGTCAGCTCCTGGATCGGTTACTTTAATACCCCCTGCAATATTTAGGAATACATCTTTGGCTCCAATGGGAAATTGAATACGTTTTTCAAATACGGCGATGAGCATATGTAATCTTCGGTTGTCAAAACCAGTACTTGAACGTTGGGGTGTGCCATAATAAGAAGGACTTACAAGGGATTGGGTTTCGATTAACAGGGGGCGAATTCCTTCAAGTATGCAGCCTGTTGAAACACCTTCTCGTTGACCGTCTTGACTCGAAAGCATTATCGAGGTTGGATCGGTTACTGCATGTAAACCACTTGATTGCATTTCATAGATGCCTAACTCTGCTGCAGGCCCAAAACGATTTTTTTGGCTCCTAAGAATTCGGTGGGCATGGTGTTGATCTCCTTCAAATTGAAGTACGGTATCCACAATATGTTCTAAGACCTTAGGCCCTGCCAATTGACCATCCTTGGTGATGTGACCAATGAGGATTACCGCAATGCCATGCCGTTTAGCAAAGCGCTGAAACTCACCTGCACACTCCCGAATCTGGCTCATGCTCCCAGGCAAGGCATCAATCGTAGGGGATTGCATGGTTTGAATTGAATCGATAACCAATAAGTCGACCTTCTGCGTTTTAATCTCTTGAAAAATTTTAGAGGTATTTGTTTCGGCCAGCAACAGGCAATTTGTCGCAGAATACTTCATTCGATCTGCCCGGCCTTTAATTTGAACGAGGCTCTCTTCACCGCTGACATAAAGCACCTTCTGAGGGAAGTGCAAGGCGATTTGAAGGAGTAGGGTAGATTTTCCAATACCGGGTTCTCCGCCGATTAAGGTAATCGAACCAGGCATTATACCACCGCCAACTACTCGATTAAATTCTTCATCATGACTTTTGAGCCGAGGAACTTCCTTTGCATTTATCACGTCAATAGGTATCGCACGATTAGGTCCTTGTTCAGAAAGTTGGGCAAGTCCTTGATTAGTCTCTTTGTCCGATTTATGAATTTCAGTTTCTTGGAATGTATTCCATGCCTTGCATGAAGGACACTTTCCCATCCACTTCGCTGACTCGTAAGAGCAGGCTTCACATATATAAATCGTTCTAGATTTTGCCATTACGTGCTAAGGTAATTGAATCTACCGTATAGGATATGCCCAAAACTCAGTGCGACGATTAAGTTGTCGTCCTTCGCGATTATCCCGTCCATTGGGTAGTTTGTTTGGAGCCACTGGATATTGTTCTCCAAGTCCAACCCATCGCATGCGATCTTTTGGGAAGCCAAGATCAGTTAGCAGATAGTTGTAGACGCTTTGGCTTCGTCTTTCTGAAAGCGATTGATTATAACGATCAGTTCCCATGGCATCTGTATGGGAGGTAATTGTTATTCCAAAGGTTGGGTTTTGACCTAGAAAGTTGTAGACCTTTTTAATAGAATCAATAGCATCTGCCCGAAGCATATGTCGGTCAAAGTCCCAATACACGGTGGCGACTAAGAAGCTATCAGGATTAAACCTTGAATCGATTTTTTGAAGCTCAAGTTCAACATATAAGGTGTCGCTGAATTGAGCCTTTCGAGGTCGCTCGAGCGAGAAAGAAACTGAATCATCGCTGTAACCTGTCTTTTCAGCGGTGACCATATATTGATTTCTAAATTCAATGTTGTAGTTAAAATTCCCATTTGGCGACAAGTTGCCATCTAGAGGTAGCGTGTCTTGTTCTGCGCGATAAAGGGTGATCTCCACACTATCAAGCGATACTCGACCTTCGTTGTTCACCGTGTAGGTTTGTCCAATCACGGTTAACCTTCTCTCTGTCGTGTTTAACATGAAGATGTCATCGCAACAATGCGGATTTCTCATACTTAAACTACTGTCACGATTGGATGCAATCGCACCAAACTGTCCATTAGGACTAATATGAAGTCCATAATCGTCATAGGATGAATTAACAGGTTTAAGTAGGTTTTCAACCTCGCCGAATGTCTCGTTGTCTGCATTGTAAGGGCTGGTAAACATATCTAGTCCTCCAAACCCGTAATAGCCCTCGGAGGCAAAAAATAAGCAGTTGTTTTCTAAATCAAAATAAGCCGTACGTTCATCAAAGAATGTGTTAATCTTTGGTCCGAGATTAACAGGAACGGCGAAACCTCCATCGGCTAACTTATCGGCATAATATAGGTCGTATCCTCCGTATCCTCCTGGTCTGTTTGATGTGAAATATAAACGACCATAACTTCCTTGAGCTGCAAAGAAAGGTTCTGTTGCTGAGCTTCCACTTAAATTGATGGACGGGCCTAATTTCCGAAGCGAATCTTGCAAGTTCTCATAAATGACACATTCACTGTTAAGCATTGAATCCAGTATACAATGGGTAAAATATGAGGGGGTATTCACTCCTGAAGCATAATTACCTATGTGCAGCATTAGGGAATCAGTGCCATTCAAGGAAAACGTTTCGCTTCCCTGCCAAGAAGTGTCTTGACGCGTAGTGATTCGAACCTGAGAGGGGTAATCAGCCTCATTTTTGGAGAGGTAAGGCACCTCTTTGGTATTTCTAAGTTGAGAATAGGTGAGCGTGCTATTGGATGTAAAGTGCGGGCGGTAGTCACTTGATAGGCCATTAACACTACTGTCTAAATGATAGGCACGCCACAAAACCTTATCGCTTTCTTCTTTTTCTTGATTTAACGCCCATTGACAACTTTGCATACGGTGTATGGCCAAGGCATTTTCATAGGCCAGGCTTTTGTAGCGTTTACCTATTTCTACAAACTTCGAAAACTCTTCTAAAGCCTCCGAATATTCTCCTTGAAACATGAGCACACTGGATAGCATAAACCCATGCAAGACATATACTCGATCTCGATTTATGTTTCGCAGGCTATCGAGATAGATCTTTGCTTGATCATAGTCACGTATGATAAAGTTGGCTTTCGCAAGGGCATAGAGCATATCTGCTGTACGCTTTTTCCCTTTTACTTTGTTGAGTGCCGTTTCAAAGTAGTGTAAGGAGGCATAGGGTGATCCCTCTTCAAACAACTGGTTACCTGCTTTTTTTAGCGCTTTGTAATGGTAGGAAGACAGGGTGTCTTCTTCTTGCGTTGTACTATCTATAATGAATTCTTCTTGGGCCCAAAGCAGGATAGGGGAAAGAAGTGCGAATCCCGCAATCAATAAGCTATGTCGTAAAATTTGAAACATGTTAAAATCTAGGACAGAAGTAAAGTTTGTCTAGGTTGTCCAGGTATCGCACTTGATGAACATACCGTAGACTTAATTCGAGTCCCCCCGCATGGTCTGGTTGATTCTGAAAATCAGATATTGTGTAGTCGTAGGATAAGCCTGCTCGTATACGCTTATGGTCTAAGCCAATGTAAGGAATTACTGCATCGCCTCGAAGTTGCTGTATCCAATCATTGGACCGCACATAAACTCCGGTGGTTATGGATGTCACATCATTCATTTGATAAAGTATCGCCATACCAGCATTTAATTGGTCTACATTGAGCTGACGCATAAAAACAAAAGAAGGAAGCAGGCGAAACTGAGGTGAGATCTCAACTTCTGAACCAATTTGCACACTGTATCGAAGATTGTGCATGGCGGCCAAATCTTGGATGTTTATAGTGCTTTGAGCAAGGTTGTAGAGCGTAAGTCCGCTGTACATTCTCCACTTGGGAAGAATTTTACCAGTGTAGAATACCCCTGCATTGACATCCATAACGAAGGTATTGAAGGCATTTATTGACTGTTGACCACTTCCAAGTAAATCACTTGCAAACTGCATGTCATCCGAAAAGTTTCTCGACCAACAATAGGGTTCTAAGCCAAAGGATATTTGATGGTCATTATTTAGTCTTCTTAAGTAGCTCAGTGAGATCGCTCCATGAAAATCATTGAGTAGGCCACCACCACTTTGGTCATTAAGCAAGGTAGCTCCGATACCGATTCCTGACCGAGAATTACCAAATTGAATCGGCATATCAAATGTTAGTCCCGGGGTGGAAAAGGCTGGTTTGCCAAAGTTTCCCGTATTCCACCATTGGTTGCGATAGATTCCTTGAACACGAAACTCGCCGTTAACAAGCCCCGTCATAGCCGGGTTTGTCGTTAGAGGCATATTGTAGTATTGAGAAAAGTGTATGTCCTGAGCAACGGAGGAGGAGACTCCCAAAGACCAATAGGCTATCAGTATGTATAGAATTCGTTTCATGGTTATCGAACAAGAATGATATTGCCGTTTATTGGCCCAATTTGGCCACCACTGTTATCAATCAAGGTTGCAAGGTAGACGTAATTTCCGGCCTGTTGGAGCTCGCCCCGGAAGGTCCCATCCCAAGAATCCCCTCCATCTCTTTCGGAATCATACACCAAAGTTCCCCAGCGGTTAAATACCTGTAATTGTAAAATATCAACCGTGCCGAGGTAGTCGATAACCGTGAAATTTTGGTTTTCGGGAAAAGGACTTTGGGGGTCAAATGCCGTTGGGAATTCAAAGTCAATTTCATCGGCAACCTTTAGCAGGATATGGGCATTATTGCCGTTGTATAGCCATGAATTGGTAGCAATGGCCTCTAAGCCATCCAATACGAAATCTGCACCATCAAAGGTTTTTTTCCATTGCTCTGAGGTAGACGTATTTGTTATCCATTGTCCAATGTCTTCCCAGGTTCCTTCCGTGGCAGATTCGTAGGCTATGGCTAGGGCTCCTGTGGCATCATTGCCATCGCTTGATTCTATTAAATGAAAAAATCTACTATTAAGGTCTTCAATATCTATAGCTTTTTGTGATAATGGTTTACCCTCAAGACCTGCATCAAGGTATGCCAGTCGCCCTTCTATAGAATGGTTGTTGTCTGTTGAAATCAGTAGAGGTCGATAATAAAGCGTTTGAAGATCTTGTTGACCGAGCGGGTAGATGTAGGACAAGCCGGCAGCTGTTTTTCTTACAAGCCGACCATTGCCCGTGGAACTCACAAATCCACTGTCAATTACATAAAGAATGGCATCTTCTGCATCGGAGTCAACATAGGCTTTTTGCTCTTTTGTGGCTAACTCGTTGATCGTGAGATTTAGCTCATGCACAATACGCGCATCGATTCCATCAAGCTCTTTTACTCCATTACCTGTTAAATCTAAATCATAAAATGTCGTCACAGAACTTCCTGTAATCTGCTGGTTTCCGCCATAGAGCGTTGTGCGGGAGTTGCCAGCGATAAAGTCAGCATTATTATCCCACGTTCCTAACACTTGATAGGCAGGTTGTTCATTGATTAGATTATTTGATTCTACACTATCATTAAGCACAAAATCACCATTGATCGTTAGCCTTCCATCATTATGTAGAAAGCCCCTGTTGTTAATGAAGTTTCCATTGTTTACAACAACTTGGATTCCCTCATTTATATGAATGTCCTGTCCATTGTTCCATACGACAAAGGATTGGCCCTTTAGCGAACCACTTAAAAAAAGGGTGACGCAAAGCCCATAATATATCAAACTACGCTTCATTACCTTGTTTCAATATACCAATTTCTAATTTGAATAACCTAAAGCACAGAGTTGTACTTTTGCCTTGGTAGAGACTATGAAGGAAGAATCTAAACATAGGGAAGAAGAGGATTTAAATGCGCCGAGCCATCATGCTCAAGAAGAAGAAATGACCTTCTTTGATCATTTAAATGTTCTGCGTAGGCATTTATTCCGCATGGTTATCGCTCTTTCTGTTTGCTCGATAGCTGTTTTTGCAGGGGGTACTGTCGTATTTGACACGGTTGTCTTGGCGCCAACAAAGTCAGATTTTCTGACATTCCGTGGACTGTGCCATGTTATTCAATGGTTTCAAGGTGAAGGGGTAGGTTGCTTTTCTTTTGATCCACTCGTTCTTATTGCAACAGGTGTTTCTGACCAATTTCTTCTTCATTTTAAAGCTTCTTTTTATATGGGGTTTGCCTTGGCTTTCCCCTACTTTATCTATGAAGTATGGCGTTTTGTAAGTCCCGGGCTTTATCAAAAAGAGCGCAAAACTGCCGCACGAGCTATAGGATGGAGCGGCCTCTTATTTTATGTTGGCGTTGCTTTTGGATACTTCTTTCTTGTGCCTTTTGCGATTTACTTTTTTGCCAATTATCAAATTAGCGGACAGATTCAAAATACATTTACTATCGGAAACATATTAGGTTTTATGTCAACCATGACCTTATTGACCGGACTGCTGTTTCAGTTACCAATTCTAGGATATATATTGGGAAGAATAGGTGCGGTAACCGCAGGTTTTGCTCGAAGAAACCGTCGTTATGCAACGGTGATCATCTTTATTCTAGCTGCTATCATTACCCCTTCTGATCCGGGTACAATGTTTTTAGTAGCTGTTCCCCTCTTACTCCTTTACGAGGTGACTATTTTAGTGATTGCTACCACTGGAAAGTCACGGGATGCATCTCCTTTAAAGGAGGAATAAAATGTGGACTATTTTCCTCATTGAGCAAAAGGTTCACGTTATATTTTCAACATGAAAGTTTCAATTGCCTCTGATCATGCAGGATTTACGTTAAAAAAAGGCTGTATTGATTACCTTGAATCCGCTGGCTACACGGTTCAAGACTTTGGGCCGCATAGCGATGAATCGGTTGACTATCCCGACTTTGCTCATCAAGTAGCTGCTCAAGTAGCAAAGGATTCATCCGTGGTAGGCATATTGATTTGCGGCAGTGCAAATGGAGTGGCCATGACTGCCAACAAGTATCAAGAAGTTAGAGCTTGCCTTTCTTGGAGTCATGAGATAGCGGAGCTTGGACGTTTGCATAATAATGCAAACATCTTGTGTTTACCTGCCCGATTTATGTCAGATGATGAGGCTTTTCGTTGCCTAGATGTTTTTCTGAATACTCCTTTTGAAGGGGGGAGGCATGAGCGTCGCGTGTCAAAAATCAAGTGCTGTATTTGATTTAAATCCTTATTTACTCTGATTTTTAGTGGCTTTTCGTTACTTTTAAAGGCTCGCTACGTATACGAAGAAATGTGATATGTAATGTGCCTATTGTTGAGGTCATAACATGTTCATGAAAACGTTAACATGCCTATGGATTATCGGAACCTCTCTTCTTGGATTCTTTTTGGACTGTTCGGTATAATGATTACGTTATCCGCACAGGCTCAAAACTGTGTGATCGACAATTACGCGCTCGATACAAATCGCATTGATTGTGATGGCAATATTCAAGTAACAGGTCAGGCCTTTTCTGAGGTTATTTTCGGATGTGACTTCGAGGCTAACGGCTTTGGAGGATGTGTGGGTTGGCAAGCAACGCCGAATGGTGCTCAGTTTGATAATCCATGTGATCCACCACCACCACTTCCTAGTGGTGTGCCCAATTCTACTTATTTATGGATGGGGCCTGGTGTTACCCAGCCTCGTTTTGTTTCTACCATACCCTACAACCTTCCTAATGGAGGGCAAGTTTGTTTCTACCTCGATTTTGCAGAGCAGATTGATAATGCACCCTGTGAAGGTCCTGATTTACCTGATGAAGGAGTGTATTTGCAGTGGTCAAATAATGGTGGGGCGACCTGGAATAATATTTTTTATTTCAACCCTGATATCAATGGTGCTGGTGGTAATGTTCCATCGCCGTATATCGATTGGGGGTATTACTGCTTTGATATTCCACCGGCGGCTTGGGGCCCAAATGTTCAGATACGATGGTTCCAACAGACAGGATCGACGGCGAATTTCGACCACTGGGGTATAGATGAAGTGGTGATAAACACAACAAGTCCTGTGTATAATCTTACCTCGAATCTTGGTAACCCAGTGCTTAATGGAAGTGACTTTTCATTTGACATTTCTCCAACCCAAGACACCTTTGTTACAGTACTCTATACGGACGGAGTAGATAGTTGTGCAGATACACTCGATGTGTTTATTAATCCTCTCGATGCTGGGAGCCAAGTCTTTGCTTGTGATTCTAATGGTACAATTCTAAGCGTTACCGGAGCTTCTAATGTTGTCTGGGGGCCTCCAGGAAACTTCCTGACGCCAAACGATATTCTCAGTCCAAGAGTTGACCCTATCGATGATCAGTGGTATTACGTAACCTCGGCTTGTGATACGGATAGTGTTTTTGTTGATGTTGTACCAAAATTCAATGTAGATATCACCCTTCCAGACACCATTTGTCGAAATGGTAGCACGTCTGTAGATGTTTCAACTTCGCCGTCTAGTGTGGGTATTGTTTCCTATGCATGGAGTCCATCTGCAGAAGCGATGCCTTCTAATGGACAAACTTCAGTACTAAGTCCTCAGGAAACAACGATGTTTTATGTGGATGTAACCTCAGACTCAGGTTGTGTAGTCCGCGATTCAACCCTTGTATTTGTTATTGGTGGGGCACCGTTGGTGAGTATTGATCCCTCTGATACGGATGTTTGTCCTGGACAACAAGTTTCCTTAGATGCCCTCATATGTACAGAAGATTCCTTGTTTGATGATTTCGAAGGAAGTGTACCTAATCCAGCAATGTGGGCAACCATTAGCAATGGATTTCAATTAACCGCTTGTACACCACCAAGTGGTAATGGATTGTGGTTCAACGGGAATGGTATACGACAAGCTATTACTAACCCATTAAATGTTACTGGTGGGGGATTCATTGAGTTTTGGATTCGTATTGGGAATGAAGATCCAGGCAACCCTAACGGGCCAAACTCCAGTTGTGATATGTTTGAAAACGGGGATACAGTCTTGTTTCAGTACTCTGTAAACGGAGGTGCTACCTGGATTGATATCCAAGGATTTGATACACTGAATTATGGTAACGGAGGCTTGTTCAATATTCCGATTCCTGTAGGAGCCCAAACTACGGCCACTCAGTTTCGATGGTTTCAACAACAAACGGGGTCGGGAGACAACTGGGCGATTGATAATGTTAAAATGACGACTTATTGCTGTGGTTCTTCATGTTTTGTTGGTCAGTATACAATCAACTGGCAGCCGGACCCGACTTTGTTTGTCATTCCGACGTTTAATGCTCCAGATACTATTGCCTTAGCAAGTCCAACAGAAACTACTACATATCAGATAAATGTTACGGATGGATTTTGTGTAGGAAGTGCGGCAGTCACTGTCTTTATGGATACAAGTATCGCAATTACAGACATCACTCCAGATACTACTTTTTGTGGACCATTTCAAAACTACCCACTTACAACAAGCTATAATTTCGGAACAGGGGGCACACCGAGGATAACATGGAATAATGTTACCCTGGGTGGATATAATGGAATTCTTCCTAGTAGTCCGTTTAGTCAAAATATTTTAACTAACGGAAATCAAACCATGTCCTTCCAAGTCACCATCTCGGATGATCAAAATCCGGGATGCGAAGATCGGGATACGGTAACCCTTACTGTAGGAACGATTGCGGAACCTACAAACGTTGTGGTGATCGATGAACAATGTGGTGGAGCTTGTGATGGGTCAATTACAATGGATGGCTTAAATGGAACACCACCTTATTCATATTCCATAGATTCAGGATTGACCTTCCAATCATCCAATACGTTCACGGGTCTGTGTCCAGGTACTTACTACCTAATGGTCGGTGATCAAGTTGGCCAAACAGGATGTAGTGCTGCCCAACAATTTACAGTTAATGCCGCTCCTTCTTTTGAATTGACAAGTTTTTCTGTTGATGGCTTTGACTGCGCTGGAACGACATCTGGGTCAGTCACAGTTAACTATACTGCGGGACAAGGCCCATACAATATTGTAGCCAATGGCAATAATGTTGGCTCAATCGCCGCTTCGACTTATACTGTTACCAATCTTTCAGCTGGAAGTTTATCGATTCAAATAACCAATGCTGCAGGATGTATTATTGACACCTTGATTCCTCTTTCTGATCCTAATGGGTTCGTGATTGACTCTGTAGTGGTCGACTCCGTTTCGTGTAATGGAGGAAGTGATGGATCAATTACGGTGTATTCTACTGGAGGAATTGGTACCATTTCTTATGATCTAGGAAATGGTATACCGCAAAGCTCAAATACCTTCAGTGGGTTAAGCGCTGGATTGTATACCGATATTGTACTTACTGATGCTAATGGATGTGAGGCTTTTGCAACAGGGCTTGTCGAACAGCCGAGTGCACTTGTTTTAAATGTCACTGCCATTATTCCTGTTTCAGGTTTTGGTGCAAGTGATGGTTCAGTTCAATTCAATGCGAATGGAGGAAGTGCTCCTTACGAGTTCACCTTGGATGGCCTATCATCAGGTGGTGCTTTATCTTTTGATAATCTTCCTGCTGGCAACTACTTACTTGAAGTTACGGATGCCAACGGCTGTGTTATGTCAGACAGTGTATTTGTAACGGAACCACTCCCATTGACATTACCCACCATTGACTTCGTTGGTATTGCTTGTTTTGGGGAAAGTACGGGATCGATCACCTTACAGGCTGCAGGTGGAATTCCACCGTATAACTACAGTATAGATTGTGGCCAGACTTACCAGAGCACGAATGTATTTTCAGGACTTTCCGCAGGAACCTATTCAGTAACAGTTCAAGATAATATAGGTGATACTGTTGCTTGCCAAACGGTTATTTTATCAGAAAATCCACTCCTGTTTGTTTCTAGTGTCCTTACAGATAGTGTATTATGTGAAGGGGATAGTGATGGTAGAATTGAGATGAGTGTTCAAGGAGGAGAAGCTCCTTACACTTACGCTATGGTTGGTCTTCCAAGTCAAAACAATGGCTTATTTACTGGCCTTGCGGCTGGAAACTATCTCGCTACAATAACGGATGCGATGGGATGTACTGTGGACACCTCTGCCATTATAGGGCAACCGGTGCTTCTCGAAATCGACGTAATACGTGCTGTAGATCTTTCATGTTTTGAGTCTGATAATGGCGAGATTGAGGTATTGGCTCAAGGGGGTAGTGGAAATCTTACCATAGAATTGGAAGAGTTAGGCCTAACAGGCAATGTATTCAATTCATTACCTGCTGGTCTTTATACAGCCACTGTAACCGATGGAAATCTATGTGAGACCTCGATACAAGTTGATATTAGTCAACCCGATGCGATTGATGCGAGCTACACTACGGAAGACGTAAGTTGTTTTGGTTATCAGGATGGCCGATTGGATATTGCTGGAGTCACCGGAGGTAGCGGCGGATACTCCCTACTGTTTAATGGGGATACAATATTTTCCAACCTGTCATCCGCTAGTATTGATACGCTAGGCACAGGTTTAAATGTCTTTACCATTTTTGATGCCAATGGTTGTCCATTAACCTTGATGTTTACCATCGATGAGCCGGATGCCTTAAGTGCAACACTTGACGTTCGGGACCCAAGATGTCAGGGGCAGGCCAATGGAACAGTTGACTTTACTGTCAGCGGTGGAACAGGACCTTTCAATTCATTCGTAATTGATCCATCCACCGGAGATACAAGCGTTTCCACAGGATTAACCGTCACAGGTCTAACGGGTGATGCAACATATGATGTAGGGGTGCTCGATGCCAACGGATGTATATTGAGCGATGTAGCAACATTGGTAGATCCTTCTTCAGTTGAGATTGTAAGTTATGCGGTAAACAATCCGCGTTGCTATGACCAGTCAACGGCCTCTATTGTCATTGATTCAATCACTCCAGGAACAATTGCAGATTATACGTTTACCTTGATTGGAACGGGTCTTGCTTCAAACAACGGAATTATCGAGGGGGCTTCATCAGGTATATATTCTTTAGCAGCTTTTGAAAATGTTGGAGGTTGTACAGACACCGTTGACGTTTTTATCGGTGAACCAGCTCCTCTTTATTTAGAGACATCACCAGATACTACGGTAAGATTAGGTGAGGCTATCGAGATTTTTGTTGGGGATGACTTTCAGTCCTATTCATGGTCTCCAAATACGGGATTAAGCTGTTCGGATTGTATCAATCCTACCGTGCTTGTTTATGAAGATGTAACCTATGAAATCAATGCGGTTGATAGCAATGGTTGTGTTAATGAAAATTTGGCTACGATTACTGTCAAGGTAGATGATGAATTAGCCTTGTTTATTCCAGACGCCTTTACGCCGAACAGTGATGGAATGAATGATGTACTCTTGGTGTATGGTATCAATCTACTTGATGCTCAGATTTCCATCTACAATCGATGGGGTGAGCTTGTGTTTGCCAGTACAGCGGCCCATCTCGAGGGTTGGGATGGTACCTTTAAAGGGGTAAAACAAGCGCCTGGGACCTATTCCTATGTTTTGGATGTAACCTTCCTTAACGGCTACACCGACATGCGTAAGGGTAGTTTCTTACTCCTTCATTAGAAGTGGATTAGATTCGTACAGAAGTAGAATTTTCTTTGTTTCTTCACTACATGAAGGATGACAACACGCTCGCAAAATCAGTCTACTTTGATTATGATCTAGATGGAGTGCCTTCGGATAAGGTATTGGCTTTATACGAAGTAATGCTTACCTCTCGGCTGATTGAAGAGAAAATGCTCAGCTTGCTCCGCCAGGGAAAGATTTCTAAGTGGTTTTCTGGCATCGGTCAAGAGGCGATTTCGGCTGCTGCCTCAGTCGGTATGCATAGCGACGAGTTTATTCTTCCCATGCATAGAAATCTTGGGGTTTTTGTAGGACGAAACTTGCCGTTAGATCGATTGTTTGCTCAGTGGTTAGGTAAGCCCGAAGGATATACTAAAGGAAGAGACCGTTCCTTCCATTTTGGTACGACGGAGCACAACCTTGTGGGAATGATTTCTCATCTAGGGCCTCAGTTAGCTGTGGCTGATGGTATTGCCCTAAAACATGCCTTAGCCAAAGAAAATAAGGCCGTTCTGGTGTTCACTGGCGAAGGGGGTACGAGTGAGGGCGATTTTCATGAGGCACTCAATGTGGCCGCCGTTTGGCAATTACCTGTCGTATTCGTAATTGAAAACAATGGCTATGGACTTTCTACCCCTACTTCGAAGCAATATCGGTGTAAAAAGCTCTCTGATCGCGGATTAGGCTACGGGATTCCCTCGTTCTCTATCGAAGGAAATAACGTTATTGAAGTCTTTAAACATATCACCTATCACGGACAGCGCTGTCGAGATGGGAAGGGGCCTGTGTTACTGGAATGTAATACGTTTCGTATGCGCGGCCATGAGGAGGCATCTGGCGTTAAGTATGTTCCACAGCATCATTTTGATGAGTGGTCTGTCAAGGATCCTTTAGCGAATTATGAATTGTTTCTAGCCGAATGCGGCATCTTAAATGAAACATCTATTCAGGAAAAACGCGCGAGCATTAAGGCAAGCATTCAAGAGAATTGGAATAAGGCCATTGGTTATGAAAATGTAAAAGCATCCACTACACAGGAGCTAGAAGACGTCTACGCAATGCATAATCCTGTAATGGTAGATCCATCGCATGAAACAAATGAAATGCGATTTGTCGATGCAATATCGGATGGTTTAAAAGAAGCAATGATGGCCGACGACAATTTGGTTGTTATGGGTCAGGATGTGGGGGATTATGGAGGAGTATTTAAGATAACTGACGGCTTTGTTGAATTGTTTGGAGCTGAACGAGTTAGGGATACGCCTTTGTGTGAATCAGCTATTCTAAGCGCCTCCTTAGGATACAGCATTGCCGGGTGTAAGAGCGTTGTGGAAATGCAATTTGCTGATTTTGTCTCTTCGGGTTTTACGGCAATCGTAAACAATCTTGCAAAAAGTCATTACCGATGGGGGCAGGCCGCAAGTGTGGTTGTTCGCATGCCGACGGGTGCAGGGGTAGGGGCTGGTCCATACCATTCTCAATCCAATGAGGGTTGGTTTACGCATACTGCTGGGCTGAAAGTCGTTTTCCCTTCATCACCGCATGACGCGAAAGGCATGCTCTTAGCTGCAATTAATGATCCTAACCCTGTGATGTTTTTTGAGCACAAAGCATTGTACAGAAGCTTAAAAGATGAGGTTCCTGTTGGATACTATACGACGTCAATTGATCATGGTGCTGTCGTTCAAGAGGGGAGTGATGTAACAATTATAACCTATGGAATGGGGGTGCATTGGGCCAAGGAGGTTGCCGAAGCCTTAGATTGTGACGCGCACATTTTTGATTTACGCAGTCTTGCTCCCCTCGATTATGATGGCATCCGCAAGGCCGTTGAGGCCACAGGTAAAGTTTTAGTCTTACAAGAAGATGTAGAAATTGGAGGAATAGGTAGTGATGTTTGCCGTTGGATTGGAGAGCATATGTTTGAAGAACTCGATGCCCCAGTACGCTTTGTATCTAGCTTACAAAGTCCTGTTCCTTTTCATCCAGAGTTAGAGGCTAACTACCTCGCGAAGTCGCGGTTGGAAGAAAGCTTGCAGCAGTTAATGGACTATTAGTTTTCAATCCATTGGATGATCTCCTCATTGAGAATGGAGGCTCTAGGATCAATCATGGCATGATAGGTGCCATCAGCATTAATGAGATACTTCTGAAAATTCCATCCAACTTTGGTGCTCTCCACACCATTCTGCTCTTCCGAAGTTAACCATGTATAGATAGGGTGCTGTTTGTCTCCTTTAACACTAATCTTCGCCATCATGGGAAAGGTTACCCCATATTTCGCAGAACAGAAGGTCTGTATACTTTCGTTGCTACCGGGTTCTTGAGAAAGGAAGTTGTTTGCTGGAAATCCAATGATGACAAGGTCCTCGTCTTTATACCTTTCGTATAGCTCTTGAAGGTCTTTGTACTGAGGAGTAAGCCCGCAATAGGACGCTACATTCACGATGATGACTTTTTTGCCAACTAATGCTGCAAAATCGAAGGAATTTCCTTCGATATCCTCCACGGTAAACTGGTGTATGGTATTCATAGGGATAGTTTCATCAACACTTACATAGTCGCTTGGATTTTGACCAGAGCAAGCGTTGAGTAGTAAAGAAAAAACTAGGGCGGTTATGAGAACAGGGAGGTTGCTTTTCATAGGTGTGTAACAATGTAGTACCCAATTAGTTCTCAAGGGTTTTTAGTTTCGGAGAAGGGCTTTGTTCAGTTCTTCTTCCATGGTTGCCATACTATCATACAGTTGCTCGTAGGAATCAATCACAAAGTATTGTTTCTGAAAGTCGTGCTTGTAATAAGGCGTATCAAAAATATGCGCTAAATCAAATGGATAGCGCGGGACGTCTTGATCTTCTGTGGCAAAGACACTTTCTCCCGATGACGACATAATTCCTGCGCCATATAGCTTGAGGTTTTCATGTTCACGAATTAGCCCAAATTCTACAGTAAACCAATACAAACGGCTCATGAGATTAACTGCTTTCGGGTTATCGATGTAACGAAGCGTAACCTCGGCCATTTTTTGCACAAAATCTACGAAGGGTTGAATACTAAGTAGCGGAACATGCGCAAAAACATCGTGAAACATATCAGGTTCTTCCAAATACTCTAGCTCTTCTTTGCTACGTAACCAGGTAGTTGCTGGGAATTTTTTCGCAGCTAGAAACTCAAAGAATGGTTTGTCGTCAATGAGGCCAGGTACGATAAAAACTTCCCAACCCGTGGCTGCTTTAAGGCGTTGGTTGACCTCTTTGATTACGGGAATTTTTTCACGCTCAAAACCACAAAGTTCTAGTCCTTGAAAATACTTTTCAGTTGCTCTACTTTGGAGTATCGGAAGTTGAGCATCATATAAGGTTGTCCAGACCTCGAAGTGCTCTTCAGTGTATGCCTCATATTCTTGAGACATAGGTTCTAGCGGCAATTCGTAGGGCTTTCTATTTTGGAGTTCCATTCCTAAAAGATACGACTTCTAAAAAGAATGCCCTTAAGCCTTGAACTACAACCAATCTACCTTACCCGACCCTAAGTTGTAAAAGGCTCCGTAAACTCCAATCTTTCCTTCGTCAAGGAGATCTTTGAGTATGGGGCTCTTGGCACGAATCTGCTCAATGGCTACCTCAACATTCTTTTTGGCGACTTCATTGGTATGGCTTTCGTCGACGACTACACTATGTTCTTTTTCGTATTGCTCAATCGATTCGTCAATGCGCACGAGTGTTGTAGTGATGTTGCCAAGACGCACTTTAGAACAGGCAGCTTTGACCGCTCCGCAGCTTTCATGGGCCATGACAACAATAGCTTTAGTCCCTACAACAGCGCATGCATATTCCATACCTGCGAGAACATCTTCATTTATGATGTTACCTGCTAGTCGACTCACAAAGATGTCTCCTACAGAACAATCGAAAATAGTTTCTACGGGAACTCGAGAATCAATGCAACTCAAGACAATTGAATGCGGAAGTTGTCCATTGGTTGATTTCTCTCTTAAGTCGTTAAGGTCAACGCCTGATAGAGACGTCTCAACGTAACGTTGGTTACCCTTTTGAAGTAGCTCTAGTGCATTCGCGGGGCTCAAATTTTCTAAAACGGATTTTTCAGTAATCATAAGTTTATTTTGTAGAGTTTGTAATAGTAATGGCTTTTCGAATGGCTTCTTCTTGGAAGTCTTGAAAGACATCGATAATATCATTGTCAATGGCACCGTCCCCTGTGTAGACAATCTCTAGCGCAGATCCCTCCGGAAGATCGTTGAGTGCCTTGATAAGAGATGCCTTACGCAGATAGGTTGCATGCTTTGTTAAGTGCAACTGTAGTTTTTTCGCATCGCCGCCAACCTGTTCGAATACGATAGGCGATTTAAACTGCTTCCACATAATAAAGAATACGGCGATAACAAGTCCTATACTCACACCCTTCAAGAGATCTAGGAATAAGATTCCTGCAATGGTGGCAATAAATGGAATGAACTGAACATATCCTTTCTTCCACATCGCTACAAACAGGCTTGGTTTGGCAAGCTTGTAACCCACTAGGAAGAGAATGGCAGCCAACGAGGCAAAAGGAATCATACTCAAGAACTGCGGAATACTAAATGCGCAAATCAATAAAAGGAAACCGTGGATGATGGCCGAATACTTTGATTTTCCGCCGGATTGAATATTGGCAGAACTTCGTACAATAACTTGCGTAATCGGAAGACCTCCAATTAATCCCGAGATGATGTTTCCAATACCTTGCGCTTTTAACTCTCTATTAGTCGGTGTCGCAAAATGTTCCGGATCAAGTTTATCCGTTGCCTCGACACATAAAAGAGTTTCAAGGCTAGCCACAATCCATAACACAAAGGCAGTCGTGATGATTGGGTAGATTAAGCTCGTATCATTAAACACGGATAAATCAACGAGTTGAAATTGTCCAAAGAATTTATTGGTGTAAGATGAAAAGTCTTGTCCACCGCTGAGAAGGGCTTCCATGGATTCAGAACCAGGCATGTTAACATGATGGCCTGCAAGTAGTTTTAACATAGCTTGCCCTTTAAAGGCTACTCCGAGAGCAACACCGAGGATGACGACCAAAAGGGGGCCTGGCATTATTCGGCTCCATGCTTGGCTTTTCACCCACTTGCTCTCATAAATAGCTAGAATAACTAGCGAAATGACAGTTATGGTGATGGGGCCATAGGCAATCCCTTCAAACAATCCAAGGTCTGGACCCCCAGCAACCTTGATTTGGCCTAAGGCGTGTGGAATTTCTTTAATGAAAATTACGAGGCCGATACCGGATAACATCCCCTTAATTACGGAGTTAGGAAAGAAATAGGCGATAACACCCATTCGCAGAAACCCTGAGGCGAGTTGAAGCACTCCTGCTAAAACCACAGCCCACAAAAAGGCGCTATATCCGATTTCTCCGATGGCTGTAGCTACAATAACGGCTAATCCAGCGGCCGGTCCACTGACACCGAGACGAGAACCACTTAAGGCAGCTACTACGATTCCACCGATGATACCGGCGATAAGCCCTGCAAAAACGTTAGGTGCATCGGACACCACTGCAATACCTAAACAAAGAGGTAGTGCGACAAAAAAGACAACAAGACTCGCAGGGACGTCTTGCTTCCAAGAAAATGAGTTTTTCATAATTTAAAATTGGTTTAACAAAACAAAAGACGGTGTTTGTTAGACCAAGTCCGGAGGCGGTATTATGATATCGGTGTATAGATTATGCCTGAGGCGATTAGTCCCAGTATGATTTGATGGAAAAAAGGTAGAATGTGCAGAGGGTAAACCCAGTTGCCGTTCTAGAAACTTTTCGGATTCCTTTTCCTCGCCCTCTTTTTCCTCTTGTTCGTTTTCTTGACTCTCTTTTTCCTGTCCTTGACTATCGAGATCTTCGTAGGACGATGCATCGGTAAGGGCGCACGTGATAGCAGGACTTGTTTGGGCAAACAACAGCCCAATCAAACAAGTTAACAACGCAAGAGAGTACCATCTCATACTTTAAAAATACGGCAAAGAATTGTATGCTTTGTGTCATCTTACTAACGTTGATTATTCACCGAGCTTATAGCTTGTTGTAGCGCATAAAAAACATTAGATTGCGAACGATGAGCGATTATTGTCATTTACATAATCATACCCAGTTTTCTTTGCTCGATGGTCATTCGAGTATCCCATCCATGATTAGCAAAGCGAAAGCAGATGGCCAACAGGCAGTAGCTATCACCGATCATGGCAATATGTTTGGGGCCTTTAAGTTTGTCGCCGAGGCAAACAAACAGAACGTAAAACCTATTGTAGGCTGTGAATTCTACTTAGTGGAAGATCGTTTTCAAAAGTCATTTGTCGGTGGGAAGAAAGATAAGCGCTACCATCAGTTACTTCTTGCAAAAAATTTAGAGGGATATCAAAACTTGTCCAAACTCTGTTCATTAGGTTTTATCGAGGGACTCTATTCGAAGTGGCCGAGAGTGGATTTTGAGTTAATCAAACAATATAAGGAGGGGCTTATTGCAACAAGTTGCTGTATAGGAGCTATTATTCCTCAGACCATACTCCATAAAGGGGAGGAAGCGGCTGAAGCGATGTTGTTGGAGTGGGTTGATGTCTTTGGAGAGGATTATTATGTCGAGCTTCAGCGTCATGGTCTTGATGATATTGATAATACGGGCATGAGTCAGGAGGACGTCAACCAGGTTTTGATTCGTCTTGCCAATAAGCACAATATTCCTATTATAGCCACTAATGATAGCCACTACACCGAAGAAGAAGATGCCTCAGCCCACGATATCTTGTTGTGTGTAAACACGGGTGAGAGCAAGTACACTCCGAAAGGCCACGGTAAGGGTTTTCGCTTTGGATTCCCTAATAATGAGTTTTATTTCAAGTCTCAAGAGGCGATGAAGCAATTGTTTTCCGATGTGCCAGACGCCATTGAGAATACAATGGCCATTGCCGATAAGGTTAAAGGAATTCATCTTGAACGCGATTTACCCGTTTTGCCCAAGTTCTCTATTCCAGAAGGATTTGAATCGGAAGCTAAGTATCTTGAATTCTTGACCTTTGAGGGCGCAAAAAAGCGTTATGGAGAACCCTTGGAAAGTCATGTTCTAGAGCGGCTAGAGTTTGAGTTAAAAACCATTATCAAGGCAAAGTATGCGGGGTACTTTCTTATTGTACAGGATTTTACAACCGCAGCAAGACAACTCGATGTTAGTGTGGGGCCAGGTAGAGGATCTGCAGCGGGTTCAGCCATTGCCTATTGCTTGGGAATAACCAATGTAGATCCCATAAAGTACGATTTACTCTTTGAGCGTTTCCTAAATCCTGAGCGTGTATCGATGCCAGATATCGATATTGATTTTGATGATGAAGGTCGTCAGCGCGTTATTGACTATGTCGTTGATAAATACACCAAGGACCAGGTGGCGCAGATTATTACCTACGGCTCGATGGCGGCAAAGTCTTCTCTGCGAGATGTTGGACGCGTGATGGATATTCCTTTGCAAGATGTCAATCAGGTGGCTAAGTCGTTTCCCGACCACTTAAGTGCTACCCTAAACAAAGTATTGGCTAAGCAGGGAATAGATGAGAAGCTTAAGGGTAAACTTAACGCCAATCAATTACAACAGGCCGAAGAATTTAGGAAGACGGCTGCACGGGAAGATAAAATTGGTGAGATGGTTCGCGAGGCCAAAAACCTTGAAGGTTCTGTGCGAAATACGGGTGTGCATGCTTGTGGTATCATCATAACTCCTGAGGATATCAAAAACCTTATTCCTGTTACTACGTCAAAAGATTCAGACCTGCTGCTAACCCAATACGATAACAGTGTTGTCGAAGACGCTGGTCTTCTAAAGATGGACTTTCTAGGTCTTCGAACGCTAAGTATTATCAAAGATGCCGTAGCATTAATCAAAGAAGGGCATGACGTGGACCTCGATCCAGATGCTTTCCCATTAGATGATGAAAAAACCTTTAAGCTATTCCAGAAAGGCTACACCAACGGTATTTTTCAGTTTGAGTCTGGTGGGATGCAAAAGCATCTCAAGGATCTAAAACCGGATTGCTTCGAGGATTTGATTGCCATGAACGCTCTCTACCGACCAGGTCCCATTGAATACATTCCTTCATATTGCGCTAGGAAACATGGCCGAGAAAAGGTAGAATTTGACCATCCGTTAATGGAGGGTCGCCTCAAAGAAACATACGGTATAACCGTTTATCAGGAGCAAGTCATGCTTTTGGCACAAGATCTAGCTGGCTTTACCAAGGGGCAGGCTGATGAATTGCGCAAGGGAATGGGTAAGAAAAAGAAGGAGGTCATCGATAAGTTATGGCCAACTTTTGAAGCGGGCTGTAAGAAAAACTCTATCGACGAAAAGACAATCAAGAAAGTATGGCAAGATTGGGAAGCTTTTGCATCCTATGCCTTCAACAAGTCGCACTCAACCTGTTATGCGCTAATCGCTTATCAAACAGCATACTTAAAAGCGCACTATCCTGCAGAATATATGGCCTCTGTTCTGACCCATAATATGAGCGACATTAAAAAGGTCAGCTTCTTTATGGAAGAATGTAAGCGGATGAAGCTCTCTGTCCTAGGGCCAAATATCAACGAAGCAGGCGCTAAGTTTCGAGTAAATGCCAAAGGAGAAATCCGATTTGCTTTGTCCGCGATCAAAGGGGTTGGGCAGCTTGCGGTGGATGAGCTTGTTAAAGAGCGTCTAGAAAATGGCCCGTATGCCGACATTTTTGATATTACAGCAAGACTGCGATCAAATCAAGTCAACAATAAAACCCTTGAATCCTTGGCCATAGCGGGTGCGTTTGACAGTTTCAAGGGTATTCGCCGTGAGCAATACATCGAAAAAGATCCAATGGATGGTCTGATGCTTATCAATAAAGCGGTAAACTATGGACAGCGATTGTACCAAATTCAATCCAGCAGTCAAGCGAGCTTGTTTGGAGAAAGTGAGGTGGAAACCT
This sequence comes from Chitinophagales bacterium, assembly GCA_049610685.1. Lineage (GTDB taxonomy): Bacteria > Bacteroidota > Bacteroidia > Chitinophagales > UBA8649 > UBA8649. Next base: position 78,644 of record JBMYZU010000008.1, read on the forward strand.
TAGTAAAACCCGAGGCACCGGCAACACGACAATGGTCAAGTATTGAACGCCTGCAAAAGGAAAAAGAAGTCACCGGGGTTTATCTTTCCGGTCATCCGTTAGATCCCTACCGTTTGGACTTGAATAGCTTTGCAAATTCCACTACGGAAACCATGGAACGTCGTAAGTCTGGAGTAGTCCGACTAGGAGGAATCATTGCATCCTCTGATGTTCGGTTTTCTCAGAAAGGGCAGAAGTATTGCCGCTTTGTACTTGAAGACTTTGAGGGGTCCATGGAATTTATGCTGTTTCGAGAAAAATTCCTCGAGTTCGAACATTTTGTGCAGAATCCTGGTCACTTACTGATGATTACTGGCGCTTATAAGTTTAATCGGTATCGCGATGAGTACCGTTTTGAAATCCATGCGATGGAACTTCTCGATGGCCTGCGCGAAAAGTATACGTCAAGAATAGATCTCCATCTCAAGTTAGACGCTGTAACGACCGATCTTACCGATCGGATCAAGATCCTCTGTGAGGAGAACAAAGGAGACGTTCCGGTCTATATTAAGGTATATGATACGGACAATAATGTATTGAATTTAACCTCAAATCAATATCGTATAGTTCCGAATAGAAGGTTTATCGAAGGGCTATCGGCAGAGTCTTCCTTGACCTTTCAATTGGGCATGGCCCACCGAGCATAGTGTGGTGGAAAATGAGGAATAACTTTCTATGCTCATGTTGTGTTCATATTGTACTTTCACGATACAATTACATCAACTCTATAAAACAACAAATATGGCGTTCAAATTTACCGATGCGAATTTTGAAGAACAAATACAAAGTGATCAACCTGTTCTTGTAGACTTTTGGGCAGAATGGTGTGGCCCTTGTGTTGCACTTGGTCCTACGATTGAGGAGGTTGCTTCTGAATTTGACAGCAAAGCAGTAGTGGGTAAACTCAATGTCGATGAGAACCCGGAAACAGCAGGCCGCTTTGGCATTCGAAGTATTCCTACAGTTTTATTAATGCACAAAGGTGAGGTGGTGCAAAAGTTTGTCGGTGTCCAGCCTAAGGCGACTTTCGTTGATGCGATTAATGCTGTGCTAGCATAGTATGCCGGATCACTTATCCTGGCTCCATAATCTACATATTGAGGTTGTTGTCTTCGACCTAGGGAATGTAATCATCCCCGTAGACTTTGAGAAGACGGTGCAGTCCTTTATTTCACTTGGTGGTAAAAAGGCAAGTGAGCTTTATCACTACGCAGGACAAACGCATCTTTTTGAACAACTTGAGCGAGGCGAAGTAAGCCGTGAAGAATTTCTCGATAGGGTGCGCCCTGAGTTGAATTATGCATCGGACACCGAGATTGTTGAGGCCTGGAATGCCATGCTCTTTCATATTGACCATTCGATATTTGAATATCTAAACAAACTAAGGCCCCGGTTCAAGACCTATGTATTGAGTAACATCAATACTTATCATGCTGAGTGGGTTGACCAAGCAATGCGAAGTGCCTCATCTGAGCAGGATATATCCCAATATTTTGATCATGTCTTTTACTCCCATGAGATAGGGCATCGTAAACCGGAATATGGAGCTTGGCAAACCATTATAGAGCAGGAAGGTGTTGACCCCAAAAAAACACTATTCATTGACGATAAAGACGAAAACATCAAGGCTGCCAAAGCATTAGGATTTCATGGACTGCAATGGAATCCCTCGAGTGATATTCGTTTGGTCGTCGACATTTTATTACCTTCATAAAAAGCAATTTATGTTACATTCTACACGTATTGCCGGCCTTGGCTTTTATGTCCCAGAACGCGTTGTAAAGAATGATGACCTGACTCAATACATGGAAACAAGTGATACTTGGATCCAAGAGCGAACGGGTATCAAGGAACGTCGATATGCCAAACGTTTTGAGGAGACAACCACCACTATGGGTGTAAAAGCGGCAGAGGTAGCAATAGAGCGCGCAGGCATTACCGCTCAAGATGTTGATTTTATCGTCTTTGCTACGCTAAGTCCTGATTATTATTTTCCGGGTTGTGGCGTGTTATTGCAGCGTGCAATGGGTATGAAGGAAGTCGGTGCACTCGATGTTCGTAATCAGTGTTCGGGGTTTATTTATGCTTTGAGTGTGGCAGATCAGTTTGTAAAAACCGGCATGTATAAGAATGTGCTTGTAGTGGGTGCTGAATTTCATTCTTGCGGATTGGATTTTTCTACTAGAGGTCGAAACGTTTCTGTAATTTTTGGAGATGGTGCAGGAGCAGCAATTCTTCAGCCATCGGATAATCCAGAAGAGGGTATTTTGTCAACGCACCTGCACAGTGATGGTTCAGCTGCTGAGGAGCTGGCCTATCTCAATCCTGGGTGCCATGGTGGGCACTGGATCGATGACGAGACCCGTTTAAGTGAGTATCCTAGTGCAGAGAGTATGGAGGGTATTTTTATTACTCCTGATATGATGAATAAGGAACAAATTTATCCTTACATGAATGGACAGGCAGTTTTCAAAAAAGCGGTGGTGAAGTTTCCTGAGGTTATCATGGAGGCATTAGGTCGAAATGGCCTAACTCCAAGTGATATTGATGTGTTGGTTCCTCACCAAGCCAATCTCCGTATAAGCCAATTTGTACAACGAACCTTGCGCCTTCCCGATGAAAAAGTTGTGAATAACATCCAACGCTTTGGAAATACGACGGCAGCGTCTATTCCTATTGCGTTAACCGAAGCTTGGGAACAAGGAAGGATAAAAAAAGGAGATCTAGTCTGTTTAGCTGCCTTCGGTAGTGGATTTACTTGGGCTAGCGCACTTATACGCTGGTAAATGATTTTCTCATGAAGAAAAAATACATTCTTGTAGATCACTTTAGCCAATGGCAAGGATTGGCTCCTTTAACGTTAACAAGATCCATTAGTGGTCTTCGTATAGGATTACGCACAATACAAGAAACATGGTCGGATGCGCTAGAAGACAATGTAGAAATTCAAACACAGGCGTATTTGATGGAGCAGACTCCGACACTCGATGGTGTTTGTGTTATGATTAATTCAGCCTTTTTATGTGTTCCTGATTTGGTTGAAAATATTCTGGCGCTCAATCCAGGAGAGTCTCTCTATGATCACGGTGTTCAGGTCGCCTCATGTGTAGATACTTCCGCTGCTGATGCAAACGAAGTTGAGATAAATGGCAAAGTGGGCTGGAAGATGCTCAGTCGTCCTTGGGAAATTTTTGAATGGGCAGGAGAGCAAATTGCAAGGGATTTTAAAGTATTAACTAAGCATTCGACAAGCCAAAATCTTCCGGATCATTGTGTTTGCATTGGTCCGATTGATCAATTGTTTATCGAAGAAGAAGCAGAAGTACTTAATGCCACGTTTAATACCGTAAATGGTCCGGTGTATATCGGAAAGAATGCAACCGTAATGGAGGGTAGTCGAGTACGTGGACCATTTATGATGGGTGAAGGATCTGTTCTTAAAATGAACGCAAAGATATATGGTGCTACGGTCTTAGGGCCCTATTGCAAGGTGGGTGGTGAGGTGAGTAACTCTGTTTTTCAGGGCTATTCTAACAAGGGACATGATGGTTACCTGGGAAATTCAGTCATAGGCTATTGGTGTAATCTAGGGGCTGATACCAATACATCCAATCTTAAAAACAATTACAGTTCTGTGAAGGTCTACAGCTATCTCGAGCAAGACTATGTAAACTCCGACCGCCAGTTTATAGGAACGCTTATGGGGGACCATTGCAAAACAGGCATTAATACAATGCTCAACACAGGAACGGTTCTTGGAGTAAATGTCAATATTGTAGGAGGAGATTTCCCTCCTAAATTCTTACCCTCTTTTTCTTGGGTAAATCGTCAAAAAGTATACACCTATCGACTGGATAAGGCAGTAGATGTAGCCAAGGCCGTTATGGCGCGAAGGCATTGCATTCTGTCTGATTTCGAGTTTTCAATTCTTAACCACTTATCTGAAACCAAACAACCATGAGAAAACATTATGTAATAGGCAACTGGAAAATGAACTTAACCTGGGAAGAGGTATTCGACCTTTGCGGTGATTTAAAAAACGCTGCTATACACTCTCTTCCTAATACCATTAGCATTGGAGTAACTCCGAGTAGTCCATACATCCCGGCAGTAATGCCCTTGCTCCCTGCACATATTAAAGTAGGTAGCCAAATGGTAAGCGCCATGGAGGCAGGTGCATGCACAGGACAAGTTTCTGCAAAGCAATTGGATTCGTTAGGTACGGTATTCACCTTAATTGGTCACTCTGAATCACGTGCTTTATGGAATGAATCAGATGAGGATCTCGCGCAAAAGGTTTCTCGTTGTATGGAAACTCAGTTAGAAGTTGTTTTCTGTATTGGTGAGTCGCTTGAAGTCAGGGAGTCCGGAGATTATTTAGCCTTTTTAATGCATCAGATTCAGGCAGGAATCTTTCATTTAGATGCTAAGCAAATGGAGCGAATCATTTTGGCCTATGAGCCTATTTGGGCTATCGGTACAGGAAAAAGTGCTCAACCCAACCAAATTCAAGAAGTGCATCAAGCCTTACGTGGGATGATTGCAACCCAGTATGGCGAAGAGGTGGCCAATTCGATTTCTATTCTTTATGGTGGTAGCGTCAAGCCTGAGAATGCCGCAGGAACCTTTGCATTGGAAGATGTTGATGGAGCTTTGGTAGGCGGGGCGTCACTCAAGGCTCAGTCCTTTGCGGCCATTGCAGAAGCTTGTGTTGATCAGAAAAGCATCTAACCCCTGTGGAGCAATATGTTCAAGTCGTTTTTACCGTTGAATCCAATGATTCGTTGGAAGTAAATAGTGCGTTTGAGATTATTGCAGCCATTTTACATGAGGAAGAATTTGAGTCGTTCGAATTTTTAGACGATAAACTCATCGGATATATTAAGGAGCAGGTATGGGAGAAAGAGTCGATTGATCAAAGACTCTCGAATCTGCCTTTCGCTGTAACCTTAGATGCTATACCTGTGGTAAACCAAAATTGGAATACTCTATGGGAACAGCAGATCAAGCCCATAGAGATTGGCAGAGAAATCTACATATATCCATCGTTTTCATCGCCGGAATCAAGTCGTCCGTATCAACTTGTGATTGATCCTAAAATGGCTTTTGGTACAGGGTATCATGATACTACACGAATGGTTCTAGAAACCATGGAAGATATGATGTTTGATAGCCAATCGGTCCTCGATTTTGGGTGCGGAACAGGTATTTTGGCCGTCTATGCAAAAATGCGTGGGGCTTCCAGGGTTGTCGGCATAGATAATGATATGATTGCGGTGGAAAGTGCACGGGATGTGGCTAGAGCAAACCATCAAGAAATTGAACTTAGATATCAAGCAAATGATGGATATCAACATGATGGAATAATCTATGATTGCATTTTGGCTAACGTGAATAAAAATGCTATTGACCAAAATATTGAAGCCTTGCTCAAATCCTTACATCCTGAACAGGGTAATATTATTTTAAGCGGTCTTTTGTTGGCTGATTGGGCATGGGTAGAGCAACGAATGAAGACACTTGGCCTGAAACTTGTAGATAAACGCGCTTCATCTGCATGGCTTGCCCTGCGATGGAAAGTGTAAATTGTAGATATGAAAGGTATATACTCCATTGGAATACTCATTGTTTTACTCTTTGTACAGAATTTGGGCCTTGCTCAAGTAAGTCCTAAGTATGATATCAACGATCCCTCTTATGTCAATTCCTTAATGGAATCAATAGAATCTAGTCGCAAGGATAAAGATGATGCTTTCCCTGAACGTTTTGGTCAATATGTTGCTTCAGGTCAAGCCAGTAGTAACTTAATGCGGCACATTGCAGAGTATGCTAATTCAATGCATCAGGTGGGGCGTTGGACTGTAGATCGTGAGCGGAGAATAGCTGGTTTGTGTATGCTTATTGATTCGACAAAATGCGTGCCGTTAGATCAATGGCATGAAGTATTCGCTGACCAGATAGGGTTTTATTACCCTGGTAAGGAAAGCAAGTTCGATGAAGAGGTCATAAAATGGCGAAAGTTTGCGCGGTCTGGTATTCTCACGGCACGCGGCAAAAATACATGGCGGGTTTTAGGAAAGGCAAGCGCTGTTTCTTGGTCGAGTGATCAAGGACTTGCGCTAATGTTTGATCAACCTGTAGTACTTCAGGCAGATAATCCATATGATACTATGGTTGTAAAAAACACCACAGGAGTTTTTTATGGAAAGATCTATGATTGGCAGGGTATGGGTGGATTGATGGACTGGGTTGGTGCGGGGATTCCGGGGGATGAGGCTTATGCCCAGCTGACGAGCTATAATGTGAAGACCACAAAGTTTGAAGTGTCATGCGATTCTGCACTTATGAACTATCCAAAGTATAGTCGTGAGGCTTTTCCAGGAGTCTTTAAGGATCGTCTGGACAATCAAACAAGGGACAAGAATTACCCTGACTTCCTGGCAACCGTCCGATTGCCAACGCAACAAATCAATGAATATGTTAGCGTGAATGGGGGATTTCACCTTAGAGGAAATGAAATTGGTGTTGATGCGCCCCGAGGTGAGGTCTGTGTTGTTGAGTTTCGGGATCCTAGCAGTCAGAAACTACTCGCCGTCTACAAGCCCAAGTCGCTCAAGGTAGCCATGCCCAATAAAATATTTGGGGGTCTAGGTAGTCTTCTGATATATACTGCGAATGACTCAATATCCCATCCTGCTGTTGAGGTTGAATACAAGGTTAAGTCGAATACATTAGAGGCAAGGACTGGGTTGGATATTGTATCTGATATTCCTTTTACATTAGGTAGACAAAATATGATTGTCGAAGCAGAAGTTCTTCGCTGGCCATTGGATGGGCGAGAAATAGAATTTAATCTGTTTACTAATTCGCGTACAAAAAGTGTAAATATTATATCTGACAAATACTTTAGTTATGAGTCTTTTCAAAACACGGGTATGCGTTATGGGAACAGTGAAATTGAAAAGATTTATGATAGCTATAATGGGGAGCTTCGTGGCGCCTCTCTCTCTGCAAAGGCCTTAGGGAAAATTCTTGCACCGAGTGTCTCCTACCGTCAACAGTATCCTAATTTTTATCGATTAATGGCTAATGGCTTCATTGCATTTAATGAGGCAGAAGAACGAGTGGATTTGCTGCCTAAGATCATTTTATACGTTGAGGCACTTCGCAAGACTTCGGACTTTGATGAAATGGGGATGTCATCCTATTCTACGGGTAAAAATGTTACGTATAATGTTGATTTGGATATTGCGACGACGACGGGCGTCTCATCGGTTATGATATCTGAGTATGATCGAACCGGTATATATCCGGATAATGAAACCTTTGACATTGATAAGGACAAGTCATTTAACTTTTCAGGGATGTTTACAGCGGGTCAGTTTGAGTTTCTAGATGATGATGCCTTGTTTGAATATGAGCCCTATCATTTCATCTCAGATAGCTTGAATGAATTACGGATGGATGTTCTCTACAATAATCCAAATTCAGCGTCGAATTTATTGCGTGTTAAGTCAGTCATTGAGGGTGCTGATATCGTTGTATCCGTCAATTCACCGGATAACCACTCAGGAACCGTCAATCAAGATGAAAGTTATCCCAAAATTGAAACCTTTAATCATTCCAAAGTTTTCTATTCTGATTCAAGCATCCGTGGTGGTGATTATAATAGGGATAGCTTTTATTTTTCGCTAGACCCCTTTTCGTTAGATTCTTTATTCTACATTGATTCCGTTGATCTGAGTTTTATAGGAACACTGACTAGCGCATACATCTTTCCGGATATAAGGGATACGCTCATGCTTATGAATGATAAATCACTCGGCATCAAAGAATCAACCGGTGAAGAAGGAATCTCATTGTATCAAGATAGAGGACGACTTACGGGTTTTTATCAACTCGATCGGAGCAATGGGGTTATCGGAACAGGCACGGTAGATTATCTAACCTCTGATTTTTCATCCAAGCGAATTGAATTTTTCAAGGACTCTGTAGTGGCCTTTGCGGATTCCTTAAACATTGAACGGAGTGAAATGGGATTCTTATCTCCAGAAATGAAGAGTGAAAAGAATAAGTTAAGGTGGTTTCCCTATGAGGGTAAATTAGTGGCTACCTCGAATGCCAACAATCCATTTTCTATGAATCAAGGGCGCACGCTACTTGAGGGTACTCTACAGGTAACAGATACCGCAATTACAGCCGATGGCGCCATCGAATGGAGTGATGCGAAGTTAACCTCGGAAGACTTTACCCTTACCGATAAAGATATCATGGCATCATCTGGAGATCTTGAAGTTAAGTCTGGAGGCGATCAGGTTACTTTTTCTGTTAAAGATGTTTCTATGGAGGTCGATATGGACGAAAACTATGGAACCTTTATATCTAATTCAGAGGATAACTTTATTGACTTAGCTTACAATGCCTATCGTGTGAATATCCGTGAATTCCAGTGGGATATTGACGCTAGGAGGTTGTTTTTCCGTGTACCTGAGGGGCAGGATGATATGACGTTTTATGCTACAAACCCTTCCCAAGGAGACTTATCCTTTAATTCGGGTTCAGCGGACTACGATATGTCCACATCATCCCTTGAGGTTCGTGAGATTCCATTTATTGATGTTGCTGATTCGAGATTGTATCCTAATGGAGACACCTTATATGTCCAGAAGAATGGCGTACTGTCTAAGTTGGAGGGATGTACTTTGATATCGCCGGTTAACGAATCAAGGCATCAGTTTAGTGATGTTTCCATGACGGTTAAAGGCCGAAATGAGGCAAATGGCAGAGGAAATTTTATCTATAAAGGGCAAGATTTGGATTCTCAGTTTATAGCTATGGACCACATTCAAACAAAGCAAACCCAAGAGAAAAAGGAATCTGATCGGAGGTCTTATTTTCACGCGAATGGCGAACTTCAGATGATTGATAGTTTACATTTTATGCCATCTATTCAAGGAATTGGTGATGTTGCGGTTGATTCGCGATTTAATGGAGTGCATCTAGATGGATTTCTTCAAATTGATTGGCAGTCTGACGCCTTGGATAACGATTGGATAAAAGTGAATGATACAATTTATGCGGATTCTATTGGTTTTAGTTTTGAAAAGTCAACTGCTTTGCGAGGTGAAACGCTCTACACGGGAGTTTATCTTACTCCAAAAGATATAAATCCATTTTTCCCGCAGTTACTATCTCGTATACGCGTGCCTTCGCAAAAGCCATTGCTAGAAGTAAAGGGTATGTTTTCTCACAAAGCAGGGGAGGATGACTATTACTTTCAAAATGGCAGTTTCGATGCATCTATTCCGGGGTACACGGGAAATGGTCTAACCTATAACGCGGCTTCAAAAGACATCAATGGGCAAGGTTTGTTGAACTTACAGCTGCGCATGGGGCCTGTAGAATTGCTTAATAATGGACGTGTTGCTCATAATGTGGAATCCAATTCTTTGGAAGTCAATATGTCGCAAGCTTTATCCATTGGACTTCCTGACGAAATTTGGCAGGCAATTGGTCTCATGATTAATGAAGCTAGTTTTTCCAGCAAGTCACTGACCTATTATGAGGAATCAAGTATGCAGGATTGGTTCGGCCTTTTACAGCGCAAAAACAAGAACCTAAAAGATCTTCGAAGTGCAATGGCTATGGATCCATTCTTTGAGTATCCTAAAGGCCTACAGGGGAATTTTGTTACGCATCAGGTAACCTTCAATTATGAGGATGATGCGCTTTATCGACGTTTTGCGTCAGAAGGTAAGATTGGGATATCGTTTATTGGAGAGATGCCTATTCATAAGGAGGTAAAGGGTAAAATCGTTTTTGAACAGAGAGATGCAGAATCGGATGGATTTGATCTCTATATCGAAAATGATTTAAAGGAATTTGTACATATTTCCTATCGAGCAAACCACCTTTCAATTTTCTCAACGAACAAGGCAGTTATGCAGTCTATAACTGATGTGCCTGAGAAAAAGCGCGCCGTTGAAAATAATGGAAGATCAATGACCTTTGGTATTGGTTCCAGTCTTAAGACGGAAGAGTTTAAGATTGAGTTCAATCTTTAAGAAGGACTAAAGTTATTTTGGGTAGTTGCCAGGATCGACTTCGTGCATCAAATTATACACCGAAGCATAGACATCATCTGCGCTGGGTTTACTCCAGTAATCAGCATCGCTTCCATAGGCACTTCGATGGGGGCGAGCTGAAATAGTGACCGGGGGGCTGTCAAGGTATTGGTAGGCTCCTTGTTCTTCAATGATTTGCTGAAGAATAAAGCCTGATGCTCCACCCGGAACGTCTTCGTCTAAAACAGCGACCCTATTTGTTTTTTTGATCGATTCAAGGATATTCTTAGCACAATCAAAGGGCAATAGAGTTTGAATGTCAATAAGTTCAACAGAGATGTCATCTTCTTCCAGCATGGCCATCGCTTGTTGGGCGATTCGCACGCATGAACCATAGGTAACTAGGGTAACATCATCTCCTTGTTGTAAGGTCTCCACTTCGCCCATAGGTACTGTGAATTCCCCGATATTTGATGGGCATCGTTCTTTTAATCGATATCCATTAAGGCATTCTACTACAATGGCCGGCTCATCACCTTCAAGCAACGTATTGTACATGCCAGCTGCTTGAGTCATGTTTCTGGGTACACAGACATTCATCCCGCGAAGAGAATTGAGTACCATTCCCATGGGAGAGCCCGTATGCCATATTCCCTCTAATCGGTGACCTCTTGTACGAATAATGACAGGACTGCGTTGTTGTCCTGCCGTTCTGTATGTCAAGGTAGCAACATCATCTGTTAAAGGCTGTAGGCCGTAAATCAGGTAATCTAAGTATTGAATCTCAGCAATAGGCCGTAATCCACGCATAGCCATACCGATAGCTTGCCCCATGATAGTTAACTCTCGTATCCCTGTATCAAAGACCCGATGCTCTCCATATTTTTCTTGTAGCCCTGCAAAGGCCTGATTTACATCGCCAATTTTACCTACATCTTCTCCAAAGGCTATAACCGATGGATTACGAGCCAATGCGGCATCAAAGGCAGCGTTGAGTACTTCAAATCCGTTAACCTCCTCTTGCTCGTCAAACTCGGCGTTTATGGTGCTGACATTTTTAGTTGATTTCTTCGTCTCGCTAATCCAATGGCTTTGATAAGTTTCTTGTCCCCAATTACTTAGTTCCTCAATAAATAAAACCAAATTTTGGTCTGAAAGATTGTTTCTTCTCAGGATCCTATGAGCTTCTTTCGCTAAGCGAACAAGATCTGAATACCCAGGATTGTACAGATTTTTTACTGAGGCTTGAAGATGAGAAATTGTTACCTGGTTTGACTGTTCAAGGAGTATTTCTAATTCTTTGGCCTTATCAAGTATAGGTTGCTGATAGGCTTTCCAGGCTTCTCTCTTGGCGGTGTTGGCTGTTTTTTTTGCTTCTTTTTTAATTTGGTTGACCTCTTCTTCAGTAAGAATAGCTTTTTCCATCAGCCAGGTACCCATCCGTTGGATACCATCGGCATTTTGTTCCCATGCCAGTCGCTCTTCGCTTTTGTAGCGTTCGTGAGAACCTGATGTGCTGTGTCCCTGTGGTTGTGTTACTTCTTCAACATGAATCAGCGCGGGAATATGCTTTTCTCGTACGAGATTGCTAATTTTTTCGAAGGTTTGGACAAGGCCAGGATAATCCCATGCTTTTGCTTTGACGATAATTACCCCTTCATCATGATCATCGACTTGAAACCCTGATAAAACCTCAGAAATACTCTCTTTAGTAGTTTGATACTTCTTGGGTACGGATATGCCGTATCCATCATCATAGACGACGGTGATCATCGGTATTTTCAAGACACCTGCCGCATTGATTGCCTCCCAGAAATGTCCTTCTGAGGTGGATGCATCACCAATACTCACAAAACATACTTCTTGTCCTTTCGTTGAGAATTTGTTGTCCGATTGCAGCTCTGGATTATTTCGATAAAACTTCGAGGCTAGGGCTAAACCCACAGCACGGGGCATTTGGCTTGCGGTCGATGAGGCATCTGCTGCCACGTTATACCTTGATTTTAGTTCTAACCAATTACCCTCCTGATCAATCAGTGGGGTAGCGAAGTGGGCGTTCATCTGTCTACCATGCGACATTGGTTCGTTATCGGGATTGCTATCCGCATAGAGCTGAGCGAAGAATTGTGTTGGCGTGATAACACCTAGCGCAAGCATCCAAGTTTGGTCACGATAATATCCCGATCTGAAGTCACCTGGCTTAAATGATCTGGCGAGCGCTACTTGAGTAATCTCTTTGCCATCTCCAAAAATCCCAAATTTCCCTTTCCCTCCAAGGACTTCCTTTCGCCCAGCTAAACTCATTTCACGGCTAAGGCATGCCGTCTTGAAATCGTCAATTACTTGTTGTTTGAAACGTTGTGCCGGAGAGGAGTTGATTAGGTTTTTCGGTAGTGAGGCATCTCGTGACATACCTCAAATATACGACGTATAAACCGTTACGCTAAGGAAGTACTCTACTAGAGTAACATGCTCACAGGATTCTCCAAGTGTCCCTTTAAGGTGGCTAGGAAGGCTGCACCAACTGCTCCATCGACTACGCGGTGGTCACAGGATAAAGTGAGCTTCATCATTTGTTTTTCTACCAACTCTCCCTCTTCAAGGGCTAGTTCAGGGCGAATTGCACCTACAGCTAAAATGCAAGCATCAGGTGGATTTACAATGGCAGTAAACTCGTCAATTCCCATCATTCCAAGATTGGAAATGCTAAACGTATTACCCTGCATTTCTTCTGAAGCAAGTTGTCGTTGTCTTGCCTTTTCTACAAAACCTCGAGCGGCAGCTGAAATTTCAGAAAGCCCTAGTTGGTCAGCATGCTTGATTACAGGAACAACAAGTCCTTCGTCAACTGCCACGGCCATTCCAATATTGATATCGGCATGATAGCGAATGATATCTCCAAGCCATGAAGCATTGATATTCGGGTGCTTACGCAGCGCCATAGCACATGCCTTGATAACTAAATCATTAAAGGAGAACTTCATATCAAAGGCATCCTTAATCTCTTTTCTTGCCTCCATGGCATTACGCATGTCGACAGAAATCTTCAGATAGAAATGAGGTGCAGTGAATTTACTTTCACTAAGTCGTTTAGCAATGGTCTTTCGCATCATACTTACACGCTCATCACGCGCCTCCAAGGTGGCGGTGAATACTTTGTTTACTGATGGTGCCGGATTTGCTGCATACGCTTCGATATCACGCTTTACGATTCGTCCATCTTCGCCAGAGCCTTGCACAGCGGACAAGTTGACCTTAAAATCTTCTGCAAGTTTACGAGCTAGTGGGCTTGCTTTTACTCTTCCATTATCTTTTGTAGAAGGGGAGGAGCTCTGTTGCGGTTCAGAGGTTACCTCTTTCTTGGCAGGTGTTGGTGCCGTTTCCTCAACAATTGGTGTAGCAGCCTCTGGTGCCGGGGCCTCTGATGCTGGGGCAGAAGCTGTTTCAGCATCTTCAGAGTTTAACAACTCATCAAAAGATTCTCCCTCATCCCCTAGAATAGCCACCCGGCCATTTACAGGAATGGCATCACCTTCTCCTGCAATGATATGGAGTACAACACCTTCCTGGTCTGATTCCCAATCCATTGCAGCTTTGTCCGTTTCAACTTCACCTATCAAGTCACCTGGATTGAGGGTGTCACCTACTTTTATTGCAATGGAAGCGATTACTCCTTCTTCCATTGTATCACTCATGCGGGGTAGTCTTAAAAATTCGGCCATGTTTTTATTTAGAGTGCAAATTTAAGGGGTATTGATCTATTCTCCTATGTCAATTTCTATTTAAGCCGAATAATCAATCTCCAAGCCAAGATCATCGATGAAATTTCGCATTGCTGGATTCTTATTGTGCATTAACTCGGCTGTTTTTTTTGCGTTCTGTAAGACGCCCTTCTTTTCCTGCTTCCCTTGTTGTGCATAAACTATGGAAAGCGTTGGTGCATCGGATAATCTTGCTTGGATGTAGTTATTGATGGATCCCATGTGCGTTTCAATAAAATCCCTTTGCGCACTAGCTGTCGCGGTAAAAATCAAATTATCATCTTCTAGGGAGGTATTGAGTTTGGCTAAAATACTTGCCACCGACTGTTGGTCATTTTGTTTTAGGTATTCCTCTACTTGGGCAAGAATGGATTCGATTTTTCCATCCCAAGCAGTCTTTTGTACGCTTTCTTCGGGAGTGGGAGTCTTCTTCTCTGTTTTCGGACGAAGAATTTCCTCGGTATCCAAATCCTCTAGGCTTAGGCGTTTGCCGGTTATTGGGGCCGAGGTAGTTGACTTGCTCTCGATAGATACATCCTCTTCACCGGCGTCTACGTCGGGTTGGGTGCTGGTGGTCTCTTTAGTATGGATGTTAGTTTGTTCCTCGGTCCGTTCATGCTCTTTAGCGCGGGTAGGTACCTCCTCTAATAAGTCCTTACGTTCAAGGGGTTCGGGTGCATCCGAAGTTTTGTTGTCTGGTGAGTTAGTGCTGTAGTCTTGAAAAGATTCATCGGATTGAGGCGATGGGGCAGTACGAGGCGTCGTATCTAACTCAGCCGTTTTTTTTTTAATCGCTTCTCCTTCTATTACTTGCGATGCATGTGCGATTCGAATTAAGCATACTTCCACATGTAAGCGCTTGTTAAGTGCTCTTTGATAGCTCACTTCTGTGTCATTGATTAAGGCAAGGGCATTGATTAGGAAGGATGGGGTTGCAAGCTCAGCTTGTTCAGAGGCTCTTTGTATCTTTTTTTTACTTCCCACCATAAGCGAATGCAAGCGTGCATCTTTTGCGATGAGCAAAGTGCGAATATATTCGGCCAAACCTTGGATGAAGGTATCTCCTTCAAATCCTTGTTCAAGCACTTCATTAAATAGAGAAATAGCCCTTCCATGATCATTGGTCATTAGACTTTCTGTAACTGTAGAAAACGTCGACCAATCAAGTAGGTTAAGTTGATGTAAAACGGTGGCTTGAGTCAGCGTGCTCTGGTCTAACCCCGCAACCAGTCGGTCAAAAACTGATAATGCATCACGCAAAGCGCCATCGGCGGACTCTGCTATGAGGTGGTAAGCTTCTTCTTCTACCTCGTATTGTTCAGCCTGGGCAACATGCTTAAGTTGTTTTATAATCGATGGAACGCTAATTCGTTTGAAATCAAAGATTTGACACCGGGATAGTATGGTCGGCAGAATCTTGTGCTTTTCAGTTGTTGCTAGAATGAATATGGCGTAGGGTGGGGGCTCCTCTAACGTTTTTAAAAAGGCATTGAATGCTGCTTGAGATAGCATGTGAACCTCATCAATGATATAGATTTTGTATCGACCAGTTTGAGGAGGAATGCGAACCTGTTCCATCAAGTTGCGCATGTCTTCTACCTTGTTGTTTGACGCGGCGTCGAGCTCGAAGATATTGAAGGAAAAGTCTTCGTCTTCTTCCGATAGACCATCTATTTTTCCTAGGTTAACTGCCTTTGCTAGGATTCGGGCGGTAGTCGTTTTACCGACACCTCGCGGACCACAAAACAAAAAAGCTTGGGCAATCTTTTCAGCTGTAATTGCGCGAGAAAGCGTTTCGGTAATACTTTCTTGGCCCACAACTTCTTTGAACTCTTTCGGTCTATATTTCCTTGCTGAGACGATAAATTGGCCCATGCCATGAAAGTAGGTATAAATCTCAGATTTGTGTCTTACGTATGTCGAGCTTTATGCACAAAAAATTAGCAAATAGTGCGGGCTCATCGTGTCTCAACAAAAAAAGTTTCATTTTTCTTGATTTTTTTTAAATCGCTAGCGATCCTCTAGGACCCAGTTAATATGATTTATGAGTATTTGATTGATAGCATGTTACATATTGATCCTTTTTATATATATGAAAAATTCTATGTATAAGTGTTGTAAAACATTGAAATACAGTGATTTGAGTCTCCGTTTTTTAGTGATTTTATGCAAAATTCTCTTACCTTAGTTCTCGATGAGAGAAATGGTTTACAGATTAGTGGCGACGTATAGAATAGTAAGGAAAGGGATGCGTTTGGAAAATATCCGATGGTCCTTTTTCTTATTTATCATGTCATGGGGCCTTATGGTACAGGCTCAGTATAACAAAAACTTATCGTCTAAAGAATTAAGCTTAGGGTTTGGTGGGATGAATTATCTGGGAGATATTTCCATGGATGGCCAGCGGGGTTTCTTTGGGGGAGTGGATATGCAAGCCACTCGTCCTATGCTTGCACTTTCTTACCGTCATAACTATCATGCCCACATAGGAGGCCGAATCACGACAACTATAGGACAGATTTGTGGGAATGATCAATGGGGTAAGGGAAGCAATGCTCATCGAAATTTGCATTTTAAATCCCTTATAGCCGACTTTAGTGCGCAAGTGGAGTTCAATCTCCTACCATATCATCCAGGCCACTTTAAGTTTAAAGCAACACCTTTTGTGGCTTTGGGTTTTGGTGGAATGTACTTTAATCCAAAAGCCGAGTTGAATGGTGAATGGATTGCGCTACAGCCTTTAGGTACTGAGGGTCAGCATTTGGATAAATATTGGGATCGCCCGCAATACCTTAGAATGGCGCTTACCGTGCCGGTTAATATGGGAGTTAAATGGAGTATAAATCATCATTGGAGCATGGCGACGGAGTTTGGCTTCCGTTACGTCTTCTCTGATTATGTAGATGATGTTAGTGGTTATTATGCTGATGTGAGCCTCTTTGATGCGAGCGCTCATCCTGATGCATCTCTGGCTAGACAACTGAGTTATCGCGGCTCAGCATCGATGGAAGGCAGCGTATTGGAACAAACTCTACGTGGCAATCCATCGAACCGCGATCATATGTTCTTTGTAATGTTTTCGCTTACGCGCAAATTGGGAGGGTTCTAGATACCAAACGACCGTTTGGTTTATGGTTCTTGTTGGTGTATATTCACAATATGCCACGGCAAAAAGTAGATGAGAAGACCATTATTAAGGAAGCGTTGAAGCTTTTTAGACAAAAGAGCTATCATGCGACTTCTATGGCTGATATTGCCATGGCGTGTGGGTTACTCAAGGGTAGTTTGTATCACTACTTTAATTCCAAAGAAGACCTTATGATTAAGGTCATTGAGAGTGTCCATACCTTTTTTGCTGAGACCGTATTTACCATTGCTTATAATCATAGCTTGGATGCCGTGGACAGAATGGATTTGATCTTCACAGAAGCTGAAAAAATCTTCGTGGACCAAGAATCTGGTGAGATATTGGGTAATGTTGGTGTTGAAACTGCATTAAGTATGCCCGAATTTCAGCCAACTATTCAAGCTTTCTTTTCGGATTATTTCAAAGCGATCAAAGAAGTATACCGGTCGAAGTATGATGAAGGAATGGCCAACGAGTTGGCTGAACGAAGCGTCTCTGAGATTCAAGGTGCGCTCACCCTAAGCCGTATCTTCAATGATGAGAAGTTTATAAAAAATACTCATTTGCGGACGGTTGCTCGACTTCGTAATCACGCGTAAGCGCGTCAAAGTTTTACAGACAAGTCACCTAGGTGATGCAAGGTAAAAGCTCTTGGCAAGCTAGTTTTCATTTCTTTCACATTTTGTTATGACATTTCATACATACTAGTTTGTCAGGAGCTTTCTTGTTTTGGTGAATTGTTATTTCGTTGATAAGTCTTATTCCTTTTAGATTATCCTGCAATCGACCTTGATTATTTTCACGGACAAACAAAGGCTATGATGTTACAAGGATTGGACTGGAGTGCATTACCTAAGAAAGATACCCGTTCTGGTTTTGGAGCTGCTATGGATGAATTAGGGTTGACTAATCCTGATGTTGTAGCGCTTTGTGCTGATTTAACGGGTTCATTAAAGTTGAATGATTTTGCGAAAAACTTTCCTGAACGATTTATTCAGTGCGGCATTGCCGAGGCAAACATGATGGGTATCGCTGCGGGCCTAACTATCGGTGGGAAAATTCCTTTTGCAACTACTTTTGCCAATTTTGCTACTGGACGTGTGTATGATCAGATTCGTCAATCGATAGCTTACTCGGGCAAAAATGTGAAAATATGTGCTTCTCATGCTGGGTTAACCCTTGGAGAAGATGGCGCTACACATCAAATCCTTGAGGATATTGGTCTTATGCAAATGTTACCAGGCATGGTAGTGATCAATACATGCGATTACAATCAGACCAAGGCCGCGACGTTGGCAATTGCCGAATATGATGGTCCGGTATATCTTCGTTTTGGTCGTCCCAAAGTCAGTGTCTTTATGCCAGAAGATGCTCCTTTTACGATAGGAAAGGCATTGCATCTTAGAGAAGGGTCAGATATCAGTATATTTTGTACCGGGCATTTGGTGGAAGAGAGTCTAAAAGCGGCTGACGAATTAGCGGGAGTCGGTATTTCATGTGATGTGGTGAACATTCATACGATCAAGCCTTTAGATCGCGAGGCAATTCTTACGTCCCTGGGGAAAACAGGTAGAGGAATTGTCGCTGAGGAACATCAACGATTAGGCGGTCTGGGCAGTGCCGTCGCACAAGTTTGTGCAGAGGAGATGCCTTGTCCTCTTCAGTTTGTCGCTGTACAAGATAGCTTTGGAGAAAGTGGTAAACCAGCTGATCTAATGAAAAAGTATGGTATTGCGCAAGCTGATGTTGTTGCTGCGGCAAAGCAATGCCTCAGTCGATAGCAGCTATCTTCTTGTACAATTTTTTGGAATGTCCATTCGTTCTGCTCTATAAACGGCCTGTAGTTTTGGCACGATTATAGTCATCTTCGCTTTATGAAATCTTTTCTCTTAGCTTCTGCTGTTCTAATCGGTATGGGCTCGACGCTATACACGTCTTGGGTAAATGAAACGACAGTAGATCTCAATAATGAATCTTCTAACTCCATGGAATTCCTCGCGGATACAGGGTCAATCGTTTATGAATCTCGCGGTGATGAGAATATGGGAAAGGAGCGCATGACCCGTAAGATCAAGATGAATGGCAAGGTATCTTGGGTTTATTGGAGTGAAGCATTAGGTCAAAGGAATCTTGGATATGTCTACGAAGATGGGTATGAGTACGTTTACTTTTCTGGTAATAGCAAGAGCAAGTATAAGCTCATTAGAGATCGTTGTGGTTTTACCTGTGTTCATCCTGACGGGGATACTCAATTCTATCGCCAGGTAAAGCCTGCTTGTCGGTAGATGCTTTAATATACTTTAGCCTCCCAAACCGTATTGGGCTCAAGCGCTCGAATCACTAGCGTATTGGCTGATAAACTAATCCAAACATCACTGAGGTTGTTCGGTTGGCGGAAATACCATTCATTAAGTACGTTGCCTTGATTGGCATAGTTGGGCAGCCCATAAAAATCATAGGCCATCTTGTAGGCATCTAGAGTCGATGAAAACATTAGATCTACTTGATACAGCGGTTTGTCACCGTCTAAATCATAGGTGAGTACTACTGATTTAATGCTCAAAACTTCCTCATCTCTCTTGACATAGCGAATACTTACAAAATCAATCTCATTAATGCGCTCATACTCGTGACTTTGTAATTGTATGACATCTAGAGAATCAGAGAAATTTACATCGACCATGATATCAGGAATCGCTGGCCCCTCAAGCATTGGTTGTGCGTAGAGCGATTTTACACACAGAAAAGTCCCAATGATGTAGAGAAAATATGGAATGTAGCTTCTGTTAATCATAGAATCAAGGCCTATACTACTGTATTACGATAAATACAGGGCTGAAGATTCAGAATCTATGGTAAAGAGACCACAACGGGTTATATTTTTCTTTAAGGATGTATAAAAGATAGATAATCAATGGACTTACATATGACGACTAAGATCCTTATGATCTATGCACTCTCTGATATTTACCTTTTTTCTTCAAAGTTTTCAATCTCTTCTCGGAGCCATTGAGGTATCTCAATAGTTTTACGACTCACTGTGTCAAACATGATTTGCGTTGTTTTTCCGCTGCTGTGGAGTAGGGGTTGATCCTTACTTCCGCTGCATACGGCATATTCAAGAACAAAGCTCTTCGTTCCGAAGGAGTGTGTTCGTACAAGGACACGAGCTGCATTATGAAGCATGGTAAGTTCCTTGTAGAAAGTGGCCTGGACATCTCCTACTAAAAACATATTTTTAGTCCAATCCCAGGTCTTACTAGCCTTTAGCATGTAATGACTTCGGCCAAATTCAAAGTAGGTAATGAAAATTGCATTATTTACATGACCTAATGGATCAAGATCATTCCATCGCATCTGAAGGGGCAACTCAAAACGGAATTGTTGAAGATCTGGTTTAGGATTGGTCATGACTAGTAAGGATAAGCGTTTGCTTCAATAGCAACTTCGGCAATTTGGTTTCGTAAAGTTGTTGTATTGATAAGGTCAAATTTAGTAAATCGTCTGATCCCTAAACTCATCATTCTAAGGATATCACCTTCTGCAAAAGAGGCGATTGCTCTTTTTCCATTAGTATGAATGCGCTCCAAACCATCAGAGACAAATACCTGTGTCATGGCAATGTAGTCCGAGCTCGTGGACGCCCCTTTACTCATTGCTCTTTTTTGTGTCCTTAGAATCATTGATTCCATGGCGAATAGATCAATTAGCATGTCTGCGATATACATCATTACCATTTGTTTAGATTCAAGCTCTTTACCATAGTGTTTTGCCGCGGCACCAGCGACCATAAGTAGTGCTTTTTTGGCTTGTTGTGTAGCATGCATTTCTCGTGACAACACTCCATTTTCGATTTCGCTTTCCGATGATACTGACATCAACTCATCTTGTACTTTCTTGGCAGGGCCTAATACATCAATATGTCCCTTAATGGCGCGTCGCAGAATCGTGCCGATAGATAGTAAGCGGTTGATTTCGTTAGTACCTTCAAAAATTCGATTGATACGTGCATCTCGATATGCTCTGGATACTAAGGTTTCCTCAGAGAATCCCATACCCCCATGGATTTGCACCCCTTCGTCAACCACGTAGTCAACGGTTTCAGAACCCAATACCTTGAGAATGGCGGCTTCAATGCTGTATTCTTCGGCTGCATCGATTTTAGCTTGAATAGACGAAACGCCTTTAGCTTCTAAATCATCCATTAGGTCTTTAATTAGACCAGACGTTCGGTAACATGCAGACTCTAGCGCATAGGTTCGTATCACTTGTTCCGCAATTTTATATCGAATGGCTTCAAAGTTTGCAATGGATTGGTCGAATTGCTTCCGTTCATTGGCATACTTTACAGAGGCCGTAGCAACCATTTTTGAACTTCCAATCCCGATTACCCCAAGCTTATATCGCCCTATGTTAAGCACGTTGAAGGCTATTTTATGTCCCTTGCCAATGTCACCAAGCACATTTTCTCTTGGAATAACAACATCTTCAAAGAAGACCTGCCGTGTGGATGAACCATTGATGCCCATTTTCTTTTCTTCAGCACCCAATCGAACGTTGGCACTATTTGCGGGTACAATAAAGCCGGTGAATCCGCTCTGACCCTCTAATCGACTGTCATCTTGAACTTGAGCGAAAACGGTAAATACATCCGCAAAACCGCCATTGGTGATCCACATTTTCTGACCAGAGATCACCCAAGACTGACCATCTTCGGAAAGGACTGCTTTGGTTTTCGCACCGAGGGCGTCGGATCCTGAACCTGGTTCTGTCAAGCAATAGGCAGCCTTTTTTTCACCAAGGCAGAGCGCGGGAAGCCACTCATTTCGTTGCGCTTCACTGCCATAATATAAAATCGGAAGCATTCCAATTCCTGTATGGGCAGCATAGGCTACACCAAAGCTTTGGGTACGGCCCATGATTTCAACAAGGTATGTTTCACTGTTAAAGTCTAATCCCATCCCTCCATAGGCTTCGGGGATACCTGGTCCTAGTAAGCCGAGTTCACCCGCTTCCTCTAAAAGGGTGACTACCTTTTCAAATTCCTTATGTTCTATAGCATCGAATTGAGGAGCGATTCGTTTGTCGACAAACTCAGACGTTGCATCAGAAAATGCCCGTTGTTCATCATTGATGTCCTCTGGGCTATAGATGTCTTGAGGAGCTGCCTGCTTGACAATAAATTCTCCTCCTTTGATTAATGTTTTTTGATGTGTTGCTGTATCCATAATAAATCTAATGTCTTGGTTAGTTAAGGTATTCGTAGATGGACGCAATTCCTTGTCCACCGCCAATGCAGGCTGAGACCATGCCATATTTCTGCTGTTGACGTCGCATCTCACAGAACAATTTGATGCTTAAAATTGCTCCAGTACATCCCAAGGGGTGCCCTAAGGCAATCGCTCCACCATTGACGTTAACCTTGGTGGGGTCGAGCTCAGGTAGATTTTTTAAAACGGCTAAGGATTGTGCTGCAAAGGCCTCATTAAGTTCAACTAATCCTATATCTTGATAGCTTAGTCCTGCCATTTTTAATGCTTTGGGTATGGCTTCTACAGGGCCAATGCCCATGTAGCGTGGTGAGACTCCGATGGTCGTGGAGGTTACCATGCGTGCAATGGGTTCTAGATTGAGTTCCTTGACCATTTCCTCACTCATTACCACGACAAAAGCGGCGCCGTCTGAGGTTTGCGAGGCATTACCCGCGGTCACTTGTCCGCCTTGCTTAAAAACGGCTCGAAGTTTCCCTAAAACCTCCATAGATGTGTCTGCTCTGGGTCCTTCATCACGGCTTACCGTATAGGTCCTAGATCGCTTGGACTCTGAAGCGGAGTCATAGTAAACTTCTTCAATATCCATTGGGGTAATCTCTTCGTCAAAGAGGCCGCTGTTGACTGCTTTTACCGCTTTTTGGTGGGAATTGAACGAAAATTCATCGGCTTCTTGTCTTGTGACACCATATTTGGATGCAACTTCTTCAGCCGTTAGTCCCATGCCAATGTAGTAGTCTGGGTGATCTACGGCGATTTGGTAATTCGGGACGGTCTTAAAACCCATGGTGGGTACTAGGGACATAGATTCAGCTCCACCGGCAATCAAACAATCCGCCATGCCAGCTTGAATTTTTGCTGTAGCCATGGCAATCGTCTCAACCCCAGACCCACAATATCGGTTAACGGTTACACCACTCACGGTCTCTGGAAGATTGGATCGAATGGAAATCCACCTTGCCATTTGAAGACCTTGCTCTGCTTCGGGAACAGCATTTCCAACCAATATGTCTTCTATTCTACTTGGATCTAAACTTGGTAGATCTTGTAAAAGTTGGTTGATCACGTGCGCTCCCAAATCTACCGGAGATGTAAATCGAAATCCTCCTCGCTTTGCTTTCCCGATGGCGGTGCGTTTTCCAGCTACTATATATGCAGTTTTCATAGGTTTTTGTTTAGTATTCTATTCAAGAGGATTAAAAATTAGTTTCGAAGGGGTTTCCCAGTTTTTAAAATGGATTCCATACGTTGTTGCGTCTTGATTTCGCCACAGAGGGAGAGGAAGGCTTCTCGTTCTAAATCGAGAAGGTATTGCTCAGAAACCTTACTTGGCATGCTGAGGTCTCCACCACAGAGTACATAGGCGATTTTTTTGGCAATGGTAATGTCGTGTGGGGTAGCATAGTTGCCCAACTCAAAGCCACTAAGTCCAGAAAGTAAAGCCGCCATTCCCGACCGGCCCATTACTTCTATGTCCTTTCGGATAGGAGGTTGGCTATATCCATTATTGTGTAACTCAAGCACCTTCTTTTTGGCTTCAGCAATAACACGCTTTGCGTTGATCACTACTTCATCCTTTCGCTTGTCTAAGAGACCTAATTCAAAGGCTTCATGGGCTGAGCTCCCCACTTTAGCTGTTGCAATATGGGTGAATGCCTCAACGATTCGCGGAATTTTAGGGTCGTTTGAATGATAGTAATCCGATGCACGCAAAGCTAATTCTTTACATCCTCCACCGGCAGGTATAACTCCGGCACCCACTTCTACAAGCCCTATATACGTCTCCGCAGAGGCAAGTGCAGCATCGCTATGCATGGTGATTTCACATCCGCCGCCTAATGTCATTCCGTGAGGTCCTGATACTACAGGAATTGATGAATGACGAACACGCATGGCGGTTTGTTGAAACTGGCGGATGGCAAGATCGAGTTCATCATATTCTTGCTCAACGGCAAGCATGAGAATCATTGCGAGGTTGGCTCCTGCAGAAAAATTACTGGCGTCATTCCCCAACACAAGACCTTTCCATCCTTCGCCCTCTGCCTTACTGATGGCATGATTGATTCCCTCTAGTACTTCGCCGCCAATGCTATTCATTTTGGTCTTAAACTCAAGGTTAAGTACACCATCTCCTAAGTCATAGAGATTCGTACCGCTATTTTTCCAGACAATATTCTCTTTGCGATTCGCAAGAAGGATAAAATGTTCTTGACCCGGTACAGCTTTGTATGATGCTGTTGGTATATCCCAATACATGCGCTGTCCTGCTTGATGCTTGTAGAATGAAGTTGCTCCGGCTGCCAGCATGGAATGTACCCATTGAGGTGCTTCAAAGCCCCTAGAAGTCATTTGATCAAGCGCTTCTTGTACTCCGATGGCATCCCACATCTCAAAAGGACCCATTTTCCATCCAAATCCCGTTCGCATACCATCGTCTATGCGATAGAGTTCATCCGAGATCTCTGGGATTCGATGCGCGCAATATTGAAAGACCATGGCATTCACGGTGTTGTTAAAGCGCGCTGCCTCATCTTCCCCCTTGGATAAAACACGAAGCTTGTTTTGTAAGCCACCAGCAGCTTTGGCTTGTGCGATGGAATCAAACGATCTTTTTGGAGTCTCCTTGTATTCCAACGTTTTGGGATCTAACTCAAGGAATACGCGTTTTCCTTGCTCATTTTTTGATTTTTTGTAAAAGCCCTGACCTGTCTTATCTCCAAGCCATTGGTTTTTTTCCATCGTAAGCACAAAATCGGGTATCTGGAAGGTGCTTCGTCGCTCGTCCTCGGGACAATTATCGTAGACTCCCTTAGCTACCTTAATCAAGGTGTCCAGTCCTACAACATCTGCTGTTCTAAACGTAGCTGACTTTGGTTTTCCGGTTAGGGGGCCGGTAATGGCATCAATTTCTCCAATGCTGAGATCGAAGTCGTTCATGAGTTGAAAGATGGCCGACATCGAAAAAACGCCTATCCGGTTAGCGATAAAGGCTGGAGTGTCTTTGGCAAGAACGGGTGTTTTTCCAAGGAATAGATCTGCATAGTGCTCAAAAAATTGAATTACTTCTGGATCTGTTGTAGTGTGCGGGATAATTTCAAAGAGATTAAGATACCGAGGGGGGTTAAAGAAGTGCGTACCACAGAAATGTTGTTGGAACTCTTCACTACGTCCTTCGGCGAGCATTGAGATGGGAATCCCTGAAGTATTTGAGGTAACAAGGCTTCCCGGTTTGCGAAGCTTTTCTACCTTATCAAAAAGGGTCTTTTTAATGTCCAAGCGTTCAATGATTACCTCAATCACCCAATCGCAAGAAGCTATTTTACCTAAGTCATCTTCAAAGTTTCCTGTAGTGATGTTATCAAGAAACTGTTGGTGGTAAATAGGGGAGGGTTTCGACTTTATAGCAGCTTTTAGAGCATTGTTGACTATCTGATTTCGTGCCTTTGAATTGGATTTTTGCTCTTCTGTAAGGTCGAAGGGAACAATATCAAGAAGCAGGACGTCCAGGCCAATATGTGCAAAATGACAGGCGATACGAGAGCCCATGACACCAGATCCCAATACAGCTACTTTTCGGATATGCCGTTGATTTGCTGGTATCACTCTGCTTAAACTTTTCTCTTTGGACGATGAATTCATCATGGTTTTTGTTTTGATCGATTACGGGCTTTGTTCGCCAAGAACATAGATTCATACATTCTTATCAAACAAACGTTTGGTAAAATACAAAAATTGTTGATTTTACCAAGTTTATAAGGTGTTTTTTAGTCGGCATCGTATCCTCTGGATTCTTTAGTCTTTGCCATATTGTATGGTAACCAAGAAAAGATGATTAAAATTTCACAAAGTGTTTGATTTAGACTAGTTCCAAATCATAACCTCACCCATGCCTAACTAGAGGTGACGAGAGAGCGAATAAGTATGGATGATCTTTGTTGCCATTTAAACATAAAAAAGCCCTCTAGATAGAGGGCTTTTTGCTTTAGAATGTTTTGTCTATAAATAAACTGTTACTTCTTAATCGTCTCTAGTATCTCTACAAGTTGGTTCTCAAGGTTTAATACCCTCTGCTCTAGCTGGAGATTATCTTGTTCTTGACGGTTTATCAATTCCTGTTGTTCCTGAATGGCTTTTGTTAAAAGTGGAACAAGAGAGATATAGTCGATCATAAGGTAACCCGATTGCCAACTCGTTTCCTCCTTTGCACTTGGAGTAGTTCGTGGATTTGGGATATCTTTTTCGGATACGAGTTCAGGGAATATCTTTTGAAATTCTTGTGCGATAAATCCATAGTTAGTTTCATTAGCAGTGAAGCCCATGCCCGGA
>JBMYZU010000009.1:0-103598 GCA_049610685.1 Chitinophagales bacterium
AGTTACCTGAATACTTTCATTACGGCATACCACAGTCTGGTCTACCGTGAATCCAGTCTCCATCCAAACAAGTTCTAAGTCTTGATCTGTCGAATCAACACAACCTGACTCAAAGTTGTAAGCATACAGTTTAATGTTGTAGTTGCCGGTATCCGCGAAAGTGTATACAAAGCTGTCTTGATTGACCAAAACATCTCCATTGGAGAAAACCCAAACGGTTGAGTCAGCACCGAGACTTATATCATCAAATGAGACATCAAGACGATTTCCTTCACAGATTACATCTGCTGTAAAATTGGCTAATGGGGGATAAATGGTAATATATTCCTCTTTTATGTGGGTTGTGTCACATCCATTGTACGTAGCGGTTAAGCTCACGTCAAAGACACCTGTATCACCATATTGGTAGATGGGTTCTCTCATACTTGAATTCCCTCCATCTCCAAATTCCCATATCCATGATATATTCTCAGGTAGAGGAGTTGGTCCTGATAGGTTTGTGGTGATAATCGCGTCAGGAATACATGCTTCATTTACATCATAGATAAAATCAACATCGATTTGTTCTCCAACAAATATGCTGTCACCACTGATGACTGCCTGGCATCCTTCAGCGTCTAAAATGGTCAGACTAACTTCATATCGACCTACTGAAGTATAAGTATGTGAAGGGTTGGGTTGGTTGGAAGTATTTCCATCACCAAAATCCCAAGTCCAACTAATGATCGCAGCCGAAGAGGTACTTTCATCAGAGAATTGGATCGGTAATGGCACGCATCCATCATTATCATCCATAGTAAATGACGCTGTTGGAGGAGTAATAGAGATGTAGTCATTCAGTGTAACCGAGTTGGAACATCCCTCAGCATTGATCACGGTAAACGTTACATCATGATTTCCAGCATCATCGTAAATATATGTGGGGTTGGGGCTTGTTGATGACCCTCCTTCTCCAAAACTCCAAACATAGCCAGCAAAGCTTCCGAAGGATGCAAATTGAACCTCAAAAGGCGTCGAACATGAAGTTTGTACATCAGAAGCAAAGCTTGGATTAGGAAGGCTTAATACGTCTATGACAGTCGAAACTGATTCAGTACATAATCCATCAGGAGTGCTTGCTTGTAGCGTCACGTTGAAGGTGCCAGTGCTTCCGTAAATATGGCTTGTGTTGCCATCAATGTCAGATAGGTTACCATCACCAAAGTCCCAAACAAAATCAAGACCAGAGATATTGGATGTAACAGTAAACTGAACTTGATCTCCTTGGCATGCTTGCGTAGTATTGGCGGATAGACTGAGGTCAATGCTTTCTATTTCAACATAATTGTTTAGCGTATTGGTTGTGCTACATCCATTAGGATGCGTGGCGGTCAGGGAGACATTATAGCTTCCTTCTGTAGTGTATGTTTCTGATGGGTTGGTGGCTGAAGATGTATTCCCATTACCAAAATCCCATAGATAGTTTACACCACTCGCACCACCTGATTGATTGAAAAAATCAACGTTGGCAGGTACTTGGCAAAAGGTGTTTTGTCCAGAATTAAAGGCTGCATTAGGACTTTCACCAATGATAATTGCATCCCCAAAAACCTCTGTTGCCTGACAGTTGTTAGCATCGTTTACTACCAACGTGATGTCAAAGCTCGCTTCTCCATTCACAAAAGAAGTAGGCTGATAGGTGTGGCTTGGATTCAAGTCATTGCTCTGTGCACCATCCCCAAAATCCCATAAGATATTATTAATCGGCGCACCAGAAGAAGATAGGTTAGTAAAGGCAACGGTAAGTGCATCGCATCCATTGTTTGCACTTGGTGTAAAGGCAACGGTAGGATTATTATACACTTCGATGTAATCCACTTTTTCCATAGTGTCGCGTGTGCCCCCGTCAATAGCGATTAATCGTACCGTATAAATTCCCACGTTGTTAAACACCCTTGACGGATTCTCGACATTGGAAGTCCCTGTTTCGAAATCCCATTCATAGGTCGTTGAACTAGAAGTACCTGTAGACAGGTTGGAAAAGTTCACTACAACGGGAGAACATCCACTTGTTACATCGGCTGTGAAGTCAGCCTGTAGCTGTGCATTGGTCGTGGCAAAAAGACCAATAACTGTGCTAAGAGTTAATAAAAACCGTTTCATTTACATCACCTTTATGGGATGTTGTACGGAGAAACGGGTGGTTTAGAAACAAAATATGATAGAAAAATGCAATATGTAGTGGTAAGGTCTTGAAATATATAACTCGATCATTTACTTGGCCTTAGTAAAAAGTTTAGCCATAGAAATCATAAATCGCTTCATGATAGGACCCTTTCTACCTCGATTGCTTCCTTTGCGGAAACTGTCAAAGTAAAACTTAGTGTAAATCGCACTGAATCCTGCGCAATCAAAGTGGTTAAACTTCTTTCCTGAATGCCTCAATCGATTATGTTTGGCTCCATTTTCTTTCATATACTCATGCGCCACGAGTGCATTTTTATAAAACACTTCTTCATCTGCCTTACAATAGCAGATTTGCATGGGACTCTCAGGAACCCAATTCCATAAAGCATTTTCTTTTAAAAGACGAGTGAAAAAGAAGTTGCTATCCGTTTTAAAGAGATGTACAATGCTATCTACTACCATTTCTGCGGGAATACTCGGTAATACTTTATTAAAGTCAAATCGATCGTGATTGCCATCATACATGTTTGGGATAAGTGTATCATAAGGCGGTTTGAATACGGCTTCAGTAGGGCCTTCTATTTCATCATAAATTGACTCGTAGCCGTAAATCAGGTAGGGTAGGTACCAGGGTTGCGTGTATTCTTGAAACATCGTCACGCTCTGCGCACCGGCCATATCATAGGCACCACTCATAGGTGAGGAGGCGGTTACTGAAAGGTTCGCTTCAGGGTGTTCCTGAATATATTTATGTACAGCCATTGCTGCGTGTCCTCCTTGAGAATATCCTGTTACAAAGAGTTGATCATTCCATGCGATATCTAATTCAAGATTTACTTCGCGGAGCGCACGTAGTAGATCATATCCTGATCTGCCCTCTGTTTCGGCATGTTGGTAGGGATGGAAATGATCATTTACTTTACCAAGTCCTATGTAGTCTTGCCAGGCAATCGCGTAGCCGTCGGTAGCATAAAAGGTTGCCACATCTTTTTCTCCATTGTAATCATAACTTCCTTCGCCACGCATTTTGAAGGCAGTACCATGATTATATTGAACAACAGGTAAAGCCTGTCCTTCTTCAACTTGCGGAACAAAGTAAATGCCTGAAGCACGAATTTTTTCACCATCAGGTAATTCGGTGTAATAGATGATATCGTATATATCGATAGGATATCGAATAGGAGTAATCATTTTAGGAATACCCAAGGTCTTATATCGATGCTGTATGTCGTCTATTGAAAGGTGGGCAATATGCTCATAGGAGATCAAGACGTCCTGTTGAGCCCTCAGTCCAAAGAAAAGACAAAGCGATAAACTGAGCGTCAGAAGGTGTTTTGGAATCATGCTTATAAGATACAAACTGACCGGTGTCAAATTCAAAGAAAGCCATCATTGTTTTGGTGAAAGTTTCTTAAAAAAGGAGTAGTTTTCTATTGAAAAACTCAGTCTATGCGTACCTCAATCCATTTTTTCCTTGCAACCTTGTTAGTTTCTCTCCTAACCTATGATAGGCTAAACGCAGCAAGCGGTGATACTACGGCTGTGAGAGTCCATACAGCTACTGACTTAACGTGGTTTGGCGCCTACACAGAATGGGGAGTCTTTCCTGATCAAAGTACACCATGGAAGACAATAACGCTTGATTTTACAGTAGGCTGTGCCTCAGGAGGTTGCTCAGATTGGGACTACGATGTAGATGTCGAGATTGGTCGTCCTACAGGAATGATGGATTCAACGGTAGCTAGCATTGATACGGTATCGACTGCGCCATTAGTCTTAGACACCACATGGAATGCTCCTTATGAAATCATTGAATGGTATCAAGTAGGCCGTATGATTACCCCTTATGGTGGGTATATGGCTCAAGGGCAATATGGGTTTAGTAATGCTTGGACTCACGAATATTCTTGGGATATCACTGATTTTGCACCGCTTCTTACTGATTCTATTCCAATTAGAATCTTTTATCACGGGTGGTCCTCGGGCTTCAGTGGAACCTGTGACTTCACCTTTGTAGAAGGCCGTCCTCAACGAGAAATCTTAGAAATTCAAAATGTTTGGTCAGGTGGTAATTACTCCAATTTTGCTCAATTTGATGCAGCACATACTCCGGAGCGTACAATCAATCTGCCATCAGGCACTCAGGGAGCTGAGCTCAAAGTAATTGTAACAGGACACGGTCAGTCCGGAGAGTTTACGCCCATTGATTACGGAGTATTTGCCCAGAATGGGATTGAAATTGGTCGAGAAGAAATTTGGGATACAACCTGCAGTATGGCTTCTATATATCCTCAAGGAGGAACGTGGATTTATCCTCGAGCGAATTGGTGCCCAGGTGAAGATGTTCCCGTGCATACTTTCGATTTAACACCTTACATAGAACAAGGGCCTAATGGTCCTTTTGTGCGTGCAGATATTGATTTTCAGGATTATGCGCCTACGGATGCAGCAAGCTACAGTATAGCAAGTCAAGTGGTCGCTTTCAAAGCACCCCTTCGTCATTATGATCTTGTGGTAACGGATATCATAGCGCCGTCTCAAGCAGAGCGAAATACACGCTGGAATCCTACTTGTGGAAGCCCGATAATCGAAGTGAAAAATAATGGCTCTGAAACCCTTACCTATCTAAAAGTCGAATATGGAGTTAAAGCAGGGGAGAGCTGGTTTTATGAATGGGAAGGAAGCCTAGCACCAGGGGTTACAGAAGAGGTCGTATTGCCAAGCTTTGACTGGGAAGGTATTGTGGGTAACGGCAATGATACCTTCTTTGTTGAATTTTCACGTCCCAATCGACTTGTGGAGCAATTCCCTTATGATAATTATGCAAGCACTCCTGTTGAACTGCCGGATAACTACATTGATGGAAACATTAATGTGAAGTTTCAACCCAACAATCAACCGCAGGAAAACAGCTACCTAGTGCGCAATGCCGCAGGAGATACCATATTGCATATGCCATCGTTTACATCGAGTACGGTCAACAATCAATATTTAACGCTAAATCCTGGTTGCTATGAACTCATTTTTACCGATCAAGATCAAGCGCTATTAGGTGGTGAAGGTGGTGATGGCCTCTCCTGGTGGGTTAATCTTCAAAACAATCTAGAGACATCGGGTTATGTTGAATTTCGGGCAACAGCAGGCAACTCGCTCCTTAAACGTTTTCAATCAGACTTTGGTGGCGGATTTCGTTACTTCTTTACAGTAGGACAGGGTATGTCCTCTCTGCCCAATCAATGGCCACCGTTTCCACCAAGCCTTCCTCCAGTTACGGAAGTAGAGCATTTTGGGGAAACCTATTATCGTGTGAATGATTCCATTTATATAAGCGAGAACAGAGTGGTAATTAGTCAGGACGGTCTAGTAGGAATCGAAGATCTACAGGGTAACTCGATTCAAGTCTATCCTAATCCAGCAAAGGATGTGCTTTATGTTGAGACTGCACAAGAGGGAGCGTTCGGGCAATGGTCTTTAGTGAACAATCTCGGTCAAGTGGTTAAACAAGGGTCAACCAATACAGGACGTCAAGAGATTAGTGTCAAATCATTAACTAAAGGAATGTATGTTCTTCGTCTAGAAGGATCAGATAAAGTTGCAGAAACCAAAATACTTATCGAGTAAATCAATACCTTGAGGAGGTGTATCTACTCTATGCACTTGTATATCGATGCTATATAGCATTTTTGCGCCTAGGATGCTTGTTCAGTGCCAAGGCCAAAGCATTTTTTGTAATTAGAAGAAGAAACAAACTCCATTACGCATCACCCTTTAGAGATAATGCGCGTCAAGAAAAATTACTTTGGATGCATTGTGCTTCGGTCGGTGAGTTTGAGGAGGGAAGGCCTGTTTTACAGCAATTCCGCAAGGTGCATCCGGAATGGAAAGTTGTCGTAAGTTTTTATTCGCCTAGCGGCTATTATTTTCAGGAGCATTGGGAAGGTATTGATAAAGTTCTTGCACTTCCTTTAGATATATCATCGCATTGCAGTGAATTTTTGGATTGGCTTAGACCCGATCATGTACTTTGGGTGCGCTATGATTTTTGGCCGCAGATTTATCGAGCTATAGCTGATAGAGAGATTCCCTTAACGGTCATAGGTGGGCGAGTGCAGAAGGGACATCGCCTTTTGGCAAATAATACCATTTCAAAAACTATGCGTTCGGCGATAACAAAACTTTTCACAGTAGATCAAGCATCAGCTGAATTGCTTCACGAGAAAGGTGTTACTCACGCAGAGTGTGCCGGCGACACAAGATTCGATAGAGTATTATCCCTCGCTGCTACTTCTCTGGATAAGTCATTTGCCTCATTAGTTCATGAGGAATCCAAGATACTTTTGGCAGGAAGCACCTGGGATAAAGACCATAAAGTATTAGCAAGGTCAAGCGAGAAGTTGATTCATGATGGATGGAAGTTGATTGTTGTTCCTCACGAGGTTGATACTGAAGCTATTCTTCAGTGCAAGAGAATTTTTGGAAAGGGCGTCCTGTGGTCTGAGGTGGGGTGGTCATTTTCGAATCACAATATTTTGATCGTTGATTCTATTGGTGTTTTGTCTAAATTGTATGCCGTAGCGGACGTGGCCTATGTCGGAGGTGGTTTCGAGGCATCTGGTGTACATAACGTTTTGGAGCCAATGGTTTACAATCTTCCTGTTTTCTGCGGAACCAATATTTATCGATCGATAGAAGCTCAAGAAGCGAAGGCGCTAAATCATCTACAGACGATTAATGCCACAGTAGATTTGAGTGCTGAAATAAAATCCCTGAACGCGTTTAAAACGGAGGCTAAGGTATCATCATGGATTCAAGGTAAATCGGGCGCAACAAAGATTATCGCAAGTTATATAGAGGAAACAGTTAAGTAGTTGGAAAGACTAGCATAACATAGTGCAAGTAATGAGAAAGAGATGTATCTTTGCACTCCCTTGCAAGCAATAGCACAGGTCAAAACGTTAGTTTTGAGGCATTAGCTCAGTTGGTTTAGAGCGCTACCTTGACAGGGTAGAGGTCACTGGTTCGAATCCAGTATGCCTCACAAAAAAATGCCGCGGTAGCTCAGATGGTTAGAGCGTCGGATTCATAACCCGGAGGTCGGGAGTTCAATTCTCCCCCGCGGTACTAAACTTCTCCTTTGTTGTATCGAATTACCTTATTGCTGTCGCTAGTGGCGGCGACCAACTTTGTTAGCTACTGCCAGCCAGTTACCAAGAAGGCCTTGTTTTTAGGGAATAGCTACACGGCGTACAATAGCTTGCCAAACCTTGTGGAAGATATAGCCAACTCACTGGGTGATTCGCTCATTCATGATCGCAATACCCCTGGTGGCCAAACAATGGCAGGTCACGCCTCTAATGCCACTTCATTGAATAAGATTGCAAGTCAAGAATGGGATTATGTCGTATTGCAATCCCAAAGCCAAGAACCTTCTTTTCCACCAAGCCAGGTCGCCAATGATGTCTATCCTTATGCTGAACTATTGACGGATTCCATTCGAAACAATACATCATGCGGAACCCCCTTATTTTTTATGACCTGGGGTAGAAAGAATGGTGACGCCTCAAATTGTGCAGCCTATCCTCCGATATGCACCTATGAAGGAATGCAACAGCGTCTTCGTGAGAGTTATATGGAAATGGCATCCGCAAACCAAGGGCGAGTCTCTCCTGTGGGGATGGCATGGAAACGAGTTCGAGAAGAATATCCGGAGATTGACTTATATACGCCTGACGAGAGTCATCCGAGTTATGCAGGAAGTTATCTCGCAGCGTCTGTTTTTTATTGTTCGATCTTTCAAAAGTCATGCGAGCCATCTGATTTTATAGGTAGCCTTGATTCAACAACTGCAGGCAGACTAAGAACGATTGCCTCGGAAACTGTTTTGGATAGTTTGGGGCTTTGGGGTTTTCTCGAGGCCGATGTTCTATTGGATTCTACCTTCTTGAATTATGCCTACCTGACAGCAAGCTATTCGAATGCGGATAGTATAGTATGGGATTTTGGAGATCCGCTTGTTGGTAGTAGCAGCGATAGCTTTGTAACCGTGGAGTATTTTGTAGAAGGAGAGTACACCGTCACATTGTCGGTATATGATCGATTGAACTGTGAATCGAAAAGTGTAAACACGGTAGTTCAGATACAATTACCTTCTTCTATAGATGTCGAATCAAGCAATCAATTTGGAGAGGTAATCTTTAGAACTGATGTGCTAGGGCGAAGGATTGATCATGTAGAGTGGTTGAATGCAGGCCAGTACTTTATTGAGTGGGATAACCTCGGGAACAAGCGTTTACGTTACAAAGTATATTAGACGTTTCCATTTAGAAAACCTTAGATTTTCAACTTTTCTCGCCTGTTTATTATTTAGGGCACTAATTATTCTTTACACAATTTTGTGTGATTCTGGTCATATCCAAAGGGGAGCTTTTAACAAAAATTTACAATAGGTTTACGTCAGTTAAATTTTATGATTATGAAAAAGTTTACTCTTTTATTAGCTGCTATCGGCATGTCAACTATGCTAATGGCACAGAAGCCTTCAACTGAGACTAGTAATTTCTCGTTGGAAGGGAATATTAACATTGATGCTACCAATGGTATATCATGGACTGCTCCAAGTATCCGTATGCGTTACTTCGTAAACGATACTTGGGCTGCACGTGTACAGCTTGGTCTTGCAACTACTTCGACTGATGATGGTGCGGGCAACGAGACTTCATCTTCCAACATAGGAATTGGTCTTGGTGCGGAATACCACACTGCTGGTACTGATCGTTTATCTCCGTTTTTCTCGGCAGGTATCGGTTTTGGCACTACTAGCACTGATATCGGAGGAGCTGAAACTTCAGGTACATCCTTTGGTTTCGGTGTAGGAGCAGGTATGGACTATTATGTATATGAAAATGTTTACATGGGACTTGAATTAGGTCTATCATGGCAAACAAATTCTTTAGATGATGCTTCTAACTCTGCAATCAATACTTCTGCATTTAACAATGCATTCCGTATTGGTTGGAGATTCTAAGAATCCTTATTACATAACAAAATGTGGAGGGCTCCTTTGGGAGCCCTTTTTTTATGTCTGAATGTTGAATAATCGGATGTTGTGGGTTTACGGTCAGGCCCACGTTCCCCCCCCGCCCTACGGGCAAAATAATGTCCTCAAAAAGTGTGCCGCTGAACAAACAATTATTCTGCACTTAGTATCTTATAAATCAACGATATTGTCTATTAATTGATTTGCAGCCATTTGGATTTAATAGCCTTCCTGAACAAGGCGTTCAATAGGTGCATAGTCATCCCTAAGCACTATACTTTCTCCAGAAAGGTTGATTTCCTGGTCTTCAATTTGTTTCGAAGTGAGCTCAATAGGCTTTTTCATGGCAATAATGCAAAGACTTTGTAGTGCGTCTTTGGGTATGTCGGGTTCAACTCTAAGCACCTTGACATAAGGAAAGGCAGTGTTGACAGTATTAACCAGGGCGTCGATCATGTCTGTTTTGTCATCGTCTAAGCTGGATAGAGCATTGATGATAACAGCCCCTTCGGGATTCAAAACACTCTCTATTTCTTCAAAGAACTCCTGAGTCGTTAACTGAAAAGGAATTGATCGTAAATCATTGAAGGCATCGAGATAAATCACGTCATAGGTTTTATCTGTGTGCTGAATAAAATACCTTCCATCTTGACTGTAGGTCTTCAATCGACTTGAAGAGGGCAGATCAAAGTGTTTATGCGCAATTTCAGTGAGTTTTCCATCAATTTCTATCACATCGACTAAGACATCATCATACTGCATAAGCAGTTCTCTTGGATAACTGCAGGCAGCGCCTCCAATAGTTAAGGTGTTTTCAAAGTCAGGAACGAGTTGCTGGTCAATTCGAAACTGACGCAGATAGGGATATACTAAGTCATCGCTATGTAGATATTGCGCCGATCCAATGTGATTGTTGACCTGCATTATTCGAATACTATCACCTAGTTCATCCGTAGTCTCATAGATTAAGACATTATTATACAAAGTTGAAAAGCGCTCGCCATAAGCGACTTGTGGGAAAACGAAGTGTAGCGCAACGATGATGATTCCAAGGCCTGCAAACTTTAGGAAGTGATGGATAGAGAAGATTGCTGAAAGTATAAGCATCACAACTCCTACGGAAAGCATCACCTGTTGTACTCCCAAGTATGGGATAAGGATAAAGCCTCCGACAAAGGTCCCAATAAGGCTACCAATAGTGGATATAGCCCCAATCTTTCCCGTTACTTTTCCTGTTTCATCAAGGCTTTTTAGCATAAGTCGTGTGGCAATGGGGGATATACTACCAAAAAAGATACTAGGGAGGGCGAATAGGATAAGCGAGGCATAAAGACCACCAAAGCGTGGATCGTAAACCCAATGGGCTAGGTTGCGTAATACCGTGTCGTGAAGTAAAAGACAGAGAAGCACCGACAACCCCGTTGCTCCAAGGCAGGAGGCTAGAAGGCGGTGTGCATCTTGCTCATCCGCTTTATGGCCCCCGATGTAATAGCCTAAACTCAAACTGGCTAGAATTACTCCAATTACATTGGTCCATACATAGATAGATGTTCCAAAGTAGGGTCCTATCATACGGGCACCGGCCAGTTCAAAAATCATCACACAAGCACCACTTAGGCTTACGGAAGTATAGATCTTCCATGGTTTTACTTTGATAACGTTACTTGTTGACATTACGTAAAGATGAATAATTCGTTAGATAATGCCATAAAGTGCTTCCTACGCGATGTAGACTCTTTTTTGATACGTTTTCTAGATTGTCTGACATCTTGTGCTGGTGTTTATTGTAGGATTGCCTTGAAGCGTCATATTCTATGAGTGCAAAAATTGGAACATCACTGCATTTGTGGAGCACTACATGGTCGTCATTCCCTACAAAGCGCGTTTTCTTTTCGATAAAATGTTGACCAAATCCAAGGTTGTGCCCTAACGCCCAAAAGGTAAGCATGGGCTGATACGCTTGATTGACGGAATGGTGTTCAAAGGTATATATTGCTTCATTGCCTCCAACAATATCTAGTAAAATCCCCACTTCTTGGTTCATATTTAGAAGAGGGTTTTTACAGTAATACTGACTGCCTAAACAGTAACTATTCATAGTCTGTGCGTAGGAATCATCATGTTCTGGAGGCCCTGTTTCCTCTCCATCGAAAAAAAAGAAATCAATACCTAGATCTAGATTAGCGTCTTTAGTAAGTCGCGCTATTTCCAGCATAATTGCTGTTCCACTACCTCCATCATTCGCTCCATCGGGTAGCATTTCTTGTTGAGCTAAATTGGTTTCTCTGTCGGCATAAGGTCTTGTATCCCAGTGAGATACAATGGCTATTCGGGTTTTGTGCTTCGGGTTGTATTGTGCGATGATATTTTGTAGAGAAAGGGTTTCACCACGATAATTTTCTACCTCAGCTTCTTGTTTCTCTAGGGTCAGGCCATAGGATGAAAGTTTGTCTGTGAGATAGCTTGCACAGTGTACATGAGAGGGCAGATTGGGAACACGTGGCCCAAAGTCTACCTGCTTGGCTACAAAGGATAGCGCGGAGTCCCTGTTAAAGGGAATTTCTGGATTACTTAACTCGACCTCCTGTAGTTGTGATATCTTTTTATCCAAATCACTTTGGCATGCTGCAAGGCAGCATAAAATCACGATGGACCACAGATAGCGATACATTACATGCCTAAGAGTAAATCCACAGGATCTGTTCCCAATAAGAGCTTTTCTGGGTTTTCTAACATGTCCTTCACGGCAACTAGGAAAGAAACCGATTCTTTGCCGTCAATGATTCGGTGATCATAGCTCAAGGCGAGATACATCATAGGGCGAATTTCCACTTTGCCGTCAATAGCCACTGGTCGCTCCTCTATTTTATGCATGCCAAGAATGGCTGACTGCGGTGGGTTGAGAATAGGAGTAGACATCAATGAACCGAAGACACCGCCATTGGTAATACTAAAGGTTCCTCCTTCCATATCTTCCATGGATAGTTTACCATCCCGACCCGCTAGGGCAAGTCGCTTAACTTCCTTTTCAATTTCCCACATACTTAAGGACTCGGCATTGCGTATAACAGGAACAACAAGTCCTTTAGGAGTAGACACGGCAATCGAGATATCACAGTAATCGTGATAGGTGATTAAACTTTTCTCCGGGTCAATGTAGGCATTGACCGCCGGAAATTGTTGCAGGGCATGGCATACCGCCTTCGTGAAGAAAGACATAAATCCAAGATTTACGCCATGTGCCTCCTTAAACTTCTCCTTGTGCTTGCGTCGCAGATCCATTACTGGCTTCATATCCACTTCATTGAAGGTGGTTAGCATGGCCGTTGAATTTTTTGCAAAGACAAGTCGCTCGGAAATGGTTCGGCGTAGACGACTCATTTTGGCCTCTGATTCCGTTCTGGCAAAGGCTTTCGATTGACTTACCATGGCTTCTGCTCCTTGCTGAATGGTTGCGCTTCCTTCGGCAAAGGCTTTTAAGACATCCGCTTTGGTAATTCTTCCACCGGGTCCACTTCCTTGGATACTTGAGGCATCAAGGTTGTTTTCCGTGATCATTTTGCTCGCTGCAGGGGAGGCGTGCCCTTTGGCATAGCTTTCCTCCTTCTTGGCTTCCTCAACAGGAGCTGCTTTTTCTTGAGGTGCTGCTTTTGGAGTTGCTGTTGGCGCCTCTGTCTTGGGTGCTGGGGCAACGCTTGTATCAATCGTGCAAATAAGCGCCCCAACGGCTAAGTCCGCTCCTTCTTCGGCAACAAAAGTCACCTTGCCGGCCTTTTCTGCAAAAAGTTCTTGGGATGCCTTATCGGTTTCCATTTCGCAGATGGGTTGGTCCATTTCTACGACATCACCATCGGATATAAGAAACTGTGCAAGGGTAACTTCGGTAATCGATTCGGCCAACTCGGGCACTTTCATTTCGATAATAGCCATAGGGTATTGTTTATTGCGGTTTATAGAGTTAATGCGGTTTGAATAAGTTCGTTTTGCTCAAGTAAATGCTGCTTTTTGTATCCTGTTGATGGGGATGCACTTCGTTTACGGGCAATGACATTTAAGTTGAACATTTCGCCTAAGTTATCTTGAATAAAGGCCCATGCCCCCATATTACGGGGTTCTTCTTGAGCCCAAATCCATTCTGCTTTTGGGTATTTTTTCTTGAGTTCAGCAAGTTGATTAGTGGCAAGCGGATAGAGTTGTTCCATACGGATAATGGCAACATGATCTATGTTTTGTTTATCGCGAGCTTCCATGAGATCATAGCTGAATTTACCTGAACAGAGAAGCACTCGTTTAACCTTTGCCGCCTTGGCATCCCGATCATCAAGTACTTCTTGAAATCCCCCTTCTAAAATCTCTCCGATTGGACGGCTTACGCGCGGATGACGCAGTAAAGACTTAGGAGACATAACAATAAGCGGTTTTCTAAAAGGCCACGCTAATTGTCGACGAATCAAGTGAAAGAAGTTTGATGCCTCCGTCACGTTGGCAACGACCATATTCTCTTCGGCACAAGATTGTAGGTGGCGTTCGAGTCTTGCAGAACTGTGCTCTGGTCCCTGACCTTCATAGCCGTGAGGGAGTAAGAGCATCATCCCAGAATTTCTATTCCATTTGGATTCTCCTGCTGAGATAAACTGGTCGAAGACACT
Organism: Chitinophagales bacterium; assembly: GCA_049610685.1. Taxonomy (GTDB): domain Bacteria; phylum Bacteroidota; class Bacteroidia; order Chitinophagales; family UBA8649; genus UBA8649. The sequence continues at coordinate 13,852 of JBMYZU010000009.1, forward strand.
TTGAGCATTATTAGCAAAGTCTCCAAACTGGGCTTCCCAAATCGTTAGGGTATTTGGGTTCGCGAGAGAATACCCATATTCAAAGCCTAAAACACCATACTCTGAAAGATGGGAATTATAAATCATGAATCGACCTTGCTTGTCGCTGATTTTTGAAAGCCTATTGAAAGGAGTATTTGTTTTCTCATCCATGATGACAGCATGTCGATGGGAGAAGGTTCCCCGCTTGACGTCCTGACCACTCATCCGAACATCTTTGCCTTCCATGAGAATGGATCCGTAGGCAAGCAATTCAGCAGCAGCCCAATCTACCGTCTTATCATCGTGCATTGTCTTTTGACGATTCTTTAAGTACTTGTCGACCTTCCTTAAAGGTTTAAACCCTTCAGGGTGGGTACTTAAAGCACTCACGAGCGTCTTAACTGTTGACTTACTAATGCCTGTTGCGGGACTGGATTGAAAATCTTCCGGCTTGGAGCTTCTTGTTTTATCCCATGCTTTTTCTACCTCCTGTTTGGCATACTCGATTTTGTTTTCTTTGACTTGATCAAGTCGCGCTTGAAGATCATTCCAAAATTCCTTATCGAGTTTGCGTGCAACTTCAGCTTCGATTTCGCCTCGTTCTTGAAGCTTTTTGGAGTAGATATCTCTTGGGTTCGCATGCTTGGCAATGCGCTGATAGAGATCAGGCTGGGTATATTTTGGATCATCGGACTCATTGTGGCCATGCTTTCTGTAGCAGACCATATCAATGAAGATGTCTTTGTTAAACTTCTGTCGATACTGAGCGGCAAGCTCTGAGGCAAACACCACCGCTTCAATATCATCACCATTTACTTGAATAATCGGTGCATCGACTGTGCGTGCAATCGAAGTACAATAATCTGAGCTACGTGCATCATCAAAATCTGTGGTAAATCCAATTTGGTTATTGATGACGTAATGGATCGTTCCACCGGTATAGTAACCATCAAGCTTACTCATTTGAAGCACTTCATAGACGACTCCTTGACCCGCAACGGCGGCATCACCATGGATTAGAATAGGTAAGATTTTGTCGTAATCGGAGTTATATACCGTATCGGCTTTAGCTCGGGCAAATCCTTCTACAACTGGATCAACAGCCTCTAAGTGGGATGGGTTAGGGGAGAGCTTCAGATTTACCTTTTTACCCGATTTAGTCGTGAAGAGCGACGAAAAACCAAGATGGTACTTAACATCACCATCTCCAAAAGTCTTTTCAGGTTCAAATCCTTCAAATTCAGAGAAGATTTCATCATAGGTTTTACCCATAAGGTTGGTAAGCACATTAAGTCTCCCACGGTGAGCCATCCCAATGATGACTTCTTCAACGCCCTCTTCCGCGGCTTGTTCAACGATGGATTCCAACGCGGGAATCGCCGTTTCACCACCCTCAAGGGAGAAGCGCTTTTCTCCGATGTACTTTGTGCCTAAGAATTTTTCAAAAATCGTAGCCTTGTTGAGCATTCGAAGAATATGTTCCTTCTTTTCTAAGGTATAGTCTACAAAATGCGGTCCACCCTCAATCTTGTGACGGAACCATTCACGTTCCTCAGTATCTCGGATGTAGTTGTATTGATATCCCAAGGTCTGGCAATATCCTTGACGCAGATGCTCAATGATCTTTGTTAGCGTAGCTGGTCCAAGACCAATCACACTGCCGCAGACAAAGGTGGTCGTTAAATCCTTGTTACTCAACCCGTGATCTTCAAGTTGAAGAAAGGCTTTGCGCTCTTTTCGGGGTCGAATAGGATTGGTGTTGGCCTCGAGGTGTCCATTGTTTCTATACGCGTGTATCAAGGACATCACATTGAACTCCTTGGGGCTCATGGCTTGGCTTGCGTTTCCGTCTTTTCCAGATGCTAAAGCAAAGTGAAAACCATCGAAAAACTTTCGATATTCCTGATCAATCCCATCAGGGTCTTGTACGTAGTCATTGTACATTGATTCGAGGAAGGCAGGGTGGGCATTGTTTAGGTAAGACAGTTCCATTAGGTCTTATTGATTTTCGGTTTTTTCACTCTTCTCGTTCGCTGGGAACACTCTCTTAACACAAAGATGATGTACCACGTGCGTTTATGGTACTAAAATGCATCTATTTTTACAACCTTACAGGTAAAATTGGTGGATAAATTGGACAAGGGATGATTTTCCTCATTTTTTACGAAGTTTTAACTATCTTTGCCAACCCTTAGGGACGGAGTATGTTATATTCACCCGACGGAAAAAAAGATTAAACGTTATGGCAAATAACCCAGGAGCAAAAAAACGAATTCGCAAAAGCAACAAGCGTCGTTTAGAAAATCGTTATTACGCGAAAACTATGCGTAATGCAGTACGTAAGTTACGTGCTTCGGAAAGCTCATCAGAAGCCGAAGAAATGCTGCCTAAGGTGGTGTCTATGGTTGATCGTGTTGCAAAGCGTGGTCAGATACACGCCAACAAAGCGGGCAATATCAAAAGCAAATTAGCAAAGAAGGTAGCTTCATTGAAGTAATCCTTCTTTTCGCTATCTCATCAAGTTTTCCAACCGCTCTAACAGTAGAGTAATCTCTTCAGGCGTATTGTACATCGGGCAAAAGGCCAACCGCAATATATTCTTATCACGTAAATCACAAACGATTCCTTCTTCACGGAGTGTTTTGTGGACTTCCATGGCGTTATTCAATTCAATGGATAACTGATTTCCTCGTTGATCCCACTCACTCGGGGTAATTATATGAATGTCTAAATTTTCGAATCCTTTTAATGCAAGGTCAGTAAGTCTTTTCGCCTCCGTTCGCAGGTCTTTAATTGTCGTTTTGTCAAACTCGGCTAATGCGGCTTCGTGAGCTGCTAGTGCTAAAATGGAGGGATTACTCATTTGAAACCGATCGGCATTTGAAACCGGAACAAATGCTTTTTTCATGGAAAACCGATCGTTCGGGTCATTGCCCCACCAGCCAGCCATCTGAGGTAAATCTTCGCTTAGGTGGTTCTCATGCACAAAGATTCCTCCAGGTCCTCCTGGACCACTGTTGAGATATTTGTAGGAACACCAACAGGCAAAGTCGACTTGCCATTCATGGAGTTTCATCTCCACGTTGCCTATGGCATGCGCCAAATCAAATCCGACTATGGAACCTGCATCATGTCCTGCTTGCACAATCTCTTGCATGGGAAAACATTGACCATTAATGTATTGTACACCGGGTAGTAATATCAGGGCAAGGGATTCTCCAAGTGAATCGATGGTATGCTTAATGACGTCAAGAGAAAATCCTTTATTCTCTGTTGGCCATGGAATAAACTCAATACACTCTTTGACTGATAGGCCATGAAGTTTAACCTGTTGTTCAATCGCATAGTAGTCTGAAGCAAATAGGTGTTCCTCTACGAGAATTTTGAATCGTTTTTTCGTGGGTCGATAGAATGTCGTTAGTAGGAGGTTTAAGTTTACGGTTAGGCTGTTCAGGGCGGCAACTTCATGCATTCTCCCCCCAACGAGTTTTCCTAATGGTTCTCTCATCCGTTCATGATAAGTATACCATGCATTTTCGGTATCAAAGTGACCTTCTACTCCTGATCTTGCCCATTGATTAAGTTCTCGATTTACTATGTGCTGAACCGTCTTAGGCTGCAGTCCTAAGCTATGGCCTGCAAAGTATATAAGATCCCGGCCTTGGGAATCTTTGGGTATATGGTAGTTACTGCGCACAGGTAAGCCTCTCTAGGCCAAATATCGTGAATCTGTGGGAAGCGTGTTTCCGCAAGCATCACATGTTCTTAACTCCTCACTTTCGTAAAACGTTTTGAAGACGGGGAGGAAATCTTTTTCTATGCTTTCCAATTTGAAAAAGGCTTCGTAGAGTTTATGGTCGCAGGATTCGCAAAACCACATTAACCCGTCCTTTTCTGACTCTTTTCGCACTTTTTCAATCACAATGCCTAGGCTGCCTTCAGGTCTTACTGGGCTGTGTGGGATAGAAGCAGGCAGGATAAAAAGCTCCCCTTCTTTGACTTGGATTTCCTTTCGACGACCATCCTGGATCGTAACGACTGTTATATCGCCTTTGAGTTGATAGAACAACTCTTCTGTCTCATTATAATGAAAGTCCTTTCTAGCATTAGGCCCTGCAACAAGCATGGTAATGTAGTCCTTGCTTTCAGGTGTTAAGTTTCGATTGGATACAGGTGGTTTTAGCTCATGCCGGACCCTTTCAATAACCTCTAACAGATTAAATGATTCCATGCGTAGGGAATTATGCTGCAACTGGTGCCTTTCCTAACTGGTGGAGAAGCGAAAAATGACTTTTTAATGCCCCATAAAAGGTCACATGTTCATGGTAAGGGAGATTAAATTCCTTGGCTGTTTCCTTGACAATCTTTGAGAGCTTGCGATAGTGAACGTGGCATATGTTGGGAAATAGATGGTGCTCAATTTGAAAGTTTAGTCCTCCAATAAACCATGAAAACAGTCGACTTCCTTTAGCGAAGTTGGCTGTAGTCTTTAGCTGATGAATAGCCCAATTGTTTTCCATACTGCCATTCTCTTCACGTTCAAAAAACTCAGTTTCTTCAAGAACATGCGCAGGCTGAAAAATTAGCGCTAGAATCAAACCACAGATGAAATGCATCAGTAGAAATCCACCAATGATAAGTAGTGGAGAAACCGGAACAATGGCTATAGGCAGAGCGATTAAAAGCCCGACATACCAAAGTTTATTAAATACTAGTTTGGCCATAGCTGAAGGGAAATAGATCTTCTGTTCTTTCAGGATGCCTGCCTTTTTATAGCGAATCAAGTCTCTGAAATCCTTGGCAATCAGCCAATACAAGGTCATAAGGCCATAAAAAAACCAAGCATAAAATGCCTGCAGCTTATATCGTTTTTTGTAGTCCTGATTAGGCGAAAATCGCATAATCCCATTTTCTAAGTCTTCATCAAACCCATGCACATTGGTAAATGAATGATGTAGCACGTTATGCTGGATTTTCCAATTGGTATGGAATCCACCGAGAAAATTCATGAGATAGCCAAAAAACTGGTTGATGCTTTTGTGTTTTGAATAGGCTCCATGATTTGCATCATGCATGATGCTTAGTCCGATTCCTGACATTCCTAAAGCCATTAAAATATAGACCACAAACACCATGAGCGTACTCGTAAAAAGGCCACATAACAACAACACAAACGGTGCGAAGTATAATGTGAGCATAAATAAGGTCTTTAAGACCATATTTACATTGGCGAATCTGCTTTTTTGATTATCCTCAAAGTAATCTTTGACACGAGCTTTGAGCGTATCAAAGAATTCCCGTTGAATCTTCGGAGAGAATCGAGGTTTTTTCGTTGCAATTAAACTCATAAACGCAATTTACACCTCTTCAACGATACTTTTTAACATATCGTTGTCGGATATCCGTCAAGAAATGTGATTAACGAAATAAATGACTCTTGTTTGAGCCATTCCATCCTGCTTGGGATTCATAATCCACATAATAGATGGTCAAATCGGCTTGGGACTCGTAATCGACAAAGTAAATACTGACATCTGCTTGAGATTCATAGTCCGTCATATACCATAGGCCGTCCTCATCTGCTTGGGATTCATAATCCACCCAATAGACACTTAAATCTGCTTGGGATTCATAGTCCACCACGTATACAGTAACATCTGCTTGGGATTCATAGTCCACGGCATAAACTGATTGGGCATTAGTGCTCAGTGTAAGTATGGTGAGCAAAAGGCTAGTTAAAAGAGCATATTTCATAGTTGTAGTATTTTGAAAGAGTGAAAACGAACCAATTCTTATCAAAACTCGGGCCAGGAATCTTGTTTGCGAGTACCGCCATCGGCGTATCGCATCTAGTCCAGTCAACTCGCGCGGGTGCAGACTACGGACTTACATTAATTGCGGCCATTCTTTTGGCCAATTTGTTTAAGTTTCCCTTTTTCGACGCGGGATCCCGATATGCCCGAGTGACGGGTACGACCCTCATTGATGGTTATCGAAGTATGGGCCGATGGGTGTTTTGGCTCTATATCGCCATAACAGTGGCCACGATGTTTTTTGTAATGTCTGCCATTACCATGGTGACCGCAGGTTTTTTAGGTAACCTATTGCAATTTATTTTACCTAACCTATCGATAGCACCTAATCAAATAATGATTGGGGTATTGTGTGTACCGATGGTCTTTTTGACTTTTGGTGGGTATGTGGCGCTTGATAAGGTAATCAAGGTGATCGCCTTTGTTCTTTTATCTACGACGGTTATATCCTTTATTCTTGTGCTTTACCATGGCCCAAATACTGAGGCAAGCCTGTTTCCTGACTTCCCCTTACAGGATGAAGGGAAGGTTCTCTTTCTGATTGGACTTATGGGATGGATGCCTACGGCGGTAGACATGTCGTCGTGGAATAGTTTATGGACCTTGGATAAAATGAAGGCAAGAAAGGAGCAAGGTCTTAGCCCGCTGAGCTTAAAAGAAGTGATTACGGAATTTCGCTTCAGCTATTGGATATCAGCATTTTTATCCATTTGTTTTGTCGTTTTAGGAGCTTATGTTATGTATGGTTCTGGGGTGAAGTTTGCGGATAGTGGAGCGCAATTCTCAGGACAAGTGGTCCAGCTATATACCTCTGTACTCGGTGATTGGACGTGGGTAATCATTGCATTAAGTGGATTTTCCATTATGATGGGTACGACAATTGGCGTCATGGATGGCTATGCAAGGGCATTTAAAACCTGTCTTCGCATTGTATTGCTCGGCTATCAGGATGCTTCAAAAGCCAATAGTACAGCGGTTGGTCTACAGGAAAATCCAAGAAAAATTGAAGAAGGGAAGCATTCGACACTTCTTTGGACCTACAGAGGGGTGCTTTACACGTTATCTCTGGGAGTGTTTATTGTAGTCTACCAGTTTGGCGACAGTTTTAAGCAGTTGATTGACTTTACTACAGGGACATCGTTTTTAGTAGCTCCCGTAGTGGCCTTTATGAATATCATACTCATTGAGCAACATATCCCTGAGGAGAGTCAACCTTCTCGAGTGGTCAAAGTGTTGAGTTATGCTGGGTTCTTCTTTTTGTTAGGATTCGCTATGTACTTTATAAGTATTAAATTCTTTTAAACTATACTCCTAGTTAGATCCATTTAAAATCCAAGACGATGAAAACGATAGAAGAATTAAGGGCGTATTATGAAACAGATTTGTTGCCCACACTTAAAATACTTGATCGTGATCGAAAAAAAGTATTGTTTTCGCTCATACTCGGAATACTTCTCTCGATCATTGCTCCCATTATTGCCCTTTATTTTTTTTCCGGTCCGGTAGGCCTGATGGTGATTTCTTTTCCTGTTTGGATTGGTGCAATCATTTACCTTGCTATATCGATAGGTAGCTACAAGAAGTCATTCAAAGTGGGTATAATCGAACAAATTATACGGGCAATAGACCCAAACCTCTCCTACAATTCGTCAAAGGCTGTCGACAAAGCGCATTTTAAGCATAGTGAGCTATATAAGAAATCATGGAACGAATACAAAGGCGACGACTATGTGCAGGGTATGGTGGGTAAAACCTCCTTGGAGTTTTCAGAGGTTCACGCTCAGCACGTTTCCACGGATAGTGAAGGTCGTCGTCAGACATCAACGGTTTTTAAGGGATTGTTTCTAGTGGCAGACTTTAACAAGTCTTTCAAGGGAAAAACCTTTGTCTTACCCGATACTGCAGAGAAGCTCTTTGGCAGTATTGGTTCGATGCTGCAGTCATGGAATGCTGCTCGAGGGGAGTTAATTAAAATGGAAGACGTTGCCTTTGAAAGGGAGTTTGTCGTATATGGTGATGATCAAATTGAGGCGCGCTATATACTATCAACAAGTCTAATGGAGCGCATTTTAGCCTACAAGAAAAAAAGCAATCGTCCAGTGCGGCTTTCCTTCATTGGTAACAATGTTCATGTCGCAATATCCTATAAAAAGTCTTTGTTTGAGCCTAGAATTTTTCGAAGTCTCCTGAGCTTCAAGCCAATTCAAGAGTATTTTGAAGATTTGAGTTTAGCGATTGACCTTGTGGAAGACTTAAATCTTAATACAAGAATCTGGACCAAGGATTAGGTATTGAAATTGTGAGGCTTGAGGTAAAACATTATATTGAGAATCAATTAAAGAAATAGTTATGATGGTTGTTGGAATTATTGTTGGTGTTGTTTTGCTGAGTTTCGCTCTTATGTACAATGGGCTGGTTCGTAAGAAAAATCAAGTAGAGAATGTTTTTGCTTCTATGGATGCTATGCTCAAAAAACGAACAGACCTCATACCAAATCTAGTATCTACTGTTCAGCAATACATGCAGCACGAGCGGGCGACGTTAAATGAATTGACTGAAATGCGTGCAAAAGCGGTTTCTGGTCAGTTATCGACAGATGAGAAAATTGCGCTACAAAATCAATTCTCTAAAGCGCTTGGCGGCATAATGGTTGCTGTTGAGAATTACCCCGACCTCAAGGCCGATCAAAACTTCATTCACTTGCAATCCTCGCTAAACGAAGTGGAAGAGCAAATTTCTGCGGCGCGACGGGCATACAATGCGGCAGTGACCTCTTACAATAATGCTATTGAAATGCTTCCAACCAACATTCTTGCCTCGATGATGAACTATCAACGAAAAAATGTCTTCGAAATATCAGAAGCAGAGCGCCAAAATGTGGATGTAAAGGGATTATTTAATCAGTAGGTTGGTTACGCTTCCATAGATGCTGGATACTCATTAGGTCTTGACATTGTCAGAAGTATATAAGATCTTCCCCGAAGGGAGGCGGGATGTGGTGGCGACTCGTCGAATTATGGTGGAACTGCAGTCCAACTACAGTCAAACCTAGAACAACACCCGCGCTCTAATCGTATGCTCTATCTCCTTAATCGCAGTTAGCGTTTCCGCAGATGCTGACTTTGGCACATCAAGAGCAACATAACCAATTTCGTTGTTTGTCATTAGATATTGCCCTTGCACATTAATGCTGTGTTCCGATAATGCCGAGTTAATTGTGGAGAGTACGCCAGGCATATTTCGGTGAATATGCAGGATGCGGTGCGTGCCTTCAAGTTGAGGTAGGCTGATTTCAGGAATGGATTGGCTTCCTAGGGACGAACCGGTCTCGATGTATCGAATCATTTTAGTTGCGGCGTCAATCCCAATATTGTACTGCGCTTCTTCGGTAGAACCTCCAACATGAGGTGACAAGATTACTTGGGACATTCCTTGAAGAGGACTTGAGAAAGCATCTTTCATACTTTTTGGCTCTTCTGGAAATACATCCAAGGCGGCCCCTCGAATATGCCTATTATCCAAATGCTTTTTGAGCGAATCTATATCAACCACATTTCCACGGCTCATATTGATAAATACACTATGCTCTTGCAGTGAGGATAGTACCTCATCGGTAAAGAAGTAGTGGGTTGCTTCCGTTGCAGGAACATGAAGGCTAACAACATGCGCACCTGACAAACACTCGCTCATGGAATCACAGGGCTGAGCATTCCCTAGGGGTAGCTTCGTTTCAATATCATAATATTTGACATGCATTCCCATAGCTTCTGCCAGCACGGATACCTGAGATCCGATACGTCCATAGCCTATGATGGCCATCGTCTTCCCCCGTAACTCATAGCTATTGATGTGGCTTTTTTGCCAAATGCCCTGATGGGCATCCCAATTTTTTTGAGGAATCTGTCGGTTAAGCATTATGGCAGAACCTATAACTAGTTCGGCTACCGATCGCGTATTGGAAAAGGGAGAGTTAAATACCGCCAGTCCTTCTTTATTAGCGCTCTCGAGGTCGACTTGATTCGTGCCAATACAGAAACATGCCATGGCAAGTAACTGAGGGTTAGCCGAAATGACCTCTTTGGTGATTTGGGTTTTACTTCGAATCCCCAGTACTCGGTGTTCAGAAAGGGCAGCGTTCAGTTCTTCGCCTTGCAGGGCGCCTTTTAGCCGTGTAATGGAAGTGTATCCAGCCTTTTGAAAGGTTTCGACGGCTGACTCATTGATGCCTTCGAGTAGAAGAATCTTGATTTTATCTTTGGGGTAGGAGGTTGAGTTATGCATTATTCAAATTCTATGTTCATCTTATTGAGTCGCTTTCGGATTCTGCGCATTCGTCGATTTTGCCGCGCTTTCTTGCCGATATTACTCAAGAGTAACGATGCAGGATTAAAAAGGTTGGGTTTCGCTTCTTCTGGTGCTCTATCTAGGGCCATAAAGCCTGCCATAGAGGATATCATGGGGTTATCTACTTCGACGTCCAAAAAAGCACGCTTAAACTCATTATAGTTTCTGGGCCAAGGCACAATTTCTACCATATCGAGTTCGACAAAGTCAGGAATCATTCGGACAACAATACGATAGTCGTCACCATCGGTTGCTTCTGGAGGCACGACAAATTGCTGGTTCTTAAAGCCTAGCATGCTGAATTCTATACTATCGCCAACTTGGCATGATACGCTAAAGTCTCCTTGTCCATTGGTGATTGCAGCTACATTGTTATCTAATCCTCTTATACTGACACCATAAAGCATTTCCGAGGCGGCTTCATAAGAAACCACTTTGCCTGTCAACAAAACTTCATTTTGCGCAGCCATCCGATGGTGATGGAATGCAAGGACAAGGAATAAGACGATAGAATAGTGCTTCATTGCTTTACAACGCAATTTAGCGCTTGAAATTTCTTGTTTTACCCCTAAGTTTCCAAAGTTTTTCCACTTCGTGCTTGGCTAGAAATCTCCAGTCGCCACGGGATAGATTCTTTTTATTTAACCCACCATACTCTAGTCGATCTAGTCGCTCTACTTCATATCCTAGGTGTTCAAACATTCTACGCACAATTCGATTCCGGCCACTGTGTAATTCTACGGAAACCACATATTGTTCACTTTTGGCTTCGTAGGATACCGAATCTACCTGAATTGCCCCATCCTCTAAAGTGAGCCCATTTTTTATGAGCTCTAAGTCCTCTTGATGAAGGGGTTTATTGAGGGTAGCGAGGTAGGATTTCTTTACGCCAAATTTCGGATGACTCAGTCGTTGGGTTAGTTCGCCATCGTTGGTAATCAACAATACCCCTGTAGTCATGCGATCTAGTCGTCCGACGGGGTAAACTCTTGGCGTGTAGGGTAAGTTGAGTTTGTGCGGAAAATTTTTAATTATGTCTAGCACCGTCCGCCTTCCCCGGTCATCGTCCGTGGTCGTCAAAAAGTCTTTTGGTTTGTTCATCACGATGTAGACCTTTTGCTCGGGTTGTACAAGTTTCCCTCGAACATGCACCTTGTCACCAAATTGAACTTGGTGTCCCATGCTCGTGATTGTCTTTCCGTTGACCTTGACCACTCCGGCTTGGATTAACTCATCCGCCTTCCGTCTTGAGGCAAGGCCAGCGTGTGCTAAATAACGATTGAGGCGAAAACTTGCCGGTGTATTGTCGACTGTGCTGTCTTTTTCCTTACTCCTTTCTTTGTCTATTGGCTTCTTGGTGTATCGCTTTCCTGGTCCTTTGTAACCACTATTTTGCGAAGAAGGAGTGCGTCGCGCACGTCGTCGGTTTTCCATGGTACAAAACTACAATTCCCAAAGGAGCTATCGAAGTGCGAAATATTTGCCAATTTCACAACATGATTAAGCCATCCCTCCCTAAAGGATTTCGCGATCACCTTCCCGCAGAAGGTCATAAGCGTGATTTCATTCTGTCTGCTATACAAGATGCGTTTCATCGTTATGGGTTTCAGCATCTTGAGACTCCTCTCTTTGAATCGATGAAAACACTTACAGAAAAGTACGGTGAGGAGGGCGATCAGTTGCTTTTCAAGGTATTGCGCTCAGGCGATTTTTTGCAAAAAGCAGATCAAGAAGCCTTAGCGGAAGGTGATTCAAGAGCACTTGCGCGAAGTATCTGCGAGAGTGGACTTCGATATGACTTAACCGTACCGCTTGCGCGGGTAGTTGTTCAACATCAATCTGACATTCAGTTTCCTTTTAGGAGGTATCAAATTGGCCCTGTGTTTCGGGCGGATCGACCACAGAAAGGGCGCTATAGACAGTTTACCCAGTGTGACGCGGACATTGTAGGTTCTTCTTCTTGGGTTGGTGATGTTGAGGTGCTCAAGCTTTATGCTGAAGTTTTTGATACGCTAGGATTGAAGGTTGTTATTCGAATCAATCACAGAAAATTGATGCAAGGTATGCTTCAACACTTGTCCTTAAGCGAACAATCTACGGCTGTCCTAGGTGCCTTGGATAAAATGGATAAGATTGGTGAGGAGGGCGTTCGCAAGGCATTAATCGGTTTTGGGATTACGGAAAATGTGATTGAAGAGTTTATGGCATGGGTCAAGCAAAGTGATTTCACTACAGTTCATAATGAGGCGATGCAAGAAGGCCGTGACCGCTTGGAAAAGATTGTTGAAGTACTTGGAGATGCTGTGCAATTTGATGCCTCCTTGGCAAGAGGTCTCGATTACTATACAGGAATGGTCGTCGAGGTTGTGAGTAGCGAGCTTGAGTTTGGTAGCATTGGGGGCGGAGGGCGCTATGATGAGCTAACCAAAGTATTTGGTGGACAAAACTTACCAGGGGTAGGAATTTCTTTTGGATTAGATCGGATTGTAGACGTTATGGATGCGCTGGAACGCTGGCCTAATACATCCCATGGCAAGCCCCTTATTCTCTTTGTACACTTCGATGAGTCGGGAATGGTTAAAGGTTGGGAATATGTTCAGCAACTTCGTTCTATGGGAATACCGGCTGAATTATATCCAGATGTTGCCAAGGCTAAAAAGCAGCTAAAGTATGCTGATCAAAGAGGCTTTACGTATGTGGCCATGCTTGGTGATGATGAATTGTCATCCAATACTATCATGGTGAAATCACTTGATCAAGGAAGCCAGCATAGTATGTCCATTGATGAATTGATAACCGCATTAAACACGGAGTCATGAAAATTGATTTTGGACGAAAATATTCTATCCAATCCCTAGCTCCGATAGTCTATGAGAAAGAGACTATGGAACTGAGTGAGGAGGTACGGGTTAATGTTCGCAAGGGCCGGTTGTTTTTAGAAGATAAAATAGCCCGCGAGAATAGGCCTTATTATGGTATCAATACCGGATTTGGTGAGTTGTGCCATGTTCAAGTGGGTCACGATGAATTGGAAACCCTACAACTAAATTTGATTCGATCTCATGCCTGTGGAGTAGGGCCCGCTGTGCAAGATGAGGTCGTTCGATGGATGCTCGTTCTTAAAATTATCTCCTTGTCAAAAGGACTTTCCGGAGTTCGAGAAGAGGTGTTGGATGGCTTGCTTCATCTGTTAAATGATGATTTGATTCCAGAAGTTCCTGAGACAGGATCACTTGGTGCTTCCGGTGACTTAGCTCCTTTGGCCCATCTCTGTTTACCCTTGATAGGAGAGGGGGTCGTGTATCATGGAGGAGAACGCTTGGAAGTTGCTGATCATCGAAGCAGATTAAAACTAGATCCCATTACCTTAATGGAAAAAGAGGGTCTTGCCCTACTTAACGGAACGCAATACATGGCTGCCATGACGGCTCATCTTCTTCATCAAGGTCGTCGAGTAGTAGATGTGATGCTTCATATAGCAGCATGCTCAAGCGAGGCATTTCAGGCCCATACAGAATTCCTAGATCCGCGTATTCATGAAGCACGTGGTCAATTAGGTCAAATAGAAGCTGCCCAACGACTTCGTGAACGCCGACCACTTGATCCAAAACGCGATGCCGAGTTGCCTCATGTACAAGATCCATATTCGTTTCGCTGTATGCCTCAGGTTTTTGGTGCTACTATGGATACTATGCATCATGTCAATCAGGTGCTAGAGCGGGAGATTAATGGGGTAACAGACAATCCCAATGTTTTCCCGGATTCAGATGCCATTTTAATCGGCGGAAACTTTCATGGTCAGCCCTTGGCTTTTGGTTTAGATCAACTTAAGGTCGCTTATTCAGAGCTTGCCAACATATCCGAACGGAGAACCTTTCTGCTCTTAAGCGGTAAGCGAGATTTACCCATCTTCTTAACTCAAAACGCTGGATTAGAGTCTGGATTAATGATTGCACAGTATACAGCGGCCGCCTTGGTTAATCGTTGTAAAAATCTTTGCCTCCCTGCAAGTATGGATTCAATCGTTTCGTCTAATGGACAAGAGGATCATGTTTCTATGGGAGCTAATGCTGGTGTAGGAACCCTTCAGATTTTAGCGTTTGTTGAGGATGTCTTGGCTATTGAAATGCTTTGTGCAAGTCAAGCTCTATTTCTCAGAGAAAAGAAGCTGTCCTCCAGTAGTCAAGCGGTACAGGGGCTCTCTTCATCATGTCAGACTTTCTTGAAAGAATTCAGGCTGGAGGTCAATCCTAATCTTGAGGAACGCATTCTCTCAACGGAAATACGACAAAGTCGACTTGCTCTTTTTGGCTAGTGTGCGGGCATAATATTCTTGGCCTTACAATCTAGATCGTCTTCCTAGATCACGGATGTTTTTAACATCAGGATCGTTTTAAGAGGAAGTTTAATCTACTATATTTACTCTATGCAAATTTCCTCGGTGTTTATGAAGCCTGTATTGTTCGGATGTTTAGCGACTTTCTTTTTACTTTCTTGTGGTAAATCAAAACGTATTCAAGGCGATTGGACGGTGCGCGATATCCGTCACAATGAGCAAGAGGGTGATTCTGCCAAATTAGCTGATTGTCAAACCATGGTGATTGGTCTTTCTTTTTTAAAAAACGGTGAGGGTCAACTAACCAACAATCGAGGACATCTTTTTGATATGAATTGGACGTATCAAGAGGATAAGCTTACGATTTCATCAGAGGCTTTGGGTCGGGAGCAAATGGTTGGTATGACCTTAGAGGGTAGGAATACCTTGTTACTTGATAATTGTTTATGTACCTATGAATTCAATCGTCAATAAGATGAGTCATTATGGAATTCGACGCAGTTCAGGGATTGTGGCCGCGCTAGGCATATTACTATGCATGGTTACGAGCTGTTCTTCGTCATCATCTTCCTCTGAGAATGAAGTGATAGAGGGCGGTATGCCGGAAGAACGAAGAGAGTGGATTGGAGAATGGGTTGTAGAAGACTGTCAAGATGGTTGTAATACGCGTTTTGGAATACCCGTCTCAAAGTTCATTCTTGACGAGGATAAGCCAGAGGAATGCGTACTGTATTTTGAAGAAGATCATGTCGTCATTCGGAGAAAAAGTACTGGGGATATCAATGGTAAATGGTTTACGGATGGTAATGTGATGACGCTAACCAATGCTTTTGGCATCGGGAAAACATTGATAGGCGGGTACAACTTTCTTGGAAGCGGAGATGGACTCTCATTTCACGCGGAATTTGATGCGGATCTCGGCCGTGCTAAAAAGATAATCGATATTAACGCACAACCGGAAGCGGACCTCCTTGAGTATGGTCCTTCTGGCTATAAGGTGGGGCAGGGTACACTCGTGGGACGAAGTGCGGATGCGCTAACCTTGTCTCAGTTAGCTGGACAAAGCGATACCTATGACGTATACAGTATTCCAGCACAAAAAGTGAGCTATAGTTTTACGCTAAGACGATATGATCGGGAAGTCAAGCTGAGCATACCGATAAATCACTTGGATAGTACGACAAACTTTTTTAGTGGCTGCGAGTAATGATTTTATTAAATCCTTGAAAACCAAAGGTTTAAACCTTTTTTAACAAGGATTTAACATTTTTTGTGGTTGATCTAGATAAAAAAGCCTTGTTACTCCAAAACCTTTCTATAAGTTTGTGTCAGAATTATAAATCTAGAATTATGAAATATTTATCTATTGTATTTGTTGCTGCTATCGCTTTAGTTTCTTGCGGTGGTGAAGTTGATGCTTGCGAATGTGCAGCTGCTAAGGCTGAAGCTGGCGAAGAAGCATGGGCTGCTGATTCAGCTGCTAACGCTGCTTGTGATGAAGCTATGGCTGTTGAAGGCGCTTTAGACTCTTGTGAAGTTGCTGCTGCTGACGCTGACGCTGATGCTACTGGATCTGATGCTGATGCTGCTGGATCTGATGCTGATGCTGCTGTTGATACTGCTGGATCTGATGCTGAAGCTGCTGTTGATACTACAGGAGGTGATGCTGAAGCTGCTGTTGATACAACTAAAGAAGGGTAATCCAAATACTCTAACACAATGTAAGCCCCGCCATAGTGCGGGGTTTTTTTATGTCCAATCGGAAGGTTGTTGGGTATGCATTAATGTTGAAACATCTTTTTGACACTGATTATTCTTTATACCTTCAGCAAAATTTAAACTATGAAATATTTGTCTATTGTGGCCTTTGTCATGGTTGCTTTAACTTCTTGTAACTCAGGTTCTGCGTCTAAAGGTGGTGAAGCTCAAACCTTGTCAAGTTCTAAGGAAAATGCCTGTGACTGTATTGAGATTTTACTCAATACACTCGATAGTGTAAATACAATTGAGGAATATAATAACATAGGGTTAGTAATAGTAAATACAGCTCCAAGCTGTTTGGAAATTATGATTACTCCTTCACCTGAAAATCAGCAATTCGTGATGAATAACTGTGTAGAATTGGTAGATAGTGTGAAAATTGAATTGATAAAGAAAGAGGAGATGTTATCTCTTGAGTCTGAAGGTTTTGATGTAGCTGTTGATTCGACTGCTTCTGATTCAATGTATTTTGAAGGAGCTGTTTCAGATACCGTTTTATCAGAAGAAGAGTAATCGAATTGTTCCTTGATAATGCAAACCCTGTTATCATGCAGGGTTTTTTTATGTCCAAAGGGTATGTGTTGACAGTAAACTAAAGGGCGTCGGGCTTTTCTTTCTTTCAGTTTGTTCTTACCTTGGTCAAGTAATTCTTCATTATGCGTTATACATTATCCATATTACCTCTTGCTGTTCTTATGATTTGTTCTTCATGCAATCCTAATGTAAAAGGACAAAAAGAAGAGGACGGACAGGTTTCTAGCTCTTTGGCCTATCCTCAAGCCGAAGTAAAGACTGCTGATATGGCCTGTCAATGTTTTAGTCCTCTAGCAGAGCATAGTGTAGCGATGCAAGATTGGGCGGCAGAACATTATGATGAAATTTTTTCTGAAGGAAACGATATGGAGGAAGCAGTAACTACGCTGCGTGAAATGGAACAAGCCTATTTTGAATTGCTCCAAGAGGCAAGAGCTTGTTACGAAGACTCATTGACATCTTTTGGAGATTTTTATATGCGTGGAGCTTCTGCATTTCCTTTTCTTATGCAAGAACAATGCAAAGAAGTCTTTTATGTGCTTATGCTCGATGGGGGTATGGCAAAGCAGGCGCTCTATGGTCAGGAAAGCACAGAGGAAGTTCCTGCAGACGTCGAACCACTCCCTTCGGAGTAAATCTTTTGGATAGCGTATTAGAGCGATCTGGCTCTTATCGAGAACTATAATTCGGAGCTTCTTTCGTGATTTGAATATCGTGTGGGTGACTTTCACGTACTCCACTGCTTGTGATACGCACAAATTGGGCATTTTGTAGCTCTTCGATTGAGGCGGCCCCGCAATAGCCCATCCCTGCGCGGAGTCCTCCAATATATTGATGAATAACTTCAGCTAGATTGCCTTTGTATGGAACCCTTCCTACAATGCCTTCGGGCACTAACTTTTTGATGTCATCCTCGACATCTTGAAAGTATCTGTCTTTGGAGCCTTGATTCATAGCTTCAATGGACCCCATGCCCCGATAGGCCTTAAATCGACGACCTTCATAGAGCACGGTTTCTCCGGGAGACTCTTCTGTTCCTGCAAAGATGGACCCAGCCATAACCGTACTTGCTCCTCCAGCGATTGCTTTGACAATATCCCCGGTATACCGAATACCTCCATCTGCAATTAATGGAATACCTGCTGCTTTGCAAGCTTTTGCGGCTTCATGAATCGCACTGAGTTGCGGGACCCCTACGCCAGCAACCACACGCGTTGTGCAGATAGATCCAGGACCTACACCCACTTTAACTGCATCAACTCCTGCATCAATGAGCGCTTGGCTTCCTTCTTTTGTGGCTACGTTTCCTGCAATAAGTTGCAGGTCGGGAAACGATTTACGCAGGTCCTTAACGACCTGTATTACGCCTGCTGAGTGCCCATGGGCAGTATCAACGCAGACCACATCGACTCCAACATCGACAAGAGCCTGGATACGATCTTTAACATCTGGAGTCACTCCAACAGCTGCTCCGACGAGCAATCTACCGTAACCATCTTTACTCGCATTGGGATAATTCTTTACTCTAAGAATGTCCTTGTAGGTGATAAGCCCAGTTAAGGCACCTTCTTCATCAACAACGGGTAGTTTTTCAATTTTGTGTTCTTGCAGTATCGATTCAGCCTGTTTGAGATTCGTTCCTTCGGGTGCGGTAACCATGTTACCTGTTGACATAGCCTCTTGAACGAGTTTTTCGCTGTTTTTTTCAAAGCGAAGATCACGGTTTGTCAAAATACCAATCAAGTGCTGCTTTTCGTCTACAATGGGTATTCCTCCAATCTTGTTTTCCTGCATAAGGGCTTGTGCTTCACCAATCGTGGCATGAGGGGGCAGGGTGATAGGGTCAATGATTAAACCGCTTTCCGATCGTTTGACCTTGCGTACTTGCATGGCTTGATCTTCTATGGTCATGTTCTTGTGTAAGAAGCCAATACCACCAATTCTAGCCATGGCAATGGCCATTCTTGCCTCAGTCACGGTATCCATAGCTGCAGAAACCATGGGCGTTTGCAGAGTGATTTTGCGTGTTAGTTTGGATGCGATGTTTACTTCTCGTGGAAGTACGTTAGATTCAGCAGGAATAAGGAGAACGTCATCAAAGGTTATGCCTTCATAGGCATAGAGCGATTGGTCGTTAGTCATGAGCTTCTTTTGTCAAAGATACACCATTCGACGTTTTCAAAGAAAAAATTCTTAGCGAACCACGATGACAGTTCCTGTCTTTTGAATTGCCGTTCCATCGCGCGCATCAAAAGAGATTTGGTAGGCATATCCACCGGCCACTGCACTCTCTCCATTGATTCTTCCATCCCATCCGAAATCAATATCACGGCTTTCAAAAATGAGTTCGCCCCATTTTGAATAGATGCGCATGATATAGTTCTGCGGGTTGTCAAATACAACAACAGGTTTGAATTCATTATTGATTCCTTCGGGTGCTACTGCATTCGGAATATGGATTACTGGCCGCTGATCTAAGCAGATAGTATTACTCGTGGAATTAAAATCCTGAGGTCCTGCATTCGGAGTGTTTAGTGTGTAGTCACACGATAACCGATAGCAAAATGTTCCTTCAGCATCGCTGTATGCTGTTAATGGATTGATAGCAGAGAGGGTAGTAGGAGTATAGGTATCAATCAGTATATCACCAGGCTGTCCGGGAATTGTCATAAAGAGATTACACTGGTTTACCGTTGCATTTTCCAATTCGTAGGCATTCCAACTCAAGCTGTGTTCAAAAAAGTCGGTCAATTCGCCTTGTAGCCTTATTGTGCGTCCCATTGTGCTTGCTATGGCATCATCGGGGCATTCATCATCAGCAAGAATTTCAAAGTAGCGAATGAAAACGTTTGCATCATAGGTGGAGTCAATAAAGACCCCTCCCCCTAAACCAAGAAGGGTGGCAACTTCCCCTGGATCAGTAACATAAGTAATGCGATCAAGACTGCTTGACATATCCCCGCCTAAAAGTTCAAAGTCTTCGATTTCTCCAGTTGGATCAATGGCGAACTGAATTTCCGCGTGTCCATCGCTATTGATGGTGATGTACGATATATAGAAGTAGTCAGGAGGTTGAACACCTTCAGTTACAAGATTAAGCGGTGGAGTGGAGGATAGGATGTTTCCACTTGAATCAATGGCTAGTACACGAATCTCATAAAGATCTCCATCCTCAAAACCAAAAAGATTAGTGCTAGGTGTAAAGGGGTTAAATATCGTATCTCGTATTGTATCTGTCCCATTGACCACGGCTTCAACCACTTGAAAAAAGCCATAATCTGAGGCGTAAGGATATACAAAAGGAACCCATTCGGGCGTGATGATTTGATCGCATCGGTCAACCATAGTTGCCGGATCAGAAATCCATTGCATTAGCGGAAAGCCAGGCTCCGAAGCATTACTGAGATTAGGGATAGGGCAGCCATCATAGGCAATCAGCATGTAGCTCAGATCAGGATCGTTTATATTGCTTACACCATCAAAAAATGAGGTGGAGTTAAGCCCTGGTATATCGGCTAAATAGGGACTGACTGGTGCTCCTGAGCTTGGATCTGAATAAGTTAAAAAATAACCCTGTACTGCACCGTTGCTATTTGCAGTCCAGTTGATTTCTACGCCACCACCATTGACTTGTAGGCCATCGATAAAGGTTGTCGGAATGTTGTTGCTGGCAATAGGCGATAAGTTCACTGCCTCTCCTGGGCAGTCATATACAGGCTGCATATAGTAATACCAAGAAGCCCCGCTAACTAACGCATTGCTATGAGTAAAAGAGAGGGTGGCCGTATTGGTTATACTTGTAAGCAGGTTAAATGGTCCTGTTTCGGAAGTGGATGCATAAATATCCCAACTTAAAAAAGGACCACAGCCATTGATTGGTGCCGTCCATGAAATAACCAGATCACTTGTTCCCCCAGGATTGTCTACACATTGAATAAGTGGGGGATTAACCTGGCCTTGGACCGTTATTGATATCAATACTAGATATAACGTTATAATCTTAGCTACTTGGCTGCAAGAAAGGAAGGGAAGTAAACGCTGTACCATGGTCTTTGTTTTTTGCATTAACGTTAAGCTATAATCACCTGCGAAAGTAGATCGGGGTCAATGTGTTTTCTCGCAAGCTCTCTTACTTTAGTTGGGTTTAGCGATAAACTAACCTCTAAATCTTTATGAATAGAATCTAATGGTATGCCCAGTGAGGTTAATCTTCGATAGGTTTTAGCGACAGAAAATGCGCTATTTACAGTACGTAGAATTAATCCATTATAATAGTTCTGCATCATACGCCACTCTGCCCCTTCAATGAGCTCATTTTGTAAACGCTGAATCTCATGGAATATTTCGTGTAATGTCGCCTCGGTATATTGATGAGCAACCTCTGTTCCTATTATTAAGCTGTTGCCATACTTCAGCTGATGAAGACTTGACTGAATACCATAGGTGTAGCCTTTGTCCTCTCGAATATTTGACATGAGTCTAGAGCCAAAGAACCCACCTAAGACGTTGTTTAAAAAGCGCAAGCCATAAGCATCTTCATGATGGGCGGAAATGGTCGGATGTGCAAGACGGATAGCATGTTGTTTGCTATCCTGTCGTTGAGTAACTATTTTTTTTGCGTGGTATGCGATTGCTTCATGTTCAGGGATGCTTGATGGACGATTCTTCGTTAGTCTAGTCAATCCCTCAGAAAGATGATCAATCAGGCTGGAATTATAGCATCCAGCAATGGTCCCTATGCAATCCAAATTCCAGCATAACCATTGATTCGCATGATTTTGAATATCCTGCATCTTGATTTTCTCTAAATGTTGGACATCTAGACTTCGGCCATAAGGATGACTTTCGCCGTAGAGCAGTTTTGAGATTTCCTTGGAGGCCCTGTATTCGGGCTGTTGGTGAAGGCGTCGCAGTTTATTGGATAAAATGGTAACTCTTTTAGAGAGCTCAGATTCGTCGAATATCGATTCACTCAACATGTCAAAGAGTAGGTCTAGGAGGATTTCAATGCTGTGGTTGAGGCCTTGTACAATGACATGTATGTAGTATGTGCCCCTTTGAATGGCGATATTCCCACCAGTTTCCTCAATCAATGCATTTAATGCCTCACCTGAGCGATTGCTTGTCCCACTTTTAAGCAGGGATGTCATCATTTGTGCCACTCCATATTGAGATTCAAACCATGTTCCCGCTGGAATTAAAAGATCGATTTGAACAAAAGGTTGACGATCATCATAAAAGCCCTGTATTCTTCCTATATCAAATGGAAGTGTTTCCCCTTGATGGAAGGAGAGTTGCTCAGTCAGTGCAATTTTAGGTGGCTTGGTGCGCCAAGAAGTAGTAGGATTAGTCATGGCGTTTATGATACTGAGCTGGTCCCTTTTTTACAATAATGGATTACGGAAGCATTAGATTTTAAGAGGACTCTTTGAGCGGCCTCCTGAATATCGGAAGCCTTGAGCTTGTTGTACAGAGCACTTTCAGTATTAATGCCGTTTGTATCGCCTTGCGATGCGAAGAAACTGAGGTTGTAGGCGATATTTTGCAGTTGAAGATCGTCCATTGCCTGGTCGGTGAGTGTTTTGTTAATCACTTTTCTAAACTCTTGGTCGGTTAGGCCTTCAGCTTGCAAAGATTCTACCGTTTTCCATAGGGCGTCTTCTGCCTTTTGATGTGAAACACCATCATGCAGTCTTCCTTCAAAAACCAATAGCCCAGGGTCTAGACTTCCTAGAACGTAGACATTGAGATCTGCAAAAAGTTCTTGTTCATCAATCAATTCTTTTTGGCATCTAGAACTTCTGCCGCTACCTAGGACATCGCTAAGAATATCTTCAGATGGGTAAGCTTGGCTCATGCGAGCAGAACAATGCCACATGACAATCAATGCATTACTTTCCACGGAGGCATGATGCATTATTCGCCGTAGTTCTTGTTGTTTGGGTTCTTTGGGTAACTGACGGGTCGGAATGTTTTTTGCGGGTATACTGCCAAAATAGGTTTCAATCCATTGACGCACCTGCTCTTCGTCGAAGTTGCCCACGATGGACAAATACGCATTATTGGGTGCATAATATGTATTGAAAAAAGCTTTGATCGCTTGCATATTCATTCCTTCGATATGCGATAAGTTTTTACCAATTGTAGGCCATTGGTAGGGGTGTTGAGTGTAGGCTAAATCAAGCATTAAATGCCACTGATCTCCATAGGGTTTATTGAGGTAGTGCTCCTTAAACTCCTCCATGACGACCGATTTTTGAGTGGCCAAGCTCTCCTCCTCAAAAGCCAATCCGAGCATTCGATCGGATTCCAACCAGAGCGCCGTTTCTAAGTTGACTGCTGGTAATATATTGTAATAGTTTGTGCAGTCTGGATTGGTAAATGCATTACTATCTCCACCAGCTTCTTGTAATGGATTATCATAGTTGGGAATGTGCTGTGATCCCTCAAACATGAAGTGCTCAAAAAGATGGGCAAATCCTGTTTGATTTTCATCCTCATCTCGTGAACCTACGTCATAAAGTAAGTTGGTGACGGCAATAGAGGAGTTTTCATCTTTGTGCAGTACAACGTGTAGCCCATTGTCTAGCGTATATTCTTCGAATTTTATCAAGATACTTTAGCGATCTGACAGATTAATGCTGTCTATTTAAAGAAAATAGTTAACTCAACTCGACGATTTACTGCTCGATTTTCAGAGCTTGTATTCGGTATAAGCGGTTGTTCCTCGCCATATCCTTCAATCTTCAGACGATTTTTATCGATCCCTTTTCGAATCAAATAGGTAGCCACCGCTTGTGCACGGTCTTGAGAGAGCTTGAGGTTTGCTCGACTACTTCCCACATCGTCGGTGTGCCCTACGATTCGAAGTTTGAATGAGGAATCAGCGTTTAAAACCTCGACAAGTTTCTCCAGACTTGCATAAGATTCTCGCAGAATAATTGCATTTCCAGTATTGAATCCGAGATTGGCAAAGGCAGTATCTAAAACTTCTTTTACTTCCTTCTCTATCTCTGGACAACCATCAAGTTCCAATAATCCGAAAGTTTGAGGACATAAGTCTTCCTTGTCATTAAGGCCATCACCATCCGAATCTGGATAGGGGCATCCAATGTTATCAATGGGTCCAAAAACATCAGGACACTCATCCACGAGGTCGTTGACGCCGTCCCCATCTGTATCTGGATAAGGACAACCCTTGTTTTCCATAGGGCCAAAGGTCTCGGGACATTCATCGTCTCCATCATTAAGGCCATCACCATCTGTATCGCCATAAGGGCAACCATTGTTTGCTGCAGGACCTGCGGCAAAGGCGCAAGAATCTTGTGGATCTGGAATACTATCATTGTCCGAATCTGGACATCCCATAAATTGAGCTAGACCAGCTATCTCAGGGCATAAATCCTCTTTGTCGTTGAATCCATCACCATCTGTATCCGGATATGGACAGCCAATATTATCAATTGGACCAAATTCTTCGGGGCAGTTATCTACAAGATTGTTGACACCGTCACCGTCTGTATCAGGGTATGGACATCCCTTGTTTTCCATAGGACCAAAGGTCTCGGGACATTCATCTTCTCCATCGTTTAGACCATCACCGTCTGCATCTCCGTAAGGGCAACCATTGTTTGCTGCAGGGCCTGCGGCAAAGGCGCACGAGTCTTGTGGATCAGGAATACTATCATTGTCAGAGTCCGGGCATCCGTTATAGATGAGCATTCCAAATCGCGTGGGGCAGTTATCTTCTGCATCAGTTATACCATCAAAATCTTGATCGGGACACCCATTCATTTCCCGAGAACCAGCCACTTCTGGGCAGTTGTCTTCTGCATCAGTTATGCCATCGAGATCGGTGTCAGGACATCCATTAAGTTCAATTAATCCATAAATATCCATGCAGGAATCTAGGTGATTGGCTACACCATCCCCATCCAGATCAGGACAGCCATTTAATGCTAATACCCCTGAATCTCTTGGGCAGTCATCCACATCATCATTGAGCCCGTCCTTATCGAGGTCAGGGCAACCTAGACCTTCTAAACTTCCTGGTTCTCTTCTACATTCATCTATTGAATTAGAGACATGATCACGGTCTTTATCGCGTAAACGTTTGCGAATTGGAATGTTCAGCGCTGCGTAAAAATTAGCATCATAAGTAGTTTCTCTAAAGAGCGGGGTGAAATCATTTGTTCCTACTACAAGTGGACCAAAACGCATTCCAGCACCTAAGTGAGCGTTGCCATTGGTATTAATGGATACCGGAAGGTAAAATCCAAACCAATGGTTCTCATATCTAGGGGTAAGAGAAAACTCGCTGATATCTCGACTTTTTTCTGGATTTTTTCGAAAGGCTGGCGCAATCGACATACTGAAGTTCGTGTAGAAGTTTTTACCCAAAGCATAATCTGCAAAAGCATTGATTCGGAAGGGTAGGGTCATTGTAAATGTTTCACTTCCTGCATCAGTAACGACATAGATGGAACTAAGACTATCCGATAATCCATCGAGTCCATCATTTTGAAAACGATTAATGGCCACAGCAAAGTCGTCAATCAAAACATTTGGCGCATCAGCATAAATGGATTCTAAGCCTCCATTGCCTTGGAGGTATTCACTTCTTGAATATCTAGTGTTTCCGATGTCCATGATGCTCACCCCAAGGCGTAACTTATATTTATTTCGGTCGGGTCGGAAATAACTGGTATCTCCATCTAATGTGTACCGATAATCTTCAATGTTAGGTCGCCATTCGTATACGAATCCTAAATCCATCCCTACGCTCACACCATTTTGAAAGAAAGAGGATACGTTTTGAAATCCTGCGTCTGGCTCAAAGGCATCGATGTTAGAGAAAAGATCGGCATATCCAAAACGTATATCGCTATTTGTTATAGATATCGTGCTATCGGATGGAAAGGTGACATCGAGGTTGTCACTGTACAGATAGGCCGCAGATCGTCCTCGAGTAATCTTTAAGGTCGCCGCACTGCTAATAAAATGCTTTCCATTGTCGAAAACTTGTCGCCCGTAGCTCAGTCCATATTCCTCCCACGCCCCTGCGTCGATGGATATATCTTGACTTACAATACTTTGATTGAGTAATTCATCAATAGAAAGTTCATTGTAGACCATTCTTGCCAAATCTTCATTGAATCCATCGATGCTTGCATGGCTTCTGATAGCTGAATAAAATCCTAAGGACTGTTTTTTCTTTTTTCCGAAGGAAACCATAAAACTTAGCGGCAAAGTGTAATTAGCGCGTACCAATCCACTTTTTTCTTTACCATTAAGGCGCTCGACAAGAAAGTCATCTACGAAATTAGAATTGTTTACAGCTCCCTCGATATCACCTAGAAATGAAGGGGCATTAATGCCGATGTAGTTATTGGTTACCGTGAAATGGCTCGAGCTTAAATTCATTTGGAAGGCAAGTCGATTGTCCACAAGCAAGGCGGGGTTCCATTGAAGTGAATGAACACCGCTGTAGTTATCGGAATGAAAGCCCATAAAACCTTGTGCCATCAAAGCACCTTGTCGATTGCTCGCCGTGGCTGCAAGGATAAATGTTGTTAAAATGATATTCTTGAAAAACGCTGAAGACCCAAACCTCATAGAAACTAAATTTTAAGGCTTACAAGGTAGAAATATCTTAAGAAAATCTCAAGAAGATAGGTGTGCTTAAATAGCCTCCAACAAGATAAAAGGACTCATGTTGATAAGTCCTTCTAAAACTTCGATAATTCACTCGAAAAAAGTAAAAAGCTATATACCTTTGGGGCACATTAAACGAAGACGTATTTAATGGGTCTTATGGCAAAAAAAAGAAACACTACTACGCGATGGTTCTCGTCCATCATGCTGATGTCCATATTGTCTTTGGTTTTCTTCTTAGTGCCTACCATGGTGCAAGCTGAAAAAGATGCTCATCACGAGGATCACCACCATGCTACTGAGGAGGTATCATCACACGAATCACACGGGGAAGGCAGTCATAAAGACCATTCCGAAGACCACTCATCTGATGAGCATGCAGCGCATGAAGAAGGATTCAATGCTGGCGAAATGATTATGCACCATATTGGAGATGCTAATGCCTTTCACATTGTTGGAGATATCTACATTCCTCTTCCCGTTATCATTTACAATAAAACCGAAGGATCATGGTTTACCGGTCTTTCTACTGACTTTGACTTAGATCACCATGGGAACTCGACAAATGAGGTCGAAGGATTTCACATGCATCACGGTCGTGTTCTCCCAATTGATGAGGAAACTTCCATTATTGATTTTAGTATTACAAAAAATGTCTTCACGATGTTGCTGGCGAGTCTACTTCTCATTGTCATTTTTACAACGGTCGCTAAAGGATATCGTCGCCGAGAAGGCCAGGCACCAAAAGGCATACAAGGATTCTTTGAGCCGATTGTGATTTTTATCCGCGATCAAGTGGCAAGGCCATACTTAGGTAAGAAAACGGATGCTTACATGCCTTTCTTACTTACCTTATTCTTCTTTATTTGGAGTCTAAATCTGTTAGGCCTTATCCCAATCTTTCCTGGTAGTGCAAATGTCACAGGAAATATTATGGTGACTGCTGCCTTGGCCTTGATCATCTTAGTGGTCATTCTTTTGCGTGCTAACAAAGATTATTGGAAACACATTCTAATGCCTGATGTGCCTTTGTTGCTTTACCCAATTGTAGTTCCTATTGAGGTAATCGGCATCTTCACCAAGCCATTTGCGCTTATGGTGCGTCTTTTTGCGAATATCGCGGCGGGACATATTATCATATTAAGTCTTGTAAGTCTCGTCTTTATTTTCGGGAATTCAGGGGAAAGTCTTTCAGGAGGGATAACCGGGGGATTAGTTACCACGGCTTTCGGACTCTTTATGAATGTAATGGAATTGCTGGTTGCGGCTATTCAGGCATTCATTTTTACGAATTTATCTGCCGTGTTTATCGGTTTAGCTATTGAAGATCATCATGAACATGCAGAACATCACTAATTTCTTTTTTTTCACCAGGATAGCATCTGCTATCCATAAATCATGTACACTATGTTAATGGCTGCTGTTGGAGCCGGACTAGCTGCTATTGGAGCTGGTATCGGCATTGGAAACCTTGCTGGTCGTGCCATGGAAAGTATTGCTCGTCAGCCTGAGGCTACGGGAGATATCCGTGGACTAGCGATTATTTTTGCCGCGTTTATTGAGGGTGTTGCCCTTTTCGCAGTAATTGTAGCGCTACTAGAAGTTGTATCCTAAGTGAAAAATGGGGGGAGGCTTTGGGATAGCCTTAGTTACTCCCCCCTTTAAATTATAATCCTATGTTCAATCATCTCATAATACTTTCAGAGGGTGGAGGATCTCTTCCGATTATGGATCCTAATCAGTTAGGACTTCTGTTTTGGACGCTCTTTATCTTCCTTGTTACTTGGATAATCCTCGGAAAGGTAGCCTTCAAGCCGATTGGCAAGGCCTTAAAGAGCCGTGAAGAAGGAATAGAAAAAGCCCTGAAATCTGCTGAGCAAGCGCGAGAAGAAATGGCGTCGCTCAAATCAGAAAACGATGCGATTCTAAAAGAAGCTAAAGAAGAACGCGCAGCAATTATTCGAGAAGCCCAAACCGTCAAGAAGGGTATAATCGATGAAGCTAAAGAAGCCGCCCAAGAGGAGGCTGCCAAAATTATGCAGCGCGCTGAAGAAGAGCTTACCATTAAGCGAGAGGCGATGATGGCTGAATTAAGAAACACCTCTGCGCAATTAGCCTTAGATATTGCTAAGCGCGTGTTGGAACGTGAGTTAGAGGGCGAAGGTAAACAGCAAAAATATGCTGAGGACTTAGCCAATAAAGCAAAACTAAACTAGATGGCTAATCAACGTTTAGCAAGTCGTTATGCCAAAGCAATGCTTGGATTAGCCACAGAGCAAGATGTGGTTGATGCGGTATATGCTTCAGTAAAAGAACTTGAGGAAAACCTTAGTTCATCAAACGATTTCAAGGCCTTCTTTAGGAATCCAGTAATCGATAAATCAAAAAAGATTGCTGTATTTGATGCTATAGATAATGGGCGTTTCCATAAAGTATTATCGGGTTTTATTCATCTGTTAATCTCTCGTGGGCGAGAGTCTTTTGTTCATGAGATTTTGCTCGAATTTGAACAGCAGGTGTTGAAATTAAAGGGAATTGTTAAGGCGCATATTACCTCTGCGGCTCCCCTTAATGAGTCTACTATAAAAACCCTTGAAGAAAAAATTAAAGCGATGGGTGGTGCTGAAGTAGTGACCACCCATGAAGTGGATAAGAGTCTCCTCGGAGGATTTACTGTTCGCATTGACGACAAGCTCCTTGATAACTCTGTCAAACGCAAGCTTTCCTTATTACAAAATGAATTTTTAACCGACGATTACGTCGAAATTATTGATGCTTAAAATCTGAATTATGTCTAGTGTAAGACCAGAAGAAATTTCCTCGATTCTCCGCGAACAACTCGCCGGAACAAATACAGCCCAAGAACTTGAAGAGGTTGGTTCCGTTCTGCAAGTAGGAGACGGTATTGCTCGGGTTTATGGATTAACTGAAATCCAAGCGGGTGAGCTTGTCGAGTTTGAAAATGGTGTTCAAGCCATCGCCTTAAACCTTGAGGAAGATAATGTTGGGGTGGTATTGATGGGACCAGCCGAAGGTATCAAAGAGGGTGATGCTGTGCGCCGTACAAAGCGAATTGCTTCGGTAAAAGTGGGCGATGGTATGCTAGGGCGTGTCGTGAATACGTTAGGTGAGCCGATTGATGGTGATGGTCCAATTCAAGGTGAATTGTATGAGATGCCTATCGAGCGTAAGGCGCCAGGGGTTATCTATCGTCAACCAGTTGACGAGCCTATGCAAACTGGGATTAAGGCGATTGATGCTATGATTCCTATTGGGCGTGGTCAACGGGAGCTTATCATTGGTGACCGCCAAACAGGTAAGACTGCTGTGGCTATTGACACCATCATCAATCAAAAAGAATTTTACGATCGTGGAGAGCCTGTTTTCTGCGTGTATGTGGCCTGTGGGCAAAAAGGTTCAACCGTAGCTCAAGTGGCCCGTACTCTGCAAGAAAATGGTGCTATGGATTACACGGTAATCGTAGCTGCAACGGCTTCGGATCCTGCACCCCAGGTATTCTACGCTCCGTTTGCGGGGGCTGCGATTGGGGAATATTTCCGCGATACAGGTCGTCCAGCGCTTATCGTCTATGATGATTTATCAAAGCAGGCTGTGGCCTACCGAGAGGTTTCGCTGCTCCTTCGTCGTCCTCCAGGACGTGAAGCTTATCCAGGGGATGTATTCTATCTCCATAGCCGTTTGTTAGAGCGTGCTGCTAAGGTGAATAGTAATGACAATATTGCGCAAGCAATGAATGATATTCCGGATTCGCTTAAAGGAAAAGTAAAAGGTGGAGGATCGCTTACAGCACTTCCTATCATTGAGACCCAGGCGGGAGACGTTTCTGCCTACATTCCTACGAATGTAATCTCGATTACTGATGGTCAGATTTTCCTAGAGTCGAACTTATTCAACTCAGGGGTACGTCCTGCGATTAACGTAGGTATATCGGTATCGCGTGTAGGTGGATCGGCACAGATAAAAACCATGAAGAAAGTAGCGGGTACGCTCAAGTTAGACCTTGCTCAATATCGAGAGCTGGAGGCCTTCTCTAAGTTTGGTTCCGATCTTGATGCATCAACGAAGGCTGTACTTGATAAAGGAGCTCGAAATGTTGAGATTCTAAAGCAGGCTCAGTTTGATCCATTCTCTGTGGAGCTTCAGGTTGCGATTATCTATCTCGGTACAAAGAATCTATTGAGAGAAGTTCCTGTGAATAAGATTAAGGCCTTTGAAAAAGATTTCCTCGATCAGTTAAAGGCACGGCATCCTGAGACCTTGGAACTGATTCGTACGAGTAAGAAAATGGTTCCTGAAATCACTGATGTTTTAGAACAACTAGCGAAAGACATTATTCCTAGCTATAACTAAAAAGTCCTATGGCGAACCTGAAAGAAGTTAGAGAGCGTATATCCTCAGTTGTTACTACACAGCAGATTACAAAGGCTATGAAGCTTGTAGCGGCCAGTAAACTAAAGCGTGCTCAAGATAGCATTACCCAAATGCGTCCCTACAGTCAAGTTCTGTCGAATATGTTGGAGAACGTGATGGCTAATCTTGATGGAGTGGAGCTTGATCTTGGTCTAAATCGTTCCGTTGACAATCCCAAGCGCGGATTATTGATTGTTATGACTTCTGATCGAGGCCTATGTGGCGCGTTTAATGCAAACTTGATGAAGCAAGCGAAGGAGGTGATGGCGAGTAATAGTGCCATTCGCTACGATATTCTTCCAGTGGGTAAGAAAGCCTATGAATTTGCACAAAGAGAAGAGGTTGAAGTTATTGATTCTTTCTGGACAAGCTTTGCCAATATTGAGTTTGAAGGTGCAGCGGCTATTGCAGAATTTGCAATAAAAGGCTTTTCTGATGGTACTTATGATGAGGTGAAGGTAGTATTCTCAGAATTTGTGAATGCGGCGACTCAAAAAATTGATGCGGTGCAATATCTCCCCGTCTCTATGGACAGTGAGGAAAGTGATGATGCATCTTCCACTTCAGCAGATTATATCTTTGAGCCGAATCAGGCTGAGTTACTCGATATTTTAATCCCGAAGATTCTTCGCACGACCATGTTCCGCTTTATGTTGGACACCAACGCATCGGAGCACGGGGCTCGAATGGTAGCCATGGAACAGGCTACGGAAAATGCGAACGAGTTATTGCGTGATCTTAAGCTTCAATACAATAGGGAACGCCAAGCAGCCATTACCAATGAAATCCTAGAGATCGTCGGAGGGGCTGCAGCACTTGAGGAAGGATAAGCTTAGATTCTCTAAGTACGTCAGGCTATTCGTATTTTCCCATTATGGATCATCCACACCAACAGGATAACGCTCTATTGTCGGCTGTAGAGGCTTTGCTTTTTGCCTCGGATACTGGGCATACCCTTGAAGAGTTAGTGGATATGGTCAATAGTTATGTAGAGGCCATATCAAAGAAAGCAGGTACTGATAACAGTCTACAGCTTCAGGAGGTGACGCACGAGGACATGAAACAGGCCTTGGATGAACTAGGTCAACGCCTTCAAGAAACACAGGCCGCCATAGAAATCCATTGTTATGGTAATCGTTATCAATTATTGACCAAAAAGGATTTCCACCCAATCCTATTGCATGGACTAAAGCAGCTTGCTCAAAAGAAGTTAAGCCGTAGTGCGTTAGAGACCCTTGCTATTGTGGCCTACAACGAACCGACAACAAAGCGCACCATTGAATCCATACGTGGAGTACAAAGTGATTATGCCGTGCATAAACTGCTTGAATTGGAATTGCTCAAGGTCATCGGTCAGGCTGAGGAGTTAGGACGTCCCAACCTCTATGCGGTGACGCAACGCTTTCTCGATCAATTTGGCATTGAGTCGTTAGATAAACTGCCCAAGCTAGAACTTGAAGATGCCCTGTTGGCAGCCAATACTAGCCCCGATACTCAAGAAGGGGAGGGTGTAGAGGGTTCCGAAGCACCCCAAGAATAAGATTGTTGATCTAGAGATTAAACTCAATCCCTTGAGCTAACGGAAGATCCGTTCCGTAGTTCACTGTGTTGGTCTGACGGCGCATGTAGGCTTTCCAAGAATCAGAACCTGATTCACGACCGCCACCCGTTTCTTTTTCACCTCCAAAGGCCCCACCAATTTCAGCTCCTGAAGTACCAATATTTACATTGGCTATACCACAATCTGATCCACTCTCACTGAGGAAGAGTTCCATCTCACGGACATTCTGAGTCATAATCGCTGAGGACAATCCTTGAGGTACGCTGTTTTGAATGTCAATGGCATCCTCCAAGTTATCGTACTTCATAAGATATAGGATAGGGGCGAAGGTTTCTACTTCAGCCATTGGGTTATTAGGCTCAACCTCAGCAATTGCAGGTTTTACATAACATCCTGACTCATATCCTGCGCCTTGGAGTACACCACCTTCTACAACAAATTTTCCACCATGCTTAGTGATATTTTCTAAGGCGTCAGAATACATCTTAACAGCATCGGTATCAATAAGCGGCCCAATATGGTTTGTAGCATCCAGGGGATTGCCAATCTTAAGTTGGGCATAGGCCTGAACTAAAGCGTCTTTAACTTGATCATACTTCGAGCTATGGATGATTAAACGTCTCGTTGAAGTACAACGCTGGCCACAGGTTCCAACTGCGCCAAACACCGCGCCAATCGTGGTCATCTTGATGTCTGCATGCTCTGAAACAATAATGGCATTATTTCCTCCAAGCTCGAGTATAGTTTTTCCAAGTCGTGCTCCAACGGTTGCTGCAACGGCCTTACCCATTCGAGTAGAACCGGTAGCTGAAATCAAAGGAAGTCGGTGATCTTCAGTCATCCATTGTCCGACGGAAGCATCTCCGTTCACAAGACATGATACACCCTCAGGTACATTGTTGGCGGCAAAGACTTCTTGAACAATCTTTTGGCACGCCACACCGCAAATCGGTGCTTTTTCTGATGGTTTCCAAATGCAAACATCACCACATACCCAAGCAATCATGGAATTCCAGCTCCATACGGCAACTGGAAAGTTAAATGCTGAGATAATCCCTACAACGCCGAGTGGGTGCCACTTTTCCGATAGTTTGTGATTTGGTCGCTCGGAAACCATAGTTAGACCGTACAACTGACGGGATAACCCTACAGCAAAGTCGCAAATGTCAATCATCTCCTGCACCTCGCCAAGTCCTTCTTGGTAACTCTTTCCCATTTCATAGGAGACCAATTTGCCCAATGCTTCTTTTTTATCGCGAAGCGCGTTTCCAATCTGACGAACGATTTCTCCTCGTTTTGGGGCTGGCCATGTACGCCATTCCTTAAACGCCTCTTCTGCGGCCTCTACAACATTTTCATAGGCCTCTGGCGAAGTCGAGTATACTTGCCCTATTTCCTTTCCATCAACAGGTGATAGAGAGGTTATGATTTGAGAAGCTTCATCTTGTTTTCCCCAAGTGGCTCCTGTGCTTGTTCCGGAGTTAAGATTACTTAGACCAAGCTCTTTTAAGAAATCTAAATTCATAGTGTGTGCTTTCTAGCGCACTAAGGTAATGGTTCCTTTAAGGGTTTCACTACTCCCATCAAAGTAATTTACTTCAATCGTGTAGGCATAACTCCCGACAGAAGCCATCGTTCCATTTGGATAGCTTCCATCCCATGCATTTCTTGGATTATCGCAGTCCAAGGCATCAGGATCTGATGGACCATTTTCTTGTGCTTTGTTTTCAAATACTTTATTACCCCATCGATCATAAATGGTTACGTGGCTTGTTAAACAACCTTGAATATTGTATTCAAAGTATTCATTAAGACAACGGCCATCGGCGTTTCCTGGGCTGAATGCAGTAGGTATATAGGCTAAGGCTTCTTCATTTACGACAAGCTCTAAAGTGTCGTAAAATGGACAACCATCTTCAAAGACGACTACGCTTAGCATATCGTCTTCTGTAGCTATAATAAACGGATTCGAGCAAGAAGCGGCATCAAGACAAGCAGCCGTATCAATCGCTCCCTCTTGGCCTTCTCCTGCTGGATCCCAAGCATAGGATGTAACTGTACCACTTGGAGTGAAGAGATTAACACCTAAGTCGATTTGCTCGCCACGCACTGCCGTTATCACGTCTGTTCGCGTTTCCCCCGAAGTATTCGTGCCATACATTTCTATGGAAAGGGTAGACAGCGGATCAATCGAGAATGTTCCGTATTCCGTGCAACGGAAAACATCTTCTACATACACCGTGTACACTCCAGGTCCCAAATCTGTAAATACGGAATCATCTTGAGCAAACCCATTGAGTTCATAGATAAAAGGTCCTGTTCCGCCAATAGCGGAAACCGTAACCACACCATCACTGCCATTGAGACAGGTTGCACCCTCAGTGGTAAAAATGAGCTCTATAGAATCTGGTTCAATCAGATAGATGGAGTCCTCAGCTATACAACCATTAGCATCCGTAGCAAGGGCTACATAGGTTGAGTCTCCCGATAGATTATTGGCAATAAGCCCACTTACTCCATGGTTCCATGTTAATGTGTAGGGTGAAATCCCTCCACCCACTTGGGCGACGGCAATTCCATCATCACTGCCGAAGCATGTTGGTGATGTTCCTGAAATGGATACCACTAATGAATCCGGCTCATTAATGATCGCTGATGCGCTGTCAGCACAGTTGTTTGCATCGAGAACATAAAGGGTGTACGTATTAGGCCCTAAACCAATCAAAGAACTTTGATTACTCGATGAATTAGACCAGTTGATTTGGTAGGGTTGTGTTCCGCCTTCGATGAGGGCATCAATAGTCCCATCTGCCTGTCCGTAGCACACTACATCGGTTGAGTTAATAATCGATGCATTGAGTGGAGCACTTGGCTGATCAACAAGTCCTGATAGCGGTAGAAGGCATCCGTTGCGATCAATGACTAAGACATTGATAACTCCTGCTCCAAGACTAATCGCTTGATTTGTTCCTGTACTTTGGTTAGACCATTGGTAGCTATACGGTGTCGTTCCTCCAGAAACATTGACAAATGCGCTCCCCGTCTGATCGCCATAGCATGACACGTCCGTTGTGACCATCGAGCCGCTTAGGGCGGATAATGGACCATTGATTTGGGCTGAATCCTGAATAGAGCAACCATTGCCATCAGTAATGGTGACATAGTATGCTCCGACAGGTATGCTAATGAGATCTTCACTCGTGGCAACTAATCCATGATTACTCGTCCAATCAAACAAATAAGGTCCCGTTCCTCCATTTACTGATAAGTCGATAGACGCTGATGAGTCACCAAAACAAAGTACATCCTCAGTACTTGAGATGTAAGCTGATAACTCAGGTGGATTATAGAGTGTAGCTGAGTTCGAAGCTTGGCAACCACTGAAATCACTGACTACAACGGTATACGTTCCAAAACCAAGAGCAGTTTGGTCTTCCACGAGGCTTCCATTCGACCAAGAGTAGGAATATGGTGTTGTTCCTCCACTTGCGGTAATATGAATTGTACCATCATTGCCATCATAACAAAGTGGGTTTTGTAAAGAGTCAATCGAAACTTGAACAGGTGTTGCGTCATTGACAAAAGCGTTGATTGAAGCCGAGCATGACGCAGGATCTTGCACCAATACGGTATAGTGTCCTGGGGTCAACCCAGAGAATACTCCTGTACTTTGATTGGTGATTCCACCATCAATGGAATAGGTGTATGGTCCTGCTCCCCCGGCTGCTGTGACGATAATTTGGCCGTCAGCAAACCCGCTACAAGAAATTCCTGCTGCCGTATCTAAGGAAACGGTTAATGCATAGGATGGACTAATTGTCTCATCGCGTGTGGTGAAACATCCATTGGCATCGATTGCGTTGATAGTATAGATTCCAGTATCTAAGCCTGAGAAACTACCGCTTCCTTGGTAGGCATTGGGTAATAATGCAAACTCATAGGGTGCAGTACCTCCTGATCCAATAACATTTATACTTCCATTGGAACTCATGGCACAACTTGCATTGGTAACGGTCGTACTGATGATCAATGGATTGGAAGGTTCATTGATTACTACAGGAAGACTTGTTTGACAACCATTGGCATCCGTGGCAGTAAACGTATAGCTTCCGGCTACGAGGTTGGATAGATCTTCTGTTGTTCCTACTGAGCTACCTCCGAGTTGCCAATCGTAGGTATAGAGTGGGCTTCCTCCAGCAACATTGACATCCGCACTTCCGGTATTGCCATTGAAACAATCTACATCTTCTTTATTATTTAAAGAGACGATTAAAGGAGATGGATGGGATAAGGTCGTTGAGGCATTACCGCTACATCCATTGGCATCTGTTACAATAAGATTATACACACCTGAGGATGCATTTAATAGTGTGTCATTCGAACTCCCGTCTGACCAAGAATAGGTGAAAGGACCACTTCCATTCATAATGACAGGGTAGGCCTCTCCGTCAGCAAATCCAAAGCATGATGGGAATTTTACCGAGTCAATCATCACCACTAATGGATTTCCTGTACCAATTGATGCTACGGTAGACGCTGAACATCCATTGATATCTTCGACAAGAATGTTATACACTCCTGCATTGAGTCCCGTAAAGAGCGAGTCCGTTTGCAACGTCACTCCACCATCTAACGAGAAGGTGTAGGGAGATACACCGCCGCTAACAGATAATTGGATACTTCCATTGGCTTGGCCTGCACACGATGCATTGCCTACCGAATCAACATTGACAAGAAGGCCATAGTCATCAAGAAGGGTATCAAGTACAATGGCGGTGCAACCTCGACTATCTAATATTTCAACGGCATAGTTTCCTGCTACC
The DNA here is from genome assembly GCA_049610685.1 of Chitinophagales bacterium. Lineage (GTDB taxonomy): Bacteria > Bacteroidota > Bacteroidia > Chitinophagales > UBA8649 > UBA8649. Next base: position 51,130 of record JBMYZU010000009.1, read on the forward strand.
AATCCATTGAATGTTGCACTTGGTTGATAGGCGTTTCCATTTAATGAGAACTGATACGGTGCAGTACCTCCTGTAGGTGTGACTGTAATACTACCATTAACTGATGTTGCACAACTTGGATTCGTGGAAGATGTCGAGCCCGAAAGAACACTTGGTTCGTTAATGACTACTGGATTTAGAGCATAACTTGCTTGGCATCCACCTATATTCTCCACAACAACATTGTAACTGCCGGCGGATAAGCCCGTGAAATTTGGGTTTGTCGATAGGGTTACTCCATTATCAATGGAGTAGAGTACAGCATTGATTGCAGCAATATTGATACTTCCCGTACTGTTGCCATTACAGTCGACATCGATGGCAGTCACTGCACTTATTCCAGGAATCGGCTTAAAGACTAAATACGCTTCATTGCTGATAACAACACATGGTCCACTCGTCACAATTCTTCGGAATACCGTATTCGTTGTGTAAGAAGACATATCTAAATCCTTGGAGTTGGAATTTGGGATGTCTGTAAATACAGAAGAGGCGCTGGATCGAGCTTGCCATAGATAGGTATAGCTTCCATTACCTGAGGTCGGTTGATCACCGATGAGTGTACCTGCTGTCACTCCAGCACAAATCGTATCGCCTTCTGCAATGGAATTGGTAGGAGAGCTCACTACATTGATAACAAGGCTTGATGAGGTATCATTGGAGCATACTCCGTTAGAGGTGATTACCCGCACATAAGAAGTCTGTGTCAAAGCGCCTAACGCTGATCCAGATACCGAGCTTAATCCACTACCAAAGGCAACCGGTGTTGCAAAAGAAGATAGGGTATCAATTTCCCAGTATTCTATGGTTCCCAATGTTCCTGAGATACTCACAGCACTTGGCACATCGCCTTCGCAAATTGTTTGATCGGGTGACATTATTCCTGCCGAAGGATTAGCTGTGACGGTAACGATTTTTGAGGTAGTCGTTATCGAGTTGCAAGGTGCATTCCCTAGGACGGCACGGAAATAAAATACAGAGTCCGTAGCACTTGTGTTGGTTAGGTTTGGTGTCAGAAGCACTGAGTTACTTCCATTGGCTACTGGAGTAAAGTTGGTATTGTCTGTTGACATTTCCCATTGTATGTTTCCTATGGGTGAAACAAGACCTAATGCTGTTGATTCTCCAGAGCAGATCACAGGTTCTTGTACTTCAATGGTTACATAAGAAGGTTGAGGATTCACAGTTATGCTGTACGGTAGGGTAGTTTGAGGGGAACAAACACCATTAGAAACCTGTGCACGATACATGTAAACTCCCGCATTCAGAATCACAGGTGGGTCATAGGCTGTGCTTCCCGCTGTTCCGGCTAATGGTGCATAAGATGCACCACCATCTGTAGAGACCTCCCAGAAATCAACACTACCTGTATTTCCAATAAGCGCTAAAGGCAGTGGGTCATCTCCTTGACATAGGGTAGTTTGACTCCCAAAAATGCTTCCAGGTACTGATACTGGATCAACCACCACAGTTACTGGCATACATGCGCTTGAGTATCCACAAGTGCTTCCAGAGTACCAACGGGCAAAATAGGTAGTCGTATTATTGGGTGAGGGTATGGATATAGGATCGCCATTAAGCGCAATAGCAATAGGCCCTGAAGAGGCGCAAGCCCCACTAAACCAGTGAACCTCCTCACCGCTTCCGCCTGTGGCTACCAGCGTTATTGATCCGAAATCATTGGCACAAACCCGATTTGGTGTTGCCGTGGCGGCTGTTGGGTTTTCTGGTGGATCACATACACACACTTCAACTTGATAATTACTTACACATAGTGGATCAGCACCTACATTATCTCCAATCCATAATGACCAGGGCCCAAAGGGTGAGCCTCCATTACAGTTATCTAAATTGCCGGAAGGATTGTAGGTCCCTGTAGCGGGCGTTCCTGTAATAATATTGGATGATGATTCATCAAAGACGGTGGTTACAAAACCAATATCGGCCCCTCCTGAAAAATCTCCATCAATCAAGCTTGTGTTTGAGCATGCGGTAGATGGTCCTCGCAACTCCATAAAGGTCTCTTCGTGAAATGCACTACCGGATTGCTGAGAGGCACAACTTCCATCCGTTTTTGTCCAAGTAACCGATACATTAACATCGGTGATGAGGCTGTTATTGGCAAATCCTGAATTCAAGGTGTTAAAGGTTACAGGTATAAGATTTTGTGATCCACCATCGACACTTTGTACTCCGGGGAGTGGAGCAATTTCTGTATGGCAATTGGGTGCACAGCCAATAACATTTACATCGACTTCTTGGTAACAATTTGATCGCACCCCTCCGTTGGTTGTATACACGCGATAGGTGGTTAACACCGTTGGACTTACTACGATACTCTGACCGCTTCCAATAAGCGTTTCATTGCCATTGTTTACTTCATACCAATCGTAATCTCCACCTTGTACTGCGCCTTCGGCAAACAGCGTAACAACATCTCCAACGCAGGCTGTTTGTGGACTTGCAGAAATAGAGCTCGGTCTTGGGGATGTCCATCGCGTTCGAATTTCTGCACCTGGCGCCGCACTACCTCCAGCTATATATTGACTTAAGTTATTGCTATTTGGAGGTCCGATTGCTCGGTAATTTATATTGTTTGAATAAACCTCATCCCGGTAACGTTCATCGGGAGAAAATAAACACGTAAATGAATTTGAATTGTAATCGCATGTGCTCCCTGTGCTACAGTCATCTCCCCAATAACGGCCTCTAAGGCTTAAGAATTGCGGCACATCAGCAGCTAGGTTGCTGCCATTTAAACCATAAGAGTTATTGAAAAGGGTTCTGTCGGCATGATCTAACCATCCGGCTAAAACTATACCTAGGCCATCGGTGGTGATGCATCCGCTAGATCTCCAGTCTTGTGCATCAAGGTCGGCAATATCTCGACCATACCAATACCATACATGTTCATCATTTCCATCGATCACAAAGAATTCATTGTCTTCGGATGACGAAATGTAGGAGCGTTCTACAACCATTTCAATGTTCATACAGCCATCGCCTATGGTTTGAGCAATACCAGTATATCCTAGAAAAAAGATAAAGGATAGCGCTATAACAATTCTTGATTTCATAGTGTGTTTTGGTTCGGTGAGGGTCTTATTCGTTTGGATCGTCTATCGTTGCAGATGCTGTTCGTTTGGCAAATTCTCTAAATGCCTTTTCATCGAATTCAGCGGGGAATATTGGATAAAATCCATAGATAGATTCAAAGTGTTGGGGTTCATAGATGAAATACCAAGACTGAAGCGCCACTTCTTCAGCAAGTGATTCCTCATCTGTGGAGGGAATTACTGCATTTGGCTTCGTCTCGCTAGGTAGCGCCTGCATAAAGGCAGGCACTTGGTGTACATCGAGATAATCCGTGTAGTAGGGGTTAACAGCAATCATCGATTCATGATTGAGCAAGGATTCATATTCGTGACCATAAAGAACCTGCCATCTTCGAATTGCGAATTCCATCGCTTCGTATTCTTTTTCCTCAAAAAATGGAGCATGAGGGGCGATATTTTGAATGTCATTTTGGTTGAGACCACTTGAAATAACCCATTCTAGCCATGGATGCTTGGTGACTTTAGTAGGAGGTGTTAGGTATAGAGAGGTCGAACCGATATTACAATCCATTTCAGCAAGAACTGCCCAAAATTTGTTGACTTCCTCTGGATGTTGCTGCTCCCAGGTTTGCATAGCATAAGCTAGAGCGGTTTCTTCTGTTATACTCTGCCAGGATGGAAGGTTGGGACAAAATTTTTCAAAATCCTCTTGCTCTATTCCGCAGTGGCCTAAAAGACTGGTCCAATTGTTCTTCGCCTCTACGATGGGTTTGTATCCCGGAGCTTCATTTGGATGCTCTACTTTTTGCGCCTGAATAGAAAGTACTGTGCACGTAAAGAAAATAGCGGTGCAGGCTCTCAGGCTTGTTCCAAAGGTTGACATGTCTTGTGAATATTTTGGTTCCTCTTAAATATAACATGAAAAACCCTGCTATTCACTCCTATTGTGCACAATTTATTAGAACTCAAACGTTGCCTGAATCGTGTAGGTCCTTGGTGGATTGGCCTTGCCTGGACGGATGACTATAAAACGATTAAATACATTCTGAGCAACGAAGGAAAGCGTTGTTTTATCATTGAAGTTGAATCCGGTTTTTAAGTCTAAAATATGTTCGCCTTTGTATTGGCGATTATCCCGGTATCTTCCAAAGGCCGCTGTGTAGGGATAAACATCGATTTCAAATACATCATCAATGCGATCTAGGTAGGAGTAATACCGATAGACAAAGCCTGCCGTCCATTTACCATAGCCTGTATTTACATCGGCTTTGAGTAGGTGCCTCCATCGGTAATTGAGAATGCCATTAAGAATAGAATTTTCTCGTTGCACGATATTACCTTCCTGAAATTCAGCTTGCTCTAGGTCGCTGATGTGGTATGCTGCGAAGGCATCACGAATAAGCGGCCCCAGTCGATTATACTCCTCATTCACTGCGGCATTGCCGCCAAATGTATAGGTGTACCCAATAAGCGCGTTAAGCGGAACTTTCCCGATTTTCCCGCTCGAGCTCAGCGATAGCTCATAGCCCAGAATCCTTGCTTTACTTACATTGTTTGCTTGAAAGCCTAGGGGGACCGGATCCGTTGGGTCTACGCCAAACTGGAACTCAATCATGTCAGTGAATGACTGATAGAATATAGCAGCATCCGCATAGATGTTGAGTGTTTTCTTATATGTCGTATGATACTTATAGCCAAACTCCATGGAGAATCCTGCCTCAGGACGAATCGTGGGGTTGGGGCGAATGCGCAAGGTATTCTCCAGCGTTTCATCTACAAAGCGCTCTGCGATAGATGGTACCCTGAAAGACTGTCCAAAGCTTATACGAAGATTACTTCGCTTGGAGAGGCTGTAGTTGGCCCCAATGCTAAAAACCGGCTTGGAAAACAAAAAACGCCCTTGAGGATTTAAACTGTCAGCATCTGAATTAATCGATGTGTCATTGATTAACTGGGCGGTGGGCTCGTCGATAATGTAGGACTCAAAACGAAATCCACTGTTGATTACTAGGCGATTGAGTTTAACATCTAAGTTTCCATATCCAGACAACTCACCATATCGGAATGTATTGGATCCATCCGAAAAGAATCCTCGTAGTGCGTTGGCTCGAACAATCATTTGACGATTCGTGAGTCCTCCAACAAAGCTGAAAATATTGCCAAACTCGTTGAAGTATCTAAGGTCATTATAAATCTGATAGGACTCATTATTTCGGTTGCCAATTCCGTTGAGGGCTTTGTCGAGATAAAATCGAGAGATAAGTTGGAGTTTTTGATTACGTTTTTCCCCTATGTAGTAGGTGAGTACTGGATCAATCATAGCGTATTGATATCGCACTCTGTAGTTGGCAAGTGGCTTTAGAATCTCAGAAGAGTCGCCATTCCATATAAAGATATTGCTACGGTGTCGATACATGGACAACACGGACAACTGCATGTTAAACCGATCAAATTTTTCCGGTGTCCAACGCATTCTAATGCTACCTCGAATTCTATGGTTAAATTCCTCTACGATATGGGTTTGATCAGTAGTAGCAAAAGCGCCAAACACTACATCAAGGTTTCGTTTTGCATAGTGTTTGCCATTGTAGTAGGAGAATCCGACGGAATGAGGAAAGCTTTGAAAGCTGTTGCCAGTATCCGGTGTTTGCCACCATTGGGCCGAACGATAATCTTCCTGATAGGCCTTGTCGTAGAAAGTGGAAAAGGTTCGAATTCGTGTTTGAGCCTTGCTATTTCTTTCGGGCCATCGAGTTCTTGCATGAACAATTCCATTAAGTGCTGATGAGCCATATTGTACTGAGGAGGATCCCTTCACCACCTCAATTTGGTCTGTGGTCTCCAAGGGTACAAAATCCCAGAGAATTTCGTTTCGCTCAGGGGTTAAAATGGGCACATCATCGATAACAAGGGTTACACGGCTTCCTGTTCCGTAAGCATACCCCCCGCCACCGCGAACGGAAATTTGTCCATCAACAATAACAATTCCTGGTACCCTTTCGATAGCATCAGAAGCATTGATAATCGCATTAGATTCAATCAATTGTGTATTGACCACATCGACGGAAACAATTTCTTCTTCTAAAGGCTTACCACTTTTTCCCCAGCCTTGGACAATAATGTCATCCATTTCAGTGTCTTCTTCAAAGACGTGGTCCATAACAATTTTGGCAGCCTCCTGAATTTGTTTATCGCTGATTTCAAACTCTTTGTAAAAGGTTTCATAGCCTAGAAATCCCACGGAGAGCATATACCTTCCGGGCGTATTAAGGTCGTCGAATATGTACGTTCCATCACTATTAGACAGTGCACTAAACTGTTGAGGTCCTGTGAGTTTTATTTCAGCTCCTGGACATACTTCATCTATCGTGAACCGAATGGTACCAGTTAACGAAGATTGAGCGAATGTGCTGAAGGAGAGTGTTGCAACAAAGGCAAAAAACAATACGAAACTTCGCATGGTTTGAGTGGGCATTTTTAAGTCTCTCATAACTCGTAAACCAAAGGTAACAATTATGTAACATTGGCCTTTGTCAGGAATACACAACTTAATTTCAAAATAGCGCGGGAAGAATTATCTTTGCGTCTTGCTAAACAATAATCAATGAAAGAACTAAGCATGCGTGCTGCGCTTCGCGAAGCGATGACCGAGGAAATGATTAGCGACCCCTCTATCTTTTTAATGGGAGAGGAGGTTGCTGAATACAATGGTGCCTACAAGGTGACAGAAGGCATGCTAGACCAATTCGGTCCGGAGCGTGTTATTGATACACCAATCAGTGAGTTAGGTTTTGCGGCTATTGGCGTAGGAGCTTCTTCTAATGGGACTCGACCTATTATTGAATTTATGACCTTCAATTTTGCTGTCTTAGCGCTTGATCCAATCATTAATGCGGCGGCGAAAATGCTAGCCATGTCGGGAGGCCAATTTTCTTGTCCTATCGTATTTCGTGGTCCTTCGGGATCTGCGGGCCAGTTAGGTGCGCAGCACTCACAAACTTTTGAAAATTGGTTAGCAAACGTACCAGGGCTCAAAGTGATATCTCCTTCGAACCCAGCTGATGCTAAAGGATTACTCAAAAGCGCCATTCGTGATAACGATCCGGTAATCTTTATGGAGTCAGAGTTGATGTACGGAGATATGGGACTAGTTCCTGAAGGGGAATACATTATTCCAATCGGAAAAGCGGATATCAAGCGAGAGGGTAGTGATGTTACCTTGATTTCTTACAATAAAATGATGAAAGTTGCCCACGATGCAGCAGATGCCTTGGCAGAATCTGGAATTAGTGCTGAGGTAATCGATCTCCGTACGATACGCCCTTTAGACATTGATACGATTGTTGAGAGCGTGAAAAAGACCAATCGTTGTGTAGTTATCGACGAATCATGGCCTTTTGGGGGTATTTCATCGGAAGTTTCGTATCAATTGCAACGTCGAGCGTTTGATTACCTTGATGCACCCGTTTTACGCGTAAATGGAGCAGATGCTTCAATGCACTATGCGCCCAACCTAGTTGAAAACTACCTTCCAAGCGTACACCGCGTGGTACAGGCAGTAAAGTCGGTGACTTACGCCTAATAAGATTTTTCTGTAATTCAAGGTTTATTGACCCTCTGCTGACAGGTTTAGCATGGTTGCGTCTAATCTGTGTATTCTCTAAATCGTTTTAGATTAGATCAAGAGGAGTAACAATCCCAACAAGTTGCCCTTCGTTATCGGTAACAGGCAGTGATCGAAATTTATTGTTTCTAAATGTTTCTGCAGCTTCCTCTCGTGTAGCGTCAGGTTTTATGCTGTGTACGTCTTTTGTCATTATATCCTCAACCTTAAAATGGTTGTCAATATTTTCTATTGTAAAGGAAGAAGGGTCACCCAAGTGCTGGTAATACGTCTCAAGAACGTCTCTAATGCTGAGCATACCAACTAGCTTGTCGTTGTAAACAACCGGCAAGTGGTTCATTCGAAACTCATGGAAGAATTCTAAGATTTTTGAAAACTTGGTATTCAGATCGATAACAACTACCTCTTTGGTCATCAATTGATGTATTGTCTTTTGCATAATTCCGATTAGACGTTAACTATTTATTACTGGTCAAAGGTAAAGGCTTTTAGATAAGTTCGCTCTGAATCTTTGTATTTACCCTCAAGAATCACTCTGCCCTCAGCCTTCGCAATCGAATCATTGAAGTCTTTAATCGACTTAATCGGCTTGTCATTAACCATCGTTACCGCAAAACCTTGACGTATATCTGTTGATTTGCTGACGACTCCCGGATGTACTTGAGTGATTTTGATTCCATGCTCTACATTATACTCCTCTAAGTCCTCTTCATTTAAATCAGCAATAGAGACTCCTAGGGTCTCTACTTTTTCAGAACTCTTGGCCATCAAACCTGTTTCGTTATCCTTGTTGCGAAGGGTAATCGTTTTGTCGATGGATTCGCCATCCCTCCACAAGGTGATATTGACTTCATCTCCTGGTCGGAAAGAAGCAATTCGTTCTTGAAGCGATGCACTTGAGCGGATAGGGCGTCCCTCTACGGCGATAATTACATCGCCTGGCAATACTCCCGCTTTGTCGGCTGCACCGCCTTCCACGGTTTCTGCGACATAGGCTCCGAGTGTCACCCCTAAGTCAAGGTCTTTAGGTACATCCTGAATACTGACCCCTAGGAAACCACGTTGTACAATACCGAACTCCATTAAGTCATTAACTACTTTAAGCATTAGATTTGAAGGAACAGCAAATGAATAGCCTGTATAACTTCCTGTAGGGGAGGCGATGGCTGTGTTAATGCCGATTAAGTATCCATCGACGTTTACTAATGCTCCTCCGCTATTTCCTGGATTCACGGCGGCATCAGTTTGGATAAATGATTCTACTGAAGTTTGAGCAGAACCAATATTAATGTTTCGACTCTTTGCGCTCACTATACCTGCAGTAACCGTCGATGAAAGATTAAAGGGATTTCCCACCGCAAGCACCCATTCACCAACTTGCACCGAGTCAGAATTTCCCACGCGTATTGCCGGTAAATTATCACTTTCAACTTTTAACAAGGCAAGATCAGTATCTGGGTCCGAGCCAATGAGTGAGGCTTCATATTCCACATTATCCCAAGTAGTCACGGTAAGTGAAGTGGCTCCTTCGATGACGTGATGATTGGTGACAATATATCCCGATTCCGACAAAATGACACCTGAACCGGTAGCTTCGCTTTCATATTCTTGGGGATTAGAAAACTCATCGCCGAAAAAGTATCGAAACATGGGGTCATCCATGAAAGGATGGGACTGCTGATAGGAGGTGGTGCTTTTGGAACGAATATGCACAACACATTCTGTCGTGTTTTGTGCGGCTCCAATAAAATTAGGCAGCGAATCGGGCAGAATGAGACTAGCTTTCTTGTAGAATTCAGGGTGTACTTCAAGGGACGATGTGTTGGATGCATCGCTTTCACTGTTTTTCTTTACTGGGTTATTTGGGGAAGAAATTTGGAAGACAATACCCAATACGATAAGGCAAGTTGCAAGACTGGTAGTGATAGTGATTGCTAGATTGATTACTTTTCGATTTGTTGTAGACATAAAACGATGATTTGTTATAACGAGTTGGAGTACTTCAAATTTCTTACCAACTTTACTTAAAACGGAAAATATGTCATTTTCTTTTGTAAAATATCATGGGGCAGGTAATGATTTTATCATGGTCAATGGATTTGATTATCCGACATTAAATTGGAGTCCTACACATCGGGCCGAGTTATGTAAAAGGCATTATGGCGTTGGGGCAGATGGTATTATTGTAATAAGGCCCTCTAAAGTCAGCTCTTTCGATATGCTCTATTACAACGCTGACGGTGAAATAGGAAGTCTTTGTGGTAATGGCAGTCGTTGCGCCCTAGCCTTCGCAAACGAAATCGGTGTTATCCAAAGGGAAGAATGGGTCAGCTACACTGCTTTTGGTGGCGAATATCAGGGAAGAGTTAATGGACACGAGGATGTCTCGATAGAGGTGCCTGTTCAACAGTCAGTGGTTGAATCTTTGGGTAATAACCAGTTTTTTGTCGATACAGGTTCCCCTCATCTTATAATTCTCGAAAAACCAGGCAAAAGTTGGACAGAAGAGGCCTACATGCATCGTTGGGATGAAAAATTTAAGCCTGGAGGGTGTAACGTAAATTACCTCTGGAAAGAACGGACATCCGCTAATCGAGACCAATGGAATATTGTCACCTATGAACGGGGCGTTGAAGCAGTAACAGAAGCTTGTGGTACAGGTAATATCGCCGCCTTTCTTGTATTGATCTTTAAAAAGTTAATCGCCAAGGATGACACCTTGGAAATACAAAATTCAGGAGGTGTTTTGTTGACCTCGTTTAAGCAAAATACTCCGTCAAAAAGCGAAGAGAAAATCATACTTTCTGGTCCTGCTAAAAAAACCTTTGAGGGAAGGTTGAAATTTCATGAATAATTTGGTTGAGTATTTTACAAAAAGCCTTACCTTTCATAGATATTCTCTACAAAAAGAGACCTTTAATCAAATTCTATGAAAAAACTCGGACTATTACTCAGTACTCTCTTAGTTTCTAGCGCGCTCTTCGCGCAAATTCTTAACCAACCAGCGAACTGGCCCAACCCAGCGTGGGTTCTCTCGGGAAATTATGATCCAGCTGGATTGTTAGGCGATCCAACGGTTGATCCTAATTTTGGGTACGACGACGATGTTGTTGGTTCAGCATCAACCAATGATTTAATCTTAGCCACCTCTCCAGTTATTGACCTCTCTGCAGCTGTTGCAGGAGGTGAGTCAGCGTTGCAGTTAGACTTCGATTATGATTACAACCTAGGTCTTCTCTTTGATCTAGAGTGGTATGATGCAGATTTAGGCACATGGGTTAATTGGGATCCAATTGCAGACAATAGTGGAACGACTACTGGATGGTGTGCAAGTACTGTTCCGTATACTGCTCCAACGCTTGATGTGACTGGATTTACGGCAAATCAGCAATCGAACTTTCAATACCGCTTTTATTATGATGGAGCCGGTATCTGGGGATGGGGATTCTGTGTAAACAATGTGGTCTTAACTTCTTTACTACCACCACCGCCACCACCAACTGCTATTCTAGCGCCAGTTTGTGAGGATTTCTCTAGCGGTGCGCTGCCAACAGGTTGGTCATTATCGGCAACGAGTGGTGGGCCATGGGTCTTTAGTGGAACGCCTGGATACACCGCTGCAAACAATGGGCGCCCTACAGGGAGTTATGCATGGATGGACTTTTCAGGTACAGATAATGGAGTTATCATGGAATTGATTGACGTGGATATTGCCGCGTTGACAACACCACAAATGACCTTTGATCACTTTTCATATTATGATGGAACAGGTGCTGCACCGGTTCCAGAAAACGACTTAATTGTGGAAGTTTGGGATGGAGCAGTTTGGAACGTTGTGTTAACTCGGTCAGTTAATACTCCAAACTGGCAGACAGTCAGCGTGCCACTAGCCGGCCTTGCTTACACTGGTTCCTTAGTAAAGGTTCGATTTCGAGCAGAATCGGGTGGGGCAGGAACTGACTTTTATCTTGACCAACTTGTAGATGATGTATGCTTTAACGATCCTCCTACTTGTCCAGACCCAACAGCATTTGTTTTGAATAGCATCAACAGCAGCAGTGCAGACTTCGGTTGGACAGATAATGCCGGTGCTGCGAGTTGGGAGATTGAGTATGGTGTATCTGGATTTGCGCAGGGTACGGGAACAAGTCTTGTCGTTGCCGCAAATCCCTACACATTAACAGGATTGTCGTCTGCTACTAGCTATGATGTATACATTCGTGCCATTTGTGCTGCGGGAGATACGTCATCGGCCTTATTGGGTAGCTTCTCTACACCTCTATCATGCGGTGATACAGCAACTGTTTGCTACGATAATAACAATACGAACTTTGAGAGCTTTGTTGTAGACAACCCAGGAGATTGGATCCAGATAGAATTTATCAGCGGTTCGGTTGAAGTCAACTTTGATGAATTAACGATTACCGACAGTATCAATGGAGCAGGAACTATACTCTATGATCAATATGGAAACTTAGGTGATGTAACAGGTCTAACCTTTACAAGTACTACCGGAGAACTTTCCTTTGGCGTGATCTCAGATGGTTCGGTATCCTGTGTTTCAGGATCGACAACGCCAATCGTTTACACGGTTAGCTGTTTCCCTGCGCCTACTTGTTTTGATCCCCTATCAGCGAATGCATTTGATATTGGGGAGGATTCTGCATTTGTCGCTGTTAATGATACAAACTCAACCTTCCAGGAATTCCTTATTGAATATGGACCTAGTGGATTTGCTCAAGGTAGTGGTACGCTTATTAGTTCGGCACTAGACACTGCCTTAATCGCTGGTTTAGTTGGTAATACAACGTACGACGTGTATATTACGTCAGTATGTTCTGTTGGCGATACAGCAGGTACAATTTCTATCAGTTTTACTACGGAATGTGCATCGCTTGTTCCAGTCACACTTCCATATGTAGAGGGCTTCGAATCAATTACGAATTCCACACGGACTACAAATGGTAACCTTCACTGTGATGTTGATCACCGCTGGGAGTACGAAACGACGGGCGGTTCCGTGTACTTTGGTACGAATGCCACGGGTACGATTCCTACAGGACTTGGAGCATTTACCTTAGATGATGGTAATTCGACAGCAATTGACGAAACCAATTATGTCATTCTGAATCTTGATTTATCAGCCTACACGGCGTCATCTATTTTGGAACTCTATTTCGATTACATTGAAAATGCTGACGAAACAGATCCAGAAGATCGTGTATGGGTGCGTGGATCAGATCTTGATCCTTGGGTCGAAATCTATGATTGGAACTTGCCTTCATCGCCAACGAATGTGGTGATTAATGTAGGTCCACTTGATATTGATGCAACACTAGCAGGGGCTGGTCAAGTGGTTTCATCCACATTCCAGATACGCTTTGGTCAAAATGACAACGCCACTTGGGTTGGAGGTGATGGTGTGACATTCGATAATGTAGTGGTGGCAGAGAATACTTGTCCTCAGCCAACGAATGTTGCTGTAGCTTCTCCAAATACAGATGCATTGGTAACATGGACCAATGGAGCGCCGACTACGCAAGAATTTATTCTTGAATATGGACCATCCGGATTTGTTCAGGGTACAGGTACAACGGTTATCGTTCCAGGATCATCAACATCAACGACAATTACCGGACTTCTACCATTCACCTCTTATGATGTGTACATTCAAACGGTTTGTAACGCCGTAGACAGTTCCTTTGTTGTTGGACCAGTAAGCTTTACAACGGGTTCTTCAAACATCATCTGTGCGTCTGGAGGAACTGCAGTTGCCGTCTTCAGTGATGACTTAGAATCCAACAATGGATGGACTGGAGACATCAATGCGGGCAACGGAAGCTGGGAATTCCCCGGAACGCCTACTTCTACAGGCACTGGACCAAATGCAGCACATAGTGGTGCTCCAGGAAGTTTTGTAAGCTATGAGGCCTCTGGAAACTCTTCAAATATTGCGAGTTTCATTTCTCCTGCTATAGATTTAACAACTGCTTCTGCTCCGGTACGCTTATCGTTCTATGTACACGCTTATGGTGTTGAAATCGACACATTAACGGTTGATGTGAGCACGGACGGTGGAACTACCTTTACACCAACTTCTTATTCACTAGGAGGTCAACAACAAACTTCAGGAAATGATCCATGGTTGTTCCAGGAAATTGATTTAAGTGCGTATGCAGGAAGTGTAATTAACGTTGCATTTAACTATGGTGGAACAGGTAATGGTTGGGAAGGTGATTTAGCACTGGATCTGATTCAAGTTGAAACCTGTGTTCCTTGTGCACCTCCAGCATCCTTAACCGCTACAGTTATTGATCCAAACACTGTTGACTTAACATGGGTTGATGGTCCGGTAGCAACTGATTCATTCTTTGTAGAATATGGAGTGAGTGGTTTTGTTCCTGGTACAGGAACTATTCAAACAGTTCTTGCGGGTACCAATAGTTTAACCATTGGCGGTTTAGCAGGAAATACAACTTATGACTTCTATATCACCTCAGTTTGTGCAGGTCCTGATACGTCTTTTGCATTGAGTCAAACAGTGACGACACCTTGTGATATTTTTGCTGTGCCATTTATAGAAACCTTCAGTGGTTCTACTTGGGGGCAAACCACATTCGCAAACATTATTTTTGATCAGTGTTGGACAGCTAGTCCTTTGACAACTTCAGCTTTCTCATGGAGAGCGGATCAAGGCACAACAGGTTCTGGTGGTACAGGTCCTTCTGGCGACCATACGAATGGACTAGGAACCTATCTATACACTGAAGCTTCAGGGTATGCTCAAGGCGACTTGGCGGAGATCACAACACCATTGATTGCATTAGACGATGCTTCATTGGGCTATCAATTGAGTTTCTGGTATCATATGTATGGTGCTGATATGGGAACGCTTGAAGTCCTTGTAGATAATGGAAGTGGTGCGGTTTCTATTTGGTCTCTATCGGGTCAGCAGCAAACGGCCATTGATGATGCATGGATAGAAGTCATCCTCGATCTTTCTGCTTATGCTGGCGATACCATCTCTGTTACATGGAGAGGAACACGTGGCGCTGGCTTCACAAGTGATATGGCAATTGATGATATCGGAATTACGGTTCTTCCTCCTGCTGATTATGTGGTTTCGGCCTTCACATCACCAGCTAATCCGGGTTGTTATGACCCAGCGGCTTTCGTTACGTTGGAGGTTGCTAACTTTGGATCGGATACGCTCTTTACTGATGTACTAGGCAATACGCTTAATGTTGTTCAACTTGGACCTAACGGTGGTTCATTCAATCAGACCGTAGTTCTTCCAAGTGATACATTACTACCATTAGGTGGTAACACGATGTCCTTAACAGTTGGGCCAATTGATATGTCCATTGCAGGTACTTACGATTTCATAGCCTTTGTAAACAATCAGGATATCAATCCGTTCAACGACACGTTAACTTACCAAGTAACTGTCAATCCTCTGGCTCAGCTTCCAATTCAAGAGGACTTTACTGGATTTACAGGAGCAAACTTGAATGCCATTGGTCCATTGACTGAATGGGAAGGTCAAGGAAGTCCACAAAATCCAGGATTCTCAGGATGGGGTAGTGATAACTTCGCGAATGCTGCAGGGGTTAATGGAACAAGCGCACGAATCAATCTATATAATTTGGGTGATTTTGCGTGGATGTTGACACCGATTTTCGAAGTAGAGACGAACACCTTGTTTACTTATGACTTGGCGATTACGCAGTTTAACAATACGAATGCTACGACTCTAGGTTCGGATGATACGGTAGCTGTTTTCGTTTCTACTGATTGCGGAGTAACGTGGAGTCCAGTCGTTGTTTATGATTCAGCTTCGGTAGTTTCTAATACGGGTCAAAATGACACAGTAGACTTATCTGCCTACGTTGGTCAGAACATTCAAGTTGGCTTCTATGCTTCGGAAGGAATTGTGGATGATCCTGAGGATAACGACATCTTTATTGACAACATAAATATTCAGACATTGGCTGATTTCGATGTTGCTGCGGTTGAATTTATCGCACCAAGCGGCGGATGTGGTACAGACTCTACTGAGGTTGTTGTTGTTCTTTCCAACTTAGGATTGAATGATGCTACAAACTTTGTAGTTGATGCGGTATACACTGACGGAACAGGTAGTGTTGGGGCATTATATGCTACGATTGATAGTTTACCTTCATTTACAACGGATACTGTAAGTGTGGGCTACTTTAACTCAATGGGTGGTATTAATCCTTTCTCAATCGACGTTATTGTGAATTGGAGTGCTGATGAAGATGCGTCAAATGATACCATTTCTTCTACTGGAGCATTCTACAATACACCAGTTACACCATCATTAAGTGATGTAGTGGTATGTAATGGCGATACCGCAGTAATTGTAGCAGCGGGTTCTTCTTCGATAGGAGCCTTTAACTGGTATGATTCAGACACTGCTTCAACACCGATTCTCACCGGTGACACGGCTATCTTCCCGGTAGCTTCTTCTACGACCTACTTCTTGGAAGCTCTAGGTAATGGTACCTTGATTCCTGGTTCGTTAACGACCACCTTTGCTGGAGGTAACGGTTTTAATGGAAATGCATTTAAAGTGTTGCCAACGAGTAATCTCAATGTAACAGCCTTTGATTGTAACATTGATGCACCTGTGGGAACTGCCGGATTCGTTGATATCTGGTATCAGTTAGGTGATCAAGTTGCTAATGTCGGTGCAGTAGCAGGGTGGACAAACCTTGGTAGCTTCCCAATCGCAAGTGCAGGAGCTGGTAACCCTACTTACGTGCCATTAGCTTCAGCACTTCCTCTTGCAGGGGGGCAAGAATATTCATTTGTAATTGTTTCTAGTCTTTCTGTGGACTATACCAATGGTACGACCTTTGGTGCAGTGTTCGTATCGAATGCTGACTTAACAGTATATGAAGGATCTGGATTAGACGGTTTCCCAACTACCTCACCATTTACACCACGTAATTTCAATGGTACTATTTATTATGAAGTTGGTGGTGGAGGCTGCCCTGGAGATCGAGAGGCAGTGAATGTGATTGCAGATAATGGTAGCTCAGATACCGTTGTTGTTTCTATTTGTGACGATGCATCATACATCTTACCTGGTGGAAACGTAGTTTCTACCTCTGGTCTATACGTTGACGCTTTTGTTAATGCCAATGGTTGTGATAGTGTTATTGTTACAGATCTTACGATTAATCCAACATTCACTGATACATTAGATATTGTATTGTGTGCTGGAGATGGTTTCACACTTGCTAATGGCGTGACAGTTTATGATTCTGGATTTTATTCAGTAAATCTTCAAACGTCCGCAGGCTGTGATAGTTTATTAGCATACAATGTGTCTATTGTAACAAGCTTTACGGTCTTCCAAAGTCCTGTGATTTGTGCTGGTCAATCCTTTGTTGTAGGAGGCACGCCTAATCCATCAAGTATTTACACGCAAACTGGAGCTTATGTTGATACGCTCTTAAGTTCTGGAGGATGTGATTCTATCGTATATACCAACCTAAGCGTCTTGCCAGAAATCAATATTGATTATGGTAACATTGGTGCAAGTATCTGCGAATCAGATTCTGCAATTGACTTGAACCTATTACCAATTGGAGGAATTCTTACAGGTCCTGGTGCTTCAGGAAGTCTGTTTGATCCTAATGTAGCAGGTTTAGGTTCTCATAACTTGACGTATTCTTATACGGATACTACAACGGGATGTGTTACTACGGCAAACTTTGAGGTTGATGTAGTCCTTTGCACGGGTATAGAGAATATTGCTGGACTTACTCAGTTAGCTGTATTCCCTGTTCCATTCAATGATCTTCTTGGTTTAGAGCTAGAAGCTGAGACTGAAGGAGCCTTGACCGTCTCGCTTTATGATGCAGCCAGTCAATTGGTTTACCGCAACGAATTCTCTGTAGTTCGTGGCGCGAATACCTTAACCCTAGAGGTTGGTGCGCTTCAGGCAGCAGGTGTTTACATGCTAGAGCTTGAGCGTGATGGTAAGCGTCATGTAATTGAAGTACTTCGCGAGGAGTAAATTCTTCTCAGGCACGACAAAAAAAGGCGTCCACATTGGACGCCTTTTTTTTATGTACAAAATGGTATAGATGTCACTTCGGAGCAGGAACTACTGCACGACACTTAGAGACCTTGTCGAATCTGTTTACCGATTCTACGTAGAGTGAAGACTCCAAACATTGCCTCTTTAATAATTCCGTTGGATAGTTTCGACTTACCAAATTCACGATCGGCGAAGGTAATGGGAAGTTCTTTGGGTTTAAATCCATGCATGTAGGCTTTATATTTCATTTCTATCTGAAATGCGTAGCCTACAAATTGAACATCGTCTAGACCGATACGCTCTAAGACTTCTTTGCGATAACAAATAAATCCTGCCGTACTATCCTTGATTGGAAGCCGAAGAATTACTTGTACATAGATGCTGGCAAATTTAGATAGCATCCATCGGTGAAATGGCCAGTTTTCAAATCCACCGCCTTGGGTGTACCGTGATCCAATAGCAAAATCATAGCCATTGTTACAAGCATGGATAAGATGTTTTAGCTCTTTGGGATCATGGGAAAAGTCACAATCCATTTCTGTGAGTAATTCATAGCCTCGATCTAAGCCCCATTTGAATCCGGCGATGTAAGCTGTACCTAAACCAAGTTTACCTTGTCTGTGTAAGGTGAATACTCTGTTTTGAAAAGTCTTTGCAAGTTCATCAGCAGCTTTTCCCGTGCCGTCAGGTGAATCGTCATCTACGATTAGAACATTAACCTCATGGTCAAGTGCCATCAGCGCATGAATCATGCGATCGAGATTTTCAATCTCATTATAGGTTGGGATAATGATTAAAGGATTCATTTTCTTTAAAACGAATTCATACTTAGTTTGATTTCCTTCAAACGCATTTTTGTATCACGTGGAAAATCATTTTTCATCATCCATGCATAATATCCTGGCTCATTGGCTAGAA
The DNA here is from genome assembly GCA_049610685.1 of Chitinophagales bacterium. GTDB lineage: Bacteria > Bacteroidota > Bacteroidia > Chitinophagales > UBA8649 > UBA8649. The sequence goes on from JBMYZU010000009.1 coordinate 69,839, forward strand.
CTTCCCGTACGGGGCGCCCTTTATGTTTGCCGAAATTGAAGGTAGCCTCTCCTTTGCGCAGAACAAATCGACCTGCAAAGTCAATTCGATTAAGCTGGTGCTGGTTGGAGTAATTGTGTAGTTTCTCAATAGACTCAGGTAAATCATCGTACTTTTTCAATTGAGCAAAAAATACATCTTTGGTCGCGCGAATATCTGCCATTGCAGTATGGGCGTTTACAATTTCCTGATCGCAATAAAACTTATACGCTGCCGCGAGATCTCTCTTCTCTTTAAGCACGAATATATTTCTCACATCGATTAGACTTCTGTCTTTAAAGGACAATACTAGGTCTGCACGAAGAAATTCTTCGGCTAGAAGTGGAATGTCGTAATTGTTCGAACTGAAGCCTGCGAAATCACATGGATTGAGCAAATCAAACAATTCTTGGGCAATTTCCTTAAAAGTTGGGCAGTTAGTGACGTCTTCATCCTTTATTCCATGAATCATACTTGCCTCAGTTGGAATAGGGCAGGTGGGATTCACTAAATAGCGGTGTTCTGTTTCTTCGCCTTGAAGATCAAGTAAGACAATTCCTATCTCTATAATGCGATCGTTTACGGTATCAACACCTGTTGCTTCGAGATCAATAAATGCGAGAGGTCGTTTTAATTGCATGGGTCTAAAGATACAATTATAGGGTTCCTATTTATTCATATGAAAAAAAATTCTATATGACTGTAACTTTCTTAATCTTCATCCGTATATGTAGGTATTGTTAGAGGTTTACATAAGAAAACAGCTTAGCAAATCGTTCTTTACTTGTCAATGGTAGTCAGAATTACTAACTAATAAGTTATGATTACTAGACAAAAAATACTAAGCTCTTGAAAACCTTACGATTCACTCTAGCAAAGGAAAAATTTAAATATTAACTTTATACTAAACATAGAAGCTATGAAAACTCGACAAATCATTTTGGCTTTGGCATTAATCATCACAGCCGCTGTGGTATCTTCTTGCCAACATACTACGTGTCCAGCATATAAAGCAGATCTTTCAGACACTACTGAAATCCCTGCTTAACTATATAAGTAATCCATGAAACCATGAAAAAGCACCAATTTTATTGGTGCTTTTTTCGTTATGTAGGTAAATTACGTACATTCTATGATAAGGATTAAAGGCTGGTTCGATAGGTATATGCTAACCTTATTAGCAGTTTATGGCTTTTTTGCGTCTACGGCAGGGGCTCAGGACATCTATTGGTTGCAGTTTGCTGATAAAGAGGCATCTGTTTTTTCTTTAGACAATCCAACATTGTTTATGCCATCGAATGCCCTAGCTAGGAGAGTTGCTTATGATATTCCTATTGAGCGTACTGATTTGCCCATTCCAGCTTCCTATTTAGCTGGAGTAGATTCTTTTATTGAATGCAAGTACACGAGTAAGTGGCTCAATGGTATGCTTGGTACAGTTAAAACTTCAGAAGCCGTGGATTCTTTACTCGCGTTACCTTTTGTAGATACCATCTTTATGGTTAAAACCCAAAGTAAATCTAAGAAACGACGCGGCAAGGGAAGTAAAGGACAAAATATGGGAGCGGATAGGATGTATGGGGAGTCATCATTTAATATTAGGATGCATGGGGGTATGGAGCTTCATTCTTATGGTTTTCAGGGGCAGGGTATAGAAATTGCCGTAATGGATAACGGCTTTCAGGGCATGGATAACTCGGGATACCTTGCTCAAGCGAGAAATGAAGGTCGCATTATTCCAGTCTATGACTTTGTGGATGACGATTCGGACGTTTTTTCCGAGGGCAGTCATGGTAGTTTAGTACTTGGTACCATGCTAGGATATTTTGAGGGTCAAATTATTGGTGCCTCGCCGCTAAGTAAGGCTTATTTGTTTGTTACAGAGGATACCGATTCTGAAGGCCTATATGAAGAGTATTTGTGGGCTATTGCTGCGGAGCGCGCTGATAGTATTATGGGAATACGTGCAATTATTAATACTTCTCTTGGCTATTCTAAAGGTTTTGATATTGCCGATCAAAATCATACAGTAGAGGATATGGATGGTAATACCACGCCTATTACTATTGCAGCTGATCTTGCTGCACGCAAGGGGTTCTTAGTTGTTAATAGTGCGGGTAACTCAGGGAATGATGCTTGGCAATATATCACTGCGCCAGCCGATGGAGATAGTGTTTTGGCGGTAGGCGCCACAACGATAGACGGTAATCGGGTTTCATTTTCTTCTTTAGGCCCTACAGCTGATGGTCGTATAAAACCTGATGTTATGGGGGTGGGGTATGATGTGTTAACGACTTCACCAAACGGATTTTTGACTTACGCTGATGGTACGTCGTTTAGTAGCCCTTTAATGAGTGGATTGTGCGCTTCGTATTGGAGTGCATATCCTGAGTTAACACCCTTTGAGATCTATAGTGACGTAAAGCGCTTTAGCCACCAGTTTTCCAACCCTGACAACGAGTATGGTTATGGTATTCCATCCTTTTTTGCCATGTATATGGCACGACGTACGGCGGAGGCCAACGGTAAAGTGGAACTGTATCCCAATCCAATTGTCGAGGATAAATTTAACCTCCTGATTGATACGGACGAGCGGGAGAGTATTGGCATAGTGCTTCATAGCATGAGTGGTCAATTTATCTATGAAGAAGCGTTTAATACGTATGGTGCTACAACCATTGATATCCCGGTTTCATTAGAAAGTGCCTTGTTAAAGGAAGGGATGTTTTTTATTCAAGTCTATGATTTGCACACCGGGGAGGAACTTTATAACAAAAAAGTGGTTATACCTATGAGATAACTTACTTTTGCGATTCATCATGAAAAAAAGGTCGAACTCCTCTTGTATAGTAGTGTTTTTAACGCTTTTGTTTGCCTTTTTCTGGTGTTGTCCAACTTCCCTTCAAGCTCAAAAAAAAATACTCGTTAGTGGCTACGTACTCGAGGCAGAGTCCAGCGAAGATTTGATTGGAGCGATTATCCAAGTGGAAAATACTGATATAGCTGTAGTCACTAATACCTATGGATACTATGCGCTATCTCTGCTTCCAGGTTCCTACAGAATACAGTGTTCTTTTCTAGGGCTGCAAGAGTCTATTGTAGAGGTTACTCTTATTGATTCCAATATTGTGCTAAATTTTGAATTAGCATCTGATGAAGATTTCTTGCAAGAAGTTGTTGTAACAGGCGAAAGGGAAGATGAAAATGTATCATCCACTGACTTGGGAGTCCTTGACGTGGAAACCTCTACAGTGAAAAAACTACCCGCTCTCTTTGGTGAAGCCGATATCTTACGAACCTTACAGCTTATGCCGGGGGTTATGAGTAGTGGAGAGGGTAACTCAGGACTTTATGTTCGAGGATCAGGACCTGACCAAAACCTTGTTTTACTGGACAATGCTACGGTGTATAATCCGGGACACTTACTCGGGTTTTTTAGCGTGTTTAACTCGGATGCAATAAAGAGTACGAAACTGATTAAAGGAACTATGCCATCGGAATACGGCGGACGGATCTCTTCTGTTTTGGATGTTTCGATGCGAGAAGGTAATATGCAAGAGTTTCATGCTGAAGGAGGCATTGGGGCCATTGCTTCAAGATTTACGGTTGAAGGACCACTTAAAAAAGAAAAGGCATCTTTTCTTATCAGTAATCGAATCACTTACTTACCCTATTTGATAAACCCTGTACTAAGTAAGCAAGGAAATTCAGGAAGGATTCCATCGTTCTTTGATGTCAACATCAAAATCAATGCTAAGCTTTCGGATAAAGACCGTTTGTTTATCTCGAGTTACATCGGTCGCGATCGATTTGCTTTTGGTTCATCAGATGGTGACTTTAATTTTGAAATTCCTTGGGGTAATACAACGGCTACGATGCGTTGGAATCATCAGTTTAAGCCTCGTCTCTTTTTGAATACAACATTAGTTTTTAATGATTACATATCAAGAGTCAATGCAGGCTTCCAGACGTTTCGATTTAAGTTACAGTCAGGTATTCGAGATTACGGTATAAAAGGGCACTTTGATTACTATCCATCTGTACGACACAATGCGCGATTTGGTTATGAGTATATGTTTCATCGGTTTACGCCTTATCAAGTGGAGCTCGGTTCAGGAGAGGAAGATTTCACCAACGACCTCGATCCTAAATGGGCTCATGAAGGGGCGATTTATTTCAGAGATGAATGGGATGCAACATCTTGGTGGAAGCTAAACATTGGTCTTCGTGCAAGTTTATGGTCTAATGTTGGGCCGGGAGACAGAATCTACTATGATGCGGTTACAGGACTTCCCACCGATACGGTTTCCAAAGGCAGAAACGAAGCCTTTGCCACCTATTATGGTCTTGAGCCAAGGATAAGCATGCGTTTCCTGTTAAATCCAATGGCATCCATTAAGTGTGGGACTTCATTAAATCGACAATACATGCACTTGGTTTCTCAGTCGACAACCACACTTCCTACTGACTTATGGGTGCCAAGTACAGACCGCTCGAAGCCACAAACTGCAGTACAAGGATCAATTGGTTACTTCCAAAATTTCAAGGATAATGCCTATGAAATGTCTGTGGAAGGCTATTACAGAAGACTTTGGAATCAAATTGAATATGCTGAGGGTGCCAACGATGATGGTACGCAAGAAACGGAGGATCAATTTGTATACGGTAATGGGTATGCTTATGGTGCTGAGTTCTTTGTCAAGAAGCGCTATGGTAAATTCAATGGATGGGTAGGGTATACGCTCTCTTGGAGTGAGCGTCGATTTGATGATATAAACAACGGAATGCCCTTCCGTGCCAAGTTTGATCGACGTCACGACGCATCGGTTGTTGTTATGTATGATGTGAACGAAAAGTGGGATGTCAGTGCAACCTGGGTATATGGCAGTGGCCAAAACACCACATTACCCGTACAATGGTATTTTATTGGAGGTGAGGTAACCAATGTTTATGGTCCAAGAAATGACTACAGGATGGCAGCATATCATCGATTAGATCTATCGGCCACCATGCTTCTTCGCGATGATGATAAACGATATTCTGCCGTTTCCTTGTCGGTGTACAATGCCTATAATCGTTATAATCCCTATTTCATATACTATGATTTTCAAGGTGATCTTTCTGCCGGCGACCTCGAGGTAAGCGCAAAGCAGGCCTCGTTGTTTCCCATTTTGTTTACAGGAGCTTGGAACTTTAAATTTTAATGATGTCTCTACATAACATTCAACGGTCTATTGGTTTGTGGGTAATCGCAATCGGCGTACTGACTTCTGCTTGTGAAAAAGAAATCACCATCAATCTACCCGATTCAGAATCATCCTATGTCGTTGAGGGCTCAATTGCCTCGGGGGAACCCCCTTACGTCTTTTTAACAACCTCTCAGCCCTTCTTTGGAAGCCAAAGTTTTAATGATATCGAGGGTTTGTTTGTGCATAATGCTACTATGACGGTAAGTGATAATGCCGGGAACTCAACAGCGCTCAACGAGCTATGCATTAATGATTTAGCTGGATTCTTAACGAATGAGGAATTGGCTTTACTTCTAGAAGAATTTGGTTTAGAACCCTCGTTAGCTGATTCAGCAGACGTGCCCAATGTTTGCGTTTACACATTGCCTGTTAATGATCTGATTGATTACTTCACTACGGGAAATGCTTCGGTTATAGGGACAGAGGGAAGAAGCTATACCTTGGATATAACAACAGAAGATGGGAGTCAAATATCGGCAGTAGATTATATGGTACCTGCAATTTCACCGGATTCACTGACTTGGGAAAAGAATTCTACTATAGATACGCTTGCTGTGGTTTACGTCCATCTGACAATACCGGATTTTATAGGAAACCAAATTATGTATCAAACCGCTCGAAATGAGGAGCCTTTCTATCGTCCAACCCAGGCGGTATGGGATGACCGAATTTTTGGTGTTTCTGGCGCGGAGTTTAGTTTGCCTTTGGAAAGGGCTTATGCTAATCCCCAAGGTGAGGATATTGAAACGTTCGGATATTTTGTCGTAGGTGATACGGTATACCTACAGTGGTCAAATATCACAAGGCCTATTTACGATTTTTGGTCTTCCATCCAAAATGATGGGGGAGATACTCCATTTACAGCTCCTGTACAAGTGAAAGGCAATGTAGAGGGGGCTCTTGGGGTTTGGGCGTGCTATAGCCATAATTATTTAGATATAATATGTTCAAATTAGCGTTGGCGTATTATACTTTCGAATAGTATTTTAACAGTATGAGCGAGGTAAAAGAAAGAGAGCATGTAGCATGCTTCATTGTGGGTTCAGGACCTGCGGGGTACACAGCGGCAATTTATGCGTCGAGAGCAAATTTACACCCTGTATTGTATCAAGGATTAGAGCCTGGTGGACAATTGATGCAAACCACGGATGTAGAAAATTATCCTGGATATTCAGACGGTATTCTTGGTCCTCAAATGATGGAGGATTTCAGGAAGCAGGCGGAACGTATGGGAGCAGATATCCGATATGGTATGATCACTAAAGTGGATTTTAGTCAAAAGCCACATCGACTTTGGATTGATGGAGAAAAAGAGATTACGGCAGATGCAGTTATTCTATCCACAGGGGCTTCAGCGAAGTGGTTGGGAATACCTAGCGAAAAGCGTTTAAATGGTTCAGGTGTATCAGCCTGTGCAGTTTGTGATGGGTTTTTCTATCGCAACAAGGATGTTGCCGTTGTTGGGGGAGGAGATACAGCTTGTGAAGAGGCTCTTTATCTTTCCAAGATTTGTAGTCATGTTCATATGCTCGTGCGAAGGGATGAAATGCGTGCGTCCAAAGTCATGCAAGACCGTGTACTAAAAGCTGATAAGATTACAGTGCATTGGAATTCAGAGACGGATGAAGTCCTTGGGGAGCAGGTTGTGGAAGGAATGCGCGTAAAGAACAATAAAACAGGGGAGCTGGTAGAAATCCCAATTGAAGGATTTTTTGTAGCCATTGGACATAAGCCTAATTCTGATGTTTTTGCTGATTTTATCGATACGGATGAACAAGGATATGTGGTTACATCATCGGATTCGACCGCTACAAATATCGAAGGCGTTTTTGCAGCAGGCGACCTTCAGGACAAGCATTATCGTCAGGCGGTAACCGCAGCGGGTACCGGTTGCATGGCAGCTTTGGAGGCGGAGCGCTACTTGTCCGCGAAAGGATACGTTTAAACTTGGCATGTTTTTTATAACAATTGCCATCAAAAGAAAACTATGAGATTATTAATGCTAAGTATAGTTTGTTGTCTTTGTGCTACGAGCTATGCCCAAACATGGGAGCTTCAGAAAAATGAAGACGGCATCAAGGTATGGACACGCCCAAGTGACCGTGCAATGGATGATTCTAAAGTGACCGCTTTAATTAAAGCAGATATGGATGATGTATTAGATGCTTTGATGGATCCATTGACTTACCCTAAGTGGCAACCAAAGGCTGGAAAGGTTACTATTCTGTCAGAGTCTAGTAGCAAGATAAAGTATCACATGATCGTAAAAACACCAGTAGTTGCTGATCGCGATGTAATCGTAGAAATCAGTCAAAAGAAAACTAGCAACGGTTATTCACTTCCGATGACGAGCGATCCAGATGCAATTGATGAAAAAGAGGGCATTGTACGCATCCCGATCTATGACGGAGAATATCGCTTGGTTCAGAAAAGTAATGGGGTCGAGGTAACCCTGGAGTATTCCACTGATCCAGGTGGAAATGTCCCTGGCTGGTTATTAGGAAATGCTGCAACGAAGGAACCCTTTGATATTTTTGAAGGATTAAAATCCTATTTGGAATAGTGATACGCCCGGTAGACATTCTAGCTTTTGGGGCGCATCCAGATGATGTGGAGCTCAGCTGTGGAGGCACCTTACTTGTTGCTAAGGCGCAGGGTCAGTCTACAGGGATTGTTGATTTGACCTTTGGAGAGCTCGGCACGCGCGGCACCAAGGAGAGTCGTCTAAAGGAATCAACAAAGGCTCAGGAAATCTTAGGAGTTACATTTCGTGAAAATCTTGGATTTTCTGATGGGTTTATCAATGACTCTATGGAAAGTAAACTGGAGGTTATTCGTGCCATTCGTAGTGCTCGTCCCCAGATTGTGTTGGCCAACGCAGTAAAAGATAGGCATCCCGATCATCCACAGGCTGCAAAGCTCGTTCGTGAGGCAGCTTTCTTAAGTGGACTTGTTAAAATTGAAACTCGAGATGGTCAGGGTAATATACAGCGGGCACATAGACCTAAGGCAGTATACCACTACATTCAATCAGACTATATTGAACCAAGTTTTGTGGTAAACATCTCTGATTTTTGGGAGAAAAAGTGGGAAGCCATTATGGCGTACTCTACACAGTTTCACTCGATAAGCGCGGAGGATAAATCCTTTGAAAACGCGGATAAAAAGACCTTCATTTCTACGCCCACCTTTCTTGAAATGTTAAAGGGGCGGCACGCAGAATTCGGCAATTTAATTGGTGCTAACTATGCCGAGGGATTTGTAAGTAATCGACCGGTAGGCCTTCAAAATATACTCAATTTATCGTGAGTCGCCGACGAAACGAAACTCCTAAAAGAGGACGCCCTTCAAAGGCAGAGTGGAACGCGGCGCGCTATATCATGGGCTATGTTTGGCGCTATCGCCTATCCTTCATTACTGGGCTTATCTTATTGGGTGTCTCTGCGAGTATGTTCTTAGTGGTTATGAAGCTTGCTGGGGAGATGGCGCAGGCTGCTGAAGGGAATGAGCATATTTTAACGAAGTTTATCCCGCAGGCAGGAGTAGAAACTTACATCTATGTCTTTGCTGGGTTATTGGTTTTCCAGGCTATCGTATCCTACACAAGAATCTATCTATTTACGAAAGTAGGTGAGTACGGAATAGCCGATTTACGTAGGGATTTGTTTCAGCGAATTATTGCCTTAGATGTCTCCTTTATAGAAAGAAATAGAACGGGTGATCTTATTTCCCGGCTCACAGCAGATATTGAGCAACTTCAATCGACCTTCTCCAATACGCTGCCGGAGCTCATTCGGCAGATTGTTCTTTTTATCGGTGGGCTCATTATCATTTTTATCGAAGCACCTGAGCTTTCTCTTTTTATGTTGAGTATTATACCTGTTGTGGTTCTGGTAGCGATGGCTTTAGGTATGTATGTGAAGCGCTTTTCCTCAAAACGTCAGGAATCTCTAGCCAAAACGAATGTGATTGCTGAAGAAGCATTTTCTCAATACACTACGGTAAAGGCATTTGTCAATGAGCGATTTGAAATGCAACGGTATCGATTGGCAATCAACGATATGATTTCCGTAGCCATGAAGTACGGAAAGGTTCGTGCTGTATTCGTAGTATTTATTATATTCTTCATGTTTGGGTCGCTGATGACCGTTCTATGGCGCGGAGCGCTTATGGTGAAATATGATGGCCTATCTGTAAGTGACTTGACCTTGTTTATCCTTTTAACTGGAGTGATAGGAGGGGCTATTGCTAGTCTTGGAAACTATTATGTGGTGTTACTGGGTACATTTGGTGCTACAAAACGCGTGCAGGAAATCTTATCCCAGGACACGGAAATGGATATTGATGCAGATCTTCCTTCGCCGATGCAATTCGAGCAATCCATTGAGTTTCAGAATGTGGCGTTTTCCTATCCAACACGTCAAGATGTACCCGCCTTAGATGGCATTAACCTTCAGATCGATAAAGGTGATCATGTGGCTATTGTTGGAACAAGTGGCTCAGGAAAATCGACAATAGTTAAGCTATTGGCAGGTTTCTATCCTGATTATGCTGGAGAAATTACAATCGATGGAGCTTCCATCAAGGATTATCCAGTAGAGAGCATTCGCCAGAATATTGGAATAGTACCTCAGGATGTTGTCCTTTTTGGAGGTAGCATTCAAGACAACATTGCATATGGTTGCCCGAATGCTTCTGAGAAAGAGATTGTCGAGGCGGCACAAAAGGCTAACGTAATGGAGTTTGTTGATGACTTGCCTGAAGGATTAAATACTATGGTTGGAGAACGAGGGGTGCAGCTATCTGGTGGTCAAAAGCAACGTGTCGCCATCGCGCGAGCTATTCTAAAAGATCCTAAGATTTTAGTACTTGATGAGGCTACTTCATCCTTAGATAGCGCATCGGAGTCTCTTGTTCAAGATGCTCTTGAACGATTAATGCAAAATCGAACAACAATCGTTATTGCTCATCGCCTTTCAACGGTTCGAAATGCAACGAAGATTGTTGTGCTACATCATGGTAAAATAGAAGAGATTGGTAATCATGAAAGTTTGATGGCCAACAAAGAACGTTACCACCTTATGGTAGAATTGCAGCAACGTCAAATGGCCTAAAATGAGGGTACACGCTTCAGTTTTTGCTCAGGAAAGTCAAGATTGGAAAAGCGGTCTGTCCAAGCTGGAAGTGCTCAATGTTTTTCATATCCACCTCGATGTAACGGACGCTAACCTGATGATGGCAAAAGATGTTTTAGCCCATCTCAAGGAAGACGGCCGATTCACTGTAGAGATTCACGCGGTTTTGACCAAATCGGATGACTTATGGCCAATTCTTGGTGACTGTCCAATAGCATGTGTTTACTTTCAGGCGGAAGATCTTTCTTCTGATCCCTTCGAGAACATTCCATCGTCGTATGAGGGGATTAAAAGAGGCTTGGCCTTCAGGTGGACTTCGTTAGCTGATCTACAACCCCAAAAAATGGAGTCCTTAGATGCTCTACTCATAATGACAACGATTCCCGGACAAAGTGGAGGATTGTTTCCCAATGAGGCGTTTCAAGTGATAGGCCGTTGGCGTAGAGCACTATCAGGGACCTCTTTTCTTATAGATGGGGGTATTCGTCCTGAGGTGGCTTCAGTGCTTAAGATTTTAGGAATCTCAAACGTTGTCGTTGGAGCCCATTTAATGCGTTCTGATAATCCCTACCAGGCTTATCTCGATTTATTGCATCCCGATATACAAGTGGATGTTCAAGCCAAGCATTTTATGATTGATGCAAAGAATGTAGCTCAGATACCATCAAATTGTACGGTTTGGGATGCCCTAGAAGTACTTGATCGAGGCGGATTGGGTATGCTTATGGTAGTTGATCAGGGTAAAGTCCTTGGTATGGCTACAAATGCCGACTTACGACGTGCCATGCTACAAGAAAAAACAGGAAATGGTAATAGGCCTTGGTGGAATGAAAATCCCTTATCCATACAATCAGAGACCACCTTTTCACAAATGATTGATCTCCTTAACCGACATGCTCTGCCCGTTAATCTTCTGCCCGTAATCGATAAGGAGGAATTTTGTGGCCTTGTACACTTTAACTATTTAGCGCATAGTCTCTAATTATAGAGGAAGAGGGAGTACTTTTATCTTATGATTGTACATCTCAAAACAACCGTTGGCCATGACGAGGCCAAGACATTGGCCCAGACGCATCAGGCAATCCTTACGCAAAACACGCAATGGCATGCAGGATTTATCTTGACTTTATCGTCTAAGGTGAAGGAGCTTCCGGCAGATTTAACGCAGTATGCTGAGGATTATGTAGTCTTGGATAGTGATATACAGTTTGCATCAAGAAGCTATCAAGACCAGAAAGCAGCAGTTCGCATCGCCGAGGACTTGGTAATGGGAGGGGAGGGTAATTCAACTTGGCTCATGACAGGACCTTGTTCTGTAGAAAGTAAGGCGCAAATTGAAACCATTGCCGCACTATGTAAGACACAAGATGTACGCATTATACGTGGGGGATGCTATAAACCAAGAACATCGCCATACTCATTTCAAGGATTAGGGCTCGAAGGTTTACAGATTCTGCGAGAAGTAGCGGATGCGAACAATCTTAAAGTAATCACCGAAGTCCGAGATGCAAGTCATGTCCAAGATGTTATTGAGCATGCTGATATCATTCAAATTGGGGCAAAAGCCATGTATGACCATGGAATTCTAAGAGCCTGTGGTCAACAAAGCAAACCAGTATTACTCAAACGAGGCTTTAATTCCACCTTACAAGAGTTTGTTCAAGCTGCTGAGTTTATTCTCTCGTTGGGTAATCCCAATGTGATTCTGTGCGAACGCGGTATACGAACTTTTGAGAAGGCAACTCGTTTTACGCTTGACCTATGTGGAGTATCCTGGCTTAAAGAGCATTGTAATTTGCCGATTGTGGTTGATCCAAGCCATGCCATTGGTTATCGTTTCGGAGTAGCGGACTTAAGCCGAGCATCCTTTGCGATGGGAATCGATGGGTTATTGATTGAATGTCACCCCAATCCGTCCGAAGCGAAAAGTGATGCGGCGCAGCAAATTACTCCAGAGACGTTCTCTGAGTTAGCCGCAAGCCTTCGAAAAATGGCTCCAGGTATTGGGCGCAGATTAAAATAACTCAGCAATCATACATCGCACGCTACCTCCACCAAGTTTTTCTATGGTTGGAATAGGGGCAAATACAATTTTACCGTGACGACTTAGTTTGGTTTTTGTGTCCACCTTTAAGGTGTTAAAGGCCGTTTCACTCATTACGATGATGGATTCACCGCGTTGGTTTTCTATCTCGAGGATATTCCCTCCAAAACCATAGATTTCCTCATAGGAGAGGTCAATGATTTCCTTATTGCTGCTCATTAATTCGTCAAGAATTTTTTCACAAGCCACTAAGTCACGGATCGATTCTACACAGATTGCAGCCCAAGTAGTACCAATGGACATCATCACGTTGGTATGATAGATTAAATCATCACTATGGCTGTTTTGGTGCGATTCAAAGGAAACAATCTTATAACCTAAGCGCTCTCCCCAAACGTCGAGCACTTCCTGGTGGGTCCTTGGACCAATAGCCGCATAACAAATTTGGTGTACGCGATCGAGCACCATACTTCCAGTGCCCTCTAAAAACAGCGATTTGTCTTCATAGGATGTTAGGTCGATGAGCCTGTTTTTCGGCTTATAGCTGTTGTCACTTACTTGATCGATTATCTCTTCTCTGCGTTCCCTTCTTCGGTTTTCGGCGAACATTGGATAGAGTACAACATGTCCATCATCATGAAAGGATAGCCAATTATTAGGGAATAGGGCATCAGGGGTATCTGCCTCCTTGATGCTTGAGATTACGGTAACGTCAATCAGATTTTTTTCTAGGACGTCGACAAGGTTGTCAAATTCTGCTTGTGCTTGACTAAGTGCATCAGAGGAATCCGAAGCATCTTGCTGAAAGGCATTATTTATTGCCGTTTCCTCATTTTTTCGAAAAGTGGTTGGACGTATCATGAGAATACGCCGGCTACGTTGCTTTGTCATACTAATTGTCTTTCCAGGGGAAGCGTTGAACATCTCAATAGTCCCCCTAATTTTCCAATTGCGCTGTAATCTACTAAATGTATATCGTATCCGTTGGACTCAAGCCATTTATTAACGCGAGTAAACCGTTTGTCGGATACTATGCAATGCCTATCAATGGATAACAAATTAGTGGCAAGTAGAATGGCTTCTTCTTGATTCACATGAAAAATATTCTCCATTGGATAATCTTCGGTTATCTTATGATAATCGTCCTCCGTGCGAAACCCCTCCTTATATACGATGCAATGTCCTAGGCCAAGAGGCATAAAGGCACAATCCAAATGCAATACATTCTTTGTTAAATCGAGGTCATCCTTGATCAGCTGCACGCCGACTACTTGGATATCAGGAAAAATCTTTTGAAGCCAAAGAAGGCTTTTTTCATTGGTGCGCGCTGTTTTTAAGGAGGAAATCGTCGCTTCATCACTGTATCCCACATAAAGCTTATTCCCTGAAATGAGGACATCGCCTCCTTCGATGAGTACATCGGATGGAGGGGTTACGCTCTTTACTCCTTGTAGTAAATCCTTTACACCTTCCCATTCCATAGCTCGGTCTTCGATCATTTTGGAGCGCACAAGTACATCTTGAATAACAAACCCTACATCCCGTGCAAAGATTTGATCTACCTGAGGAAGGTTTTTGGGACGGTATACTTTGACACTCAGGGATTCTAAGGTTTTAGCCAAGGCCTCTAGCTGTTGTCCCAGCAGCTCTTGCTTAGGATATATACCTCGTTTTACGGTGGCGAGCGTCGTTGGATCATAACAGTCCTGCTCACGTGGAGGCTGACCTGAATCCAACGCAGAGCCCACAATGATGGACGTTAACCTGTCCCACTCATGATATTGACCTAAGTTATTTACCATAAAGTTTGGTTGGATAAATGACGTTAGGGTGGTATATGGTGACGAGCGTGCTAATCTGTACAAGTTACTTAATCCATGTTGAAACTATCAATTCAGAATCCACTATTTGCCCTCAATGAAGCTGTACATTAGGAGAGTGAATCCCAATTTAAATCCTGATTTGTCGAATTTTTCGAATAGAGATGTCGAAGCGGATAAAGCGCTGAGGCCTCTTGGTTTCGGAGATTTTCAAGGGCAAAATGCTGTCTTGGAAAACTTAGAGGTTTTTGTACAAGCAGCATCCAAGCGCGAAGAGGCAATGGATCACGTACTTCTGCATGGACCTCCAGGACTGGGAAAAACAACCCTATCCCATATCATCGCCAATGAACTCGGCGTAGGAATCAAAGTAACCTCAGGTCCAGTACTTGAGAAGCCAGGGGACTTGGCGGGTTTGCTTACGAATTTATCGCCAAGAGATGTCTTGTTTATCGACGAGATTCACCGATTGAGCTCTGTAATCGAGGAGTACCTATATTCCGCGATGGAGGACTACACCATTGATATAATGATTGACCAAGGTCCTAATGCACGTAGCGTTCAGATTGCCGTAGAGCCTTTTACACTTATTGGCGCTACAACACGTTCTGGTCTTCTTACAGCTCCCCTACGTAGTCGTTTTGGAATCAATATGCGCTTGCAATACTACGATCATGAAACCCTTCGTGATATTATTATACGTAGTGCGGGCATTCTCAATACACCTATTGAAAAAGAAGCAGCTCTTGAGATTAGCCGGCGAAGTAGAGGGACGCCACGTATCGCCAATCTATTGCTACGTCGAGTACGGGACTTTGCTGATGTTAAAGGCGATGGTCATGTGCGATTAGATATTGCCAAGCATGCTCTTGATGCATTGAACGTTGATGAGAATGGTCTTGATGAAATGGATGCACGTATTTTACGGGCCATCCTGACCAAGTTTAAAGGCGGTCCTGTTGGGTTGAATACGATTGCTACAGCCATTGGTGAAGATAGCGGTACGATTGAGGAGGTCTATGAACCCTATCTGATCCAGCAGGGATTCTTGCAGCGTACGCCACGCGGTAGGGAATGTACAGCAAAGGCTTGGGAGTACTTTGGAGAAGGCCAGTCCGGGCCTATGAAAGGTCTTTTTGGATAAATCTTCAAGGCTGATTGTCTGTCATCAGCCTGTGACTAGGCACTTATTTCAAGAATCGATACGTATATCGAAGGCTTATAGCCTGGTGGTAAAGACCTGATTTTCTAGCGCGGCTTTGGCCTGCAGCAAAATTCCCGTTTGATGTCCCAACGGGTGCAAGATTACCATAGTAGTTGAAATAGGGCCCATCTGGAAAGGCATTGGACAGGGAATACTGTGTTCTAAATGTCAATCCATGCTTGGGTTTAAGTAAGAAGGTAATACCTGCAATGATAGACCAGTCTTGACCATTAAAAATGTTTTGATTCGCATTGATTTCGGTTTTATTGATTCCCGCCTTGTAGGACGAACGTACTAATTGACTATATCCTACACCTAAGTGAAACATGGTCACACGTTGGTCGAAATAAGTAAAGAGTACGTTAGCCTGGGCATAATCCATGGTAAACTTTCTAAATGCGCTGGCATCAAGGGTGTAGTTGCTTTGGCTTCCTCGCATAGCATAGCCTAATTCGACGGAGTTATGAAAATTTTCTGTCCAATGAAGCTCTGTGCCGACAAAAACATCTGCTCCTAGCTTACGAAAGCCTGCCATTAAATCTCCAGAAATTTGTCCGACAGCTACGCCACCGCTGACATATCCTGTAAACAAGCTCTCACTTCGCTGACCGTAGGTTGTTGAAAAGCATAATGTGCAGAAAATTACCCAGATAAAATGCTTAGGATACCGAGATATTGTTGATTTTTGAATAGAATGAAGCGCACTAAACATAATCTTGCCAAGATAGAGGATTTACTTCAGTCTTTAGGCTATCGTATACGATATGAAAAGGGAAGTTTTGCACCAGGTGCTTGCCGCTTGGAGGCAAACCATGTGATTGTTGTGAATCGTTTCTATGATACAGCGGCGAGAATGGATAGTATAGCTGAGATTTTAGACCAGTTAGCCATCGATGAATCCAACCTTAACGAAGAAGAACTCAAGTTTCTGCAACAAGTTCTTACCATGGATCAAACGTCATCATGAGAATACGGATTTTAGGCAGCGGAACATCGAGTGGAATCCCTTTAGTGGGCAGCGACGCCCCTGTATGTAGATCCGCAGATTACAGGGACCATAGGCTGAGAGTTTCAGCGCTTTTTGAAGTTGACGACCGGAGAATTCTCATTGATGCCGGTCCAGATTTTCGCGAACAAATGCTACGGGAAAATATCGATCAGGTAGATGCACTCTTGTTGACCCATGGTCACAAAGATCATACAGGAGGACTCGATGAGTTAAGAGCATTTAACTTCAAGACGCGAAAGGCGCTTCCTGTCTATGCCGATCAAAAGACCTTGGCGGATGTAAAGGGTCAATATCATTATCTATTTGCTGAAGAGCGTTATCCAGGCACAGCAAGCCTCGACACGCATGAGATTGATAAGGAAGAATTTCAAGTCGCAGGAATAAATGTATTACCGGTTGAAGTCTTTCATGGAGACATGCCTATTCGAGGATTTCGTATTGGAAAAGCGGCCTATTTAACGGATGTGAAACGCATCGATCCCGAAGAGGTATCCAAACTAAAAGACCTCGATGTCTTGATCGTCAATGCCATACGACACGAAGCCCATTGGTCTCACTTTAACTTAGAAGAGGCCCTTGCATTTGTCGAAATGATTCAACCCAAAATGACTTTCTTGTCCCACATTAGCTATAAGCTAGGCTTTCATGCAGCAGTTTCGGCCACGCTCCCTGAAAATGTATCGCTAGCCTATGATGGATTGCGAATCGCGCTCTAATTATCATTACCCTCCTTAATTTCCTATTTTTAGCACTATGAACCTATACTCAAACTCACTGATACGAACCATTTTTCTGCTTTTTATTGCTTTGCTTCTACAACCAAGTTCCATGCTTGCCCAAACTGAAAAAGGCATAGATGATAAGATCAATGAGGCGGTCGAACCGCTGACGGCCTTTGTTGAGTCTGTGGTGTTTTTTACCGTGCCTATCACTTCGGATATTGACGTTCCCTTTGTGCTTATTCTTCTTCTCTTTGGCGCCCTCTTCTGTACCCTATATTTTGGCTTTCCCAACTTGCGCTACTTTAGAACGAGCATTGATATTGTCCGTGGTAAGTACGATGATCCTGATGATATAGGTGAGGTAAGTCACTTTCAGGCTTTAACTGCAGCACTTTCAGGTACTGTAGGTCTTGGGAATATAGCTGGAGTGGCCGTGGCCATTGGCTTAGGTGGTCCCGGGGCTACATTTTGGATGATTTTGGCGGGTCTCTTCGGGATGTCCTCAAAGTTTGCTGAGTGTACTCTTGGAGTAAAGTATAGGGATGTGGATGAAAACGGTACGGTCTACGGTGGTCCTATGTATTATCTAACCAAAGGCCTCAAGGACTTAGGATATGCAGGATTTGGTAGGTTTTTGGCAATCTTCTTTGCCATTATGTGTGTAGGGGGCTCATTCGGTGGAGGAAATATGTTTCAGGTGAATCAAGCGGCTGCACAGGTCAAGTCTCTGTTAGCTATAGAATCAGGTGCTTTCGGGGTGATTTTTGGTTCTATAGTGGCGATACTTGTTGGACTTGTAATCCTTGGCGGTATAAAGCGAATTGCTAATGTCACCGATAAGTTAGTTCCTTTTATGGTAGGGGTCTATCTTTTGGTTTCTGTTGTCATTCTTGTAATGTTTAGTCAGTTTATTCCAAGTGCATTTCAAGCGATTTGGGATGGGGCTTTCTCAGGAGAGTCAGTTGCTGGTGGAATCATTGGGGTAATGATTCAAGGATTTCGTCGGGCAGCATTTTCCAACGAAGCAGGTGTTGGGTCAGCGGCGATAGCCCATTCAGCGGTTAAAACTAATGATCCAGCAAGTGAAGGGCTTGTAGCTTTGCTAGAACCTTTTATCGATACCGTAGTGGTATGTACGATGACGGCGTTAGTGTTGATTATTACCCAAGGTCAAATGGATATTGATGCCGGATTGGAAGGGGTTGATTTAACCTCTGCGGTATGGGCTTCTGCTATTCCTGGCTCGCAGTATATTCTTACCCTTGCCGTAGTGCTCTTCGCCTTTTCTACAATGATTTCTTGGTCATATTACGGATTACAATCTTGGAAATTTCTCTTCGGTCGTGGTAAGGTAGCTGATCGTGCCTATAAATTGTTGTTTTGCGGTTTTGTAATCGTTGGTGCAGCGGTTAGTCTTGGGGCGGTTATTGGTTTTTCTGACGCAATGATATTTGCGATGGTTTTCCCTAATATGATTGGCTTGTTTATTCTTGCGCCGGTGGTCCGCAAGGAGTTGACATCCTATATTCAAAAAATCAAGGAGAAGGGTTAATACAGGTTTCGAGAGCCCATTTACTTACTTCGTTACGATTGATTTCTGGATGGGTTGCAACTTGCGACCATGAAAAGAATTCAACGGCATTTTCATCTTTCCAAAAAAGAAGTTCGTGGTCTATTAGGTTTATGGATTGTCCTAGCGCTATTGAGTACTCTAGGTCTTTACTCTAGAAGGCCGCCTGACGTTACTATAGTTAAAGGTGAAGAGCCTGTTAAGGATTCGTCATTAAATGAAGTTCAGCAGGCTAATGAAATTTATAAAGATTCAACCTATGTGTGCGATCCAAACACGGTATCATGGAAGGAGCTCACGCAATTGGGTCTACGAGACCGAGTGGCCTCGTCTTGGATTGCATGGAGAAATGCTGGGAAGGTCTTTCATTCGAAGGAGGACATTGCGGCGGTGCGTGGAATTTCTTCACTAGAGTTGGAGATGGTGTTACCCCATATTATCTGGGCTTCTGATACAGAGGAGTCAGGGAGTAACAATGAGAACAAGGAAGACAAGGCGCAAATCTATAACTGGATGGACGATTCAATGGATGACAAGTTGTCTCCGAAAGTCAACTTAAATCGCGCTGATCAAGAGAGCCTAGAAGCTCTTCCAGGCATTGGCCCGGTGCTATCCGAACGAATTATTCGATATCGCGAGTTACTTGGTGGTTTTTATAGTGTCGATCAGCTTTTAGAGGTTTATGGTCTACATGAATCACACTTTAACATGGCGGTAGGTAATCTTTTTGTTTCCCCTGAAGAGCTTACTCTGATCGATTTAGATAATATAGCATTTCGAGATCTTTTGCGCCATCCCTATGCCAGTTATGACTTGACAAAAGCGTTATTCAGAAGGAATAATGAAGGATTTTTCATTGATAGTATAGAAACTGCTCTGGAAGATTCATTACGGCTTCCTTTCTTAAAGCTCAAGCCGTATCTTTATGACCAAGGCAATGATGAAGTCCCTGTCACCATATCAAATAGAACTGGATAATACGATACGAGACATCGTTGATTTTCCGAAGCCTGGTATTGTATTCAAGGATCTTACTCCTGTTTTATTGGATGTTCATTTAATGCGAAAAATTATTGATTCTTCGGCTGCTAAATGGGCGGATCAGCCTATTGATTATGTTGCGGGCATTGAGAGTAGGGGATATTGGTTTGGGATTGCCATTGCGGACAAACTTGGAGTTCCATTTATTCCTATTCGAAAAAAAGGGAAGCTTCCAGGCGATAAGGTGGAGATTTCCTATGCTTTGGAATATGGCGAAGCCTCCATCGAAATGCATAAAGGTCATTTAAAGCCGGGGTCTTCGGTTCTTATTCATGACGATCTTCTAGCTACTGGCGGTACTGCTGAGGCAGCAGTAAAGTTGATAGAAGCAGAAGGTGGAAAGGTAGCAGGTTTCCATTTTATTGTGACATTAAGTTTTTTGGGTGGACTTGAACGGTTAACTAAATTGGCGCCTTCGGTGTTATCTGAGATAGAATACTAAATACAGCGTTATGAATTTTGCACGGACAGAGCAACAAGAAATGATTGCACAAATGGTGCGTGACTTTGCCGAGAAAGAGGTTAGACCGCATTTCTCTATGTGGGATGCTGAGGAGTTTTTTCCAGTAGAAACCTTAAAGAAAGCTGGTGGATTGGGACTTCTGGGCATTTTAGTCCCTGAAACATATGGTGGAAGTGGAATGGGCTATTTCGAATATATGAGCACGCTAGATGAACTTGGTCAGGTATGTGGAGGATTCGGTCTATCTGTTGCAGCGCATAACTCGCTATGCACGGGTCACATTCTTGCCTTCGGAAATGAAGAACAGAAAAAGAAATATCTCCCAAAGCTTGCCACTGGTGAATATATAGGAGCTTGGGGATTAACAGAGCCTAATACGGGTTCTGATGCTATGCGGATGCAGTGCACGGCGGAAGACAAAGGCGATCACTTCCTTGTTAATGGAATGAAAACTTGGATAACGCACGGTTTATCTGGAGATGTCGCGGTTGTATTGATTCGTACAGGTGAACTTCTTGACTCTAATGGTATAACAGCTTTTATCGTCGAAAAGGGTATGAAAGGCTTCACTGCTAATAAGATTGATAAAAAGATGGGCGTTCGCGCTAGCGAAACCGCTGAACTTTACTTTGACAATGTGGAGATTCCCAAAGAAAATGTTCTTGGCAAAGTAGGAGAAGGCTTTAAGCAAGCCATGAAGATTCTTGATGGTGGTCGGATATCTATTGCAGCACTTTCTTTAGGAATCGCAAAAGGTGCCACAAAAGCTGCCTTAGCCTATGCAAAACAACGGGAGCAATTTGGTAAACCAATTTCTTCTTTTCAGGCAATTGGATTTAAGCTAGCCGATATGCACACACGTTGTGAGGCAGCTGAATTGCTCACCTCTCAGGCAGCCTACTTAAAGAATAATGGAATGCCTGTTACATTGAAGTCTTCTTATGCTAAGTTGTATGCGTCGGAGGCATGTGTATATTGTGCCAATGAGGCAATTCAGATCATGGGTGGGAATGGCTATACTATGGAATATCCTGCAGAGAAATTCCTTCGAGATTCAAAACTCATGACGATTGGAGAGGGTACGAGCGAGATTCAAAAGCTTGTCATCTCAAGAAATCTTACGAGGTAGATTCCTAGTTTTAGTAAAACGCAAAGAAAAAGGCGCATCATTGGATGCGCCTTTTTCTTTAATGCCATTTATGAAGCATGAATGCAATTTATTCGACGATTAGGGGTTTGATGGATTATTACCTAACTCAAGTTGTTCCAGACGGAGCAGTAAGTCTTGGTTTTGCTGAATTAAAGCATTAATCTGACCTTGTTGCTGTTGAATTGTCTGCTGTAGGGTGTTAATGTCTGCAACACCCATACCACCTGGTGTACCCGGTCCAGGTGCAGGAATTGGCAATGTTCCTATATCACGTAAGTGAACTACACCATTCCCATCAATCACAAGAATCTGAGTTAACGTGTTGTCCGTTACCAAGTTGTTGATCTTTAATGGATCAGCTGCACCATTGTCTAAGGTTAGAAGATTTGGTGGATTCAAGCCCTCAACAGTATTTCCAAGTCCCACATTTCCACTTTTTAGAATGGTCATAGCATTGGATCGATTACCTGCATTTTGTCCATTGGCAACCGTAAACAATCTATCTCGAACATCCCAAGATTGGGAAAATGGAACATTAATATTATTGTACTGTCCTAACCCAACTTCACTACTACCACTAAGGTCAATGTTGTTACCTAACACATAGGATGAGCTAGACAGGTTGCTTGTTGAGTTGTCTGAACCAATGATAACTCCAAACTCTGACGCAGAAACGTTGTTAAATCCTACAACTATACCGTTTGTTCGGGATACAATATTATCTGCTCCAATAGCATATTCGAAATTTCCATTGGTTGTATTATCCTCTCCAATAATTATGCTACCTCTTCTTCTGGCATAGTTATTCGGCCCGAGGACCACTGTGTTGATTTCGTCAATTCGGCTGTTTGTACCGAGAATAACTGCTTGGTTTCCACCAATTTGATTATTCGTTCCTAATGCAATACTGCTTACACCAAAAACAGTATTACCAGCACCAAGAGATATTGCATTGTCTGCGGTTGCACTACCTCCATTACCCCATGCAAATGTATAGGGTGCAGAGGCTAAAGAGTTGCTTCCTCCAGCCCATGAATAGACTCCAACAGAAGCATCGTCCCATCGGTTGTTGGCTGCACCTCCCGCTCTAAAGGCACCTTTAGAAGGGCTAAAGTACATTACCGGTGTTCCATTGGGAATATTGGGAATGGGTGTTCCTATACCCAACCCAGCTGTGCTTACCATGATTCCGTCTCCACCAGTTATTTCTACTGGTCCACTATCTGCTTGAATTACTCGTCCAACTCCAGGTCCTCCTTGATCATAGGCATCATCTAAGTCGTTGCTGCCTAAGGAGGAAAGGTCGACTCGAACACTATCGCCACCTTCAATATCAATTTCTAGTGTATCACCAATAAGTGTTGCGTAAGTGAGGTTTTGCGGTGGAATAACACAAGTGATCACATCGTTAAGGTCAATACCCATAAGCGTGTCACCAGTTGCTCCTGAGATATATAATGAGTCTGTAACACGATCTACAATTAGCGTTTGTAGCTCATTGGTTGGATCAGCATCGGCATCGTCAATAAGAGAAGTTAAATCTACAGAAGCTGAACTACCATTTTCTATAAACACTGTAACTATGGTTCCATTGAGAATTACTGAATCTATGTTTTGTTCATCCGTGTTAACAGCGGAAAGAGGAATTCCTTGAGCAGGTATTCCCAGACCATTAGAAATTAAAATGGAGTCATTGGTGGCGTTAATGCTTAAATCTTGTAACTCGTTGGTTGGATCCGCATCAGCGTCATCAACAAGGGAAGAAAGATCAGTGGAGATGGTTCCCCCTGCGTCACTTACTTCAAGGTCCGTACCATTAAGCGCAACCGAGGTGTTGAACTCATTGGTTGGATCCGCATCAGCATCATCGACAAGGGAAGAGAGATCAGTGGTGATGGTTCCCCCTGCATCAGTGACTTCAAGGTCCGTACCATTAAGCACAACGGTGGCGTTAAACTCGTTGGTTGGATCCGCATCAGCATCATCGACAAGGGAAGAGAGATCAGTAGTGATGGTTCCCCCTGCATCAGTGACTTCAAGGTCTGTTCCGTTGAGTACAACACCTGTAGTCAACTCGTTGGTTGGATCCGCATCAGCATCATCGACAAGGGAAGAGAGATCAGTAGTGATGGTTCCCCCTGCATCAGTAACTTCAAGGTCTGTTCCGTTGAGAACGACACCTGTCGTTAACTCGTTGGTTGGATCTGCATCAGCATCATCGACAAGGGAAGAAAGATCAGTAGTAATGGTCCCTCCTGCATCAGTGACTTCAAGGTCCGTTCCGTTGAGGACGACACCTGTAGTCAACTCATTGGTTGGATCTGCATCAGCATCATCGACAAGGGAAGAAAGATCAGTGGTAATAGTCCCTCCTGCATCAGTGACTTCAAGGTCCGTTCCGTTGAGGACGACGCCTGCATTTAACTCGTTGGTGGGATCTGCATCGGCATCATCTACAAGAGATGCTAGATCAATTGAAGCCGAAGCACCTCCTTCAATAAAGACTGTCGCTACAGTACCAGCAAGGCTGATGGAGTCAAGATTTTGATCATCGGTATTATCAAAGATAGCCGCAACATCAACCGTAGCGGAGGCCCCATTTTGGATATTCACCGTTATGGTAGAATCGGCATTGAGGACAACAGAGGTAATGTCTTGATTATCTGTGTTATCTAAGAATTGTGAGAGATCAACGCGAACACTGTCACCCCCTTCAATATCGATTTCGAGCGTATCGCCATCCATTAGGGCATAGGTTAGGTTTTGAGGAGGAATTACACAAGTAATGACATCATTGAGGTCGATACCCATTAAGGTGTCTCCATTAAGCCCAGAGATATAAAGAGAGTCTGTGATACGATCCACAAGAAGTGTCTGTAACTCATTCGTAGAGTCAGCATCTACTAAAGTGACTGTATTCCCATTAGAAATCGATAGCTCAGTACCTGTAGCATTCAGGCTCAGCGTTTGAGCATCTGTATTATCAAAGACTGATGAAAGGTTAACCGAAGTAGAAGCACCATCTTGGATGAAGATCGATAGGGTAGAGTCGGCATTTAAAATAGCTGAATCCAGATTTTGGTCATCCGTATCAATACTTCCCAATGCAATCCCTTGTCCATTAGAGATAAGAATAGAATCATTGGCTGCATTGATGCTTAAATCTTGTAATTCATTACTCGGGTCTGCATCGGCGTCATCCACAAGAGAGGATAAATCAGTAGTTAGCGTTCCCCCTGCATCGGTCACTTCCAAGTCTGTTCCGTTGAGTGTGACACTTGTGTTTAACTCGTTCGTTGGATCAGCATCCGCATCGTCAATTAATGAAGCAAGATCTACAGAAGCAGCGCTTCCTCCTTCAATATACACTGTGGCTACTGTGCCATTAAGCACGACAGAATCAATGTTTTGATCATCGGTGTTGTCAAAAGCAGAAGTGAGATCAACGCTAGCAGAACTTCCATTTTCAATATTAACTGTAAGTGTTGAATCCGCATTGAGTACTACTGAGGTGATGTTTTGATCATCGGTATTGTCGAATGCTGAACTGATATCAACTGTAGCAGATGTTCCATTTTCAATATTGACGGTAATGGTTGAGTCTGCATTGAGTACAACAGAGGTAATATTTTGGTCATCTGTGTTGTCAAATGCTGAACTGATATCAACCGTTGCCGACGCACCATTTTCAATACTCACAGTAATGGTTGAGTCCGCATTGAGTACTACTGAGGTGATGTTTTGATCATCGGTATTGTCGAATGCTGAACTGATATCAACCGTTGCCGAAGCACCATCCTCTATATTTACTGTAATCGTTGAGTCTGCATTGAGTACAACTGAGGTGATGTCTTGATCATCAGTATTATCAAAAAGACTGGTTAAATCGACGGTAGCTGAAGCGCCATCCTCGATGTTTACGGTCAGACTAGAATCTCCGTTAAGAACAATAGAGGTAATGTCTTGATTGTCAATCCCAGATAACGCAACACCTAATCCATTGGATATGAGAAGGGAATCACCTGCCCCATTAAAGCTGAGGTCTTGAAGCTCGTTGGTGGGATCTGCATCGGCATCATCTACAAGAGATGCTAGATCAATTGAAGCCGAAGCACCTCCTTCAATAAAGACTGTCGCTACAGTACCAGCAAGGCTGATGGAGTCAAGATTTTGATCATCGGTATTATCAAAGATAGCCGCAACATCAACCGTAGCGGAGCCCCCATTTTGGATATTCACCGTTATGGTAGAATCGGCATTGAGGACAACAGAGGTAATGTCTTGATTATCTGTGTTATCTAAGAATTGTGAGAGATCAACGCGAACACTGTCACCCCCTTCAATATCGATTTCGAGCGTATCGCCATCCATTAGGGCATAGGTTAGGTTTTGAGGAGGAATTACACAAGTAATGACATCATTGAGGTCGATACCCATTAAGGTGTCTCCATTAAGCCCAGAGATGTAAAGAGAGTCGGTAATACGATCAACTAAAAGAGTCTGTAATTCGTTGGTAGAATCGGCATCTACGA
Organism: Chitinophagales bacterium; assembly: GCA_049610685.1. Lineage (GTDB taxonomy): Bacteria > Bacteroidota > Bacteroidia > Chitinophagales > UBA8649 > UBA8649. The sequence goes on from JBMYZU010000009.1 coordinate 95,796, forward strand.
GGGTTACGGTATTGCCATTTGAAATTGATAGCTCGTTACCTGCAGCATTAAGGCTGAGGGTTTGGGCATCCGTATTATCAAAAAGGTTGGCTACATCTACGGTCGCAGGAAGCCCATCTTCGATATAGATGGTTATGGTTGAATCGGCGTTTAAGATGGCAGAATCGATGTTTTGATTGTCGATTCCTGTAAGTTGTACGCCTGTTCCATTTGAGATAAGGAGCGAGTCGCCACTACCGTTAAAACTTAGGTTTTGAAACTCGTTGGTTGGATCAGCATCGGCATCATCAATAAGAGACGTTAAATCAACAGATGCAGAACTTCCATCTTCAATGAAGACAGTAGCTAGGGTGCCATTGAGCGTAACGGAATCAATATTTTGGTTATCCGTATTATCGAATACGCTGGATAGATCCACAGTGGCCGAAGCACCATTTTCAATATTTACCGTAAGGGTAGAATCGGCATTGAGCACTACGGAGGTAATATCCTGATCGTCGGTGTTGTCAAACAAAGAACTTAGGTCTACTGACGCAGATGAGCCATTTTCAATGTTCACTGTTATCGTAGAATCTGCATTGAGTACAACGGAAGTAATATCCTGATCGTCTGTGTTGTCAAAAAGGCTGGCTACATCTACGGTTGCCGAACTTCCATTTTCAATAAACACCGTGAGTGTTGAGTCTGCATTAAGTACAAAGGAGTCGATGTTTTGATTGTCAATGCCGGACAAAAGAATGCCCTGACCATTAGAAATAAGTAAAGAGTCTCCAGCTGGATTCAAGCTCAAATCTTGCAATTCATTGGTAGAGTCCGCATCGACAAGAGTTACGGTATTGCCATTAGAGATGGTCAGTTCTGTACCTGTTGCATTAAGGCTTAATGTTTGGGCATCTGTATTGTCAAACAGGGAAGACAAATCTACCGTGGTTGGTAGGGCGGCCTCTATATAAATGGTAAGCGTTGAATCTGGATTTAAGATGGCTGAATCTAAGTCCTGAATGGTAGGTAATCCGGCAAGATCAATAGAGGCAGGGCTGCCATTTTCAATATGGACAGTAAGTACCGTTCCACTGATACTAAACGAGTCAATTCCTTGATTATCAATGCTATCAAGGTCAATTCCTGCTCCATTGGTGATAAGTAAACTATCTGAAATGGCATCATAAATAAGGTCTTGGCGATCAAGATCAGTAAGCGCAACACCAGTTCCTCCTAATGAGATTAACAGACTATCTAGCGTTGCGTTCATCGCTAAATCCTGTATCTCATTGGTTGGATCAAAATCTGGGTCATTGATCAATGGCCGGACATCTACAGTAGCTGATGCTCCATTTTCGATATACACGGTGAGTGTAGTATCTGCATTAAGAACTACTGAGTCTATGTTTTGATCATCGGAAAATGGTATCCAAACTGCCTGCGTGTTGTCCCAATAGTAGAATAACTCATCGACAGGGTCAAAAACGAGAAGTCCTGTTTCGGCCGCTCCAAGACCAAGTTGAATGGCTGCGCGTTGCGCAGGATCAAGTCTCGGGATGAGAAGTCCTTTGTCGTTGCTCTCGATATCGAGGGCAGCGTTTGGATTAGGGGTAAGTGTTCCTATACCGACATTGTCCTGGGCAAACAAGGATACAGATGAACATACTAATACAAGAAGAATTAGATAAAATGAACGCATAGTTGTGAAAATTTCAGTCTTCTAAGATAAGGCTAAGAAGTGAGATTAACAATTCATATTGCGTTGCGGAAATATTGAAGAGTTTACAGCGATATATACTGTATAAACAGTTGAATTTGAGCCGTTTATTTTATTTTTCTAGCCGTTCTTTCAGTTCTTCTATTTGTTGTTGCTGTTCTTGGATCGCATTGACGAGCATATAGATAAGGGCGTTCCCATCATAGTTGAGGTAGGTAGTGCCATTAAGCTCGAACTCTCCAATCATGTAGGGAGCAATTTCTTGCATTTCTTGTGCTATAATTCCATGATAGGTTTTGTCCAGAACTTCTTGCTGAAAACCTGATGTTTCATTGTATTGGTAGGTCACAGGCCTGATTTGTAACACTTCGTCAAGCCCTGCATCATAGTCTTGAATATTGGTCTTGAGTCGTTGGTCAGAGGTTCCTGCCCAGAGCCCGCCTCCAGGCTTAAACCCTTCATTAGCAACGGTTAAATTCCCACCATTGTCGACAATCATTGCTACTCCTCCTACAGAACCTGTAATATCATTACCATGCATAATACGGAATTCATTTTGGAAGTTGTCGATAAACCATGCCACGTTGTAGAGCGCACTCGCCGCAGCATTGAGTTGGATTTGCCCACCTTCATCGCCTGGAACACTTTGGTCAGTCGCTCCAATGATGAGACCTGATTCATCAGGCCAGAGGTTACCGCCGATTGGTCCAATGCCCAATTGCGCTACAGAATTGGCATTAGGCCCTTTGATGTTGATGATTTCGTTGGTAGAAATGGTGTTATTGACGCCATAGAGTACACGCATTCTACCTTCAAAATTATCGATATGGAAGGCACTGTTCGTATGGTTGCTTCCCCCATTTAACACTAAATGACCTCCTTCTAATGGACCCAATCCACCAATGGTTAAGTTCGCTTCAGGTGATAACGTAGTGGTGGAAATTCCTACAAAACGATTGTCCTCAACATATAGGGCAGGCAAACCTCCGAAGTCCTCTACGGTAAGGAGTGCCGATGAGGGGTTTGAATTGTTGTCATGAATGATTACCTGTCCTTCGAATTGACCTGCTACATTATTTGGTCCTGGGCTCACTTGGCTGTACAAGCCATACATGTTCCCACCTGTTCCATTATTTATTGCATTAAGATAAGCGCCATAGACATTGGCGTTTGGTGAAAAGTTGGTTACCTGAGCGAGTAATCCTCGAGTATCTTCTCCATTCAATGTTGAATTATTCACTACATCTACTTGAAGTCCTCGCGTTGGACCAGATACTGTGCTCGAGCCAAGTTTAGAAACTCCTGAGAATATTCCCACCAATTCAGCATTGGCTTTGGTGAGTGTACTTCGAACCCCATATGATAGTCCTGAAGAACTTACTGGGTCTGCGACAACTTGTAATCCAAAATTGTTATTGTTTCCTGTGTAGTCATGATCAACAAAAAGACCATTGGCGTGGTTTTGACTTATGTTGTATGCATGCAACGCAGCCCCGGTTAAGGGGATTGTGTTTCCAGTGACCACTTGTTGCGTTGAGTTTGTTGGGTATACCCAGGCTCCTGCATCTGTCCATGGCGAGGTAGTTGATCCTGTGAGGCCTGATAGATCAACGCTTGTTGAATTTCCATTCTCAATATTGATTGTTAGGACAGAACCAGTCAATGTAGCTGACGTTAAGTTTTGGTCATCAGGGCCGGCAGGACCAGCAGGACCTTGTGGACCGGCAGGGCCTTGAGCACCGTCAACTCCGTCTGCACCAGCGGGACCAGCAGGACCTTGTGGACCGGCAGGGCCTTGAGCACCATCTACACCGTCTGCGCCTGCGGGACCTTGTGGACCAGCGGGACCAACTGCGCCATCAGCACCTGCAGGGCCTTGTGGACCAGCGGGACCAACTGCGCCATCGGCACCGTCTGCACCTGCAGGACCTTGTGGACCAGCGGGACCAACTGCGCCATCAGCACCGCCTGCACCTGCAGGACCTTGTGGACCAGCGGGACCAACTGCGCCATCGGCACCGTCTGCACCTGCAGGACCTTGTGGACCAGCGGGACCAACCGCGCCATCAGCACCATCTGCGCCTGCAGGACCTTGTGGACCGGCGGGACCAACCGCGCCATCAGCACCATCAAGGCCAGCAATTGATGCAAGATCAACATTAACGGAGCTTCCATTTTCAATATCAATTTGAAGTATCGTACCCGTAAGGGTAGCGGCTGTAAGATTTTGGTCATCCGTACCTGCGCTGCTGACAAGAGAGCTAAGGTCTACTATAGTGGTTCCACCTCCATCAGTTAACTCCAAATTAGTACCGTTTAGCACCGCAGAGGTGAGTAGTTCGTTTGTAGCGCTATTATCAGGAAGGTCAACCCATGATGGACTTGCATTAGCTCCTTGACTCTGAAGGATTTGGCCGGCGGTTCCTGGCAAGTCGTTGGGGCGAAAATCACCTAGCAGAAATGTATTTCCATTGTCATCGATTCTGAAAATCTCCACATTGGCGCCTGAATTTTTGGAATAGAATGAGTGATCATTCACATCACTGTTAAATCCATAATGCATTTTTATCTCTGTGGCTCCCGCTTGGGCATTGTAGTCAGGTAGCAAATGAAAATGAAAGTTTGGGGCTGGAATTCCAGTTGTCCCTCCTTGAATTGCGCGAACATAGCCTCCATCGGAATCTATGATATCGTAGTTGTCAGAAGTTGTAACACCAGTTACTTGCAGCGAGGATACCGGGGAGGAGTTTCCAATACCTACATTGCCTAATGTGTAAATGTCGGCGCTAATATCTGGGGTCACATCATTGGTGATTATGTCATACCAATCCGCATCGCTTGCCCCCGAAGAAGGAAAGCTTATCCAAGTGATTCCATCCCAATAATAGAAAAGAACATCAGTAGGGTCAAAAACAAGCAAACCACGTTCAGTAGCTGTCAATGCGCCTGCCATTGCCGCTCGTTGCGCGGCATCCAATCTCGGAATAAGTATTCCCTTGTTATTGGCTTCAACATCCAATGCCGCATTGGGGTTAGGGGTTAATGTGCCAATACCTACATTGTTTTGAGCACAAAGACTTAGTGTGACTAGGCTAAAAATGAAAATTAAATACCGATTGCGCATAATTCTACCGTTCTCTTTCTAAAATAAGGTAAATGGTATGGTTATGCGTGAAAGGAGGAAGTGACTTACGCACCTCAGATAGTGGACTGCTCAGAATATAAAACTCAAGTACTCGAATCCATACATTCGAGTGAAGAAATGAATGGAATTACCGAACTAGGGTAACGTTTCCTTTTTGATTTTTAATTTCTTGTTGATCAGCATAGCGATAAGTGGTATACCAAGTATATACTGATAGGGGAGATTTTTCTCCGTTATATGTCCCATCCCAAGCTTCATTTACATCATTGGTTTTGAAAACTAATTCTCCCCAACGATTGTATATCGAGAATTCCCAAGTGTCGAAATCTATATTGTCATCCACAACAATGGGTCTAAATCCATCATTGTTGCCATCTCCGTTCGGTGAAAACGCTGTAGGCAGATAAACTAACTCATCAAGAACATAAATCGTCAGGCTATCAGAAATAGCGCAATAATCATTCAGTGTTACTGCAAGGGTATAGAATGTTGTAGTTAGTGGGGTAGCTGTTGGATCAAAACAGTCATCACAACTTAAATCGAAAGGAGGGTCCCAAACAATGTCCGCCGGTGCTTGGCCTGAATAGGCTCCTGGGATGATTGTGAAATTTCCGGGCTCAATGTAGATGTCTGGCCCAACTTCCAATTGTGGCTGTCGAATTGCAAGGGCAAATGCTGGCTCCGTATAATTATTCCAATTGGGCACTTCAAGAGAAACAAATGGGACGCCATTGATTTCTGTTGGGTTGCCCATGTCAGTCCATAAAGGAGCGCCCTCCCAATGTGCCATGGCATCCCAAGATCCATCATCTAAAGGATTATAGAACATTTTTAAGTTTGCAGGAGCGCTTCCATAAAGCCTATGATAAAATTGAGGATTTACCGCACAGAGCACATCGTCATATAGACTCACGTCAAATCCTTCCGTCGTGGCATCGACATTAGCAAGTCTCGCGCCGTAAACACGGTTGTCATTTCCATCTGGAGTGAACTCAATGGGGCGGTAGCGAATTGCTCCAGCGGAAGAACCTGTAGGGAATAGGTAAGTATTCGTTGAGTTTGTTGCACGATTCAATCTTCCTACATCTAAGCTACTTACGTAACCATCAGTGCGTTGAATGGCAAGGAAATCTGGATTAGTAATATTGAGATTTTGAATATCAGTTGCAAATTCAATATTGCCGAGATCTAAAGAATTGGTCACATCTGCATCAATTGCATTAAGGCTTTTGATATCGGGAAAGGAGCCAAGGCATACTAAATCATAAAATGCACTGAGTGATGTTCCTCGAATTTCTTGATCTCCTCCTTTGAGTTCTACAGTGCTGCTGCCTGCCGTAAAGACGCCATTATTTTCCCAATCCTGGCCAACTCTAAAAATAGTTGTCGGATCAGCATCAGCGGTTAGATTATCTTGATTGATTACCGAATTGTCAATGTCAGCCTCTTCCCGGTTAGCAAAAGCACCACTTTCAATTACTAAATCCCTTTGGACATATAGTAATCCATCATTTTCAAGATTACCGACATTGTCTACAATAACAGAGTCAGTAATCACGCTCATTGTGCCATTCGCCGTCACAATAACATCAGCTCCATTTACATAGAATTGCCCAATACATGTATTGACCGCTAAGGTTAGAGCGGAAACTATTCCAAAAAGTGTTTTAATTCTCGTTGACATAAACGGGCTTGAGCGAATATCTAAGGTAATGAAATATTTTGCTTTACTATACATATATATACTAGCTGTTGGAAATCCACCTACTTATCCTGCCTAAACGGTCTTACTTTCGTTGTAATGCATATGGTAGTCCGCCAATATTTAGATTATCTCAAACATGAAAAAAGATTAAGTGTGAATACGCTAAAGGCGTATCAAAGAGATTTACTTGATTTTCAAGATTTTTTAGCGCGCGATGACTCGTCTACTGTAGAACAAACTAAAACTCGACAGATCCGACGATTTGTGTTAGATGGTATGTCGAAGGGATGGGAGCCTAAGACGACTAATCGTAAAATTTCTGCGCTTAAAGGGATGTTTTCTTATCTAGCAGAGCGTGAGATGATTTCTACCAATCCTGCCAGCGCTGTGCAAAGTGTAAAGGTTCCCCATCGATTGCCTTCCTACGTTCAGGAGTCGGAGTTGGACCTTGTTATGCCGCATTTAGAGGGTTATGACAATTGGCGCGATTTTCAAGAGGCCCTGCTCTTTGTGTTGCTTTACGAAACGGGTATGCGTCGGGCGGAGTTGATTGCCTTAACTTATGATCGATTGGATCAACGTGCATTGACTTTACGAGTTTTGGGTAAGCGTAATAAGGAAAGAATTATACCTGTGCGAAAAGAAATCATGAAAGCTTGCATTTCGTTGAAGGTGCTGCGGCAAGAAGATGGAGTAGAATCAAATCATGTATTTACTTTAGGTAATGGCAAAGCGCTCTATCCAAAAAAGGTCTACACGGCTGTAAATAGAGTGCTTAAAGCGATAAGTTCCACAGAGCGTAAAAGTCCACACGTTTTAAGGCATTCAATTGCTACGCATTTGTTAAATCGTGGCGTGGATATCCAGACTATTCAGTCTCTGCTTGGGCATGCCAGCTTGGCTTCTACTCAGATTTATGCGCACCAGAGTATTGAGCATTTAAAATCAAGTCATAAGGCAGCTCATCCAAGAAGCTAGTCGGCTTATTGTTCGTTGATTTATATTTTGCTCATATTTTTTTGCAAAATAGGGTCTCAACTTCATACATCTTCATTATATTTGCAGTCCTTTTCGGCGATGCTGAGGAAGAATTATGTCTTTTTCAGAGGGAAAATCGTAAAGGAAATTGTTGTTTAAGAGTATTATAAAGAACAAAAACTGCCAGTGTAGCTCAGTTGGCCAGAGCGACTGATTTGTAATCAGTTGGTCGGGGGTTCGAATCCCTCCACTGGCTCTTCTTTAATCATGGTTTAC
>JBMYZU010000010.1:0-93501 GCA_049610685.1 Chitinophagales bacterium
TATTTTGCTCTTATTCCGAAAATTTGCTACCGACTTCGCCGAACGCCATCGCAGACGACCTTTACAACTCAGTGAAGATGCGCAGTCGTTACTTCAGCGTTATCCTTGGCCGGGCAATGTGCGCCAGCTAAGAAACATGGCAGACCAATTATCTGTCCTCGCGATTGAAGACATTGTAGGAGCCCAGGATATCATACAACTTATACCAGATATCAACGCCAATCGACTCCCAGCAGTTAGGTCAGAGCAAGCAGATCATACAAAAACATCAAGTGCACAGGAAGACACTACCCTACTCGTAAAGATGTTTATTGAGTTAAAGCAGGATATTAATGCATTGAAAAAAATCATTGGCCATACAGACCCTGCAGCGTTCCGAGAGGATTTGCCCCTAGACAACCACACCTTTTTGCCGACTAAAGAAATGCAGTGGGAGCCTCCAAAAGACGACGCGAAGAGTCTCGTTGTGCACTCTAAGGAAGACATTCCAAATGCTGAGGAAATTGAAGATTCTCTTTCCCTTATGGATATGGAGAAGCAAATGATTAAAAAGGCTCTAGACAAACATCAGGGGCGCAGAAAAAATGCCGCTGAAGAACTCGGAATTTCCGAGCGAACCCTCTATAGAAAAATTAGAGAATATGATATCTAATGAGTAGGAAATTGACCATATTATTTTTGGTACTTTGCACAGGTCTTTTGCTTTCAGGATGTAAGATCTATTCCTTTACCGGAGCGAACTTTGACCCGAACATTACCTCAATATCTGTCGCCTACATTTCCAATAATGCAGAAGGAGCACCCGCAACAGTTGGAGATCTTCTTACCGAAGCACTCAAGCAAAAAATGCTCACGACCAATATTCCGCTCCAAGATGGGAATGGTGACTTACATTTTAAAGGAGAAATTATCTCGTATCGATACTCGATTCAAGCACCAGCAGCCGGACAAACCTCTGAGCAAAAGAGAATCACCATGGCTATTAGTATCACCAGTGAAAATCGTATTCATCCCGAGGAAAACTGGACAAAAACCTTTACGCGATTTATAGATTTTCCTGCCAATGAAGACCTGAACGTTGTGGAGGAGCAATTAATTAATGCACTGAATACCCTTCTTGTAGAAGATGTGTTTAATAAGAGTTTTGTCAAATGGTAGTCGATTGTCTCCAGCAACTTCTTGAGGGTAATCCATTATCTGAAAAAACCCTTATCGACCTGGAACGATGGGCAGAACAATATCCATATCACCTTAGCCCCAGCCTCATTCGCTTGTGGAATGAACAGCTAGATGGCCCACTTGAGCGTGACGAAAGCCAACTGAATCGACTGGCTTTTTTTATGGCTGATCGTGGGCAACTTTTTGCCTTGGTTAAAGGAGAAGGCATTCCTACTGAGCAATCAACGATCACACGAGATAGCGAAGGGCGAACTGAGGATGACTCTATCGCAGTAAAGAAGTCTAATAAAACCAATATTCCAACCTTTGATTTACAGAAAACCCTGTCATCATCTGACACAGAGATTACTTCTTTAGGCGACTTCTTGGCCTCCCTAGCCGCTGAAGTTCCGATTCAACCTCGCCAAACCTCGGCTATGGATGGCGACTTAGAAGCCGTCTTAGGTTCTGAAGATATACAAGCCATCATCCAACGCTCAAAAACTAAGAGAACGGAGAAGACTTCAAAGGAATTCGTTTCTGAAACATATGCTACCATTCTTCGGAGCCAAGGACGCTACGAGGAAGCTATCGAAGTGTATAAACAGCTGATGCTCGAGAATCCCAAAAAAAAGCGTTTCTTTGCAGACCAAATTGATGAACTTCTGAAAAAATAAGATTGTACAATGTTCACTATTCTATTGATAATCACCATCCTCGTTAGTTGTTTACTCGGCCTTGCCGTGCTTGTACAAAATCCAAAAGGTGGAGGAATCCAAGCAAGCTTAGGTACAGTCAGTAACCAAATTCTTGGAGCGAGCCGTGCGACGAACTTTATTGAAAAGCTCACATGGTATCTAGCTGGCGCTTTAGTTGTTCTATCCATCGCTATGACGGCTTCTGTTTCAAGTCCTGAAGTCAACCAAGTAGAGCAAAACAAAAACATCTTACTCGAAGTTCCACAAGAAGAGAATCCTGTGGCTCCAGCAAACTAAAGGTCATCACGACAGACCTTTTTCATAGATTAAGACCAAAGAGGCCTTCTTTAGAGACACTTTGCCATATTGACTGCCAATTTTTCAGCAAAAAATGCACCTGAGGCAATTGGTATGCTATTCGCTTAGCAAGATTCAAAATTTAGACATACTATGAGTTCAATTAATATAAATCCACTTGCAGGTAGTAACAACCGTGTGGTCGTTAAGCCTGCTGATGCTGAAGAAAAATCAGCTGGCGGAATCATTATTCCTGATTCTGCAAAAGAAAAACCACAAAAGGGCCATGTAATGGCAGTGAGTGAAAAGGATGATAAAGGCGTAGCACCTGTTGTTAAAAATGGGGATACGGTTCTTTATGGAAAGTACGCAGGTACTGAAGTGAATCTCGATGGTGAAACCTACATGATTATGCGCGAATCTGATATTCTCGCAATTGTTAACTAATATAAATACTAAGCAAAATGGCTAAAATCATAGAATTTAACGCAGAGGCGCGCGGTCAACTTAAATCAGGTGTCGACCAACTAGCTAATGCTGTAAAAGTAACGCTCGGTCCTAAAGGACGAAATGTTGTTATTGAAAAGAAGTTTGGTGCACCCGCTATCACTAAAGACGGTGTCTCAGTAGCTAAAGAAATTGAGCTTGAAGATCCCATCGAAAACATGGGAGCACAAATGGTAAAGGAGGTTGCCTCCAAGACCAACGACGTTGCAGGAGACGGAACCACGACGGCCACTGTGTTAGCGCAGGCTATCATAAACCCAGGTTTGAAAAGTTTAGCAGCTGGAAGTAATCCAATGGATATCAAACGAGGAATTGACAAAGCAGTAGCTGCAATTGTGGATCAACTCAAGGCCAACTCTGAAGCAGTAGGCGATTCATCCGAAAAAATCAAACAAGTCGCAGCGATCTCTGCCAACAACGATGATTTCATAGGAGGTCTTATTGCCGATGCTATGGAGAAAGTTGGAAAGGAAGGTGTAATCACTGTAGAGGAAGCCAAAGGAACAGAGACTTATGTCGACGTTGTTGAGGGTATGCAGTTTGACCGAGGATATCTCTCTCCATACTTCGTAACGAACTCGGAAAAAATGGAAACTGAGTTAGACAATCCATTTATCCTTATTCATGATAAGAAGATCTCTGCTATGAAGGACCTTCTTCCTGTTCTTGAGAAAGTGGCTCAAAGCGGACGTCCTCTACTAATCATTGCAGAAGACCTCGAGGGAGAAGCCTTAACTACACTTGTCGTCAACAAACTACGAGGAACGCTTAAGGTTGCAGCTGTAAAAGCTCCAGGCTTTGGTGACCGTAGAAAAGCTATGCTTCAAGATATTGCGACACTAACCGGAGGAGAAGTTATCTCTGAGGAGAGCGGTCTTTCGTTAGAAGGAACCACCGTTGAGCAATTGGGTACTGCCGAAAAAGTAGTCATGGATAAAGACAATACCACCGTAATCAATGGTGCTGGAGAAGATGCAGCGATCAAAGCGCGCGTCAATCAAATTAAAGCACAAATTGAAACAACTACATCGGACTACGATCGCGAAAAACTTCAAGAGCGACTTGCCAAACTTGCTGGCGGGGTTGCTGTACTCTATGTGGGTGCTGCTACCGAAGTTGAAATGAAGGAAAAGAAAGATCGAGTTGACGACGCCCTCCATGCAACAAGAGCTGCTGTAGAAGAAGGTATCGTGCCCGGAGGAGGTGTCGCGTATATCCGAGCCCTTGATGCCCTATCAAGTGTTCAAGGTGTGAACGAAGACGAGTCCGTGGGTATCGAAGTAATCAAGCGAGCAATCGAAGAGCCATTACGTCAAATCGCATTCAATGCAGGTGTAGAGGGTTCTGTAATCGTTAACAAAGTTTCTGAAGGCGAAGGTGACTTCGGTTACAATGCACGAGAGAACAAGTTCGATAACCTTAAAGCGATTGGTGTAATCGATCCTACTAAGGTGGCGCGCGTTGCCTTAGAAAATGCGGCATCTATTGCCTCTATGCTTCTTACCACTGAGGCTGTTATCGCTGATAAGCCTGAAAAGGAAGCACCAGCTATGCCAGGCGGTATGGACGGCATGGGAGGAATGGGCGGTATGATGTAATATCACCCTTCTCATAGGTTGTAAATTAGGCCTCCTCCGGGAGGCTTTTTTTATGCGCTTATATTTACGGTATGCGAATTGCCATTATTCGATTAAGTTCAATGGGAGATATCTTGCTCTCCAGCCCTATAGTCCTAGCATTGCATAAAAGCTATCCCAAGGCGACCATTGACTTTTACACCAAAGACACCATGCACTCTATCATAGGAGAGCACCCAGGAATATCGAAGGTATATCTATGGAATTGCAAGGCGAAAGATGGCCTCAATGATATGATAAATCAAATAGAAAATCGGCAATATGATCATATCGTTGACCTACAAAACAACTGGCGTTCAAGACGTCTTAGACGGATGTTAAGCGGCAAACTACACCGTGTAAACAAAGAGGGATTTCGGCGTAGAATATTGGTTCATTTTGGATGGAATATATTACGAAAAAGACACGTAATAAGACGCTATTATTCGTGTATATCTGATTTTTGCCCGTCACCATTACAAGAGAGAATAGAGCTTCCTGATACACAATCAACACCGTTGACCCACCTCCTGAGCCCGAGAACATCCACAGGCAACTTTATTGTATGGGCCATCGGAGCGAAGCACTTCACGAAGCGACTACCCAATTCAATCATTGTAAAAACAATTCAATCCATTCCTCATAGCGTTATTCTTATCGGAGATTCAACAGATTGCGAAAATGCTCAGCGCATTCTTGCCCATTTACCCAAAGGACATAATGTCATCGATCTTACCGGAAAAACCTCTTTTTTAGAATCTGTAGAATTAATCAAAAGAGCGCGACTAACCCTAGCGAATGATTCACTTATGATGCATGTTGCCGCAGGATCAGGAAAACCACTAATTAGTTTTTGGGGAAGCACTACGCCTGAGTTAGGTTTCAGACCATTAAGTAATCATGCCACACTTATTTCCGCTCCAAAAAAGCTTTCATGTCAACCATGTCATACCGCAGGACGATCATCCTGTCCAAAAAAACACTTCAACTGTATGATGACCATAAAGCCTGAGATCATCGTTCAAGCGATCGACGATGCACTGAAGGCGCGATAGATTCTAAGGCAAGCTCAATGTAATAGTTGTCTTCGTGGGTGAGATCATAGATTTCTTTCAAATCATATCCGTAGCGCTTGGCCACAAGATTAAAGCCCCATACTTTGATATTAGGATTGTAGTGCTTAAGCAATTCAGCCATAGAAACACCCGTTTGCCTACTAATCAACTTAACCAGCAATTTACCCTCACTAATGCGCAATGCTTTAAGTTCCTTCTCAAAGCGTTTGTATAAGTCTTTTTTACGGTCACGCTTATACCGACGGAAATGCCGCTTATTCAGGGCCTCTTCCTTTACCTCTAAGTCGAATAACACTTCTTGTGCAATGAGGAAGTAAGGCCAAATCTTCTCCAGCTTGCGCTTGGTCTCAAGGTATTTAAGCCGATCGTATGGATTATCAATAATCGGTATAGTGGGCAGAACTAAATAATCAATTGAATCACCATCAAAGACGTCGTTGTATAGATCATGAAACTCCTCGCTATAATTATCATCACTTTGAGCCAAGGAATAAAAGGGTATACCAACAAGAAAAAAAGCAATGATTTTAAGGCGCGTAATGTTGATGGAGTGCTTCATAAATGACTATATTAACGCTAAATTGCAGTCAATAGGTATTGAGTTCTTCATAATTCAATGTCGAACCAAAAAAATGAATTGTATTTTTACAAAATTGAAAAAAAATCAAATGCTCAAGAAATCTCTCTTCCTATTTGTTTTAGCGAGTTGTCTTTTTTCTCTGAAGACTCTGCTCGCCCAGGACATTCATTACTCTCAATATTATGCATCTCCCCTGACGCTCAACCCAGCGCTTACTGGAAAATTTAACGGCTACTATCGGGCGACAGCCATTTATCGAGACCAATGGCGCAACGTCAATGGTGGTGAAGCCGTGTTTATGACACCATCCGCTTCAGTAGACTTTTCCTTGCTCAAGGATAAACTCTCTACCGATGCCCTCGGTGTAGGAGCTCACGTCGTATATGACAAAGATGGAATCTTTGAACGATATCAAGCTGGAGTTAACTTGGCCTACCATAAAGGGTTGGACCGAGGCAATAAATACCACCTAGCCTTCGGTTTACAAGGGGTGTATAATAGCAGCAGTCTAGATGTCAACTCAGTCTTCGCCGATCAAATAGGATTAGACGGAACCATTGCCGACATGAGTATGGAGCAAACTAATGGTCTTGCATCAAGTACGAATAGCTTTTTTGATGTTAATGCAGGATTGCTTTTTGATGCTCAAATCAATTCAAACATTACGATGTACCTCGGTGGGTCTTTCTTGCACATCGGACGTCCCCTAAATGACTTTATCGCCACAGGTAATGATGAAGACAATGCAATACCTAGAAGATATGTTACTCATGGTGGAATGGATATGCAGTTCAATCGTTTCTACGTTCTTCCAGGTTTCTTATATCAGGTTAATGATATCGGAAACCAAGAAGTAAACTTTGGTTCAACCTTTGGTTACGACTTTGCGAAGGATCCATCGAAAGACTGGATCGGATTCCTTGGTGCGTGGTATCGTCTTGGTGATGCCGCAATTATCAAAGGCGGACTGGAGTACAACCGTATTCGTTTGTCAGCAGCATACGATTTGACCTTATCTCAGTTAAGAGATGATACAAATATTGCCTTGGGTAAAATACCTACAGCTTTTGAAATTTCTATGAGTTACTTCGGATTCAACAACCCTAAAGTTCCTCAAGATCGATATCTATTTAACCCAAGATTCTAATTAACAGACCCTCATAATTTCCTTTTATGTTTAGTGCAAAACGTATATTCTTTCTTACAGTGAGCATAGCGCTTGTCGTGTCGAGTTGTAAGACCCGAAAAATGATCAAAACCGCTGACCGTCTTTTCGAGGAAGGCAGTTACTACAATGCAACGGAATACTACATTCCTGCAACGGAAAAGAAGCCAAACAATACAAGGCTCACTTACCAAATAGGTGCAGCGAATATGGCCATGAGAGACTATGCTTCTATGGCAGAGTATTTTGGCCAAACAACCACAGCGAATGAAAAAGCATGGCCTGATGCTCGATACTATTATGCTGAGGCCCTTCAAATGCAAGGTGAGTATGATTCAGCAGCCTATCACTTTAACCAATTCCTGATCAATACGAAAGAGACCACAGATGACGGAATACGTGTATTGCGTGAGAGAGCTCAGTTAAACCTTGACGGAATTACATTAATGGATAGCTTATCTTCTATGGAATTAGCATCTGTCTCTTCACTTGGTGAAGGGGTAAATTCCAACTTCCAGGATTTAGCACCAAAAGTTATTGATGATAACACCATGCTTGTAGGTTCAATGGTCAATGATAGCGTAATCAATTACGATTATGAGATCTCCGAAAGCAATGACTACTATGCGGAACTTTTCATAGCACGCAAATCCGGTGATTCTTGGACTAAGGAAAGACTTGATGACGATATCAACGAGATGGGAGCGCACGTTGGAAACGGGGTGATTTCCGAAGATGGACAAACGCTCTTTTATACCCGATGTACTGAAACAAACGGAGTAAGCGCTATGCAATGCCGTCTGTACAAAGCAAGTAAAGTTGGAAACGATTGGGGCGATGCACAAGAAATCGTTGAGCTCAATGGTGAAGACTTTACTACTACGCAGCCAAGTCTAGGTTATGATAGTGACAACAACGAAGTATTGTATTTCATATCCAATAGAGAAGGAGGCCAAGGTGGACTTGACGTTTGGTATACCTCTATGCAGGAAGATGGAACATTTTCAAACCCTACAAACCTTAAAGAGGTTAACACTAAGTTTGATGAATTTAGTCCATACTATGACAGTCAAAATCAAAGACTCTACTTCAGTTCTCTAGGTTATCCTGGAATGGGAGGCTTCGATGTCTTCTATGTTGATGGCAACTTAGACAACTGGACAAGTGAGGTAACGAACGCTGGAGCTCCTATTAATAGCCCTACTGATGACATCTACTTCGCATTAGACGATCGAGGAAGAAAAGGGTATATGGTTTCTAACCGTGTAGGTACAACTTCTTCTAGAGGAGAGACTTGTTGCGATGATGTATTTGAGGTTGAAATGAACTCTGGACTCTTCTTGAGTGGATACTTTGCCTCACGTAACGACGCTAGTCAAGCACCTATCAATGGGGTCTCAGCAAGCACCTACATGGACATCAATGGAAGCATGGAGATGATTGGTGAAGATGTAACAGAAGGAGGCAATTCCCTTGTCTATGAAGTTGGTGCAAGCAACATTAAAGTTGTCGGAGATGCAGAAGGGTATTACCAAAGTGTTACCGAAATTGATGCTACTGCATTCGAACAAGTGGAAGATACCTTGTTCATGGTCTATCTAATGGATCCAATTATTCGAGAAACGATAACAGTTAAGCCTGTATACTTCGCCTTCGATCAATCAAATATCACAGAGCTTTACCAAGTAGAGCTTGATTCTTTATACAGTGTACTTGTTAAGCACCCGGATTGGATTTTACAGATCGCAGGACATACGGATAGCCGCGGTACAGACGACTATAATGATGCCCTTGGTAAGCGTCGAGCAAACTCAGCAAAAGACTACTTAATGGCATTAGGGATGGCAGATAGTGTTGATCTTACCGATCGCATTATGACAATAAGTAAAGGGGAATCTGATCCAATTGCTGAAAACGAAAGCGCAGCCGGGGAAGATAATCCTTTAGGTCGTGCGAAAAACCGTCGTATAACCTTCAAACTACTCAATGATGTAAACTCAGAAGAGGATGGCATTGAGATTAAATATGAAGATGCCGATCCACAGGGAACTTTCTAAATAAGAAAATCAAAAAAACGATTTAAAAGGCGGACTTTGGTCCGCCTTTTGTTTATCCTAGACTATGGCTCTACGTAAAACGCTTTATGTTGCTCTTTTTTGCTCTACCCTTTTCATCCAAGGTTACAGCCAATTCATTTATCCGTTTAATGACAATTTCAACCGATTTTATGTTTTTGATGAAGGAGTGTTTGAACAGTTAGAGTTTCAACCTGTGGATGAATATTTTGTAGGGAATAGCTACCTCGCTTACTTTGATCCGAGAGGTAGATTTCAATTATACTTTGGAGGTGAAAAACACGAGCTATCCCTAAACAAACCCAGTGTATATTCTACCGATCATTTCTTAGCCTATCAATTTGGAAGTCAAATCTTCCTCCTAGAAGGAAACAAACTACACCAAATTGAAAGCTGGGCTCTTCAAGAAGATTTACTCGTATCAGATTCCATTATAGCCTATAATGATGTCTATAATCGTTTCAATGTATACCAGGAGGATAGTGCGCAAACCTTAGAGAGTTGGAATATCTATACCGCCAGCATAAGCAATAATAGCTTGGCCTATCTCGATATTAATAAACAGCTAAAGCTCTTTAGCAAGGGCCAACAACACATCATTTGGCCCACTCAACCTACAGCCTTTATCGCTGGCCAAAATCTTGTGGCCTTTCAAACAATAATTGGCGATCTCCAAGTCTGGTATGAAAATGAACTCTATACCCTGACCTATAACACCAATGGTGGCTTTGATGTAAGTGATGAATTGGTAACTTTTTATGATGATTTAGGAGGCTTTAATGTGTTTTACCAAGGAGAGACTTACCCCCTTCTACCCTACAGGCCATTATCCTCTGAACTCAAGGAAAACCAGCTAGTTTGGTCTGATCGTAATGGCTTCTTTTTTACCTTTTACAAAGGAGAAATCGTTCGATTAGAATCCTACACCCCCGATAAAGTAACTATTGATAATGACCTATTGGTGTATCAGGATGTTAATGGCCGATTAAAAGGCTTTTCCAATGGAGAGAAATACTCCATTTCTAGCCGGATTGCCGTAGATTTTGACCAAATCAATCAAGCTGTTTTATACCGTGAAAATCGATTTCGATGGCACATTAATATACAGGGAGAAGATTATACCTTTGAATAATGATTACGAAGGAGCAGTTACTGGATGCATTGCGTAAGGTGGAAGACCCTGATTTAAAGAAAAGTCTTGTCGAACTCGACATGATTAAAAATATTCAGATTGAAGGCTCCAACGTACATTTCGAAGTGGAGCTCACCACTCCAGCTTGTCCGCTTAAAGAAAAAATTAGACAAGACTGCCTTCTCGCCATCAAAGAATTCGATAGCAGCCTCAATGTAGAGATCAAAATGACGGCTAACGTTCAATCAGGAAGGATTGGTGTGGATACCTTGCCTAATGTAAAGAATGTCATTGCGGTAGCCTCAGGTAAAGGTGGTGTAGGAAAGTCGACAGTTAGTACAGAGTTAGCGAGAGCACTCGCGCGGTCCGGAGCCAAGGTAGGTTTGCTCGACGCTGATATCCACGGTCCTTCCCTACCCACTATGTTGGGGTTAGACAATGCCTTCCCCGAATCAAGAGAGATTAAAGGAAAGAACTACATCATACCTGTGGAAATAGACAATCTCAAAGTGTTGTCAATCGGCATGCTAGTCGATGAACGTCAAGCCATCGTTTGGAGGGGCCCAATGGTATCATCCGCCCTTCGACAATTTATACAAGATGTTTTATGGGGTAAACTTGATTACCTCATCATAGATCTGCCGCCGGGCACAGGAGATGTCCAACTCAGCCTTCTTCAGCATACAAAGATCAACGGTGTAGTCCTTGTAACCACGCCTCAACGTGTAGCATTAGCAGATGCTAGGAAAGCCATAGGTATGTTCCAAATGGAAAAAATCAATGTGCCTATTTTAGGCGTTGTAGAAAATATGGCATGGTTTAGTCCACCAGATAAACCAGAGGAGCGGTATTTTCTTTTCGGAGAACACGGAGGAATGCATCTAGCCAAAGAATATGATCTACCTTTTTTAGGGCATCTGCCCTTCTCGATGCCTATACGTGAGCGAGGAGATGGCCTAGCTTCTTCCCTCACAGAAGAACAATTAAGCTACATCGATCAAATTGCTGGGGCTAGTGCGCAAATGCTTGCCTTGAGAAATGCACAAGCCAAGAACAAACCATCAAATTCACTACCCCCTATAGGATGAGTAAACTGCCAACAATAGAAATGATCAATTCCGCCTTAGATAAACTCAGGCCTTATCTTGAGCGCGATGGAGGTGATGTCGAAGTAGTTAGAATAACTGAAGAAGGGAAGGTTGAGGTCAAAATGCTCGGAGCATGCATGACCTGCCCACAAAGTACAATGACAATGAAGGTAGGAATCGAAAAAACATTGAAAGATGCGTTTCCATCAATACAATCTGTGATTGCAATACAATGAATAGAAAAGCTTTAGAACAACAGATACAAAGTAAGAGATCTCTACTCTGTGTTGGTATTGATCCTGTCCAGGAACGCATGCCAGCGCGCTACCAAGATTGTTCTACAGAATCCCTAATCGCCTTTAGTCAAAGCATTATTGAAACAGTTTCTCCTTATGCCGTAGCCATCAAACCGAATATCGCCTATTTTGAAGCCTTTGGAAGTTCAGGGTGGGATGCATTGCCAAGAATAGCTGAGATGATCAAAGACCACAATTTACTCAGTATCGCGGATGCTAAACGCGGAGATATTGGCAACTCAAGCAAGCAATATGCGAAGGCATTTTTTGAAACCATGGCCTTTGATGCCATCACCTTAAGTCCACTAATGGGTTATGACTCTATCGCGCCTTTTCTCGAATACAAAGACAAATGGTCGATACTCTTGACCATGACAAGTAACCCTGGAAGTCAGGACTTTTTAGAGCAAGAATTGGCACAAGGCCAATCACTAGGACACCATATTCTTACTTCTTCCCAACAATGGCCCAATGCAGAGCAGTTAATGTATGTCGTGGGAGCTACCAAACCTGACGAGCTAAAAGCGCTGCGAGAAAAAGCCCCTGAGGCTATATTTCTCGTCCCAGGTGTTGGGGCACAAGGAGGAAGCATCTCTGAGGTTGTACAATCCGCAGCCACCGCGAAAGGAGGGTTATTAATAAATGCAACTCGAAGTATCATCTATAGTGATTTACATACTGATTTTCAGACAAGTGTGCGACTTTCCGCCGAAAAAATGCAAAAGGAATGTGCACTAAATATTACCTTAACAAACTGAACAAATACAAATGAAAAGATTTATCCTTTTTTTGATGATTGTAAGTACAGCTAATGTGACATTAGGTCAACGCAATAAACGCGGAGGCCAAAGCGAAGAACGCCCATCACGTTCTGCTATGCACATTGCTGCCTATGAACACGCCTTACAGCTTAATGACTTCGTTACAGCAATTTCATGCCTGAACTATGTCGTAAGTATTGATGGTAAGGAAAGTCCGTACCGTGATACGCTATTAATGCTTTACAGTACCAATGGCAACCTCCTGCAGTCGTATAATCTAGCTATGCAGTTAAGAGAGGATGGGCGAGATACAAGAATGGTCAAAGAGGTACTTGCCGAAGTATATAACCAAAGTAACCAACCCAAAGAAGCTATTGAAGAGTTGGAAATGCTTAATGCGGAGTTCCCTAATCTTGGCTACCTGTGGCAGATTGCTAATCTACAATACCAACTACAGCGGAATTCTGAATGCTTGGAGTCCCTAACGGCCATCATTAACGATACTGCCTCTAGCGGGATTGCTGTACCACAAGTCGTCGGAGAAAATCAGAAACAGCGCACATCTCTTCTTGCGGCAAGCCTTAATATGGTTGGGCTGATGTTAGCCAAGCAAGAAGACTACGCCAATGCCCTCAAACTTTTTGAGTCATCGAGCCAGGCAGATCCTGAGTTTATCCTTCCAAAACAAAATTTTGCAGCAGTCACTGAGCTTATGCAAGGAGAAGCGGCAGAAGAAGTTGAAGAATAATATTAAAGAAAAAGAGTTACTCTATGCAGCCATTTCGAGAATGGGTTGATCAAGCAACTTTCGGTGTGTGTAGTGCCCTAGCGAGACCGTTAGGCATTCCTAGCCGTACCGTAAGGCTGTATTTTGTCTATGTATCTTTTTTTACGCTCGGAAGCCCCATAATACTCTACTTTATCCTTGGTTTTTGGTTTGAAATCCGAAGCTACTTTCGAAAAAAGAGACCCTCTGTATGGGATTTGTAAAATATATTACTACAATACTCTGCCTTAGCTTTTGGTCAATTCAAGCCCAGGAAATCCCCTATCCTCAAGACTCTACTGCATTAGTTTATGTTATTCCAGGAGTTGCTCGAGCGAGCGAAGCTTACTTTACCTCAGGATTACAAGGCAAGGCTCAGCAAATTGAAGCGGAACGAGCCGTAGAATGCCAACATGCAGTATACACTTTGGCTTCAGATTTCTTTGACGTATTGCCCGTCTATTTCATCCATCAAGAAGATCTTCAACTCCTTCAAGATGGCACTCGTCGAGGTATCTTCTTAGATACTTTCTTAAATCCACAACGGGATTTAGTCTGCATTGAAAAATATATTGTCTTAGCTGAAATTGGGCCGGTTTATGGAAGTCAACTGGCCGATCCCTACCATGACGGTAAAACCAGTACGACTACGCAGACACCTCAAATCCAAGAGGCCTTTGTCCTTAAGGATATCCAGGGGAAACAACTTCATGGGCTTATGCCAAGTTATGCGGCTATCCGAAGCATCAGTAAAAAAAGACTTCAAGACTGGTCCTTAGTTTATGAGAAAGGTGGCTATAAAGTAGACACCCTGATATTTCAATATCCATCAAATCATCTCCTTTTTGCTAGGCCGGATAAAATTGAACAAGTTGATATAGCTATCGAACGTATGCGCCAAGGAAAGCTCAATGAGGGTCACCCAATTGCCAAAGCCATCATACGTCTAAATGCAAGCCTTGCTAGCTACTACAAGCCAAAAGATTAATGCGGTCCTATCTAGTCAACGATATGCCCCAAAATTATGAAGTTGTACTGCGGCAACAGGAAGAACTTTTTAATGCCCTGATAAAGGCTAAGCAAGTTGATGAAACATCAGGAAAATCAAAGGATGAATATTGCATCCTCTGCGTACATGATCCAATCTATACCATTGGGAAACGTACAGTAGAAGACAATTTTCTACTCAATACCCAATCCCTTCCCGCCCCGGTATATAAAACCAATCGAGGAGGCGAGGTTACCTTTCATGGACATGGCCAATGGGTTGGTTATCCAATTTTTGATTTAGAACAACATAGCATAGGCTTAAAACATCATATTGAGCGTCTTGAAGAGGCTATCATATTTGTGCTATCACACTATGGCATCAATAGCCATCGAAGCGATAAAGGAGCTGGAATTTGGGTTGGTGACGCAAAGATTTGTGCCATTGGTGTTCGAGCAAGTCGCTATGTTACCATGCATGGCTTTGCACTCAACGTGAATACCGATTTATCCTATTACAATACCATTGTCCCATGCGGAATTCGCAATGCCTCCGTCACCTCAATGCAAGACCAACTAGGCCAAGACATCGACATGCTCGAGGTAAGCCAGTGGATCATTCACGCGATGGATAAGTTCTATCCTTAACCAAGTGAGTGCATGACGCCTTTAAATACGCGGAAAGAGATGTATCTTTACTCACGGTATGGCAAAGGCACTGCATAACACCAAAAATCGAAAAGAGTTAATCGAAGAACGTCTGCGTGAAGGGAAACCCATGTATACGCTCTCGTTTTACGCTTATGCCCATATTGGCAATCCTCAGGTTTTCCGAGACCACCTCTACAGTGCTTGGGAGCCCCTTGGAGTACTTGGCCGAGTACATGTTGCCAAAGAGGGAATCAATGCACAAATTGCCTATCCTATTGAGTCGAAAGAGGCTTGGGAAGCTACCATGAAGAAGATCTCTTTTTTAAAAGACATTCGACACAATTATGCCGTAGAAGAAAAAAACCTCTCCTTCTACAAGCTCACGATCAAGGTCAGAAACAAAATTTTAGCTGATGGTTTAGAGGACGAAACCTTTGATGTGACCAATAAAGGAAGACATCTAGACGCTCAAGAATTCAACGAAAAGCTTCAGGATAAGAATACCATTGTTATCGACATGCGTAATCATTACGAGCACGAAGTTGGTCGGTTTGAAAACGCCATAACACCTGACGTAGATAATTTTAGGGATTCACTTCCTTTCATCGAAGAGACCATCCTACAATCCAACGAGGACAAAGAGGTCCTACTGTATTGCACAGGAGGTATTCGTTGTGAGAAGGCTAGCGCTTGGTTTAAGCATAAAGGATACAACAATGTTTACCAATTAGAAGGAGGAATCATCCACTATACCCATGAAGCGAAGGCCCAAGGACTTGATAATAAGTTTAAAGGGAAGAATTTCGTTTTCGATCACCGATTGGGCGAACGCATCAGTGAAGATATTCTGAGCACTTGTCATCAGTGTGGATCACCTTGCGATGACCATACCAATTGTGCCAATGTTGGATGTAATTTACTCTTTATCCAATGTCCATCTTGTGCACAGGATTATAACGCTTGTTGCTCCAATACGTGTAAAGAAGTCATTACCTGGCCAGAGGAAAAACAATCTATTTGGCGTAAACAGAGGAAGGCGGCCGAAGCAGAATCAGGCCAACGAAATGTGTTCCGTAAAGGCAGGTTCCCAAACAATGTAAAGCAAGCTTAGGATTGCTGTTGACTGCGCAAGGCTTCTACCTTTCGCCATACTTCTTCTGCTTCTGCTTGTTTCGCATCAGAAGCTTTCCGATCAGAGTGACTCAATCTATGGGCTTCTTTGACTAGTTTATCATACTGTTCAATCAATTTTTCTTCTTCCGTTTTTTTCCTAAACCATCCCATAAATGCATTTGAGAAAGTAACCTTCTTGAGTCGAAAATTGTTTTTTACCGATGTTTGTTATTTGTGACTAAGCCAAGAGCTTCTCTCACAAAATGAGTTATCTTTAGAAGGAACCAAAGTAAAAATCCATGGTACGATACCTCCTATTGTCCATTATGGCCTTGCTAATGCATGCAAACCTGTTAGCACAAGACGCCCATTTTTCCCAATACTATACCTTTGCTCAAAACCTAAATCCCGCCCTCACGGCAAACTATGAAGGTTCTTATAGAGTTGCGCTGATGCATAGAAATCAGTGGGCATCCTTTCTTGACAATAGTGGCTTTATGACCACAGGCGCTGCATTAGACCTCAGTATTCTCGATGGACAATTGGGATCCGACAAATTAGGACTAGGATTAGTTATGCAGCATGACCGATTTGGCCAAGGAAGCCTAACCTCTATCCAAGGAGGCCTATCCCTGGCATACCACAAAGCCATCGGACGGTTTAGCAAACATCGCATCTCTATAGGAGCTCAAACGGCCTTTCAACAACGTAGACTGGATGAGTCAAGTCTTTTATTTTATGATCAATTTGACAACTACAGCCACGGAGCCTTCGGTCCTACCGATGAGGCGATCGTTCAAGGGAACTCAATGTTTTTTGACTTTGGTGCTGGAATCTATTGGAAAGCTCGGTTGAGCGATAAACTTTTGATGCAAGCGGGATTTAGCGCTTGGCATATTCATAAACCAACCGAGTTTTTTATCGCGGAAAGCCAAGATGCCTTTCTGCCTGCGCGCTACCAAGCAGACCTTGGAGCGGAAATATTCCTCAACGATAAAATGAATCTCAGCATCCAGCCAGATGTTTTAGTAAACTTTCAAGGCGAGGCACAAGAAACGCTAATCGGGGCCTTTGTCGGCCATTATTTCAGTACAGGATTTCGCAATCGCTCAGGAATTCATGGTGGATTTAGGGCACGGCTCAACAGATTTGATCAAGTCGATGCATTAATCGCCATGCTCGCAGTAGAGTTTAGAAACTTTCGAATTGGTGGAGCCTACGACATCAATCTTTCAGGTCTCAGCACAGTATCGCAAGGGAATGGAGGATTTGAGATATCTCTGGTATACATTGGTGAGGGAATTAGCAAATTCAAAGCTGATCGCAGTTTGCCAGCACGTCGATTTTAAAATCCAGCTTCATGAAATCATTCCAATTCAATAAGATTGCGTGGATCATATTGTTGATCACATCTAGTCTTTCCGTAGAGGCTCAAAGCGATATCGATGTATCGAGCACATCTAATCCAAAGCGTGATTTACGCTTAGGCAACACCCTCCTTAACCAAGGATATTTTTACGATGCTGCAGATTATTTCCTCTTTGCACTTAGCAACCTTGAAAAGGGGTCTATGAACTACCGGAAGGCTTGCTATGGGATGGGCATGGCCTCCTTAGCGTCAAGAAACTACTCTCAGGCATACACTTATCTGAAGGAGGTAGCCCTCTATGCACCGGTAACACCAAGAGAGAAGAAGCAGTGGGAAAGACTTCAATCCAATCTATTTCCTTTGATACATTACCACTATGGGGTCGCCGCTAAACAAGCGATGCAATACGATGAGGCAACCAATGCCCTCAATCTTTTCATCGAATCTTATGATGGGAAGGATGCAGAAACCATGAAATCAGCCGCTCAAGTTCAACTCGAGGGAATAGGCCTAGCCCTTCTAAAGATTGCCCCGGCGAGTCTTAGTATTAAACCTGTTCAAGGAGTAAATGGAATCTATAATGAAATGGGGCTTGCTGCATGGGAAGATGAATTGTACTTCACCTCCATAGCAACTCAACGTCCTCTTGAAATTGATGAAGGACAATACTCCCTCTATATGCAGAATGAAGGGCAAAATGTTATGGTGGATGGCTTAATCACAGACCCCAGTCGATCAATAGGCAGTGTAGCCATAAGCGACGATGGATCCGTAATGGTTTTTTCCGAGTGCTTGAGTGAAGTCCGAGATAATACCTCTCAATGCCATCTTCGTCTAGCAACAAGAGATGACTCCACTTGGGTCACCAAGCCAGCCTTTAGCGAAGCGGTAAATCATGAAAACTTTACTTCCACCCATCCAACCATCCGGCAAGAAGACAATTACTATGTAGTATACTTTGCCTCAAACAAGGACCTAGGTAAAGGAGGATTGGATTTGTATGAGTGTATTCTTACCGATAACGGCGGCGTAAAAGGTCCGAATGCCTTACACTCAGTGAATACTGCAATGGATGACATCTCTCCCTTTTATGATCAGTTTACCAAGAGACTCTACTTTTCCTCGAATGGATATTCTGGCTTTGGAGGCTTTGACATCTTTTACACATCTCAAGATTCGTTATCGCAGTGGAGGACGCCACAAAATATGATGAGGCCATTAAACAGCTATGCAGATGATGTTTTTTACAGAAAAGTGCAAGGCAAGAGCTTATCGGATGAATCAGAACGTGGATATTTAATCAGCAACAGAGAAGGGACAACATATTTCAAACACAGCACATCCAATGATGATATATTCGTTTTCGATGTATTCACTTTTGATTTTGAAGGCTTCGTTTCGGAGAATCGAAAAGATGGAAGCTTTCCACTGGAGCAGAGCACGGTTGTTATTGCGACCCTAGATTCATTAGATGAGATAATCAACTTTGACACACTCATCATGGAAGAAAACATTGAGTTTAACACCGCCTTGCGAGCGGGTCGTAAGTATAAAATTACTGTCGAGCAAGAAGGATTTAGCAAGGATGAAGTTGAGATAAATACTGCCGGTCTAACCGAAAATGCTGTAGTTCAGCACAACTTTGCGCTCAATCGTGTAAATGCCAAAATTATTGGGACTGCCCGCGATGCCAGCACAAAAGAACCCTTGTCTAAAACCGTGGTTAAGCTTATTGATGTGCATAGTGGAGCGACATTGTCTTTGCGTCAAACGAGCGACAATGGCTCATTCAGCTTTGATGTAAATACAGCAAAAGAATATCGATTAGAGTTAGCCCGTGCATCGTATTTCATGCATAAAATCTCCACCTACGTCGATAGCGACAGCCTTGTTGAAGGGAAGCTCTTGATCAATGCGGATATGAATGCCATTCAAAAAGATCAGGCCTATGCCATCGATGATGTTCTTTTTGCAACAGGAAAAGCTGAGTTAAATGCCCAATCAAAAGAAATTCTTGATGAATTGATTGTAACGATGAAAGAGAACCCTACCCTCATCATTGAAATGGGTTCACATACCGATGATGTGGGAGGCGATGCAATGAATCTCACGTTATCCCAAAAAAGAGCTGAATCCTGTGTTAACTATATGGTCGAAGGTGGAATTCGAGCTGATCGCCTTATTGCTCGGGGTTATGGCGAGGCAGTGCCAGTGGCTGATAACTCCTCAGAAGAAGGTCGTTCTAAAAACCGTAGAACTGAGTTTAAAGTGATTGGAGGTTTGTAATTGATCTTTTTGAATTTACTGGGTATTGATGCAGAAACTATTCCATCTATTTAGGACAACATTTATCCTCTTACCCTTAATCTATATTGGCTTTTCATTTCTCGGTGAGGACAATCATTCTTTACCCTTAGAAATACTATATGGTTTGCCGTTTATCCTATTCGGAGTCTATTTTATCAAAAAACAGAAATCCTCTGTCGTCTTACTTGCTTCGCTGTATCTCCTTCATATAGTCTATGATTGCTTCAGTGAAGATTTAACAAACAACATTGGAGTGTTTTATCCTTACCGACAGTTATGCTCTGTTTACGACTTCTTAGTAGGATGCTTTTTATTCTACTATGCATTTCATGTGAAGAAAAACGCAAAATCCTCAGTACGTCTTTAGACGCTAACTCTATTGTCCCTCTAAACCAGCCACTGCACCATTCCGGTATAGACTAAGTGGCTTAGGAGAACATTAACCCTCCTGCTGTGGTTCTTAGTATGGAATAGTACATTTGCCTCAAAATCAACGAAATGAAACGCCTCTTACTTCTCTTTCATATACTTTCGTTCAGCGTGTTAACCGCACAGCCACCATCAGGAATGTACGGTGGTGGTGGAGATCGGCCGGCATGGGTTATCATAGGAGAGATTGCTGATGAGGCCAATGAAGCGCTACCCTATGTTAATGTCGAGCTAATCAAGCTTAGCGATACTTCCATTTTAGCAAGTACCACGACCGATGGCGAGGGCAAGTTCTTTCTACCTGCTGAAGAGGTCGCTCCTTCGTTTATCAAGGCAACCTATCTGAGCTTTTCACCCCTTATTATCGAGGAGTTAAATATGAACAGTCCTTTTGTTAATCTTGGACGACTCACCATGAACGCCAACAATGACTTACTCGATGAAGTTGTCGTAGAGGGAGAGCGCTCGACCTTTGAGCTGCGGGCCGATATGAGGGTCTTTAACGTAGGTAACGATCTAGCCAATACGGGAATGGATGCCTTACAAGTCCTAGAAAACGTTCCATCCCTCACGATTGATCAAGATGGTAATGTTGAGCTACGTGGAAGTGCCAATGTGCGCATTCTTATCGATGGAAAACCTTCGAGCTTACTTGCCAGCGGAACCGATGGCCTACGTCAGATTCCAGCAAACCTTCTAGAAAAGGTTGAGATCATAACCAATCCATCTGCCCGTTACGATGCAGAAGGCGAAGCAGGCATCATCAATATCGTACTCAAAGAAGAAAAGGATCTTGGGCTCAATGGCTCAGTAAAACTTCAGACTGGCTATCCTAACAATCATGGCTTTACGGGAGTACTCAATTGGAACCCTGGCAAATTCAATTTCTTTTCCAGTTATGGTTTCATGTATAGAAAAATGCCAGGAGAAAGGGAATTCCGACAAACCTACTCAGCAAGTGATGCATTCGACACGAGCTACAGTTACCTCACGCAGGGAGAGCACTTTCGCGGAGGCCTTAGACATACTGCTCGTCTTGGTGTTGAGTTTAAGCCTACTGACAAGACGACCTTTGAAATCAGCGGAGTCTTAGGTCTTCGAGACAACAGCAATGGAAATACCATTACCTACACGGACTTCAACGACGCAAATGCAATCAATACGATTGCTCAAAGTACTCGAACAGAAGATGAAAGTGAAGAGGCACTCAACTGGGACCTCAATGCAAGTTTCGACCAACAGTTTGGTGACAATAAGGATCACAGATTAAGCATCGAAGGACGTTACTCCGATTCAAAAGATGAAGAAGCAGGAGTTTTTACTCAACTCTACGATACATCTATATCGACTTCATTTGCTAATCTCTACCAAATCAATACCAATACTGAAAATCAGGTGGACTGGTTAGCCCAGGCAGACTATACCCTGCCGACGGGATCAACAGGTAAGATTGAGCTCGGAGGGAAAGCGACAGTGCGCATATTAGAGAACAGCTATGACGTCCAAGACAGCCCATCAGAAGATGGGATCTACACTTCAATTCCTGGTTTAAAAAATACCTTCGGATATGACGAGGGAGTTTATGCTGCCTACATTCAAACGAATCAGACCTATGGTAAGTTTAGTTTCAACGTAGGGCTTCGAGGAGAGGAAACCGTCATTAAAGCCAATCTCCTCAATACGGACACCTTTAGTTCAACCACCAATTTCGATCGACGATATTTTCAACTTTTCCCTAGTGCAAGTCTCTCCTATGCGTTGTCCGATAAGCACAACTTACAGTTGAGCTATAGCCGTCGTCTTCGTCGACCATGGTTCCGCTACCTCCTCCCCTTCTCATCCTATGCAGATGCGCGAAACTTTTGGAGAGGTAATCCTGACTTAAACCCGGCCTATACCAACTCAACAGAGTTAACCTATCTCTACCGAACGATGAAGACGACCCTCATGGTGAGCACCTACTATCGCTACCGAACAGGAGTTATCCAGCGTATTCTTGTTGGAGGAGATGATGGAATCACCGAAAGTATACCTGTAAATCTCGCTACTGAAAATGACTGGGGACTTGAGTCTAATGTAAACCTTAACTTCTCAAGAGCTTTTCGAGTAAATATGGGGGGAACCTTCTTCTACTCAAACCGAAAAGGAAATTATGAAGACCAAGATTTATCTGCCGAAACATTCGGATTCAGAGGACGTGTCTCTCTGAACCTTACGCTCTGGAAAAAACTTAAAATTCAATCAGGTGTGAATTATAGTTCGCCAACGCAAACTCCGCAAGGACGAAGCCTAGCCTTTTCCATGTGGCAAGCAGGCGTGTCAATCGATGTGTTTAAGAAAAATGCAACGTTTGCATTAAATGTCAATGACATTTTGAACACGGGACGATGGCGTTGGCAAGTGGAGACGCCTACGCTTGCAACTAATGGCATGTTCCAATGGCGTCAACGCAATGCCACCATGACTTTTACCTACCGCTTTAACCAACAAGGTGATCGGAGATATTCTGGACGCCCTGGAGGTGGTATGGATATGGACATGGAGTTTTAACTGCTAATGATTAAGCAGTAACTAGACCTTCTTCAGTGATTTTAAGGGTTGTATTGATATGAGCGACCTCTCGTTCTTCATTGCTTGCAATTAAGAGCAACCGGTCGTTAAACAAGGACTCTTGGCCATACAAAACCGATTCTATCCATTGTTTACCCTCTTCATCTAGATTCGACATGGGCTCATCCAAAGCCACGAGCTTTGAGCTACTGTAACAAGCCTGTGCTAACTTGACCCGTTGAAGCATTCCCGTGCTAAACTTTGAAAGGCGAATATCAGAAGGAAGGGAAAGCACATTCAGTATTTCATCCAGCGACACAAGAAAAGGTTTGAAGGCTTGATGAAGATGCATAAACTCTTTAAGTGTTAAATGCATAGGAAGTTGCATAGAAGGACCAGCATAGGTTATATGTTGATTGACATCCATTCGATCAATCTCTTGATCATCAATCAACCATTGTATAGTGCCCAGAGTAGGTTCAATATAACCAATGAGCAATTGAAGTAAGGTAGATTTTCCGGACCCATTACTTCCCTTTACAGCCCACATGGAGGCACCTTCTAAGGAGAAACTGGCTTGCTTATATAACCAGCGTTGTTGACGTTGAATATCAATTCCCTGCGCCCTAACCTCAATCATCGATTGCGTTCTAAGGGGCTAAAACCTTTGACAACTCCTCGCACAGAATCACGAACAAAGGTTGTTATAGTATCTTTTGCTTCACTATCAGGTATCTCCGCCTCGATAATTTTAAGCGCATTCGTTGTATTGTACCCTCGAACAAAGAGTATACGATATATATCGAGTACATGGTTAATCGAATCCGATGACCAGCCACTGCGACGAAGCCCCACAGAATTCACCCCAATGTAACTTAATGGTGTTCGGCCACAACGGATATATGGAGGAATATCTTTATTGACCAGACTGCCTCCTGAGATAAAGCTGTGGTCCCCAACTTGAGTAAACTGTTGGATGTTGACTGCTCCTCCTAGCCGGACGAATTGCCCCAATTCCACATGGCCTGCCAAATTCACGCTATTGGCGAGGATGCTATTGTCTCCAACTTGGCAATCATGAGCAACATGGACATAGGCCATAAGCAAGCAGTTGTTACCAACTACCGTCTTATTGGCATACTCGGTGCCGCGATTTATCGTAACACATTCTCGAATAATACAGTTATCGCCTATTTCGACTCGAGTCTTTTCTCCTTTAAATTTCAAATCTTGTGGCACGGCGGAGATAACTGCTCCCGGGAAAATTTTACAGTTTTTCCCAATATGCGCCCCCTCCATAATTGTGACATGAGGTCCGATCCAAGTACCCTCTTCAATGACCACATTTTTATCTATAGTCACGAACGGCTCGACCACTACATTATCCGCAATCTGTGCTTCAGGGTGTATATAAGCTAAAGGCTGTCGCATTATGCTCGCTTTTGAATTTTGGCCATGAGTTCTGCCTCAACAACAACCTTTGATCCGACAAATCCCAAAGCACGCATCTCGACAAGGCCTCTGCGAATTGGCGACATCAGCTTACATTGTATAATGAGCGTATCTCCTGGAACAACCATTGCCTTAAAACGCGCCTTCTGAATCTTTAAAAAGTAGGTATCGTAATCTCCATCATCCTCTACTTGAGACAATGCAAAGATTCCACCAACTTGTGCCATTGCCTCAATTTGAAGCACTCCTGGCATAACAGGGTTATTGGGGAAATGCCCTCGGAAGAAATACTCATTAAACGTCACACTCTTAACCCCAACGACCTCATTCTTATCTAAATGAACAATCTTATCGACCAGTAAGAAGGGATATCGGTGTGGAAGAAGTTTTTGAATCGCCACTAAATCATAGAGCGGTGGACTATCTTGATCATATTTGGGCGCTTGAGGAGCCGCTTTCCAAGCTTTGATTTTAGCCTTAATCGATTTCGCAAAGGCCACGTTGGTGCTGTGCCCAGGACGACTTGCAATAAAATTCCCTTTGATCGGCATCCCTGCAAGTGCCAAATCGCCTACAAAGTCAAGAAGCTTGTGCCTTGCACATTCGTTGGGATAGCGAAGCTCTACGTTGTTAAGAATTCCCTGCTCCACCTCGACATCAGGTTTATCAAACAAGGTGCGCAACCGGTTGAGTTCATTCTCTTCTAACTTGTGGTCGACCACGACAATCGCATTATCAAGATCACCTCCCTTAATCAGACCTCGATCTAACAAGGATTCTAACTCATGAAGAAAACAAAAGGTTCGAGCCTCTGAAAATGATTCATTAAACTCTGATATATCCTCTAAAGAAGCATGTTGATGTCCTAAAATATTGCTTTGATAATCGATCAAAACCGTCGACTTAAATGTTGAATTCGGTAACACTAAAATCTCTGCATCTTTCTCCTCGTCGTAAAACCGAATAGTTTCCCGCACTTCGTAGTATTCCCTTTCTTCACCTTGCTCTTTAAGCCCTGCTTCAAGAATGGCGTCTACAAAAGGCTTTGAACTTCCATCAAGAATAGGAATCTCCTCACCATTGATTTCAATCACTGCATTATCTACTTGACAGCCAGCCAAAGCAGCCAGTATATGTTCGACCGTAGCCACCTTGACTCCCTGACGTTCTAATGTCGTGCCACGCTCAACCGATGAAACATAGTCAACATCTGCTTTGATTCGGACATCGCCTTCCAAATCGACGCGGTGAAAGACAATTCCTGTATTTGCATTACTAGGACAGATCCTAACCTTTACGGATTGTCCCGTGTGTAAACCAATACCTTTCAGTTCAGCGGGTTGTTTGAGCGTATGTTGAAACTCATTCATAATGATTTTATTTGTTCGTTGTTTGGGTTAGTTTTCGCAAGGTAGCCATCATCTTATAATGCTCCCTAAATGGCCGAGCCGGGGATCCAGTGAGTCGCTGACCTTTTACTTCAATTGATTTTGAAACACCACTTTGAGCATTGATATGCACCCCATCAGCAATAGTAATATGGCCCACAATTCCGGCTTGTCCTCCTATGAGCACGGATTTTCCAATGGACGTGCTTCCGGATATTCCTACCTGTGCGGCAATTGCTGAATGCTTATTGATCTCAACATTATGGGCAATATGTACAAGGTTATCTACCTTTACACCATCTTTTAAGATTGAATCGCCTATACTTCCCCGATCAATCGTCGTATTTGCCCCAATTTCTACATCGTTTCCAAGCACTACATTACCAATGTGAGGCATTTTCTGAAAAGAGCCGTCTTTTTGAGGTACGAAACCGAATCCATCACTTCCGATCACTGCTCCTGCATGAAGGCAACAGCGATTACCAATACGACTATTTCGATAGATTTTTACACCACTATGAAGTATTGTACCATCACCTATAATACTACCTGCTCCTATAAAACAATGAGGGTACACTTGAACATCTGGACCAATCACAGCGCCAGCATCTACATAAGCAAACGCTGCAATGTATGCAGTAGAATCGACCTGAGCTGTTTCATGTACAAAGGAGGAGGGCTCAATCCCCTGACGTAGTTGTAACCCATCAGATAGATTACTAAGGATTGATTGCAAAGCTTGATAAGGGTCGGCAACTTTGATGTAGGTTATATCCGTTCGATCAGGAAGGGGTAAATCACTTTGAACAAGAACCACAGAAGCTTGGGTATTCTCTAAGTATTGTTCATATTTTGGATTCGCGACAAAGCTTAATGCTCCCTTTGAGCTCTCTTGGATTCTGGAAAATTCTCGTACTTCACGACGGTCATCTCCAACAATTTCACCACCTACCATGGTAGCAATATCTGCTGCCGTATTTAACATACTTGAAAAATAGGGAATTATCCCAATTTAGGCGTACATAAATAGTACTTAGTGGTATTCTTTAACCATGACTTCTCGTCCCACTGCTCACTGGCCTCTGATATCTCACGAACTTTGCCATTTTTATAGAGAATTTTAATGCGCGTCTGGTTTTTGTCATACAGTGAATGACTCATGGCAAAGGTATATACGGCATGTTTGACCGCATCCTTATGGGTATGGAGTGCTTCCGCTACTTCTTGACGTTTTAAATCAAGATCAAAGCCCACTGCCTCGTCAAAAACTTCTATCTTAAACAACTTGCGATCAATCAAGCATCGGCAGAGATAAGAAAGAACGGCGTCCTCGTGGTTCATCCACTCCTTTACCGCAGAGAAGATGTCGTAGTCATCGAGCTTAGCAAAAGTATCTAAGACTTTATCATCGCGGAGAAAGCGATTAACATCTACGCGATTATCAAGGAAAAATTGCAAAACAGGACTCGCTGTCAGATTACCAGATTCTTCATGAAGTTCTAACGCACGTTCCATGATTTTTACGAGCATACTTTCTGCACAAACCACTGTCTTGTGCAGGTAGACTTGCCAATACATAAACCGTCGACTCTGAAGGAATTTTTCAATGGAGTGAATGCCTTTAGCTTCAACCACAATATGATCATCCAACACATCGATCATATCAATGATGCGTGCATGATTAACATTTCCCTCATTAACACCAGTGAAGAAGCTGTCTCGCGAGAGATAATCCAGGCGATCCATGTCTAACTGAGAGCTTACTAAGTCATGAAAGAATCTTCTTGGATAACGGTCATGAAAGATATCCAAGGCTAAGTCGAGTTCGCCATTAAATTGCGCATTAAGGCGTTCCATGAACAATATGGTAATGCGCTCATGATTGACCTCGGGAATCAAGCATTTTTCAAGTGTATGCGAAAAAGGACCGTGCCCCATGTCATGAAGCAAAATGGCAATGAGTGCTGCCTCTTCCTCCTGTTTAGAAATCTCATGCCCCTTTCGGCGCAATGTCCAAAGGGCCTGACGCATGATATGATAAGCCCCAATTGCATGATGAAAACGTGTATGAATCGCTCCTGGATAAACATAATCGGTAAGTCCAAGCTGTTTTATTCTCCTAAGCCTTTGAAACCAGGGATGCTCAATCAATTTAAAAATCAAGGCACTCTCAATACTTATAAAGCCATGGATAGGGTCGTTAAATACCTTGAATCGATTCAAATCATTCAGTTTTCTAACAACAAAGGTATCGCCTTTTCCATGTATATTTAAACAAAAGCCATTATGAGAAGAATTTCTGCTCTATTTGTATTGATTAGTGTGTTTCAGTTGGCTTTAGGACAACACATGGCGAAGTGTTATGAAGACCATGTCCTAAACAACTATTTCGAACAGAGTTATCCAGGTTTTCAAGAGGCTCGCGAGGCACTTTTTCTCAAAGCACTTGATTATGCCTCTCATCATGCCCTAGACCATCATACAAAGCAGCAAAGTCCCGATACAATTTATCGTTTTCCCGTAGTTGTCCATGTCGTGTACAATGAAGCCGACGAAAACTTAGATGAACAATTGATTCAGGACCAAATCGATGTACTTACGCGAGATTTTCGAAGACAGAATGCAGACACCTCAGACTTACGAAGTATTTTTCTCCCGGTGGCAGCTGATGCGGGAATCGAATTCTTTTTGGCAGACATTGATCCGGATGGGAACCCTACCAATGGAATCACAAGAACCAATACCTCAACCACAAGTTTTGGAAGCATTACTTCGTTAGACTTAGTCAAGGATAGTGCATCAGGTGGAAAGAATGCATGGCCTACCGACGAATACCTAAACATCTGGGTATGTGATTTATCCATTCCCCTTCTGGGTGACGCGGCCCTAGGATTCGCCTATCCACCTATTGAAGCTCCTAATTGGCCATCCGAATTACAAAATACTCAGGAACAATATGAGGGCATCGTTATCCATTACAAAGTCTTCGGACCAAATAATCCTTTGGCAACAGGATTGCTCTCCATCGCTGATCAAGGACGAACACCAGTTCATGAGATGGGACACTATTTAGGTCTTCGCCATATTTGGGGTGATGCAGGGAACCCGCTCTTTGGAGGCGTAGACTGCGACCCAAGCCTTGATGACGGCTTTGACGATACCCCTAATGCAGGGAACAACTCGCAGGCAACGGGATGTGATAAGACCAAAAATTCTTGTGGCGGTGGAGACCCCAATGACCTGCCCGATATGATTGAGAATTACATGGACTATTCTACCGAAACGTGTCAAGTTACTTTCACGGCACAGCAAGCTGGTCTAATGCGCGCAATGGTCGTTCTGGGAAGAACGGGCATGGCGGATGTTTACGTCAATGACGTCCGAATTATAGACGGTAAGTTTCGAGAAAACGGCCCAAGTACGAATCTTCACACACTAGAGGCAGGGAAGTCTATGATTTATCCTAATCCAAGTGCTGATGAAATCACCATTACATGGCCCTCAAATATCGAAGGAAAAGATATATCCATATACTCGGTCGCTGGAATTCATGTTGCATCAAGCGTTCCACAGACAGAAGTCACTACAATGGATATCTCTTCGCTCTTGCCCGGCCACTACATGGTTCAAATTGAATTTACAAATGGCCGAAAGGAGTTTATCCCGTTGATTAAGCAGTAATGAATAGCACCAAAAAGACCATCATGTGGGTCGATGATGAAATCGACCTCCTAAAACCCCAGTTACTTTTCTTAGAATCGAAAGGCTATGAGGTTATTGGTCTTACTAATGGAAGAGATGCCATTGATTATTTAGAAACCAATAAAGCCATCGACATTGTCCTATTGGATGAGAGTATGGCTGGACTGAGTGGATTAGAAACCTTAGATATCCTCAAAACAAAGCGACCCCAACTGCCCATGGTTATGGTAACCAAAAATGAGGAGGAAGATCTAATGGAAGATGCTATCGGAGCCCAGATTTCTGACTACCTCATCAAACCGGTTAAGTCACAGCAATTGCTATCAAGCATTAAAAAGCTTACCGAAGACAAGACATTGATTCGAGAGCGAACGACCACCAACTACCAGCAGGCCTTTCAAAAGATGTTCACCAAAATCCAAGAATTGGAGGACTGTAAAGGTTGGATAGAATTCTATAAAGAACTTGTTTGGTGGGAATTGGAACTCGATAAATCTGCATCGGTCGATGTTCACGAGATATTCCAAATGCAAAAAAGAGAGGCCAACCGCGCTTTCACAAAATTTATTGAACGGAATTATGTTCGGTTAATTGAGGAAGAGGAAGAAATTGTCTTTTCGCATCAGGTCTTGGAAAAGTGGTTTCTTCCAACCTGTCACAAAGCGAAACATACTCTCTTGCTTGTCATTGACAATCTACGCTATGACCAATGGAAGGTGCTCCAGAAGTTCTTAACGGACCAGTATACCATAGAAAATGAATCCCTCTATTTCAGTATTCTTCCAACGGCAACCCAGTATGCTCGTAATGCCTTGTTTTCGGGTTTGCTGCCTAATGATATCATCAAGCACTACCCTTCCTTATGGATTGATGAACATGCTGAAGGAAGCAAGAACAAGTATGAAGAGCAACACTTTAAATCATTTATACAACGAAAGTCTAATCTTATCGACAAGGTAGATTTCTTTAAGGTGGCTAATTACGAGATGGGTAAATCGCTAGAAGCAAGAGCCCTAAACGTACTTAACCATGATGTGACTGCCATAGTTTACAATTTTGTAGATATGCTGTCGCATGCCAAAACCGATATGGAAGTGATTAAAGAACTCGCCAGTGATGACCGAAGCTATCGATCACTGACAGAAAGCTGGTTTAAAAATAGTCCACTGCGCCAAGCACTAATCTCACTTGCTCAAAAGGATGTAGAGGTTATCTTAACGACAGACCATGGTACTAAGCGGGTAAAAACAGCCAGTAAGTGCACGGGAGAACAATCAATCACCTCCAACACAAGGTATAAGGCTGGAAGAAAACTCACCTACCAAAACAAAGATGTATTTCGCATCAAAGACCCAAGCTCTGTCGGACTACCAAGCCCAAGTTTAGGAGCAGAATACATCTTTGCCAAGGACGAAAACTTCTTTGTCTACCCTAACAACTTTGCGCACTTTGCCAACCATTTTAGTGATAGCTTTCAGCATGGAGGGGTGTCTTTGGAGGAAATGATTGTGCCATGGGTACACTTAAAGCCCAAAGGATAATGAGCGATATCCTTTATCGACACATCAGCAAATCTCCTGATGACTTGCATTTTCTTTGTTCTTGGATCGCAGAACAGCCCGCAGGACAGATCTGGTGCTGTGTAGGACCTGTAGGAGCAGGAAAAACAAGCATGGTAAAGCAGTTTATTCGTCAATTTGGAGCGAATCCAGAAGTCAATAGTCCTACTTATAGCCTTTGGCATCAATACCCGATGAAAAATGGGCATGTATGCCATCATTTAGATCTTTACCGACTACAATCACTCGAAGAATTTATAGAACTCGACATTTTCGAATCCTTAGAAAAAGAAGATGTATGTTTTATAGAATGGCCAGAACTTATCGAGAACTACCTCGAGCAAGAGATGATTCCTTTTTCAATTATCCAAATTGAAGAAGGTCCGTCTCAAAGAGAATTTCGTATTTTAAAAGGAATAACCGTCTGACATGGGTCTTACTTCAAAATTAGGATTACAACCCCTTGAGTCGCCTTCATTAGTTGCCGAGCGAAAAGGATCGCTCGATATAGGTATTCTTAAGTCCACTTCATCCGAGGAGAAACGGGTAGTCCTTACTCCGCGTAATGTTGAAATGCTAACGGCCGATGGCTATCGAGTACTCGTGGAAATCGGTGCAGGAAAACGTGCGGGATTCCCAGATAACCTCTATGCCGAAGCTGGCGCAGTGATTACTTCAGATATCAAAGAAATTTACAAGGCTCATATCTTGTTAAAGATTTGCCCGTTGGATGAAAGAGATGCGGATAATGCCTCTCAGGAGCAGATCATCATATCCCCATTACAGCTATCATCATTTGATACGAGTTTGCTGGATAAACTCGCCAAGAAAAAAGTAACCGCTTTAGCTTTTGAGTTTTTCAGAAGTAGAGAAGGACGTTCCTTCCCCTTTGTAAAAGCCATGAGTGAAATTGCGGGTTATGCTTCCATTTTCTTAGCTTCTGAAGCATTAGGTCAGCGCAACGAGGAGGGTGGCAAACTCTTCGGTGGCCTTAATGGTGTTGAGCCCATAAGCGTTCTAGTTCTTGGGGCAGGAATCGTGGGACGTTATGCTGCTCGAGCAGCCCGAGGCTTTGGAGCAACTGTTATGGTTATGGATAACGATATTAACAAGTTATCGAAACTCCAAGATCATGTAGGAGAACAACTCTACACCAATATCCTAGACACTCAACTCATAGCAAAAATCCTAGAGAACACAGATGTTGTAATCGGCGCCCTTCATTCTAAAACAGGTCGATCACCCATCGTGATCAGCGAGCATATGGTCGCGAATATGAAATCGGGATCTGTGATTATCGATGTAAGTATAGATCAAGGTGGGTGTATTGAGACCTCCGAGATCACAAGTCATGAACAACCCTTTCAAGCCATTCACGATGTTTGGCATTGTGGACTCACCAATATTCCCTCGAGGTTTTCAAAAACAGCTTCCATTGCCCTAAGCCATCTACTAGGTCCTATGCTATCCCGTTCTATGGATCATGGAGGAATTCATCATTTGATGCAAGAGGACAATGGCATTGCGAGAGGTGTATATATGTATCGTGGACAGATTACACAAAGTGCCTTGGCGCGGAGATTTAATCTAAAAGCAACAGACCTATCTATATTGTTTACAACCTCAAGATAGACATGCGCTTATTCCTTTGGGTTTTCCTACTCAGTAGTTTGATCTCTGATGTAAAGGGACAACATACATCACCGTATACCTTTCGTTACTCTACTGAAATTGCCATTCCCATAGTAGGACTCGGTACGGCAGGCCTTTCCTATTATTTTCATCGCAACAAGCCCATTCTGACTGAGGAAAACATAACCAATCTATCGATATCAGACATTAACGCCTTCGATCGAAGGGCAGTCTATCAATGGCGACCTAAATCCGCCCACCTCTCTGACGCCCTTATGGTAACAGCCATCGCAAGCCCTTTACTCCTTATGTCAAGTCAAAAGATTCGAAAGGATTGGGAAAAACCAGCCGCCCTAGGACTAGAAGTCTTTTTTTTGAATTTGGGATTAACTGGATTAACCAAAGAACTCGTGCGCAGACCACGACCCTATGTCTATAATCCTGATGTTCCCATGTCGATGAAGACCTCACGAGATGCAAATACTTCAATGTATTCGGGTCACACCTCAACTGCCGCTTCTATGTCCATGTTTACTGCAATAACGCTGCAACACCATCACAAAGGGGCTAAATGGATGCCTCTTGTGTGGACTTCAGCTGCCATTCTTCCCTTGGGAACGGGAATTCTGAGGTACCGAGCAGGTAAACACTTTTGGAGTGATATAATCACGGGTTATTTGGCAGGAAGTCTAACTGGACTACTTGTCCCCGTCCTTCATCGATGAGGTATAACTAAGTACCTTCGATTTGTACTTGTAAAGAATTAATCCAACTCCCCCTAGAATCATACCTATGGATATGATCTGTGCCTGAGACAAACCCAATGCACTTGCCGTTGAGGTAACTCGTATACCCTCAATCAAAAAACGCTCTACACCCGCGAAAATTAGAAAGCCTCCGAAAAGAAGACCTGGTTTATGGGTAAGCTTTTTTCTGAGAAAAAACAACAGAAGAAATCCTCCTAAAAAAAGGAAAAACTCATAAATGCTTGTGGGATAAACACCCGCTGAAAGCTCATAGCAATATTGACCCGTGCACCCAGGAATGGGCTCTCCCGCATTGATTACGTTATGGGCATAGGTATTCGACCACCAAGACTCAGGAATCCAATTCGGCTTAGAATTGCTATTGACTATTCCCCAGTCGCCATCACCAGAAAAGTGACAACCTAAACGACCGATTCCTTGGGCAAGCAAGAAACTCAACCCCAATGAATCAAACAAATGACCTACATGAATTTTTCGACGATACGCAAAAACCAAAATAGCAAGGCCGCCAAAAATCAATCCTCCGTATATAGTGAGCCCACTCACAAACAAGGCCGGATTCCTCAATAAATCCCCCACATTTTGAAAAAAGTCTTGGATACGATCAGGCTGTAAAAAATCAAAAATCTTTGCACCAAGAATACCGAAAATTGCAGCAATTACTACCATCTCACCTATTTGCTCATGAGGCATATAATCCACCCATCGGCGTTCTGGTTTTGGCAATTCTTCCTTCTTTGCTTTGCGGTACGCTGGAAGAATGGATAATGCCATAGCTATAAAGCCACCCCATAAACTTCCAGCACCACTTTGCAAATAAGCCATTTGATCAAGAGCTGCTTGGTCCATATTCGTAAAGGCACCTATAATCTTGTACCCAAAGAAAAAAGAGATTGCTCCATTAACTAACAGTTGAGTCCAATTGGGACCTGTACCCACCATAATTTCACGTGGATGACCAATGAGAAGATTTAATCCCTCACGGCGCATCAACTCATTCCGGAGAACAAGTGCTGCTGATAAAAAAGCCATCGCAACAAAAAATCCATAGGTATTTGGGAACATGCTTGGAAAGGGCTCACCACCTCGAAAGATTTCCGATAGGAAGGGTAGTTTATCATTGATAAAGTCAAATACTGTTGGGTAAGCACGTAAAATCAAGTCCATTATTCCAAGATTAAAGAGGGCTCTCTACCGAATATACGCCTTCTTCCTCGAGATATTGACTTAGGATAACAGACGTTATCCCATAGGTGGATGCTCTTTCACGTCTAGCGCGAACTCGAATATAGTTTGATGTGTATCCATAAATCCAATCATCCTTGACATCCCCCTCTTCCCAAAGAACAGGAAAACGTAAGTTGAGCTGTTCACGATAAAACTGCTTGGTCAAACGCTCCGATATATTTCGCAAAATATAGTTGCGCTCACGCCTTTTCTGGACAGGAACAACATCATCAAGCTGCGGCGCTCTTGTATTTTGTCGCTCACTGTAAGTAAAAACATGGAGATAACTGACACCTAAGTCCTGTAAAAATGAAGCAGTCTGTTGAATATCATCCTCCGTCTCACCCGGAAAACCGACAATAACATCGGCCCCAATGCAAGCATTCGGAATAACCGCCTTTATGTGCTCTACCCGACTGCGATACAACGCAGTATCATATTTTCTGCGCATGGCATGTAAAAGTCGGTCAACGCCTGTCTGTAAGGGAATATGGAAATGAGGCATGAATTTCTTTGACGAAGCAACAAAATCAATGATATCATTCGACAAAAGATTGGGCTCAATACTTGAAATTCGAATTCTATCAACA
Source organism: Chitinophagales bacterium (assembly GCA_049610685.1). Classification (GTDB taxonomy): domain Bacteria; phylum Bacteroidota; class Bacteroidia; order Chitinophagales; family UBA8649; genus UBA8649. Next base: position 34,939 of record JBMYZU010000010.1, read on the forward strand.
CCGTCTATATCATCCAGCGCCATGATTAAGTCATAAAAGGTTTCAGGACCTCTTGTCCGACCATCTTCCGAACGCCCAAAATCTCCAATATTTACCCCAGTTAAGACAATCTCCCTAGCTCCTGAGTCCACAGCTTCCTTCGCTGTGCGCAACACTTTAGCTATCGTAGTACTTCTCGAACGCCCCCTAGCAAGAGGAATAGTACAAAATGTACAGTGATAATCACAACCATCTTGGACTTTTAAAAAGGTACGTGTACGATCATTTCGGGAGAAGGCAGGGTCAAATCGATTAACTTCCCTAATTGATCCTACCTTAACCGTGTTGCTCTCAGAATTACTTGCCATAATGGCATTCATATCAAACTTAGCATTAGCACCCAGCACAAGATTCACACCTGGAATAGCAGCTATTGAATCAGGCTTCAACTGGGCATAACAGCCAACGACAATCACCTTAGCCTCCGCATTGTTTCGCTTAGCCTGTCGAACTAGATTTCGACACTTTTTATCGGCTTGCGCAGTGACAGAGCAGGTGTTGATTATATAGCAATCTGAGGGCTGCGCAAAGTCAACCCGCAACCATCCTTGGTCAATCAACTGTTGACTAATTGCCGATCCTTCGGCATAGTTTAGTTTACAGCCCAGTGTATGCAGAGCAAAGGTTTGCGAGCGTCCCATGGACACAAAAATACATGATGTGTAAGAACCCTTAGCAACCGAAGACACAACAAAATCAGCAATCTTAATAAAATGTTGGCGACTTCCCTTTGATTTGCCCCAACACCCGTTTATATTTAGTTCATTCTTAAACAATAAAAATTTATCATGAAAAAGTTTTTACCAATTCTATTAGCAGGTTTTGTAGCAATCACTGTTGTTGCATGTGGCGGCGAAGAAGAAGCTGCTGACGAAGATGCAACTACGGAAGAAGCTCCAGCTGATACTACTGGAGGCGAAGATTCTACGGGGTCTTAATTAGTAATTTTCCATCTAAGCTAAACAGCCGAGGGTAATCCTCGGCTTTTTTTTGCCCCTATCTGATGCAAAGATGTTTCTTGGCATAAATATTGAAACCAAAATACCTGTTGGCGTGTTCTTTTAATTCAATTCAGTAAAAATTATCATGAAAAAATATCTCGTATTATTCCTTGCTACTACCCTACTTACCAATGCTCTTCGCGCTCAAAATAACTTTACCGTTGATCTAGAAAAAAGCAAAGTGCAATGGTTGGCCAAAAAAGTAGGAGGGCAGCATGATGGATTAGTGGATATAAAGAAGGCCTACATTATGCTCAATGGTCAAGGTGCAGTAAGTCAAGCTGATATTGTTATGGACATGACGAGTATAACCGTTGAAGATTTAACAGGTGGGGCGAAAAACTCACTAACCAATCACCTAAAAGATCCTGACTTTTTTAACACACAAGACTATCCAGAAGCTTCCTTTACAGTAAAAGAAGGGCAGGGCAAATCTGGAAAGGTTGATGGCCTCTTAACTATAAAGGATATATCTAAAGAGTACACCCTTCAATACAAAGTGCAGGATGGCACAATCAAAGGAACATTGATTATCGACCGGACAGACTTCGATATCATGTATAAATCCAAGTCGATACTGGATGCCAAGGCTGTGGCTGACGGTTTTATCTATGATGAGTTTACAATAACATTTACCCTCATCGAAAAATAATCGTCTATTGACCAATCAACCTTCTAGACGATATCCAAGGGAACGAATAGAATGAAGTTTAATCGAGTCGTCGAGTTTCAGGTGTTTCCTTAATCTATTGATATATACATCCATACTGCGACCAGCGAAATAATCCGTTTTTGACCAGATCTTTTGCAATACTACTTCTCGCGAAACGATCTCATTTTTATGCTCTAATAAAAACTCAAATAAAGCAGCTTCTCTTGGAGTGAGTTTTATCTCCTGATCATTAATAAGCAAGGTTCGTTGCTCTCTAAAGTAGGTTGATTTTCCTATTGGGAGAGACACAATAAAGCGATTTGAGGTAAGGGCTTAGAATGGCTTGAATATGAATTAGAGCTAGTCGAAACTTCAAGAGCCGAGTCATCGGATCCTCTTAAGACAAAAAGCATTATGATTATAGCTAAAACCCATAGAAAGATGAGAATAATCGCCGCTCCCTGTTGCATATTCGTTCCGTTTGACCGAAATTAGGTGTGATATGAAAATGCAAGCCTACCAAATACTAAATATTCATGACAGTGCACTAAATGAATGTTTAGCTGAAATTCGGGACAAAGACATCCAAATAAATCGTCCGCGATTCAGAGAAAACCTGCGACAAAGCGGAATCTATTGTGGATATGAATTGAGTAAATCTCTAGCATACCAAAATCAAAAGGTTCACACTGTACTTGGAGATGCTCACATTAACCTAATGTCAGAACAACCCATATTAATTCCCATTTTGCGTGCGGCACTTCCCTTTTATGAGGGAATACAGTCAGTCTTTCCTCATGCAGAAAGTGGATTTATTGGCGCGATGAGAAAAACTACCAGCAAAACCTCTTTTGAAATTGCCTTGGATTATCATGCCCTACCCAATCTTAATGATCGAGAAGTTGTCTTGATCGACCCGATGCTTGCTACAGGGAAATCTATCGTTAAAACAGCCCAGGTGTTAACTAAGATGTACCCAAAAATCAAACGATTTTATATAGTGGCCTTGATTGCTTCCAAGCAAGGTCTTAAGTATGTCGAACATCATTTAACACACGATCACCATATTCTATCAGCGGCATTGGACGACGAGTTAAATGCCAAGAGTTACATCGTACCAGGACTTGGTGATGCAGGGGATTTAGCCTTTGGAGAAAAGCAAGACATGGCTTAACTTAAGAGGAATACTAATTCAATTCCTAATGAAGCCCCATCTATTGCTCATACTTCTTCTTCCTGCACTCCTTACATCATGTATAGAGGATAAAAAAAATAGCACTCTGAAAGCACAGGATCCAGCGTCAGATGCTCAATCATCAGAGGATAAAGAGATACGATATCATCAAGATGTATCCTATCCAATGCGAGCGATTGAGGATAAAAGCGGTCTTCGCCACCGACGAGACCTACCAACAGAGGAGTTAGGCGCATTAGACTCTCTTGATGTAAAGCAACTACAAATGGCCCTGTACAATGCCAAGGAGGGCGACACCATCTTCTTAGAGAAAGGGGTATACCATCTTTCCAACGAGTTAATCATAAGCGAAGTAAACGGCATAACGCTTCAAGGGAAGGGAATGGGAAGAACCATTATCAACTTTGCCGATCAACAGGCTGGAGGGCAAGGCATCAATATAAACAAAGCAAACAATATCACTCTGTGCGATTTCTCCGTATATGATGCCCATGGTGATGGCATTAAAACCAAAGGATGTAATGATATGGTCATGCGAAACCTTGAAGTCCTATGGACTAAGGGGCCTCATCCTAAAAATGGTGGCTATGGTCTATATCCTGTCGAAAGTCAAGGAATTCTTGTAGAGCAATGTATGGTTGCCGGCGCATCCGATGCAGGCATTTATGTTGGGCAATCGTTAGACGTGGTCGTAAAAAATTGCTACGTATACCATAACGTTGCGGGTATAGAAATTGAAAATTGCACACGATCCCTAGTGTATGATAATGTAGCAGAAGATAATACAGGAGGTATCCTGGTATTCAACCTACCCGATCTTCCTGTGAATCCTGACGGGGAGTTCTGTCAAGTCTACGACAATATTGTAGTACATAACAACCACCTCAATTTTGCTCCGGAAGGCAATATGGTAGCCATCGTGGCTCCTGGTTCTGGCATTGTTCTCTTAGCCGCCAAGTCCTGCGAAGTATTCAACAATGAAATCCGAGATAACAAAACCATGGGTATCGCTGTAGCGAGTTACTTCGTGCACAATCCAAATGAAGAAACAACTGCTCAATTCAGTCCTTATTCATCAAATATTAGCATACATGATAATCAGTATTCCTGTAATCCTTCCTTTTATGCAGATAACTCAACTCCCTTTGGATTACTTGTATTGACCAGCGGCAATGGTGGACGAGGTTTCGACTTGCTATCCGACGGCGTCTTTGCTGAGGAGGGCATGTTTTGTGTTCAAGAAGATTCAAGTGATTTCTCCTTTATGATGTTGAATAATGGTGACTTTGAAAGTCCATTAATCCGAGATGCTGGATCGCTTGGGAATTGTCAAAAAATGAGTTTCCCCGAAGTCTACCAAGTCCATTGATAATAAGGTATTCCATCCCAACGTATAACACTGCAGATGTTTTCTTCAAATAAATGTTTGATATATAGTCTGATAGCTATTACGCTGGGGCTTATGACGTGCAATAAAGGAGGAGTTAATGAGAAGAATAATTCGCATAAGCATCAAGAAGCTCAACCATCTTCTGATATATTCAAAAGCCATATTGAATTTTTAGGGATTAATCCTGCCGATTTTGGAAGCAATACCATTGTTCTACCACAAGATGACTCTCCTTTTCCCAAACTCAGTAATTATGGATTCTTCAAGGGTCCTGTGCACTACTTGATTCCAAGCGATGGCGTCCTACCCTATTCATTAAACTCCGAACTATTCTCTGACTATGCCTATAAAGCACGGTTTGTTTGGATGCCTCAAGGAAGTGCTGCAAAATATCGAAAGGATGAAGTCCTAGATTTCCCCTTAGGCACCGTCTTAATCAAGAACTTTTACTATCCTATCGATATGCGAAATCCCCATGGCGAACGACGCTTGATTGAGACGAGACTCCTGGTGAATACCCAGTCAGGGTGGAAAAACTATCCTTATCTATGGAATGAAGATCAAACCGAGGCAGACTACCATCCGTTCGGCGAGTTTACCAAGGTTTCTTGGATTGATATCCAAGGAGAAGAACAGCATGTAAACTATATGCAACCGCAACAAGGTCAGTGCATGTCATGTCATATTGTAGACGACAAAGTAATGCCTATCGGCCCCAAGGTTCGCAACCTCAATGGAGTGTTTGACTACGGAGAAGAAGGCAAGCAAAATCAACTTGTCTATTGGCAGCAAATGGGGTATCTCGAAGGATTTAACCCTAATGAGCCTCAACCCCGTAATGCGGTTTGGAGTAATCCATCAGAAGACCTAGACGATCGAGCTAGAGCCTACCTCGATATAAACTGTGGCCACTGCCATAACCCTAAGGGGCCTGGCAACACTACCGGATTCTATCTTGACGCATTAACCGCTGATCCCAAAGAATTGGGTGTATGCAAAGTTCCTGTTGCAGCAGGAAGAGGTAGCGGTAATCTGAGGTATGACATTGTCCCAGGAAATCCCTCAGCATCGATTGTACATTATCGTATGGCTTCAGAGGAAATTGATGTGATGATGCCTGAAATTGGACGATCAAAAGTCCACTATGAAGGATTGGAGTTGATCGCCTCTTGGATAGCCTCTATGGAGGAGGGATCTTGTAATGAGTAGTCTGTGGACGATTTGGGAAACGCGCAGTGAATGGTCATGCCTTCTTCGTAGACCGAGGTATACCATATTCGGCCTTGATGACGATCCATAATCCGCTTGCAGATAGAAAGCCCAATCCCTTGCCCTTGGTAACTTTTATCGCTGTGTAGTCGCTGAAATACGCCAAAGATATCTTTGTTTGAGTCCTCTGGAATACCAATACCATTATCCTTCACATGGATAATAACCTCATCAGCCGTTACCTCGCCATAGACATGAACCTCTGAATCATCCTTTTTGCCCGAGAATTTAATCGCATTACCGATAATATTTTGCAAAAGCTGACGGATCATGGTGTTATCTCCGGTCACATTAGGAAGGGTGTCAACGATGAGATTGGTTTCATTGCGCTCAATCGACATGGTCAGATCCGATTGGACAGCACGCACAACGTCATTTAGATTAATCTCGGTCAAGACAAGCTCATTTTTACTTGTATTGGAATATTGCAATAAACTATCAATCAAATCATACATACGCTTATTGCCTTCCTTAATCATCTTCACATAGCGCTTACCAGGATGAGAGTCCTCTAAACTCGCTTCAAGAACCTGAGATAGGCCGGCAACAGTTCGCACAGGCTCCTTTAAGTCATGAGAAATGATGTAAGCGTATTGCTCAAGCTCTTGGTTACGCTCCACAAAATCTTGTAATGTATCTCTTTGCTTGGACAAGGCTACAACCTTTTCATCCAATGCAAGTTTCAATTGCTGGCGTTCAGTAACATTTTGAACCACTGCGAGGAAGGTATCCTCATTGATGTAGGAAATCCTGCAGAATAAATAGAATGTTTCTCCATCAATATCTCTCGACATGGTCCATTCGGTAACATTCTTTGATTCTTTGCATCGCGCAATACCGTCAAGAATTAAAGCTACATTCTCTTCAGTATGAATCTCACGTATATTTTTACCCAAAATGTCCATGTTGGGAACATATCCATCTTCATATTTTCTTTCCCGAATATCTAAGTAGTCTCCATTCGCATTAACCATAAGAACAACATCCGGAATTGCACTTATTATTGCGCGGTTGTATGACTCGGCTTTGTTTAAATTTTCTATATACTCTTTATCGCTGGTGATAATAGTAGATACCGTGAAGATGTTTTCTACCTCTCCATGCATATCTCGAGAGAATACTCGAAATCGAGAACGCACCCATTGAGATTGACCTTGCTTATCAATATGTCGTAATTCAAGCTCGAGGTAAGCATCATCTTCCAAAGCCGCTAGTGAGTGTAGACCTTCCTTGATGAGATCTCTATTTTCATCATCAAAATACAAGGACATATCCCCAACATTCCATTCACCTTCGGAATACCCCATAAAGGTTCTACCGGAAAAGTTCGAGTAAATGTTCTCACGTGATTGGAGGTTCCAGACAAAAATGTAATCGGGAATTGTATGAGAAATCTTTTCAATAAACTGCCCATGTACTTGGTTTTCAAAATGAGCATATCGTTGATTAGTTATATCACGCATCGTACAAATACAGGTTACCAAACCTTCTTTATCACGATTCATAATACTCGTTCGCTCATGAAACCAGCGATAGCTTCCGTCTTTACATTGAATTTGGTATTCCGCATCAATGAATTCGCCTTTCTTACCATATTGTAGGAAGTCCGTGTCATTTTCCCAGTCTCCTTGAATAGAATCCACTTGAATTCGATTGGATAGAAACTGCATTTCTGACACATCATCAATATCTTCTCTATCGTATCCAAGATGATTCAGAAAAGAGCGGTTTTCATAGACTATACGCTGCTGACGCATATCAAAAACATAGAGAAAATCCGTCATGGTAGACAGGAGGTTTCCAATCACTTCCTGCTCGACGGTAGACTTTGCAATCGAATCAATATCTTCCTTTATGGCAACCATAACCATGATTCCCTCGGCTTGACCAAACTCATCTTTGTATAAAGAAAGACTCAATGTAGAATCTATGACGACCTGTTGTTCAGATCTTATGTGCCGAGTGAAATGAAAACGCTTCTTACTTCCTTGACGCAGCTCTCCTATGGCTTCCTTGAGTGCATACAGATCATCCCGAAGCACAAAATGCCTGAGCGGACGCCCTTCAATACCTTCTTTAGATGTGCCTATAATATCGCAGAAAGCCTCGTTTACATCGTAGATTATAAAGTCAAATCCAAGAATAAAAGCAGGGAAGTCATGAATGCTCAATGCGACATCACGACGAGGATCTTTCAATGGCCGGAAGGCCCTTAATATGGAGCTTTTTTGCTGCATTTTATGGTATCTAAGCACCTAACGTGCTGAAAATCTTCGAACTATATATACGAAGACCTTAGGAAGATGTTACGTGGATAACTTCTTAAATTCCTTATGCGGAGTATATGGAGGCGATAAGATCGGCACTCTGTTCCATGACAACCTTGCGCTTAACCTTTTTGGTAGGCGTTAAGCAACCGCTTTCCTCGGTCCACTCTTCGGCTAACAAACGAAAAGCCTTGACCTGTTCTATTTTAGAAAAATAGGTATTTAACTCTTTAATATCTGCTTGAATCAAGGCGTCGACCGCAGGATGACTAACAAGTCCTTGCGGTGAAGTATCTGAGATACCTTCCTCATTTTCCGCCCAATCTTGGAGTGCCGCGAATGCAGGAACGATCAATGCGGCAACAAATTTTTCATTTTCACCAATTACCATGATTTGTTCAATGAACCGACTCTCTTTCATCTTTTCTTCAACGACCTGTGGCGCAACGTACTTACCTCCTGACGTTTTAAAAAGATCTTTGATGCGATCGGTGATTTTCAAGAACTTTCCATCGATAATGGTTCCAACATCTCCTGTATGCAGCCACCCATCAACAATAGTCTTCGCGGTCTCTTCCGGCTTTTTGTAATACCCAAGCATGATATTTGGCCCTTTGGCTAAAATCTCCCCAGTGCCCTCAGGATGACCTTCGGTGGGTGCAATTTTAAACTCTACCCCAGGTATAGTAACCCCCACGGTACCAAACTTAAACATCCCTTCGTCGAAACGATTTACCGTTATAACAGGGCTTGATTCCGTCTGACCATAGCCTTCACGAATAGGAATTCCCGCCGCAGAAAATACACGCGCCAATCGTTCTTGGCAAGCACTCGCGCCAGTAACAATACCGAGGACATTCCCTCCTAGGGCTTCTCTCCACTTGGAGTAGATCAGCTTATCGGCAATTTTGGTTTTTAGTGTCGGCTTCTGACCTTCCTCATAACTCTGAGCTAAATCTACCGCCCAGAAGAATAAGCGCTTTTTCAAGCCCGTCAAATCCATTCCTTTGCCCATAATCTTGTCATAGACTTTTTCCAATAGACGAGGAACGGAAGAAAAGAAGTGGGGTTTCACCTCTTTCAAATTGTCCGCAATAGTCTCCATGCTTTCCGCATAATAGACACCTACCCCGACACCCACGTAGGTATAGGTTACCGTGCGCTCAAAAATGTGGCATAGAGGAAGAAAACTCAATGAGCGATACTCCTTGTAGAGTGGCAAAACATCCATAACCGCCTTAACTTGACTTACAATATTATTGTGGGACAGCATCACACCCTTGGGCAATCCTGTAGTACCTGATGTGTAAATAATCGTGGCTAAGTCATTGGGCTGGATTTTATCTGCTATGGCCTTGGCATCTTCTTGACTGCCTGAAGCTTCCCGTGCTAAAAAAGCCGTCCAATGTTCGCATCCATTGACATTTTCCTCAAAGGCAAACACTTCTTGAAGACTAGGACAGCGATCTTTAATCGCTAAAATCTTGTCGCATAATCCTTGATCGGCCACAAAGGCCATTTTGATTTCTGCTTCGTTGAATATATGCTCATACTCACGTTCTGAAATCGTAGGATATATAGGCACATTGATTATACCTACTTGCAACATCCCATAGTCCATAAAATTCCATTCAGGACGATTAGGGGAAATCAAGGCAACCTTGTCATCGGGCTTGAGTCCTGAGGCTAATAAAGCACGACTGACCTTATCCCGAAAATCAACACAATCCTGCGAACTATAATTCTTCCAAACCCCTCCATACTTATAATTTAATGCATCTTCTCTAGGATGAGATACATTTTGATAATCAAACAAATCAAACAGTCGTGTAAAGTCAGCCATAATTTAAACCTTTGTGATGGCTTAAAATAAGCATTGCATTGCTAATCATCAACTGAAACTCATGAATAATTATCGTAAAGAGCTCTGGCTCCTTCTTTCGGCCTTTGGAATCATGTTCGCCATTCTATCGTGGATGCAGGAAAGCACCCTATTACCTGGTGCAGAAACAATGAAGTATTGGAAAGGAGTCTTGGCCATCATCACGGGCCTTCCACTTTACTTTTTTTGCAGAAAGTCACTGTAAGATGAAGCAAAAAAAAGCCATCGCACTTGCGATGGCTTTTCCTATCGTGTCGGGGTGGCAGGATTCGAACCTGCGACCCCCTGGTCCCAAACCAGGTGCGCTAACCGGACTGCGCCACACCCCGAATTGATAAATTGGGACGGCAAAGATATACATTAAATCAATTAATCCATCGCAATATTGAAAGAGGGTAAGAAAAGCACCTTTTCTTGACTTGCTTGTTTTACCTTTATTGATGTATAAGCGTTATATAGCAACTATGGCTCCATTAAGCGAACAGGAAATTCAACGAAGACAAAATCTTGAATCACTCATTACCTATGGTATAAACCCCTACCCTGCTGAAAAGTATGAGGTCTCAGCAAGTGCTCAACATATTCTGGATCACTTTCCAACCATTGAGGCAGATGATACGCCATGGAACCTATGCATTGCAGGAAGGCTTATGATCAAGCGAATCAGCGGGAAAGCAGCCTTTGCCGAGTTGCAAGATCACTCAGGAAGAATCCAGCTTTACTTTAATCGTGATGAAATATGCCCAGGAGAGGATAAATCGAAGTACAATGATGTCTTTAAAAAGTGGCTTGACTTAGGCGATTTTATTGGCATAGAAGGCTATGTTTTTCGGACGCAGCTCGGAGAAATCACCATTCACGTCAAGGACTTTACTCTGCTCTCTAAATCCATTAAGCCCCTGCCGGTCGTAAAAAAAGATAGCGAAGGAAATGTGTATGATGCGTTAACCGATCCTGAACTGCGCTACCGCCAACGCTACGTTGATCTTGTGGTCAATCAAGGCGTAAAATCTATATTCAAACAACGCAGTGATATCATTCGTTCTATGCGTAATTTCTTTGAAAAGGATGGATATGTTGAGGTAGATACCCCTGTACTACAGGCCATACCTGGTGGCGCCAATGCAAGACCCTTTATTACGCACCACAATACCCTGGACATCCCAATGTACCTGCGTATTGCCAACGAGTTGTATTTAAAGCGCCTTATCGTTGGGGGTTTTGATGGGGTTTTTGAGTTTAGTAGGAACTTCCGCAATGAGGGCATGGATCGCACACACAATCCAGAGTTTACCGTACTTGAGATTTACGTCGCCTACAAGGACTACAACTGGATGATGGATTATACTGAAGCCCTTGTCAAGCACTGCGTACAACAAACTTCGTCGTCTATGCAAATGGAGGTCTGGGGAAATACCATAGATTTTGGGAAACCCTTCCAGCGCATCAGCATACTTGATGCCATTGAACAACATACCGGCTACAATCTCGATGGCAAGAGCGAGGAGGAGATTCGAAGCATTGCAAACGAACTTGGCATAGAAACCGACAAGTCAATGGGTAAGGCCAAACTCATCGATGAGATTTTTGGTGAAAAAGCGGAAGGCCAGTTTGTTCAACCCACCTTTATTACGGATTATCCCGTTGAAATGTCACCGCTTTGCAAAAGACATCGCGATAACCCGAACCTAACCGAACGCTTTGAACTCTTTATCTGTGGGAAGGAAGTAGCCAATGCGTACAGCGAGCTCAACGACCCTATTGACCAACTGAAGCGATTTGAAGAACAAGTTGCGTTGCAAGCAAGAGGTGATGATGAGGCCATGTTTATCGACCACGATTATGTCCGTGCCCTTGAATATGGTATGCCGCCAACGGCAGGTATGGGTATTGGGGTAGATCGATTGGTTATGATGCTAACCAACCAAACATCGATTCAAGAAGTTCTGCTGTTTCCCCAGATGAGGCCTGAAAAAACTTCAGAGGCTGCACCTGCGCAAGAGGCAGTTACTCCAGACTTGAATGATAATGAGAAGCTTCTAATCGGCGCCCTAGAAAAAGAAAGCCCACGGGATCTGGCTTCTCTCAAAGAAGAGTTGGGCTTATCCAATAAGCAATGGGATAAAACCACAAAAAGCCTTGCAAAGAAGGGGCTCACTAAAGTGGTCAAAACGGATTCTTCCCTAACTATTGAGTTGATCTAAAGAAACTACTCTACCGATATCATCCTTCGATAGATGGTATTCTCTGACCGAAGGACAACAAGGTAATAACCTGTTTCTAAAGAGGATGTATGGAGGAATCCTTGACCTTCCTGACAAGAACTCTTTAGGACCACAGCACCCTTCATATCCAACACATCAACCGAATAGGATTCAAGTGAAGGGGTTGCCAATGAAATGTTATCTCCTTGACGCACTGGGTTGGGATAAACATGGAGAACATCTTGCCCTAAATCAACGAGATTCGTAGGCGGTGGTGTTGTCGTATCCCTTGCATCAAAGTTGATGTTATCGATATAAATATTATTTCCATAACCCGTTTTTCCCCGGAAGATGAGCATGACTTCTTCATTCCCGTGATAGGCGGAAAGATCAACACTTTCTCTGCGCCATTCATCCGATAGAGGGATAAATGCCTCTGTGGTATCTGCTCTCGTAGCCAAGTCGCTACCCCCCTTCCAATACAAGGTGTCATAACTCACTCCACAATCCAAGGAGACAAGCACACCCAACGTATCGGAGTAATTCACAGCATACCGAGCATAGGCCACATCAAATGATAAGGGCTGCAATTGAGTTGATGAAAGGTCCACAAAGGTGACTAAGTCATCCATCTCCCCTGCCTGATAATAACCAAAGCCATCGAAAAACATTGAACGGCTGCTCATTCCAAACCCACCAGCATCATCAGTTAAGGCCCAACTTATGCGATTATCAGGGTTGTCGATTCGAAACTCTCTAGGTAGAGTTGTCGATTCAAAAGTCTCTTCAACGAGCGGCTCTGGAGGCACTGAGGTGATCACAGTATACAGGGTATCTCGAGCGACAATACCACCTGCATCGGTAACCGTAAGATATATGGGATGACGACCATCCTGACTATATACGACGTCCTGCTCAATGGACGTAGACGTCGCCGGACTCCCACCAGGAAATTCCCATAATCGACTTGCCCCAGCATGGCGTAACGCCGACAAGTCAACCACATGGGCTACACGTGAAGTGCTATCGCAGGTTAACGCAATAAAGCTGTCGGTCTCAAGACCGATTCGTGCAATGGGTTGAAAGTTTGTTTCATAAAGCGGACTTTCCCAAATCCCTTTACCATATGATGCAATGCGAATCTTTCCATCTCGATAAAAAGGAATCGCCTTATTGACATTACACTGCACAGGTAGACCGTCGCCACAATCCTCCCAGTCAGCCATGGAGTTATTGCGATAGAAAATAGTTTTATTAGAGGCGTAGTATATCCCCCCATCCGTTCCATAGGCTAAATTGATCCAACGTGCCCTTTCGTTTTGAATGGTTGGCGTGGTTAAATTTGACCATGTATTTCCCCCATCCAAGGATTTGTACACCCGGTTATTGGAAGATTCAAAAGCGATATACAATATGTCGCTATCTATCGGGTCAACTTGAAGAAGCATTTTTCTATGTCCAGTTGCATCACCGGGAAGTGCAGTTTGCAACCAAGTGAGTCCGCCATCTTCTGTTTTCCAGAGCTTGCTTGAACTTGGACTTGATGACTGTTGGCAGGCGTAGATCACCTCCGGATTAGACCATGACCATTCAATGTACGTTATCAAATCATCCTCATTGCTTCCAAAAGTTTGCAAACGTTGAAAGGATTGACCAAAGTCTTCTGTTAGCCATAGACTATTATCGAGACCCGTAATGGCATGAGAATAGAAGTTCGGGTGAAAGGCTAGTTCAGAAGACTCTACTGTCCAATAACTCTCATTAGGATTAATGCCGAAGGTAAACGACCCCACTGGGTCGCCTATAGTAGCAGGAATAAAACGACCTAAACCCGGTGTACTGTAAACCCTGCGATTTTCGCCTGGATTTATATATCCAGAAGCGGGTTCACCACCCACAAGCACTAAGTGATTACCCTGGCCCCAACGATCAAAACTGGCGTGCACACCACAGTGATACAATCCACCAACTGTGACATCTTCATTCCAACCCTGGCCAAAGCCCCAATAATCGCTGCTGTGCATTCCATTGGTACGTACCTCAAAATGGGATGTCGTAGAATAGAAATCATCGGACCAATACACGCACCCATCCGTAGTTACCCAGGCATCATTTCCATTCACTCGAAAGTCCTGCATATCTACTTTTATATCACCAAGTGATCCGGCTCCATATCCACCAAGAAACTCAAAGGTCAATCCAGCATCATAGGATTTGTAGAGACTTGTGCCTCCAATGAGTACTTCGTCAGGATTGCTTTGTGAGGCTAAAACTGCACAGTTATAAAACCCTTGATGGTGTCCATTATTGGACGATCCATTGGCTAAATTCGGATGCGTATCCGAGTAAGGACCTCCCGCAGGTCCATTCGGCAAGGTCCACGTTAGCCCTCCATCATCGGAACGATATAATCCTATATGTCCTTCATCTCCTGCCTTAGATTCTCCAATGAGGTAAGCATAAATACGGTCAGGATTTGCACTTGTAAGTGCCAGCCTTGCTCCGCGATCATTAACATCAGGATCGGTCGAAGCATGCCAACCATTGTTTAACAAAGAATACGTTAGTCCCCCATCTAATGAACGATAAAACTCGGCAATATTCAGCCCCGGATTATGCTTGGTTAGGTAAACAATATCATCGTTGACGGTATGGAGTTTGACATCATAGGTTCTTTCGTTAAAGACATTGGTCCATTGTATTCCCCCATCTGTACTTCGATAAAACCCATTTTGGCAGGCTAAAAAGACAATTGACGGATCGGACGGTTTAAATTGAATTTCATGACATTCGCCTGTATTTAATCCTTGAGTATACCAATTAACCCCACCATCAAGGCTGTAGAATATGGAGTTTCCTGAGCCAATAAGTACGGTGTCAGGACGGCTGGGATGAATGGCTATTGCGGTCACCGCGCCATTCAAAGGATCCAATAAACTTCGATTTACCCAAGTTAAGCCACGATCAGTCGACTTGTAGACTTCGCCTGGCTCCGTGCCAGCATACAGGATATCAGGATGTGAAGTCGATTGAGCAAATCCCCTGACATTGTTTTGACGAGGCGAGCGAGTAGAATCCGCAATAAAGGTCTCAATAGGACCTAGTAAACTCCAATTTCCCGAACGACTACCCTGCTCAATCAATTCATTTCGTTGGGCTAATCGTGCATTGAGGCTTGGATATACTATCGAACCATCTACTTGGACAAAATCTTGAATTCGCTTTCTCCAATGCTTATAAAACTGCGTATGCGTAGTCTTTTCAAAATCATTGGAGCGATAGTATGCCTTGTATGCTGCATCAACTTCCCACACATTAGGATCTTCAGCATACATCATTTGAGCCCAAAGAGGAAGTCGACCAACCTCCGCATCGGATGGCATAGAGAAGAAGGTCTGACCATGAAGAGAAACAGTTAGGAAACTCAGCACAAACGCGCCCAAAAAATTTATACGTATCGCTTTACTCAAGAACATAGTTCTAATGTAAAAGAAAATGAAAATATCTATCGGATAACTCATATAATCTAACCCAGTTAATTACATTGCAAGAACTTCAAAATCTATACATATGCGGATTATCTCATGGAATGTAAACGGAATTCGTGCCTCGGTCAAAAAAGGGCTTATCGACCAAATCAATAGTCATCAGGCAGATATCTGGTGTTTCCAAGAAACCAAAGCTCAAGATGACCAAGTCATGGAAGCCCTAAGTGATTTATCCTCCGAATACCATATTCAAAGTACATCTGCTGTCAAAAAGGGCTATTCAGGAGTCGCCATACTTGCCAAAAAATCAACCTTTGGTGAGGCGACACCCTCTTGGTCAAGCGGTCTTTCCATCGAAGAGCATGATCAAGAAGGACGAGTATTGCGTGTTGATACTGGGGACTTTCATCTAGTGAATGTTTATGTTCCCAACAGCAGTAGCGGAATGAAGCGCCTCCCCTATCGGAAAACATGGGACATAGCTTTTGCCAACTACTTAAAAATGCTCCGAGATGAAAAACCTGTGATTGTAACAGGAGATTTTAATGTTGCCCATCAACCCATTGACTTAGCGCGACCTAAAGAGAATTACAATAAGACCTCTGGCTACACACAAGATGAGATCGATGGCATGGATCTTCTTCTTGATCAAGGGTTTTTTGATGCCTTCCGGACGATGAATCCCGATAAAGCAAAGTATACATTTTGGAACATGCGCTTTAAAGCTAGAGAGCGCAATGTGGGTTGGCGATTGGACTACTTTCTTGTCGACAAAGCCTTACAAGAATCCACTACTTCAAGTGCTGTTTTGGACGACATTCATGGTTCGGACCACTGCCCTATCGATCTTCAGTTCAATTTGGGCTAATTTTTTATCCGTAAAACCAAGAAGAATCATACCTTTCATTTATGAATGCAGTGTTTCAACAAGCAGAAGCTCTTCATGAGAAGATAAAAACTGAAGTCATCCAAGATGCTGAGGCTTTCCGAATCCAATACTTAGGAAGTAAAGGGGAAATCAAGGCCATGTTTTCAGCGATGAAAGATATAGAGCCTCAAGAGCGAAAAGCGTTTGGTCAGCTTATGAATGCGCTAAAAGTTACTGCAGAAGCTCGGCTAAAAGAGGCACAAGGTGAGCAACAATCCAGCGGGAACGGAGTTCAAAAAAGAGATTACACCACGCCAGGAATTGCCCACAAATTTGGTACACGTCACCCTATCGAACAAACCAAAGATCGCATGATCGAAATCTTTGCTAAGCTGGGTTTTTCAATTGCTGAAGGACCCGAAATCGAAGATGACTGGCACAACTTCACGGCGTTAAACCTACCGCAAGATCATCCGGCAAGAGATATGCAGGATACCTTCTATGTGGATAGTAAGGCAAACATCTTATTGCGCACACATACATCGGCTGCACAAATTCGAGTCATGGAGAATGAAAAACCTCCAATACGTGTGATCACTCCTGGACGTGTATTTCGCAACGAAACCATATCCGCACGAGCCCATTGTGCTTTTCATCAAGTAGAAGGCCTATACATTGCGGAGAAAGTTTCCTTTGCTGACTTAAAGCAAACGCTCTACTACTTTGCCAAAGAAATGTTTGGAAGTGATAATATCCGACTCCGGCCTTCCTACTTCCCTTTCACCGAGCCTTCCGCTGAATTGGATGTGTCATGCTTCATTTGTGATGCAAAAGGTTGCCCGGTCTGCAAAGGCAGTGGATGGGTAGAGATTGGAGGGTGCGGCATGGTCGACCCTGAGGTGCTAAAATCTGTAAACATCGAGCACCCTAAGTATACAGGATTCGCCTTTGGTATGGGTATAGAACGCATTGCCATGTTAGTCCATGGAATCGATGACCTTCGACTGTTTTTTGAGAACGACCAACGCTTTTTACAACAGTTTTAACGTTCTGTAACGCATTCAGCACATTTTCGCCAAGGATTGTGCGTTATAAAAACATTATCTTTGACGCTATTAAAAATTTATATAATGCAATACGCTAAAAATATACTCTTACTGATTGGGATCGCTACCCTAGCAACGTCATGTGTATCTAAGAAAAAATATGATATGGCTATAGAAGAGCTCGACGGTCTTCGTATCGAACGCGCTCGATTGGTAACTGACCTATCGAATTGTGAAACATCACTCGATTCTTCAAAAGCATCGAACAGCGTTCTTACAGAAGAAAATGTTACGCTAACAGAAGACTTAAACTATTGTGAGTCTAGCAATGAGATTTTAATCGACCGAATGGCTGATCTATCGGTCATCACTTCCGAAGGTTCACAGCGAATTAGCGAAGCGATAGAAAAACTCTACATGATGAATGATAGCATCGGTGAACTCGTAGAGAACATCAATATGAAGGATAGCATGATTGCTACTCTTGAAGGAAACATCCGCAGATCACTTGATGATTTAGGAGATGAGGATATCAATATTGAAGTGCGAGGAGGCGCAGTATTTATTTCTATATCGGATAAACTTCTGTATACTTCAGGTAGTGCAAACCTCTTACCACAGGGTGAGAAAGTGATGGAAAAAATTGCAATGATCATCAATGACCATAAAGATTTTGAGGTGATGATTGAAGGCCACACTGATAATCGACCTATCGCAGGGTATTGTATGAAGGATAACTGGGACTTAAGCGCTCAACGTGCAATCGCAGTAGTTCGAACCTTGCAAGACAATTATCAGGTAGATCCCGCAAGAATGATTGCAGGTGCACGAGCAGAATATCAACCTAAGGGTGATAACGAAACAGCAGAGGGAAGAAGTGCTAACCGTCGTACTGAAGTGGTTATCCTTCCAAAATTGGATCAGTTTTATGATTTAATGATTCCTAACGAATAATCGAAAAACTGCTTACAAAAATTTAGAATATGGCGCTGTTTATCAGCGCCATATTTTTACCCCCTCGGAGCAATTGTTACACATCGGTATACTTTGTCGAGACCGCTGTACTTGTTCCATAAATGAAGAAGAAAGATCATTGGTCCAAATCGACTGAACCGAATCTTTAGAATAATCGCCTAAGGCAAATTCAGCGTCCTTATCAAAACAGCAAGGGACCACCTTTCCATCCCACGTCATCACAGCACTATGCCATGCTTTCCAGCAATGGCGATAACCGCGTTGTTTGAGCTCATACTTTCCCTTCTTATTTTTCCTATACCTAGAATAGGTCGATGAAGACGGCATAAGATCATGGCCATTTTCAAAATCATAAAGCTGAGCCGTTTTTAAAGAGAAGGCATCAACACCATAGGATTTCGCCATGGATCGAAGCGTATCAATTTCATCTTCATTGGACGAAAAAACCACAGTCTGCCAGATTACATGCGGATTCTTATATCCTCCTTTTTCCCGTGCATTAAGTAAGGTTTCTATACCGCGCAATACTTTGTCCAATTCCCCACCCTTTCGATAACGACCATAACTCGTTTGAGTACTTCCATCGATTGAAATGATTAATCGATCAAGACCACTGTCTAAAGTTTCCTGCGCTCTACGGGCCGTAAGGAAGTGCCCGTTCGATGAGGTAACGGTATATAATCCTGCTTGAGCAGCAAGGCCTACCATTTCAGTAAACTGCGGGTGCACATAGGGCTCGCCTTGAAAATAAAAGTAGAGATAGATCAAATGATCCTTTACCTCATCAACTAGTCGTTTAACATGGTCTACATCAATGGTGCCCGTTGGCCTTGAAAAGGATTGCAAACCACTTGGGCATTCAGGACAACCGAGATTACAGGATGTTGTTGGCTCAACGGACAGCGTCATCGGCAAGCCCCACCTCGAACCATGACCTTGCCAAGTTGCTAGCTTATAGGATAGAAGTAGCTTGGACATGTTCGCAAGCTTTTTATAACTCAACTTACCTAGAAACCGCTGTGTATCCTGCCAAGACATATCGTCAAATTAAAGGATTCCTACAAGGAAATCCCAATTTAGAGTCTATGGATTGTACATTTATTCTATGAATGTATCATGGAATTCAATCGAAGGGTATAGCGATATAACCTATGCCAAAAAAGATGGTGTCGCGCGTATTGCATTTAATCGCCCAGAAGTGCGGAATGCATTCCGCCCAAAAACGGTTGCTGAACTACTAAAGGCATTTTATGATGCCCAAGAGGATAATAGCATCGGGGTAGTTTTACTCTCTGGGGAAGGTCCGTCTCCAAAAGATGGTGTGTATTCGTTTTGCAGTGGAGGAGATCAGAGAGCCCGAGGTAAACAAGGGTACGTTGATGGATCGGGGACGCCTAGACTTAACATTTTGGAGGTTCAGCGATTGATTCGCTTCATGCCCAAGGTTGTCATTGCCGTCGTGCCGGGTTGGGCAGTTGGCGGTGGGCATAGCCTTCATGTCGTATGCGATATGACCCTGGCTAGTCAAGAGCACGCTATTTTCAAACAGACTGATGCCGATGTATCCAGTTTTGATGGAGGATATGGATCAGCCTATCTCGCAAAAATGGTAGGGCAAAAAAAGGCACGAGAGATCTTTTTCTTAGGAAAAGATTACACAGCACAGGAGGCCCTTGACATGGGTATGGTTAATGCCATCTATCCCCACGAAGAGCTAGAAGATAAAGCCTTTGAGTGGGCACAAACGATTCTTCAAAAGTCACCTACGGCAATAAAAATGCTGAAGTTTGCCATGAACCTAACGGACGATGGAATGGTAGGTCAACAAGTTTTCGCTGGAGAAGCTACTCGTTTGGCCTATATGACCGACGAGGCACAAGAGGGACGAGATGCCTTTTTAGAAAAGAGAAAGCCAAATTTTAAAGATGTGAAGCGCTTATCGCTCTAGTCAGTCCGAAAATCTAGGACTATTTCTTTGGGATTTTGAGGTTAACACCCTGTTCAACTAAAAGAACATTTGTGATGGTGTTCTCTCTGAGAATATCTTCGACGCGCACGCCGTACTCATAGGCAATGTCAAAGATGGATTCACCGAAGCGGACACGGTGATAAACACAATCGCAGTTCTCATCATATTCATCAGACTGCACGCCAACCTCATCGGGCCGTTCCCCATCCGATACGTATGGATTTAGTCCTTTGTTTTCTCCTACTACTAATCCCTGTCCCAATTCTAACATCATTGACTCCAAATCATTCCACTCCATTAACTCCTCTACGCTTACTGAGAAATTCATAGCAATCTTTTCAAGATAATCTCCTTGCTGAACGTAATAGATGTTTTTACGTTCATCATAACCGCCATTCACACGATCACCGCGTAAAACAAAAAATAAGGTGTCGCTTGTCAAATAGATATCTTGCTCCAATGCATAAAATCTCGCTGATTTATCAGAAGGAACATTCAAAGAAAACCCATTTTGATAGTAGGGAATCCAATCTGTTTTTAGCGAAGGATTCAACCGAGCTAAGTCAGCAGAATCCATGTCCAGTGCAGCAGCAATATGGCTAATCTTTAGAGGAGAAAAGATTTCTACAGGGATACTTGGAGTTATGCTGTAACTGGGATAGATTATCGGAATTTTGTAGTAATCTGCATAGTGCATTGCATAGACCATAGCGGTATACTTTGGGACATACTTTTGCGTCTCACGTGGTAATTGAGGTTGAATATCCCAATAGGTCCTTCCACTTGCTGTTCTTGAAATGGCCCGATTCACCGTTCCAGGGCCAGCATTATATGACGCCAGACTCACCAACCAATCATCGTATGTCCTGTTTGCAGCCTTGAGATAAGCAAGGGCAGCTTGTGTTGACTTTATTGGATCACACCGTTCGTCTACCCATGAATCAAGGGTTAAACCCAGTCCTCGTGCAGTAGCTGGCATGATTTGCCACAATCCTCGCGCTCCAGCATAACTTGTTATTTGAGGATTCAACCCAGATTCGATAAGGGTGAGATATTTTAACTCAATAGGCATTTCTTCCTGAGCAAGCATTCCCTCAAAAATTGGGAAATAGTATTCCGCTCTTCCTCTTAGCTTGGCCATGTAGTTCCTGGCGGAGTATACCATGGTTCGAATCTCGGCGATGACCTGATCATTACATTGAAAATTAACCAAGGCAGGTATGGCTTCAAGCTGCGCTGCGATCTCTTCGTCACTTGGCTGCGGCAATTCACTTTGAGGCAAGCGAATCATTGCTTTGATCTCATCATCGGTCAACACAGCGGTATCCTGCATAATAGATGACTGAATGGAAGAGTCAACATGTGAATAGTCCCAGTCTGGAATATGAGAATAAAAGAAGCCCCGTTGAGCCTTTACAGAAAAAGATGTAAGGATTATGAGAAATCCAGGAAGAAAAAACCGAAACAACTTCACATCTAGAGAATTAACATCGCATCCCCATAGCTGTAGAAGCGATACTTTTCTTTAATGGCCTCTTCATAGGCCTTCATGATCAAATCATATCCACCAAAGGCACAAACCATGATAATCAAGCTTGATTTAGGCAGATGAAAGTTTGTCAGCATTGAATTAGCAATTGAAAATTCAAAAGGAGGATATACAAAAAGATTCGTCCAACCTTGTCCTTCTTTTAATCGACCATAGGCTGAGACAGAAGACTCAATGGCCCTCATCGATGTCGTACCAATAGAACAGATTCGTTTTCCTGCATCAAGCGCAGTATTGATGGTTTCAACCGCCTGATTATTCACCATGTAGAACTCAGCATCCATTCTATGTTTAGATAAATCCTCTACTTCGATCGAACGAAAAGTACCAAGTCCAGTATGCAAAGTAACCTCGGCCATGTCCACTCCGTTGAGCTCCAGACGCTTCATTACCTCTCGACTGAAATGCAGACCAGCTGTTGGAGCAGCAACAGCACCATCAACCTTTGCATAGATTGTCTGATATCGACTTTCGTCCATCTCCTCAGAATCCCTCTTGATATATTTTGGAAGAGGCGTAGAACCCAATCCAAACAAGACCCTTCTGAAATCCTCTTGAGAACCATCAAAAAAGAATCGAACGGTTCGTCCACGAGAAGTGGTGTTATCTACTACTTCTGCAACGAGCTCATCATCGCCAAAATAAAGCTTGTTACCCACGCGAATTTTTCGTGCTGGGTCAACCAAAACATCCCACAACATTTGTTCTTTGTTGAGCTCACGAAGCAGAAAAACCTCAATTTTCGCCCCAGTCTTTTCCTTTTGGCCGTATAATCTGGCGGGAAAGACCTTAGTATTATTCATGGCAAGGGTATCTCCTTCCCCGAAGTAATCAATAAAGTTTTTAAAGGTTTTGTGTTCGATGGTTTGTTTTGCACGGTCAATGACCATTAATCTGCTCTCATCGCGCTGCTCAGTTGGAAACTCCGCAATAAGTTCTTTTGGCAATTCATAATTAAAGTGAGAAAGCTTCATTCGTTCCATCCTCCAAAATTACTACTAACTTGCATTCTTTAGCGAATCTAAATTCATTCAATGTTGCGCATTCTATTTCGAAGTTTGTTCACCGGGTTTCTTGAGATCTGGTCTCATAAACTTCGATCTACATTGTCTTTTTTTGGAGTCTTTATCGGCGTACTCTGTATTATGACCGTTTTCGCATCGGTCGATTCCTTAGAACGCAACATTTCAGGCAGCATAAACTCCCTTGGAAATGATGTTGTCTATGTACAAAAATGGCCTTGGGATTTTGGAGAAGGTTATCCCTGGTGGGAGTATATGAACCGGCCAGAAGTCAATGAAGAAGAATACCTTTCCATCCGCCAACGCATCCGATCTTCCCAAGCTATTTGCTATTTAGAAGTCATTGAAAATCAGCAAGCCATCTCAACATGGAGCACCATGGACGGCGTTAATCTTGTTAGTGTGTCTGAGGGATATGACAACATCCGCAGCCTGCAGTTAACTAGTGGACGATTCTTTAGTCAACGAGAATTTCACAACGGAGAACCAGTAGCCATCCTAGGTGGGAGTATTGCCTTAGAGTTGTTTCCTAAGGTCATCAATGCAATTGGCCAAAAAATAAAAATGAATAAAGCAGAAGTTCGTGTCATCGGCGTATTGCAAGAGGAAGGTCAAGATATCCTTAATCTAAGTTTGGATAATGACATTATTGTATCCAATGCCTTTATCAATAAAACCATGGGAAGGGAAACCTTTGGAAGTCCGCTCATCATGGCCAAAGTGAAAGAAGGACAATCCATGGATGAGGCCAAGGCTGAACTCGCCTTTCTTATGCGCTCTGTGCGTTATCAAAATATCCAATCCAAAGACGACTTTGCGATCAATGAAACGAGTTTGTTGGCCAATGCCTTCACTAAAGTGTTTGAAGTAGTTAATCAAGCAGGACTCTTTATTGGGATCTTTTCCATTCTTGTTGGTGGCATTGGCATTCTCAACATCATGCTGGTTTCTGTTCGTGAGCGTAGAATCTACATAGGAATTAAAAAGGCGTTGGGTGCCAAGCGATATGTCATTATGCTCGAGTTTTTGGTCGAGGCTGTTATGCTTTGTTTGATTGGAGGAGGATTAGGAATGATTGCTAGTTATGGCTTCCTTAACGTTGCCAACCTCGTTATTGCACAAAGCGGTGCATCGATAGTACTGAGCCTTTCCCAACAGAATATTGTGCTTGGTCTTGGCTTATCTACAGCCATTGGTCTGCTAGCAGGAGCTATACCTGCTTACCTAGGAGCTTCACTTGATCCTGTAAAAGCGATTCGAAAAATCTAAGGATTTGGCTTAAGGTCCTCTGGACGCAAGACATAGGTTCCCTGTACAGCACAAGCTGATTTACCTGCTAGAAGACAACGTTCTAAAACTTCTTCGACGCCCAAGGTATTTTTCATGGCGTCAATCGCTGCGGCAAAGACAGAATCACCAGCCCCACAGACATCGGTTATCGAATGAGAGAGGGCCGATTGATGATGAAAGGTGTCGTTTCGATCCAAAGCAGCAATACCAGCTTCAGAAAGCGTCACAATAAGTTGATCACATTGCAGTTTGTTCCTAGTATTGCGCATGACTTCTTCTAGATAGTCCAAGTTTGACAAAGCAGCAACATCAATTTGATTTGCCTCCGCTAGCTCTTTACGATTAGGTTTAAAATAAGAGACCTCTTTGTAAAGCCAAAAGTTATCTTTTTTGGGATCTACCATAACCTCTACTCCAGCTGCCATGGCCATAGATAATATGCCATTAATCAAATCAGGAGTCAAAAGCCCTTTGTTATAATCTTGGATTACGACAACATCCAACTCTTTTTTTATCTCCTCCTCGACCTTGCGAAGTACATCTTCAACTATATCCATCTCAATAGCTAGTGTGCTTTCTACGTCAACGCGCATCTGATAGACTCCATCGACTAGAATACGCTGTTTGTGCGTAGTAGGTCTCCCATCCGAAAAGGAAATCACTTCGAGGTTTTTGTGAGTGGCCAACAAGTTTGACAAACACTCGCCTTGCACGTCTCTGCCAACTAGCCCCATTAGAGAAACGTCCCAGCCTAAGCTGTGCAAGTTAAGGGCTACATTGGCCGCTCCACCAGCAACATAATTTGTTGAATCATGAAGAAGTATTGGAGCATCAGCTTCCGGAGATTGCCTTGTCTTTGTTCCTTTAAGAAAACTATCCAAGATTATATCACCAAGAACTAATGCGCGCATATCAGCTAAAATACGGAGCCAATCGGCCAACCATTTTTTCTAAGTCCTCAATAGATGCTGCATAGGAAATACGCATGGCATTTGGCTCACCAAATCCTGACCCACCCACTAACGCGACATCCAATTGATCGAGTAACAACTCAGCAAGCCGATCACCTGACGTAATCTCATTACCATTGATGGACATACCGATTGCCTCTTGAATATTGATAAATAAGTAAAAGGCTCCATCTGGTTTTATGTAGGACCATCCTTTAAAATCTTTAAGTGCATCAAGGAGATAATCCCTACGTTCAACAAAGGCATCACGCATGGCCAAGGTTTCATCCAAAGGCCCAAGCAATGCAGACTCAGCCCCCTTTTGAGCCGCGGCAGATGTGCCCGAGGTAAATTGCCCCTGAAGCTTACTACAAGCTTTTACGACATCTTTTGGACCCGCTAAGTATCCGATACGCCAGCCCGTCATACAATACCCTTTTGACATGCCATTCACCAACAGGACTTGGTCGCGAATAGGCTGATTTTTTGCAATACTTGCATGGGGCTTTCCTGTAAAATTGATATGCTCATAAATCTCATCAGTCAAGACCCATAATGACGGGTGTTTTTCAATAACCTTGGCCAGAGCATCCAATTCCTCTTGAGAATAGCACATTCCCGAAGGATTACTAGGACTGCTGAAGATCAGCATTTTCGCAACCTTACCCGAGGAAGAAAGACTCGCCAACGTTGACTCAAGTTGTGCTGGAGTAATCTTAAACTGTTGATCAATACCTGTAGGCATGGGGAAAACCTCCGCCCCCGCCATCTTTGCTATGCCCGCATAACTCACCCAATACGGGACAGGAAGCAAAACAACCTCTCCAGGATTAACGAGAGTCAATACTGCATTGGCAATCGATTGCTTAGCTCCAGTCGACACGATGATCTCATCTGGAGCGTACGACAGATTATTTTGCGTTGAAAGCTTGCTGGAAATAGCCTCTCTCAGACTGAGCAATCCTGGGACCGGTGTATACTTCGTAAAACCATCTCGTAATGCCTTGGCACCTGCTTCTACTATAAAATCAGGGGTTGGGAAATCTGGTTCGCCCAAGGTCAGGTTGATTACCTCTTTTCCTGCTTGGCGTTTTTCACGCGCCATTTGAGCCATCTTAATGGTAGATGAAGTAGGAACGCGTTGGATGAGTTTGGAGAAAGTCATGGTCAGTGTTGAGGATGGATCTAAAGCGCTTCTTGTACAGATGCCGTATAGGCGCCATCGTGTAAGGCACCAATAACTTGAATCATTGAGTCTGGAGTTATAGAAGAGTTATCAAAGCGTACAAATGCCGTTTGATTCTCAAAATCCACAACACAGGCACTTACCCCTGCGCAAGAAGCAAGTTTTGCTTCAATAGGCTTAGCACATCCAGTAGGACACATCATACCCTCAATAGAGAGAAGTGCAGAGTCGTTTGCAGTGACTTCTTGATTTGATGTTTCAGATTCATTAGGGTCTGACGTATTACCTGACTCGCTGGTGCAACTCAGAAGAAAAAATGATGCTGAAATCAGGAAGAAACAACAGAAACTAGTAATTTTTCTCATAGCGGTTTAATCGATAGGTGCTTGCTTCAAAAGTAGGCCTTTACCCTAAACCTTTTGAAAAACTATCGAAACCTTTTTCACATCCTGCAACCCATGTGCATAAGTCTTGACCAAAGTCATGTTTAGCGCGATGTTCCACCGCACTGGCCCAACCCAAATCAACGTCTAAAAAACGAGCACAAAACAATCGCTCCGGTAGGATTTTGTCCAAAATAAACATCTGCTCCTTTACCTGGTTTGGTCGGGATAAATGATGGCTCTCTTTACACCATGAGAGGCGCTTGAGATAGACATCAAGTGAATCCACATCATACACATGACTGTTTAATCGATCGGCCAAGGTGTTGTAAGACTCAGATAGCATATCGCCCCAATGGGAAGACGCATCCTGTTGATTTAAGAGCCATCCATCAAGCATTAACTCAAGCCATACGTGGGCAATAGTATGGCAGCGCTTCCAACCTAAAGGCTCAGCATATTGCTGTACATCTTCTGTGATGGCTATACAAGCCTTTTGGAAAACATCGAGATGATGGAAGTGCTGATCCAAGTGAATATGCCACTGAATACCGACCATCCAATCTTGCAATATGGAATCGCGTACAATATCGTCTGCACTAAGTCGTGAAGAATTATATACCCGAGTAAATCTTGGCCAAAGATCGGGCGCAATAACCCCATGAGCCGTGTAGGATGAGCAAGATTCAGGAAGAGTAACTAAGTGGCTGTAGATATTCATGTTCTATTCCGGTGCGAAAATATCTACCTTGCAGGAAAAAGGTGCAATAATTATGCATAAAGATGTTTTTCAAGAGTTGGAATGGCGAGGGATGATTCACAATCACATACCCGGAACAGCTGAACGATTAGCAGAGAAATCTACTAAGGTGTATATCGGGTTTGACCCAACCTCTGACTCCCTCCATGTCGGAAGTTTAGTGCCTATTATGATCTTAGCTCACCTGCAACAGGCCGGGCATACTCCTGTTGCCCTAATTGGCGGCGCAACGGCCATGGTAGGCGATCCATCTGGAAAGAGTAAGGAAAGAAACTTGCTAACTGCTAAGGAGATTCAGTACAATATGTTTGGTATTCGCAAACAACTCCAGCGATTTCTGGACTTTGAATCAGAAGAAAATGCTGCCGTTATTGTGAACAATGCAGAGTGGCTCGGAAAATTCAATGTTTTAGACTTCATTCGGGATGTTGGGAAAATGGTCACAGTAAATACAATGATGGCCAAAGAATCGGTTAAAAAGCGAATTGAAACTGGAATATCCTTCACGGAGTTCACCTATCAGTTACTGCAGGGTTATGATTTCCTTCATTTGTTTAAAACAATGGATTGTGAGATCCAAGCTGGTGGGTCAGATCAATGGGGTAATATCACAACTGGAACGGAAATGATTCGCAAGGAATTGGGTAAATCCGCCTATGCCTTTACCTGTCCCTTGGTTACAAAATCTGATGGAGGAAAATTCGGAAAAACTGAGCAAGGAAACGTTTGGCTTGATCCCAAGCGAACCTCACCTTACGCCTTTTATCAATTCTGGCTAAATACAAGTGATGAAGATGCTACGAAGTATATCAAGCTTTTCACCATGCTTGATCGATCAACTATCGAAGATTTGATTGCCAGTCATCAAGAAGAACCCCACCTTCGTGCCCTCCAAAAAGAACTTGCGGAAAACATAACAACTATCGTCCACGGAGAAGAGGGACTCCAAAAAGCCCAACGGGCTACCAAACTGCTCTTTGGAAAATCTGAACGTAGCGATTTGGATGCGTTTACTGCAGAAGAATTGAAACAGATATTCGATGGAATGCCACAGTTTGAGCTATCGCAAGACATACTCGACAATGGAGTATCTATGGATGAGATGCTCAGTGGTGCAACGGCAATTTGCGAATCGAAATCCGATGCGCGACGAGCACTGAAGGAGAATTCAATCCAAGTCAATAAAAACCGAATCAGTTCAGACTATGTCTGTACTAAGGAAGACGTGATGTCGAATGGAATCATTCTCATTCAACGTGGCAAAAAGAAATATTTCTTGGTAACCGTGGTTAGCAAACAAGAGTAAATTGGCCTTTAAGAGGCTAAGAGCTGCGCGTAACTAGTACTCTTCTTCATCAAAGAAGAAATCATCCTTTGTGGGATAATCAGGCCAGATGTCTTCAATGCTCTCATAAACTTCATCGTCATCTTCCAATTCTTGAAGATTTTCTACTACCTCGACAGGTGCTCCTGTACGAATAGCAAAATCAATGAGATCATCCTTTGACGCAGGCCAAGGTGCTTCTTCTAAATGCGTCGCTAGTTCCAATGTCCAAAACATACGATGTGCTTTCAGCCAAAAATAGGATTTCCAATGAATCCAACAAGTTTAGAATCCACACGAATGTGCATATCTTCCATAAATAGAGGCTAAGCCTCCCATTTACGCTCCTCTACACCTTGTTCTTTAGCCAGTTGACGACTGAGTATAAATAGATAATCCGATAGTCTGTTTAAGTATTGTATGATGAAGGCGACTGAATCAAGGTCGGAATCAAGGCCAACTACACGGCGTTCTGCTCTTCGGCAGATGCTACGCGCAACATGACAATAGGCATTACCCAAACAGCCGCCAGGAAGAATGAAATTTTTTAAGGGCGGCAACTCATTTGTTAGCGCATCCATTTCCTCTTCCAATGCAACAATCTCCCGAGGATTTAGCTCAGGTAAAAATTCTGATTTAGGGTTATCCAAGGAAGCAAGATGACTACCAATACGAAACAACATATCTTGAACGTTAAGCAGTTTATCCGCAGGTAGTTTCGTTTGTCGCACATGTTCTATAACAACAGCTAGGACGCTATTTAACTCATCGACTGTACCATAGGCCTCAACGCGCCGATCAGCCTTGGAAACTCGACTTCCTCCGAATAAACCGGTTTCTCCTTTATCCCCTGTTTTTGTGTAGATTTTCATGACAAACTCAATGTTTTTTAGTCAAGACTTCGTGGCGTTCAATTCGTCCGTCTTTCAGATGAATAATGCGTTGGGCATACTCCGCAATTTCTCGTTCATGTGTAACAACAACAATCGTATTGCCTTGGGCGTTCACTTTCGTCAACATTTCCATGATTTCTTGAGCTGTTGTGCTATCAAGATTTCCTGTGGGTTCATCCGCTAAAACTAACGATGGCTTATTGGCTAAGGCTCTAGCAATTGCCACGCGCTGACGTTGTCCACCAGATAACTGATTGGGTTTATTTTTCAGACGGTCACCTAACCCCACTAACTCAAGCATCTCCTGAGCACGTACTCGACGCTGTTTAGTCGAAACGCCAGCATACACCAATGGTAAGGCTACGTTATCCAAACTTGACATTCGGGGTAGTAGATTAAAGCTTTGAAAAACAAATCCTATCTCCGTATTACGAATTTCAGAAAGCTGCCGGTCCCCCATAGACCCTACATCTTTACCGTTTAACGCATACTTTCCAGAAGTTGGACTATCCAAACAGCCGAGGACGTTCATCAATGTGGATTTACCAGAGCCTGAGGGACCCATAAGCGCAACAAATTCATTTTGATGGATCGATAAGTCCACGCCATCTAGGGCATGAATATCTACTCCTCCGAGTCGGTACGATTTACGAATATTCTCAAGAACGATTAGAGCACTCATTGCCCTTTAATCACTTTAGGCACTTTAAAATAAGTTCCATCATGACTCGGTGCACTGCGAAAGACATCCTCCTTTGCAAGAGTTGGCATTGTATCATCCGATCGGAGACGGCCTTTTACCTCATGAACTTGCGTCATTGGCTTCTCATTGGAAAGATCAAGTTGATCGAGGGTATCCACAAAACCAATCATACGCTCTAAGTCATTGACTAAGCGTTCCTTCTCCTCCGTATTAAAACTGAGTTTTGCCAATGATGCCAAACGTTCAACAAGTTTTAAATCAACCTTCATCATGCTAAAATAAGAGGGATTTATGGAAGATTGATTTTATTCCCTCTATATCGAATGAAATATTAACTTCGAAAGTATGAAAACGGTGCTCAGTGGAATGCGTGCAACAAGTCGTTTGCACTTGGGAAATTATTTTGGAGCAGCAGCCAATTGGTTGCGCATGCAAGAAGAATACAATTGCTATTTTTTTGTGGCGGATTTACACGCCCTAACAACCGATCATGATCCGAAAGCATTAAATCATCATACGAAAACCATTTTAGCACACTACCTCGGTCTAGGCCTAGACCCCGAAAAATGTACTCTATATATCCAGAGCGATGTGCCAGAGATTATTGAACTCTATCTTGTGCTCAACATGTTCGCCAACAAAGGGGAATTGGAAAAAACTGCGTCTTTTAAGGAGAAAGCAAGAAAAAAAGGGCAATCATTAAACGCTGGACTACTCACCTACCCCGTGCTTATGGCAGCGGATATTCTTATTCATAGGGCTGATTTTGTACCCGTAGGAAAAGATCAAGAACAACATCTTGAAATGACCCGAACCTTTGGTAACCGGTTTAATCATGTATACAAAACGGACTTATTCCCAGAGCCTCAAGCTTTTGCCTACAGCGAAAGTCTGGTGAAAATATTTGCATTGGATGGCAGTGGTCAAAAAATGAGCAAATCTGATCATAATACAAACAACACCATCTTTCTCACGGATTCGGACGACGAGATTCGGAAAAAACTAAAAAAAGCGAAGACTGATAGCGGCCCCCAAGAAAAAAACAGTCCTTTCACACAGGAAATTAAAGGGCTTTTCGAGTTAATGGCTGGGGTTAGTAGTCAGGAAACATTGCAAGCATTCACAGCAGATTATGCGAATTGCGCAATACGTTATGGAGATTTCAAAGCCCAGTTAGCCACAGATGTTATTGAATTTATTGCGCCAAAACGAGAAGAGATTTTATCTTGGCAAAGTGACGAGGTCCGAATGAAGCGAATTGCGCAACTTGGAGCGGACAAGGCACGCGAAAGTGCAAGAAAAACATTGAGCGCAATGCGTGACGTGATGGGAATGCATTACTTTAAAGATTAAGGAAAACCATGGATGTAAAACACATTGCCGTAAGCGGAAATATTGGCGCAGGGAAAACGACTCTTGTACAAAACCTATCACACCATTTTGACTGGACAGCACAATATGAAGAGGTTGAATCAAACCCTTATCTGGATGACTTTTATTCAGATATGCACCGGTGGGCATTTAACCTGCAAATTTTCTTCCTTCATCAACGGTATAGCCAAATTCTGGAGATCCGCGAAGGAAACAAAACCATCATACAAGACCGTACCATCTATGAAGATGCAGCCATTTTTGCTCCAAACCTTCATAAAATGGGCCTTATGTCAACGCGGGACTATGATAACTATAAGGCATTCTACAAGACGGTAGAAGCGCAAATTCAGCCACCAGATCTTTTGATCTACATGAAGGCTTCCATTCCAACCCTTGTAAATAACATCCAAAAACGAGGAAGAGACTATGAGGAGAATCTCCGATTAGACTACCTGAAGAAGCTCAATGAGTTTTACGAAAATTGGATTGCGTCATACGACAAGGGTCCCCTACTTGTCATCGACTGCGATAACACAGATATCGTAGAAAACAAAGATGACATCTCAGAAATCTACAATAGAATACAGGCCGAACTGAACGGACTATTTTAAAGCAAGAATCTTCTACGATTTCATTCCATCCGTAAAGCATGCCCGACAGCGCGCCTCATAGGTATCGGTTGACCCAAGCATCACCTGATTACTATCATTGTTTAGGCGATACGAGTAGGAGGCATCTTGACCACATTGAATACAAACTGCTTTGAGTTTTGAAACTCGGTTGGCTCTTGCAAGTAGCAGGGGCATTAAACCAAAAGGAATACCCGCATAATCCATATCCAAGCCAGAAAGGATAACACGGCGGCCTTCATTCGCTAAGTTTTCGAAGGCTTCGATAAACTCTTCAGTAAAAAATTGAACCTCGTCTATACCGATAACATCCGCATCTCCTACGGCTTGATACAATTCATCAACACTTGAAATAGGTACAGAATCCATCCGATCCATATTATGAGTGACAACCTGTTCGTTATCGTAGCGTGTATCCTTACTTGCCTTTCCAAGAAATACCTTTTTGCCGCCGATTGTTGCACGACGCATACGGCGAATCATTTCCTCTGTTTTCCCGGAAAACATTCCACCACAAATAACTTCGATTGAACCCATTTACTTTACTTTTACCTTATCTTTTTGAAAAATACTGCTTAAAAAACGTTCCGCACTATGAAAATTAGCAATATCAATGAGTTTAAACGAAGCTTTGAGAAACTTCAATGGCTGTTTAAAACATTTGAAGCTCAGAATTTTGAGGATTTGTCTCCAATGGAGATTGAATTTTTTCTAGAGATTTTAGGGCGTTTATCAAGTACAGTCAATCTTTCCGATGAAGCGGAGATAAGCTCACCTAGCCCCACTTCGGAAGAAAGGAAGAAGCACGAGTCATCACCTCCACAAAAGGAAGAAGCAGTATACGAGCAGCAACCTATCACCCCTGATGTAACAAGTCAAGAGGAAGAGGCTATGCCTTTGAAAAAGGAGTCTAATTCCATTGAAGAGACTCCAAAAACAGAGCAACAACAGATTAATCCTATTGCCCCACAGCCGGTAGAAGAAACGTCAAAGCCTAACGCAGAACCTGTTGAAGAAGTACCGACGGAGCAAAGCGATGTCACCGAAAAAGATACTGATGAGAGCTCGTCTACACCAAAAAACATTGTAGATCAGTTCAGAAATAACTCGCCTTCTATCGCAGATCGTGCACAGAACAAGACCGACGATTCTACATCGCACTTATTAAAGAGAGGGGGGCATCTTCGTCTGAACAGCTTAATCGACCTCAACCGCCGCTTTCTCATTATCAATGACGTTTTTGGCGGAAAGCGCATAAATTTTGATAAAGAGATCGAGTGTATTGATAAGTTATCAGATCTTGATAGTGCCATGAATTATCTCAATGACAACGTAGTAAAAATGTATAATGTCAATACAGCGACTAAAGGCTTTGAGATTTTGAACAAGGTTGTTGCTCGACGTTTTGCCTCGTAAGAGGACAATTCACTACATTGAACACTAAATCATAATCTTTGGCATCTCCCATCAGGACATTCATAGAATTTGTTGATCAATCTTTATTCCGATGGATCGTAAAACTTCTTTGGCCTAAATATCAAAGGCCCCGCAAGGGATATCAGGCTCACTATAGAGTAATCAAACGGTACTGGTTTCACCAAAAGATTTTAAGAATCAATGGCAAAGTGCCTTGGCCTGTAGATTTCCGTTCAAAGGTTTTTGGTGCAGAGCATATTACTAAAGGAGTCTGTTGTGATCCAGGAGATAATATCGGAGTCTACATCAATGCCTATGGAGGAATCACACTTGGTGACAATGTAAACATTGGACCTAATTCCATTCTAACCTCCACTAACCATGACCAATATGACCACCGCAAACTCAGTACAACAAAAGGAATAACCATTGGGAATAACGTATGGATTGGTGGCAACTGCTCGATTCTCGCTGGAAGTCACATTGGAGATAACGTTACTATAGGAGCTGGTTGCGTGATTCATGGACAAATCCCATCGAACACGCTTGTTTTACAGGATAAGGCCAATCTTAAGTTTGTTGAAAAATCGGGACCTTACCTGTGGAATTCAAGAAAAGAACAACTCACGTAAAAGACATTGATTATTTCTTTTAAAAGATACGTATATATCCTTATTTATCCTTTATGATATCCTTTACAAATCCACGTACTTTATCCTAAAAAACCAACTTTTTTAGCTTTTCAGCTAACTATAAGGAAAAAAGAGTACCTATTTGTTCAAGGCAGCGTATCAACTCTTGCATAACTCAACAGATTGAGGGATAGAGGATGTTCTAAAGAGAATGCAAGGTGACCATCGGTTTATTTGGAAGTTCGTCGCTGAGCAACCATCGACAAAATATAATAGCCTCCTCGTAACCCGCCGTACTTATCCAATTATCTACATCCATTTTGGTGTGACTCAAATAAATTGTATAGTTGCCCTCCGCATTTTGAATAGCATTTCCTTTGTTTAAACCAACTGGATAGTGTCTGTAATCCATGGACTGCATGAGATAATTCCAAGTCTGCACTCCCCAATAACAACAATCAGGAGAAGAGAACTCAATCTTTAAGTATTCATTTTGCTCAAGGTGATATCGGCCAAAACAGTAAATATTATCTACGGTACCCCACCCTCCTTGCTCGGCATCAAACGGGAAAGGGGGTAAAAAGTCATTCATAGGAAATTCCACAGGAAGCGGAGCTAGCCAAGTACTTTGCTGAAAGAAAGTGGTCATCACTTGTATCCGTCTTGCAAGCGCTTCGTCGTCAAGAACAGGAGGTATCTCAGAATTACTAATATTCTTTATTGTTAGTTCACTCTCTGTGCCATTGAACCGATCAAAGAAATACTCTCTAGTGAATAGATTAACTACATCGGAGTCTAGAAGAAACTCATTATCCCCCTGTGGGTTTGACGTTAGTTTAATTTCAAAACGGCCGTCCTCATCGAAAGCTATGCGTTTATGGTTAATAGAATTCGCAACACGATCAACAATACTACCATCCGCATCACCACCGTAAGTCGTAAACGATAAGTAACAACTATCGAATCGCCTTCCCGAAATGATATACTCTTGATCAGGAAGCAATTGGGTGAAATAATACACTGCATCTACATTGTCACCAAGAATTTTATGATGTTCATTGGACAAAGGCATAAAGGTGGGATGCATAGGATCATTAAAGAGGTAGAAATCAATTGTTGTCCTCATCAGATGAAATAGATGCCTGTATCCATCTACTTTCCCTTGTTCATCAAGATTCTTATCCGGATCTAAAAAGGTATGATCGGAAGACTTTATAATATCTAATAAGGCATCTAATGCTTCTTTACTTTTCATAGTTCATCTTATCAAGAAATGAGTAATACTCTTTAAACTCTTCGGAAACCTGACTTTGAGTAAGGTTAAAATCCTCTAAGCAATACTCGTGGCTGCCATGTTTCCCTTTAGGGTTAGACGCCAAAAAGTCTTTCATCTTTGAACGGCTGGCATCATCTAAAGACCAATCAAAGTAGGAGTAAATCTTGTCGACACAAGCCATTTGATCCTGTACAAAATCATTAAAATGGAGGTCTAAGATTTGGTTTTCCTTATTTAGTTGAGCTCTATCGGCCATAAAACGGTCAAAGGACATCTTCCAAAAATCCAGCTGTTCCATACCTGAACGCGCAGGATCTTCATAATCACTATATAAAGAACGCACAGAGGATATCAGACTGGCTGCCGAAGGAACTACCTTCGCCGGATCCCTGTGCGTCATGATGATCCTAGCATCAGGATACACCTCAAACAGTGCTGATAAACGCATCATATGCACTGGAGTTTTGAGCAGCCACCGCTCAGAGCGAACTCCTCCTGACTCAAGGTACTGTAAAAAACGTCTATGAAAGCGCATGGTTTGGAGTTGATCGGATTCTTCAGCAAACCACTTTAAATAACTTGGGATGTAGACTTGAGCACAAGTCTGAAAACTATTAAAGTCTAAGGCCGTTATTCCTATGCACTCTTGAGGTGATTCAGCCGTCATGTGATGCTTTTTCTGAAAATCGGGAACAAGCTTAAAAAGCTGACCAAATTCCTTCTTTATTGTATTGAGCTGAGGATTGTCGGAAAAGGTTGAAGGTTCAGGAACTGGACTTGGCAGAAGGCATTCCCAGGCAAGAGGCGATCGATGATTTACATCCTCATGCAATAGACTGTGAAGAATAGTAGTGCCAGTTCTTGGCATACCTATAATAAATACAGGAGCAGTAATCTTAGATTGGAGAATGTCAGGGTTATCATACAGAGATTGCTCAACCTTTAACCTGGAGGTTAAGGTTCTTTTGAGAAGACCCTTTAATGCAATCGAGCCAAAGGCGTTAATCCTACTTTCTTTGTTAATCGAATGAACTAATTGCTCTAAACCAACAATCAATTCGTTGGATACTTCACCAGCATAATTGGCGTCCTTCTTAGCCTTCTTTACAATAGACCTAGCATCGAGGTTGTAAATGGGGAAGCCCAATCGGTTTAAGAACTTCCCTGCTCCGTTCATTATGTTAAGACCCCGACTGCGTTCGATGAACACCTGTTCTTTTTGATTGACTTCCATCTACATAAGTTCTTTGAGCTTGCGAGCTAGTGCCAAATCACCCTTTACTTTTAGCTTCCCAGTCAATGTGGCAATCATAGGCTTTATCTGCTTATCCTGAAGCTTGAGGTAGGTATCCTCACTCATGGTAATCGTGCAATCAGCTTCTTCGTCATTTGCACTCATTTCATTCTCATTGCCGCTGCCATCTATCAACATGATTTCACCGTCAATTAGGAACTTCAACTTCTTTTCAATGGGAGGAATCTCCTTAATCTTAACTGCGAGTTCATTTCGCAAATCGTCTACTGCCATGGTCTGAATTTTAAACGTTTATAATAGATGAACAAATCGTTCTTTGATATGTTCTCAAAGTGCTTTATACGCTATGTCTATTGGGTTTAGATGGGAAATAAAAAAGGGGAAGGTAACCCTTCCCCTTGTATAAGAATTATGAATGGTAAATTACTTTTTAACCATCATTACGCTTCGGTTTTCACGCCCACCAGTTGTTGAAACAACAACAGCGTAAGCTCCTTGCTTAATATCAGAAACATCCAATGGAATAGCGTGACTTCCAGCACCGAGTGATTGCGTTTGGAATTCTTTCACAAGACGTCCACTTAAATCAATCATCCGTATTCGAACATCTGCTCCATTTACAAGATTCAAAGATAGTGTTGTTGTGTTCGCTACAGGGTTTGGTTGGATCACCAAATCGGTCACGTCCTGTGCTACAGAAGGAATATCTGTAGGAAGTTTACACGAAGCAGCACAGTTTGCACCATTGAGCGTTGTTGTGCGCCACATACCACGTGAGTGCGTTCCTATATAGATTGCTCTACAACTTGGATCTTCATCACAATATCTGAACTGACGTACACCATACGTTGGTACTCGTCCTAGATTAGTATTCTGCTCTGACCATGTAATACCACCATCATCACTTCCCCATACACCTAACTCTGTAGCTACGAGGTAACGATTAGCATCATTGAAATCAATTGTTGCATCATAAAAAGGCATGTAAGGCATTTGCGAATCATCATTTTGTAGACTAACAAATGTTGCATTACCGGCAAGTGCATTGTTTGAGCGGTACACGTGCGAAGAAGCAGCGTACGATGTCTTCACGACTAACACGTGATTTGGATCATTAGGATCGACTGCAACACCTTCCATACTTCCACCTCCAGGAACTGAAGTACTCGTTGTAATCAAGCCAAGTACTGCAGAAGGATTTTGGGAACCACCTGCTGGGAAAGTTGCCCCATTGAGGTTAGAAACTGTGAAGAATGAAGAACCTCTAACGCAGTAGAGTGTATTAAGATCTTCAGAAACTGCCATACCATCAGCATCTTGATTGGTAATCTTGTACCAAACTTGTCCATTGACTTTATCTAATGGATTAGTACATACCCATACTCCGCAAGATGTAGACATAAAGAGCTTAGCATCATATGGATCGGGTAAAAACAATGTATCGCCCGGAAGAACAGTTGCCGTAAGCGTTACAGGGAATTCAATTCCTGTTTTGCCACTAACTGCGTTGACTGTAGTTCCCGCGTTGATTGTCTCACCCGGGATAAGAACGCCGTTGTTGTTTACAAAATCAGCCCGAGCCGCAACATAGGCAGAATTTGGCGGGTTCACTACGTTATCAGTTTCCGCTAGGGTGAAGAACGTCACGAACTTTGAAGTACTGTTTTCGATACTTTCACAAGTCTGTGAAGGACTCCATAGACATCCTGAAGGGAATCCACATCCCCCCTCATCGATGTTACTGTCAAAGAAAGTCTGGACTGACCCACCACGGTTCGTTGAACGACGAAGGTTTCCGTTTTGTGACCCTCCAAAAACAATGTCTGGATCAAGATGAGAAATTTCAGCATAACCACCATCACCGCCAATGTAGCGCGAAGAAGCCTTCGAAGAATTACCAAGACCGTCTATGTACTGTGAACCATTATCCTGAGCTCCACAGGCACTCTCACCATAGAATCCTGCGCCCACACTCCAACACTGAAGAGATTGGTATCCAAAATTCTTTTCTTGGAATTGAAGGTTATCTGGGAAGCCATCTTTAGCCCGACTTGCAACAGAAAGTCCTCCATCATTTCCAACCCACATTGTGTTACATGTAGCGTCGAATGGGTCAAACAATATGGTGTGCTTGTCCGCATGCAGATAATCCGCATTAGGTGCACTACCACCCTCAGTACCGATTACATCAGCACGACGTAATCCCCCTGAATTGTTAGACCACGTGTAGAAAGTGATTCCTCCGATATAGACCAAGGTCTCATCACAGGGGCTAACAGCGATCGCATTATCGTATCCACCCTGACAGCCTGCAGAACCTGAAGGCTGAGCAAAAGGATCAAAGTTAGTGTTATCGGCAACGCGCGTAAAGGTTATCCCTTTGTTGTCCGATACCCATAAACCATTAAAGCATCCCTGACCATTTGCATTGCTTAGATAGATGTAATCAGGATTGGCTGGCGTAACTCCGATCTCTGTTCTTCCTGAAGTTGAAAGCGAAGATGAAGACCAGTTCAATCCAAAGTTATCTGTATAATACATACGTCCGCTGATTGTTCCATATAAACGGTTTCCATCAGGAGACCACTTTACATCTTGAGCGTTTGAACCAGGTCGTTGATTCCAAGTTAACCCACCATCT
This sequence comes from Chitinophagales bacterium, assembly GCA_049610685.1. GTDB lineage: Bacteria > Bacteroidota > Bacteroidia > Chitinophagales > UBA8649 > UBA8649. The sequence goes on from JBMYZU010000010.1 coordinate 74,467, forward strand.
TGAGAAACATAAAGGCCGTTTACCACTGCCGCAGCAATAATATTAGGATCTGTTGGGTGAGCTGCTAATCGATTAACAATAGCCCATCCACCGGGATTCGTTACATTTTCAACGCCCGATGCACCAGGTGAATAATACGCTGTACTTGATAAAAATTCCCAAGTCTGCCCTCTATCAGAAGATTTCCAAACCCCGTTACCCGGCGCAGCAGGAGTGAAACTTACTCCCGTTGGGGATTGGTAAGAAGCAAAACCTTCTCCAGTTCCTACATAGATTGTTCCATCCGCAGATTGAACGATCGAAGAAATCGCAGAAAATCCCGGGTAGTTATCCATGTATTCCCATGAGTTTCCTCGATTCGTAGAACGATACATTCCACCAGCTACCGATCCAGTGAACATTAAATTGCGATCATCCTTATCGATAAGAATGGCTCTTGTTCGTCCACCTTGGTTATCAGGTCCTAGGGCATCCCAAGTAAGATCATAGTTTGCTTTTGCAGAAGGACCCTGTGCGATACGGTCTGCTTGAGCAAGTGCCTTGTAATAGTTGCGGTAGTCGATTTCTCCCGTTGCAGGATCTGCCCATTTATCATAGCGATACTGCATGGACTCCATCATACGCTGAGGTTTATCCCAGGGTTTTGCAACAGCAAATTCTTGGTTTGACTCATTGGAAGATGCATCCGTTGTTGCGGCTACATTTTCTTGTTGTGCACAGCTTGAAAGAAGCAGTGCGGGTAATGCTGCTAATGCAGCGATACGTGAAATGCGATTCATAGTATTTAGTTTACGATTTCTTTACGGTTTCTAATATAACACCAAACCACCTACCTTTCCTAAAGGTTCTGTCAGAATTGTCAATATCTCTTGCCAAGAAGAAACCCAAGATATAAATTGAAAATTATGGGCTTATTGGTCTCTGCGACCATGACGTCTAGCCTACGATAATATATATCCAAAGAAACTCCTGCGTCAAGCGCTTTGACAAACGACGCATCGGTGGCCCAGTCAAAGTGAAGTCCTATTTTACCGTGAAGGCCAGGGACGGGTTTTATCTCAGTGAAGCCAAGCCCTATTCGCGAGGCGCCATAAATCTCCTGCCTAGCAAGAAATCTTGAAGCGTTTGATTCGGAATATCGCTCGGGTTCATGATCTTTGGTGCAATTGATAAGATTATCCCCATCCTTATCATCGATCATTTCTAAGTAATAAGGCTTTTCAAATCCTAAAGAAAAACCCAAGAGCCAGTCGTAGGATATGCTTACACCCAATCGATCAGCTTTCTGTGCTAAAAGCCTCCGTTGACCCATGGCAGTATGCAACGCAAAAAAGGAGTTTTTCTTTCCAAAGAAGTAGCGTTTGGGGTTGCATGCACTGTAAAGACTTTCCTGCTTGCGCTCACGCATATCTTTAAAGTGGAAATATTCAATTTGAAGTAGTCGGCTTTTCTTATACGTCTTGAACCAAACTTTTTCTAAAAAGGCGGAATATCCGTTTGTATGAAAACGGCTTCCGAAGTTTAACTCGTGTTGTCTGAAGCCGGCTTCATCAGAAGACAAACCGAGAATATCTTCCACATTTTGCCCTGCTGTTGAAAGGGAGAGTGTTAGACAAATAACAAAAGCAATATGGCGCAGCGAAATCTTCACTGAGGGAAGATAAGCAAAGGGTCTGAATCCGCCTAATGGCTAAACGGCCCCAAGTTGATTAAACAACCACAATCGTCCCAGCATCGTAAACTTACGTGTATTGGGGATTCTGATGCGTTGAATAGCAATTTGACTTGCAGGGGTTCGCTTAATCTTGTTAAACAACCGTTGGTAGTAATTGTAGGCAACAAAAACACCAAATCGAGAAGAGGTAGGTAGCCTTTTTATATACTCCAAAGATTCATCAAATTCACGTTGAATATCTTGTTCAATGATTTCCTTATCCTCCTCTGAAAAATTATCAAAGCTTACTCCGGGGAAATACACTCTGCCTTTGTCCTCTGCATCATCTTGAATATCTCTGAGGAAGTTGACTTTTTGAAAAGCACTTCCAAGCATCTTTGCACCGTAGAGCAAGTCATTGTACATTTCTTTATTACCATTCACAAAAACACTTAAGCACATTAAACCAACGACTTCTGCACTTCCATAGATGTAGGTATTGTAGTCTTCCGGGGTGTATGTAGATTTGTGTAAATCCATCTCCATAGAGGTAAAAAAAGCTTCTATTACATCCCGTTCAATATTATATCTATTGACGATGCGTTGGAAGCTGTGCAAGACTGGATTAGTACTTATACCCTCTTGAATAGCCAGGTAAGTTTCTTTTTTAAAACGCCCAAGCAAGGCTTGCTTATCATAATCATGAAAGGTGTCAACGATTTCATCGGCCGCACGCGTGAATCCGTAAATCGCAGAGATTGGAAAACGCAAGGGCTTATCCAACATACGAATACCCAAACTAAATGACGTGCTATACTGCTTCGCCATCATTATGCTGGTTAGCTCACCACAGCGATCATGCAAGTGCATCATAGTTTTCTTTTTGCGTTAAAGGAATCTTCTTACTAATATAGTTCGCTACAACCTCACCCGAGATAAGGCTAGGAGGAACACCTGGCCCAGGCACGGTAAGTTGCCCAGTATAAAATAGATTATTTACCTTCTTGTTGATCATCTTAGGCTTGAATATAGCGGTTTGCCGTAAGGTATTAGCCAGTCCATAGGCATTTCCACGATAAGCATGATAACGCGACTTAAAGTCATTTATGCAAAAGCCCCGTTTTACGGATATCGCATCGTGTATGCTAGTGCCCGTGATGGTCTCTAACTTATCAATCATGAAGTTGAAGCGCTTTTCCCGAAGAGACTCTGTATCCTCAAGATCTGGTGCAAGAGGCATAAGCAGAAATACGTTTTCCTTACCCTTTGGCGCAACCGAAGCATCCGTCTTCGATGGACAACATACGTAGAACAACGGTTTTTCCGGCCATTGAGGCTTGCTGTATATGTCTGAGCCAAACTGCTCAATGTCTTCATCAAAGAAAAGGTTATGATGTAAAAGATTATCCAAGCGCTTATCGACACCTAAATAGTAGATTAAAGAAGAAGGAGCCATAACCTGCTTATCCCAAAAACCCTCCCTATAATTTCTCCAAGCGGGTTCTAAAAGCTTTGTCTCTACGTGGTGATAATCAGCGCCGGCAACGACTAAGTCGGCTTCGTAAGTTGTACCATTCACCGAAACACCGTAGGCACGCCCTTTCTTATCTACTAAGATTTGATCAACCTCCGCATTATATTCAAAACAAACGCCTAACTCTTCAGCTAGAGAGACCATGCCTTTGATGATCTGGTGCATACCCCCTTGAGGATACCAAGTGCCGAGCGAAAGGTCAGCATAATTCATCAGACTGTATAATGCAGGTGTATCTTTTGGCAATGCACCGAGAAAATAAGCGGGAAACTCCAATAATTTGCGAGCTGCCTCACTTTTAAAGAGGCTATTTATCTCTGCTGTAAGCGACGTAAAGAGTTTGAGCTTGGGAAGCTGCTTTACAATGGAAAAGTCAATAAACTCTGTAAATGAAATAGAGGGTCTATGAACCAAGTCATTCATACCCGCTTCATATTTTGCCTTGGCATTGTTCAAGAAGATCCTCAGTTTCTCACCACCATTTTCTTCTAATCGATCAAAAAGTTGAAAGAGCTCCCCCTCATTACCTGGAATATCAACACGAAGATCTTCCGGAAAAAAAACCCTGTAGCCTGGGTCTAAGCGATCTAAGGTGTAGTAATCTTGTACCTGTTTACCGAATTGATTGAAATACCGTTCGAAAACATCAGGCATCCAATACCAAGATGGCCCCATATCGAAAGTAAAACCGTCATTGCTCCATACCGAGCAACGCCCACCAGCGCCCTCATTTTTTTCTAGAACCTTGACCTCATATCCCTTTTGAGCGAGATGCGATGCAGCACTTATGCCGGCAAATCCAGATCCTATTACAAGGGCTTTTGACATTAATATCCTAGTTTGGTCAGGCGCAGACGAAGAATTCGTCGTGCGTGGAAAATTCTGCTTTTAATTGTACCTAAAGGTACATCAAGTTGCAAAGCTATTTCTTCATATTTAAACCCATCCACGTGCATCAGGAAAGGAAGACGTAAATCATCCTTTAGCGCATCAATTTCCTTGACAATTAGTTCTTCACTGAGATTACTAGAGGCGGTATTGATTTCGAAATGATTGCGATCAATAACCGTACTTGTCCGCTCATCTAACCCATCAAGCATAGTATTTTGACGCGTCTTTCGACGATAATTATTGATGAAGATGTTCTTCATTATGGTAGCCATCCAAGCACGAAAATTTGTACCATCCTTATACTTATCCAAATTTCGCATAGCTCGATGAAGCGTATCCTGGACTAAATCATCTGAATCGCTTTGGTTTTGGGTTAGGCTCAGCGCGAATGAACGCAAAAAGCTTTCGATTTCTCCAACCTGTGTTATAAATACTCGTGTAGACATGTTTAACTTTTCTGGATTAAACTTAAACAGAATATTTTAGAAAACCGACAATCCTGCCAACTTTTTGTTTAATTTTTTCCACATTTAGTTAAACATAAAGACTATTTCGTTCAACTTCAATGGAACCATATCCATAATAAATTAAACAAAATGAATGGTTTACGTGAGAACTTAAACAAACAAATGGGAGCTAGAATTCACTAGTAGCAACGCCTAAAGAATGTGTATAACTTAAAAATATTAAAGGCTAGATGGCGTACTGATCTAGCTGATGTAGAGAAGTGAGGTAGTTACAGTTGGCTGGTGGGTCAATATCAGATAATAGAAAAGACGAACCAAAGTAGAGTATCTCAGACTTGGGAAACTTATCACTCATATAGTTAAGTTCTTCACGCACTGACCGACCTACCCCTTCTACAATAAAACAGGTTATGTAATAATCCGGCACAAAGGATTGATGAACTTTTACTAAATCCTCTATAGGAACCGAGGCCCCGAGGTAAAGCGTCCTAGCGCCATGTATGCGCAGCATATATTCAGCGATTAACAACCCTATTTCATGAAGCTCTCCTTCAGGAAGAAAGAGGATGAAGCGTTTAGGGTTTTCATTTAGCCGCTTGGTTTTCTCAATCTCACGCATGATGCGCCGCTTGATAATGTTTGTAGCGAAATGTTCTTGCGCTGGATTTATCGAACCAGTGGACCATAGCATCCCCACCTTTCGCATAAAGGGATAAAGCACCGATTCAATCTGATGTACGAATCCAAGTTTACGTATACTTGATTCATAGGTTGCCTCGAAGTTGCCCTCATCCATGGCAATCATGAACTCTATGAGTTTACCTTGAAAGTAATTGTCGCTGGTCTGCATGAGGCCCACCTCCATAGCCTTCTGACGTATTTCGTCCTGAGACAAGGAGGCAATCTTACTGATTTTAATGCCGTTTTGATTGAGTAGGGCAATATTAAGCAGGGTTTTAAGTTGTGCATCACTGTAGAACCTAATATTTGTATTCGTTCTCTCTGCCGAGACGATATCATAGCGCTTCTCCCATATCCTTAAGGTATGCGCTTTGATGCCTGTAAGCATCTCAATATCTTTTATCGAATACTTTCCCATTACGTCTTTAACCTAGTACAATACCTACCAAGCTCAAGACAAAGAACATTACTAAAGACAAAATAGTTACAAGAAGAATGTCATTATTCTCGATTAAGTCAACATTTCTTTTTGTTTCTCCCAATTTGGAGGACGATTTTTGCAGATTTTCGGTCTTTTGCCAAAAACGCAACCATATCGCGGTGACCAAGCACCCCCCAACAAACCATGCTATGTAATTGGCGATTGAGGGCAAGACTCTTCCTTTCCAAATCCATAAACCATAGTGGACTGCAAAAGGTTCAATAATCACATCCAACAAGACCATTAATATTGCTCCTATAATCACCTGATAAAACAATTTTAAGGACGGTCGCCACCACAGAGTGAGAGCAGAAAAACAATAGGACAGCAATAGCCAATTCGTGCCAATGACTATTGGAACTCCTAAAACTCCGGGCCCAAGCAAGGATGTATAATGATACTCTCCAAATATATGCCCTGTTCGCACTCCAATAATTTCGATAAACATTCCAAACATGAAAGTCAAAAAAGCGGCCTTGTAGAATTCTTTATTGAGGGGAGGATGAACCGAAAAGAGCACAAATGTTGTTATACATAAGTGTGCTGGAGTAAGCAGTACCAAACTTATTGGATCGCCCAAGGCCATGCATATTCCACCTACAGTATGTAGAACAATGACTATTATTTTAGCCCATCCACGCCACGATGCTAAAAACCCACTAATCTGTGGCATGTATTTTGAAAGTACCTTCACTACTAATGTAAATCTATGAATATGCAGACAAAGAAAAGTCTACTTGCCATACTGCTTCCATTTCTCTTAGGGATGCCAATATGTGGGATTAGCCAAAGCATTCATGATATAGTTACTATAGAACCTGAAGTATTTGATTTTGGGAAACTTACCAATTGGTCAAATCCTAAGGCAACCTTTACTCTACACAATGGAAGCGACAAAACGCTACACTTCTTGCGCACGCCGAGCACTCCCTCTATCAACATTCTCTATCCAACTTATGGAATCCAACCTGGGGATTCTGCATCATTTTTTATCGAGTTTTTTACAGGACAAAAAGGGAAATTTGACGAGGTCGTAACGCTTTACTTCGAGGAGTCCTCCTCTCCCTTCCCGGTAGTCATCAAGGGGCATATTTTATCTTTTGCCCCAGATGTGGTCAGTGTATGTCCTGCCTACAGAAAGGGTAAATCCGTATCCATAAGCAATCTCTCTTTATTTGTTCGCGATAAACGCACTGACCGTCCATTGGAGAATGTTCGTGTGCGATTAAAATCGCAATACTATCCGGATGAAATTGTTATGACCACTAACGAAAAAGGACAACTTAACGAAAACTTTCCCCAAGGGAGTTTTGACATGACGCTTGAACGTGATGGCTACACACCACAAACCATGCACTTTGACCATACCTATCGATCAGATGTTATTCAAATCAGTATGGACCGAACCTTCGATGAGAACGACATTAATTATGATTCACTTCTGGCAGCTTATGACATGAATCCCATCGATTTAGTAGACCCGAGTTTTGTGGATTATGGTTTTCAAATTTTAAATATTGTCACAGAGCAACCTATATATCGTGCCGATGTTTTCGTGCGTAATGCAGAGGGCTACCTTCTCGAGTCAGGCAAAAGTGATGAAGAGGGTATCTGGAGAACTGGACAACCCAAAGAAAATACAAAGGCTGAAATAGAAGCCAATGGCTATGAAAAAAAGATGGTTTCTATCGATACTAAGATTACAGAAATTCAAGAGGTATACTTAACCCCAATTTATGAAGGAGTAGCACTGGAGCCAATTGAATCCCAGGAGAATGCGTCACTTGAGACACCAACTCTTCAAGAAACGGCCCAAACTGATACTACCTCTGTCCTAACAGGTACAGCATCAGAAGAAACAAGCACAGCATCAGAAGAAACTGCAAGCCAAGAAAATACTCCATTGGAAATTTACACAGACATCAGTGAGCCAACAGAAACAACCACGATCGTCGAAGTAAATACTGATAACTCGGATGACTCGGATGAGAATCTTTCAACTGTCACTCACGAAACGAGTGAAGAACCTCAGCTAAGCGAAATGTCACCTGAAGAACGAATGCAAGCCTTGATGAGCTCATCGAACGATACAGAAAACATCGGACAATCAGAAGAGGAAGAGGTTGTCGTCAATGAGGATCTCCCTGATTACAATCAATGGGGAGAACTAAATGAAGCACTTTATAAACAGAATAATCTCATTTTTCTTATTGATGTTTCCTTTTCGATGCGAAAGCATGGAAAAATAGCTAAACTCAAAAAGTCTATCACCACTTTGATTGATGTCCTAAGAGACTTTGATCAGATTGGATTGATTACCTACAACTCAAAAGCTGATACCATCTTTTCGTCAGTTTCTCTATCCGACAAGGAGGCTGTAAAACACGAAATCAATAGCTTAACACCTTCGGGCCTAACCTACGGAGTAAAAGGTATTGAGGCAGCCTACGAATTGATTCAAGGAAGTTTTCTTTCTGAAGGGAATAATCAAATTATACTTGCTAGTGATGGACTTTTTACCGATGACCATCTAACACTTAACGAACAAGAGCTTCTGCGCGTCGTTCGACGCAACAATAAAGAATACGGTATAAAATTATCCGTATTAGGCTTTGGGAATGATGCCAACGGACTCGACAGAATGGAAAGCTTGACGGTTGCTGGCGATGGCAACTATTTAGAAATCTCTCTAGACCACGATGCAGAACATAGCAAAGAGATTTTGATTGAGGAGATAAAGACTCAATCGAGAATAAAATAGTCCATGTCAAAAACGGAATCTCCTTACACAAATAAGTACTACCTGCACTTTGAAAAAGGCATGTATTTGTGCAGCCATTGCAAGACTCCGCTTTTCTCCTCAAAAAGCAAATACGATTCTGGATGCGGTTGGCCCACATTTTACAAGGAAGCCGCGGAAGACACATTAACTCTATCCGAGGATCATTCAGAAGGTAAAGTTCGGACAGCAATTGCCTGTAAATCCTGCAATAGCCCCCTTGGCCATGTATTTAATGATGGGCCCCAGCCCACTGGACTTCGATTTTGTGTCAACTCCTATGCCCTACATTTTGAAAATGAAGAAGGTAAAGACTAACTTTCAGCCTTAAAGCAACTCAATGGCACTTATGCAGTCCTCCATGGCCCCACTGGGCAGTTCTATTCCATCATTTCGTTTGATGGACGTCGTAAGTAAACAACTACTTAGTGAAGACGACTTGATGGCCACTCATGGTTTAGTGGTGGCATTTATATGTGCCCATTGCCCCTATGTATTGCACCTGGATGATCACATGGCCAAAGCCTTTAATCAACGGATTGATCGAGGAATGGGATTTGTCGCTATATCTTCCAACGATGTGGTCAATTACCCCCAAGACCATCCCGACCGTTTAAGAGAGCAAGCGATTAATCGCGGTTTCCAGTTTCCTTATCTCTATGATGAAGACCAAACGGTAGCTAAATCATTTGGTGCTGCCTGCACGCCTGACTTTTTTGTATACGATGGTGATGGATCATTGATCTACAGAGGGAGATACGACAGCTCTAACCATAAAAATGATGCACCTCTTAATGGTGAAGATTTACTGTCCGCCATTGATACCCACCTAGAAAACAAAGTGATTGATGCAAACCAGCTGCCCAGCGCAGGATGCAGCATCAAATGGAAAAACAACCTATAATCTACGCTATGAGTCAAGGCTACACCGCCAAAGAAGTAGAATCGAAATGGTATTCTTATTGGCTAAAACATGATTTGTTTACCAGCAAAGTAGACGAAAGAGAACCCTTCACTATCGTCATTCCACCACCCAACGTTACGGGGGTGTTGCATATGGGACATATGCTAAACAACACCATTCAAGATGTTTTTATTCGGCATGCAAGAATGCAAGGAAAAAACGCATGTTGGGTACCAGGAACTGACCACGCATCAATAGCCACTGAAGCTAAAGTTGTAGGTAGACTCAGAGAACAAGGCATCAAAAAATCAGACCTCACACGCGACGAGTTTCTCAAACATGCCTGGGAATGGACCGATGAGTTTGGTGGAGTAATTCTCGACCAATTAAAGCGCCTTGGAGCATCATGCGACTGGTCTAGAACGCGCTTTACTCTCGAAGAAGATCTGTCAGAGGCCGTCACAAAGGTCTTTATTGAATTGTATAACGACGGAAAAATATATCGAGACTGGAAGATTGTCAATTGGGATCCTAAAGCGCAAACTACATTGTCTAATGAGGAAGTGATTCGAAAAGAAGTTACTTCTCAACTTTATTACATCAAGTATAATCTGGTTGACCAAGACGACTACCTAACGGTAGCCACAACGCGACCGGAAACTATTATGGGTGATACCGCTATCTGTGTACACCCGGATGATGAGCGCTATAAGCATCTCATTGGAAAACGCGCCATAGTCCCGATTGTCAATCGAGAAGTACCCATTATTGCAGATACCTATATCGATAGAGAGTTTGGAACGGGAGTACTTAAGGTAACCCCAGCGCACGATACCAACGATTATGAGATCGGTCAGCGACATAATTTGGAATCCATCGATGTGCTTAATCCCGATGGAAGCATTGCAGACATCGCTGGATTTGCTGTAGGAAAGGATCGATTTGAGGCACGTAAGCTTGCGGCCCGTTACCTCAAGGAGAATGACCTATTGATTAAAAATGAGTCGATACAAAACAGCGTGGGCTATTCAGAGCGAAATGCTGATACGGTGGTAGAGCCTCGCCGTTCCTTACAGTGGTTTGTACGCATGAATGACATTGTAAAGCCTGCCCTTGATGCCGTCCTTAATGGAGACATTGATTTTATTCCTACCAAATATGTAGCGGTATATAAACATTGGCTTGATAACATTCGTGATTGGCCTATTTCTAGGCAATTATGGTGGGGGCATTCAATTCCAGCCTACTATATACGCGATGAAGTCTTTGTTGCAGAAAGCAAGGAAGAAGCATTAGTCATGGCTCAATCCCATTTTTCAGACGACAGTATCCAAATGGAAGACCTTGTGCAAGATCCCGATGCACTCGACACCTGGTTTTCCAGTTGGTTATGGCCCATATCTGTCTTCGATGGCTTCAAAGAGGACCAACGAGAATTCGACTACTACTACCCCACTCAAGTATTAGTTACAGGATGGGACATCATTTTCTTTTGGGTAGCACGTATGATTTTTGCTGGATATACGTTCAAAAAAGAAAAGCCATTCGAAAAAGTCTATTTCACTGGAATGGTGCGGGACATGCAGCGCCGAAAAATGTCCAAGTCGTTAGGAAACTCACCGGATGCCCTAAAACTTATGGATCACTATGGGGCTGACGGGGTGCGCTTTGGAGTATTGAGTTGCGCGGCCGCAGGAAATGACTTGTTGTTTGAGGAAAAGCTCTGTGAAAACGGAAGAAACTTCACCAATAAACTATACAATGCCTTTATGCTGATTGATTCATGGAACACTGATTCCCGTGACTTAGCGCCAGAAGATAAAGCAGCTATACAATGGTTTGAAGCTCGACTAGAGCAACTGACAAGCGATGTAGATAAGGCCATCTCAGAGTTCCGACTGTCCGAAGCATTGATGGAATTGTATAAAGCCACTTGGACAGATTTCTGCTCATGGTATTTAGAATTTGTTAAGCGACCAAAAGACGAATCCTATCCAACCAAAGTAAAAGAAAAGAGCATTGAGTTCTTTAATCAACTCCTTCAACTCCTGCACCCATTTATGCCCTTCATCACCGAAGAGCTTTGGCAAAATCTAGAGGAGCGAAAGGAAGGTGAAAGCATTTGCGTTGAGTCCTATCCTATGGCAAGTGCGTCCATGGATAAGACCTGGCTTGATCATGGAGAGTCCGCCCGACGCATTATTACTGGAATACGTGATATCCGTCAAAAAGCCTCTTGTAAAAACCAAGACACCATCAAATTGACGGTATACGGCAAGCCGTCGGAAGCGTATACGGCCTTTGAGCAATTGATTGCAAAAATGACCAAGGCTGAATCCATCGAATGGATTGAGCATGAAGTCGATGGCCAAGAGAGTTTTGTAGAAAAAGGAGCTACCTTCTATGTGGATACCGGAAAAACCATTGATGTTGACCAACTCATTCAAGACCTTGAAGCCGAACTTTCCTACACCGAAGGTTTTGTGAAACAAGTACAAGGAAAACTGAGCAATGCTCGCTTTGTGGACAATGCCCCATCTGCCGTAGTTGAGAAGGAGCGGCAGAAGCTTAAAGATGGCCTAGATAAGATTGAAGCCCTAAAAAAGAACCTCTCTCAATATAAATCCTAAATTTATTGCATGGAAGATTATCATGTTAAGCGACACATGCACTATAGTCCCAATTTGACGCACTGCATTGAAACAGCAATGAATGAGCGACTGTGCATTGAGATAGAATACGAATCCAATGAGCGCGAAGTAACCCAACGAGTTGTTGAACCCATACGCTTAATCTTTAATGAAAGTAAGCGACAATTAGCGGCCTATTGCAGACTGAGAGAAGACTTTAGGGTGTTTCGCTTAGACCGAATGGCCATGGCAAAAATTGTCAATCAGCCTTTTGAAATGAAGATATTTCCTGAGGATCGTTTAGAGCCTTAGCTTAAGCTTGCAAGGGACTAAACCAAGCTTACCGCGCAACCGACACCGATCGGTGCTCGCGAATCACAGTAACCTTAACCTGACCTGGATAGGTCATTTCATCCTGAATTCGCTGTGATATAGAATGAGATAGCTCTCCTGCTTTCGTATCGCTCACCTTTTCGGCTTCCACAATAACCCGTAATTCTCTACCTGCTTGGATGGCATAGGCCTTCTCTACTCCATCAAACGAATTCGCAATGGCCTCCAATCCTTTTAAACGCTCAATATAACTTTCCACCACTTCCCGTCGAGCTCCAGGACGCGCTCCAGAAATCGCATCACAAACCTGAATGATTGGAGAAATGGCAAATTTCATTTCGACTTCATCATGGTGAGCGCCTACGGCATTAGCAACGGCCTTGCTTTCACCATATTTTTCGCAGAGTTTCATACCCAATAAAGCGTGAGATAGTTCCGTATCCTCTTCAGGCACCTTCCCGATATCATGCAGCAATCCTGCACGTTTGGCAAGTTTAGGATTAAGCCCTAACTCCGCTGCCATCGTAGCGCATAAATTGGCTGTTTCACGCGAGTGTTGTAACAAGTTTTGTCCATAGGAGGACCGAAAACGCATTCTACCTACATATCGAATAAGTTCTGAATGCATGCCTGTAATACCCAAGTCAATCACCGTTCGCTCCCCTATTTCCTTGATGTGGTCCTCCATTTGCTTGCGCACCTTCTTAACCACATCTTCAATTCGCGCAGGGTGAATTCTTCCATCTTGCGTAAGCCGTTGTAAACTTAATCGAGCCACCTCTCTACGCACTGGATCAAAACCACTAATTACAATAGCCTCCGGTGTGTCATCTACTACAATCTCACAGCCAGTAGCTGCCTCAATTGCACGGATGTTACGTCCCTCACGACCAATAATTTGTCCTTTCTGATCATCCGATTTCAATTGAAAGACACTAACCGTGTTTTCAATAGCATGCTCAGCAGCCGTGCGTTGAATCGTCTGAATAACAATCTTCTTTGCATCGCGATTGGCATTGGAACGAGCTTCATCCATAATATTCTGGATTTCAGCCATCGCTTCGGTTCGAGCTTCTTTTACAAGCTGAGTCACTAACTCTTCCTTAGCCTCCGCAGCAGAATACTCAGCTATATTTTCAAGCTTTTTCGCCAGCTCTTCGCGTTGTTCTTCTATGGCTTTCTCTTTGGCCTCAAGTTGCTCACGCCAAGTTTGAATATCTTTTTTGAATTGTTCATTAGCCTTTCGAACTTTGGAGACCTCCTCTGAGCGAATCTGTAATTCCTTGTTTCGCTCCTTGACATTGGCTTCACGCTCCACCACCTTGTCCTTTCGCTGAGAGAGTTCTTCTTCTAACTCACCACGTTTTTTTACAAGCTCCTCTTTAACCTCTAATAATCGCTCCTTTTTTAATTGTTCCGCCTTTTCTTTGGCATCCTTGAGCATTCGTTTGACATGTTGTTCAGCCTTTTTCTCTTTGGCTTTTAGCTGTCCACTGACCATGTATCGAGCAGCTACATAGCCGAGGGCTGTTCCCCCAATAACTGACAATACAATAAAAATGATTGATTCCATCACACATTCAATTTATAACGCAAAGCGTTTCCTCATCAAACCGCATTGAACCGGGCACTTTGTGCAATGAGTACTTGATTTAACACCAAATCGAGCTTTCTGCGGCATTGTACATGCTCACTTTACTGATTTAGCAGATTTGACGGGGTCTACCTAGACGGCAGCACGCCAAAACCTCATTGATTACCGTAAAAGCTCAAAGAACAGCTTGCTTTGTCTTTACTTTTTACAAAAACTCTCAAAAACATCTCCTCCCCATAAAAGTCGGAAAAAAAAGAGAAATAAATTGAGCAAAAATTATTGGATTACAGGAATCTGTTTTAAAAAGACTCTACCTCTTCCTATTGACCAAGATTTGCACCCAGTTTCTGTTGAAAGGCTTGGATTATGCCTTGCATAATCTTGTCAATAGCGGCATCAGACGGCGTCGTATCCCCGAAGTTTAACACGAAGTGAATCGTCCAAGCTTTAAGATTCTTTCCAATCTTTTTTTCATCTCTAAAATCATCCACTAGGTTCCAATGGATAAGCTCGTTAATATTCAAATCTGCTATGGTTCTGCTGACTTGATGATAAGGCATATTTTCCTCTAAGTGGATGGTAAGGTCACGATGCACGTTAAGCGTTGTTGGAATAGACATCATATGGGAAACATCTTTGTCAATAATCGACAAGATGTTATCGATATCAAAAAGTGCTACAAAAACAGGCTGATCAATACCAAATTGCTCTTTGGCATCTTGAAGCACTTCGCCCAAACGAAGGAAGACCTTTTTATTCATCATAAACTCCTGCCCTTGAGCGAAAGAATCGCTCCATACCTTCATTGACTGAGCACTAAGCTTTAAGCTTTTGTTAAGTGCATCGACCAGTCCTTTAAATGCATTAAAATCTTGTTTAGCAACTTCACCAGACCAATGGCGTAATGGGCCTGGACTGGAAAAATATATCGCAAGCTCCCGACGTTGGCTATATGCCTCTCCATTCTTCGAATAGGTATGCCCAAACTCAAAGAAGCGTAGATTATCCGCTTTTCTATTGATATTATAAGCAATGACTTCGAGCCCTTCAGGAATGAGATTTGGCCTCATGATATCCAGCTCACTTGTCATGCTGTTTTCCAAGCGAACAATGGATGCTAAATCCTTTTCACTAAGTTTTTGGTAATGCTTGGACTTACTGATGGAATTCGTCATAATTTCCGAATAACCAAAACCATTAAGAAGACCAGCTATACGGTCGATCCATGGCTTGATTTGGAATCGATCTTGGAAAGTAAGCGAACTATGCACTCGGTCAGGAATACTCACGCGATCAAAACCATAGATTCGAAGAATTTCCTCAATTACATCTTCCGGGCGTTTGACATCGCTGCGATACATAGGAATGGATAGTGTCAACCAACCGCCCTCTTCCTTGTTCACCTTGATATCTAAATCCTCCAATATCTGTATTACAGTAGCATAGGAAAAAGATAGTCCTGAAAGTTGATCTAAGTATTCTAAGGAGAGCTTTACCTCCGCAGGCTTCAGCGCACCACTATCGAAAGAGGAATATCCTTCTACCGCAAGATTTGGGCAGGTTTCACGAAGAATGTCCACAGCCCTTTCCAAACCCTGTTGCAAAATTTCTGGATCCGCGCCTTTCTCATAACGCTGAGCGGCATCGGTACGTAGCCCATGACGCATCGATGTCTTGCGAATCGTTGTTGCATCAAAGTATGCGCTCTCTAGAAGAATTGAAGTCGTGTTTTCCGTAACTCCTGATTTCTTTCCTCCATAAACACCTGCTAGGCAAAGTGGACTTTGAGCATCAGCAATCACCAAGTCTTCCTTATCCAGTTTGATCGACTTATCATCAAGCGTCACAAACTGTTCTTGATCGTTGGCCCTACGCACGATGATGGACTCTTGATCTACTTGATCCGCATCAAAGGCATGTAAGGGCTGACCCATTTCCCAAAGGACAAAATTCGTAGCATCAACGACGTTGTTGATTGATTTTAACCCAATGGATTTTAATGCTTGTTGAATCCACTGCGGAGAATCTTTTACTTCAATTCCAGTAATCTTAGTTAGTGAATAACGAGGACAAGCTGAGGCGTCCTTAACAGATAGCCCAACCGAAGGAAGATCACCAGGAAGCGCAGTACTTTCTATGGGCTTACATGAAGCACTCTTCCCCTGAGCTCTTAGGGCAGCAACGAGATCTCGAGCTACGCCGTAATGGCTCATGGCATCACTTCGATTGGGAGTCAATCCAATATCAAATTGGTAGTCACTTTCCAAGTCTATAGCTTCTGATAAGGACTGACCAACTATTGTTGAGTCGGGCAAAACCATAATACCGGCATGATCTTCACTCAGACCAATCTCGCGCTCACTGCAGAGCATACCTTCTGAATGCTCCCCTCGTATTTTTGCTTTACGAATGGTAAACGACTCTCCATCCTTTACCGGAATTTCAACTCCTACGCAAGCCACAACAACTTTTTGACCCGCTTCTAGATTAGGAGCACCACATACAATGTCCAGTGGGACCTCATCTCCAACATCCACCTTAGCCAACGCAAGACGGTCTGCGTTTGGATGGGCGCTTTTTGTCAATACCTCTCCTACTTTAAGTTGCTGAAGAAGCTTGGGGTCACCTCCAGTACTTGTGAGATGTTCTACCTCTAAACCCGTTGCGGTCAGGCAATCCGCAGCGGCATTCGGTTGAATTTCTGCCGAAACATATTGTTGTAGCCAGTTGTATGAAATCTTCATATCTATACCTTATTCACCAAGTTTTGCTTTGGCAGCGTGCACAATACCATTGGCATCTGAAACCCAAACAATTACTTCCATATTATCACTATTCCAACCTTCTTCAAGATCAAACTCAAAGTCTTTTTCAAATACGCGACCTGGCTCGAGAGCAACTTCTTCAAAGCCTTGACCAGTAACCGGAGTGATGTAACTTCTTAACACATGCTCTTGCTCATAGTCTTCAACCTCAACACTTCCTACAATCTGAGTCGTCGCCACCTCATTTTCAGTGAGCAGAATCCCAAATCTATGATCAGAGGCGGCATCGGTATACGTCATTGAAGCACTGATAACCCCCGAGTTCCCATTGGACGCTAGCGTTGAGGTGACATCAATATTCACAGGAGATGTTTCCATCATACGCTCATTGACTCGTATCACCCATTGGGGCAGACCGAGAAACCGATACTGTTCACCGGGATAGCTAACGCGATCAATCAGAGAAGCTGGCTTGCCATCATAGCCACCGAAAGTACTCTCCATATCAATCCCTGCCTGGGTAATCAAACTAGGTTCACCTGGAAATGGTTGCCCCAAAAATGGAGTATGCACCGCAACGGCCAACACTCGGCCTGGATTATTAGATAGAATGGATTCTACTTCTTGATGACCATCTGGACAATTCGGACAGCGCACTCCTGTCAACTCTTCCATAAGCACAACTTTATCCTGAGCACTCGGAATGGTTGAGGTCATGTAGGTAGTATCGGATAAAGTTTCCGCTTCATCTAAGATAACAGCAGGCCCCTCCTCTTCACAGGAAAAAATCATGAGAGATAGAAAAGAGGCAAAGAAAAAAGGCGTAAAACGATAACAATGCATTAGAAACTGGTTACTAGGTTAACACGAAATCCATTAAAGGCAGGTTCATAACGACATACCCCTCCGGTGCATACAATTCCGGCAACTTGCTTGGCATAGTTTAAGGACAAGCGATGTTGTTTTTCTGTATACGACATAAATATGGAGTAATAATGAATACCAGACTTAGACCCTTCTTGAGAAACACTCAAGACATTTGGACCCGTCTGTAGATTCCACATATCAGATATGGCAAAGGAGAGTTTAGGGGGTAAGTTCAACTGAACCATTCCATAGACCCATTGACCAAAGTCATCCACCGTGTGCTGGTATTGCAATTCGTATTTCATAGACACTTTTCGCGAGATACGATTGGTCCAACGAAAGAACGGCGAGTAGACAAAGGTCTGGGCAAGGCCTTCCCCTTCATAGAATAAACGGTTATACATGGTGTAATACATACCATAAAGCCCCTTCCATTTTTTAGAGTGTTTCCACTCTACGTCGAGATAGACCTCTTTAAACAAAAGCGCTCCTTCTGCCTTACCGCTGTTTAATCCCGAAATGCTTCCTCGAGCATACAGCAAGTCATTGATGAAGTCACCTGGAGTAGCCCCTAGATCATGAATCTGACTGTAGGTTCCGTGCAGGGACATTGATTTATTCATCTTCCAGTTTACATCGAGCGACAAACCCATTTCTCGTATTTCTTGGGAAGCAGGTTGGTAGCGCGCAGGGAGACGAAGCGACAACTGACGGTTCGCAGGTGGCAGGAAGTTGATAGCGGAATTTAAGATAGTTTCACCTCCCAATGGATTACTTCGAGATTGAAAGTTGTCGGTGCGCTTAAAGAGCAAAGTAGCACCCAGTCCCGGTTTAGCATAAGACACCGTGGTAAAGAGAGCGTTTCCGGCGTCAAGTTGCAGAGGCTCGGTCAGGCTAACAAGCTGTAAATCTTTTGACTTCCATGCTCCTTCAAGATACCATCCCCAACGTTTATGATTGAGCTGATTGTAGGCTGAAAAAGCATAGCTGTTATAAGTAGGTAAGAATCGTTCGTCGAGGGGATAACTATTGATTATAGCTACTATGGCATCCATAGATTCTTGATCGAGCGTACGATTTACGGCAGCAATCCCCGAGGACATGTTCCAATCTTTTTCTTTTCCAAAACTTTGGAAACTCTTCAACTCAGTGGCAGCAATGACCGAACGATCCATTCCAAGTCGCTGCTTGCGCATTCCAGCCATTCCCTTTATCGAGAACGCTTCAGAGATCTTGTAATCTGCTCGTACACCTACTAAGGCATCATCAATACCTAAGGCACGATCTTCATAGGCACGAAAGATAAGCCCACTGCCAAGCTGATCGTAAATGTACCCTCCTGTGATTTCTAAGTTATTGACCGTCTTTCTCAGATGAAATCGACCAATGCCAAATCCCGTGTAGGCTTCTCTTCCTGGATTAAACAAGTTCGAATGCAAAAAACCATCGAGTCGA
>JBMYZU010000011.1:0-73538 GCA_049610685.1 Chitinophagales bacterium
GGTAAACACATTGGCTACGCGATAGCCATTACCTGCACTAAGGCGAATGACATGCTTTCTGTTTTCAGAAAGCCATTTATAGTTTATTCGAGGGCTTAGAATGCTCCCATGCACGGAGTTATAGTCATATCGAAGCCCTAGCAATAAAGAATGTTGAGGATTTATATCCAGCTCGTTTTGCATAAACAGACCGGGCAGATGAATGGTAGACGGTTGATTGCCCGCTATCCCCTGAGTAGCTACCGTATTATCATCAAAATGCGTCATACGGTAGGTGAAGCCCGCAAGCAACTCATTACCCATAAGCCTCTTACGCCAAGTCAATTGGCTAAAAGCCACCGACTGGTCAGCCAGATAAACCGTATTACCATAGACTGAGTTCTGGTGGTGACCGTTCGCACTTAAACGAAGCTTTATCTCCTCACGACAAGGTAATTGGTAAACACCAAGCGCTTCCCAACGGCTTGTATAGATACTTTCTCCATACACCTCATCACCTCCTCGAAAGGTCTTATTCCAATCCATTTCACCTCCCCATCGGTCTTCATACACATAGCGTCCTGCTATTGAAAACTCCCTGCCCTTGTTTCGTTTAAAGCGGAACTTTTGAAAAACCGATACTCGCTGTTGCAGGCTTACATCGGTAAATCCATCACCATTCTTATCTAAAGGCAATTGGTAATTGAAGTAGTTAACACCTAGTAGAGCATCTACCTTCTGGCCTATGGCAAAGCGTCCACCGAGATCCATATTAACTTCTGCCCAACTGGTAGCAAATACATCTGCAGTAAAACGATTGGCTTGCAATGGGTTCTTAGTTATAATGTTGATCAAACCTCCTACCGCTTCGGAGCCATACAAGGTCGACGCCGGTCCTTTAACAACTTCTATACGATCAACGAGAGATTGCGGAATTCCAGTTAATCCATAGACGGTAGATAGACCGCTCACAATAGGCATTCCATCAATTAACACCATGGTATAAGGCCCTTCTAAACCATTGATGTGAATATCTCCTGTATTGCACACATTACAATTAAGTTGAGGACGAACACCATTTACATTTTGGAGCGATTCATACAGCGATGGCGTCGGATTGGACTTAAAATAGGAGGAGGAATAAACTTCAACAGGAACGGGACTATTCATTCTAGAAACAGGCCTTAAATTTCCTGAAACCACTATATCCTCTAAGCTTCCTTCCTTAGGTTGGAGATTAATTTTGATATCACTGCATTCATCGTCTAATCGAATTACAACCTCTTGAGAGAAAAATCCCAAATAAGATATGACAAGGCTAACCTCTTCATTAGCACCAAGATGTATCTGAAAGTAGCCGTTTACGTCGCCTTGCAAACGAAGACTATCTTCTACTACTATAATTGTAGGATACGCTAAGGGACTGCCTTGGCCGGTCACCTGACCACCACAACTCGTTTCCTGAGCCGATAACTTCAAAAAGCATAGCGTAAAGAATAAGGCAAAAGAAAAACGAGCTAGCCACTTCATTGAATTGGTGAAAGTAAGACTACAATTATGTTTTCAAGTACCACACAAAGGAAAACATAGCATCTAATGACGCAAGCATTGTCAAATAACCCTTGGTCTTTTCATAGGTTATGTGCTCAGTTCATCAAATTATTCTTTAGGCCAAAACCTCTTCAACCTTTTGAGCAGCATCTTTTAACTGAATAACCGGATAGACCTTAAGCCCTGATTGATCAATGATTTCTTTGGCTTCCGCCGCATTAGTTCCCTGGAGACGGACAATGATAGGCACTGGTATATTCCCGATAGACTTGTAGGCATCGACAATTCCCTGAGCTACCCGATCGCAACGAACAATTCCTCCGAAGATATTTACCAGGATGGCCTTAACATTGGGATCTTTCAAAATGATACGAAACGCCGTTTCAACTCGCTTGGCATCGGCAGTTCCTCCTACATCAAGGAAATTCGCAGGTTCTTGACCTGCAATCTTAATCATATCCATAGTAGCCATAGCAAGCCCTGCTCCGTTCACCATACAACCGACATTTCCGTCAAGTTTCACATAGCTCAAGCCAACTTCTCCTGCTTCTACTTCTGTAGGATCTTCTTCTAAAACGTCACGCATTTCAGCTAGGTCTTTTTGTCGAAATAGTCCATTACCGTCCAGGCTAATCTTCCCATCAACGGCAATTACCGCTTCATCAGAGGCAATCAAACATGGATTAATCTCGACTAGAGAAGCATCACTAGATACATAGGCCTTGTACACACTGGAAAGGAACTTACACATGTTCTTAAATGCCTGTCCCGAAAGGCCGAGATTAAAGGCCATTTTTCGAACCTGAAATCCTTGTAAACCTACATTGGGATCAATCCATTCCTTACAAACTTTCTCTGGAGTAGATTCAGCAACTTCTTCAATGTCCATTCCTCCTTCTGTCGAATAGATAAAGCATAATTGTCCTTTCGCTCGGTCGAGAAGAAGGGAAACATAAAATTCACGGATTTCATGCTCACCGGGATAATATACGTCTTGAGCGATCAAAACTTTACGCACCAACTTACCTGCAGGACCTGTTTGGCGGTTGACAATGGTCATTCCAAGAATTTCATCGACAATGCCTTCTACCTTATCAATACCTTTTGCAAGCTTAACTCCACCTGCCTTTCCACGACCACCGGCATGAACCTGCGCCTTAACAACATACCAAGACGTCCCCGTCTCATCCGTAAGCTTTTGCGCAGCAGCTGTAGCATCCGCAGTGCTCTCAATCATAACCCCTTCTTGGATGCGTGCCCCGTATTTCTTCAATAGGTTTTTTGCCTGATATTCGTGTAAGTTCATAGTATCCTTTTAGTTCTCTGGTTGATTCTCTAGTAAATTTCAACCTAAAGCAACGGATTTACAAGGAAAGAAAGGTTTTTTTTAAAGAGAATTCATCCACAACTGTTGTACAAATTGTAGACTTCGTATTTTTCAGCATGCTCAGCGCGCAAAACATCCATAAATCATACAAAACACTCTCTGTGCTTAATGGGATTGACATGACTATTGAAGCCAAAGAAGTGGTTAGTATTGTAGGTAGTTCAGGTGCTGGAAAAAGTACCCTCCTGCAAATTTTGGGAACACTGGAAAAACCCGATCAAGGCGAAGTTACTTTCGAAGGAAAGCGCATATCCTCACTTAGCGGAAAAGAGTTAGCTCGATTTCGAAATGAAAAGATTGGCTTTGTCTTTCAGTTTCACCACCTACTTCCTGAATTTTCCGCCCTTGAAAATGTTTGCATTCCGGCCATGTTGCAGGGTGTCTCGAAGAAAAAAGCATCGTTCCGTGCTTCCGAATTACTTGAGAAAATGGGATTGTCAGCGCGTATTAAACATCGTCCTTCGGAGTTATCCGGTGGGGAACAACAACGTGTCGCTGTAGCAAGAGCCCTTATGAATAACCCAGCCATTGTCTTTGCTGATGAGCCCTCAGGAAATCTCGATGCCGAAACGAGTGAAGATTTACATGATTTAATTTTTTCCTTGCGAGCAACAGAAGAACAAAGCTTTGTGATTGTAACCCATGACCTTGGCTTCGCAAAAAAAGCTGACCGCATGCTCACTTTAGACAAGGGGAAACTCGTTTAAACTTAGAGTAGAATAAAATTTTCATTTCAGCTAGACCTGATATAAGACCTTAACTAACGTATGATTCACCAAAAACCCTCTACCAACGCTCGAGAGCTCTTGAGAAAGTATTGGGGGTTTTCATCGTTTAGACCATTACAAGAAGAAATTATTCGTGATGTAGTCCAAGGGAAGGATGTGCTCGGAATCATGACGACAGGCGGAGGCAAGTCGCTGACCTACCAAATCAGCGGTTTATTGCGCCCAGGACTTTGTATTGTGGTAAGCCCTTTGATTTCATTGATGATCGATCAGTTTGAGGGCCTCAGAAAACGAGCTATTCCCAGTGTCATGATTCACAGCGGAATGACCGCTCGACAAATTGAGAATGCGTGGAGCAGTATACAGTTTAACAAAACTAAGTTTGTCTTTCTTTCCCCTGAACGGCTGCAAACAAAGGCTTTCAAAGCCCTATACCCTAAACTCAACATTGGTTTGCTTGTCGTCGATGAAGCCCATTGTATTTCGGAATGGGGACATGACTTCCGACCTTCTTATCTCAAAATTGGACTTATCCGCCAATTTCAAGACGTCTACCCTACCTTAGGACTTACGGCGACTGCTACACCCCAAGTTGCCCAGGACATCAAGGATTTTTTAAAGCTTCGAAATACGGTCCACCACCAAACGAGTTTTTCACGACCAAACCTTGCCTTTCAGGTAATCAATGAATCCAATAAATACAATTGTTTATTGGAAAAACTCATTGACTCAAAAAAAGAGCGCACCATCATCTTTGTACGAAATCGACGAAAGTGTTATCAAATTGCTTCGTTTTTGCAGCAACATGATATTCAGGCGAAATATTACCATGCAGGATTGTCCAATGCTGCCCGAGATGCCATACAGCATGAATGGACCCAAAACAAAATTGATGTAATGGTGGCGACCAATGCATTTGGGATGGGTATAGATAAAGATGACGTGCGACAAGTCATCCATCTTGACGTCCCGCCTAGCATAGAAGCATACTACCAAGAGGCTGGTCGAGCAGGAAGAGATCGTTTATCTGCTAAATCCATGATTATATGTTCGAGGGAAGATTTACGGGATGCGCTTGAGCAGCAAACAAGCAATAAGGTATCCCCCGCAGATATAAAGAAAGTCTATCACTATTTCTGCCTACACCATGGTATTGCAGAGGGTCAAGGTCAATTCAAACCTCATCCCTTGCCGCTTGACGTACTCATTCAAAAGACTTCCCTATCTGCCTTAAAAGTCTACAGCTCAGTACAATGGTTGGAACGTTGGGGATTGCTCCATCTTGCAACCAATGAATACAGCCATCATAAAGTTAAAGTCATCACGTCACGAGAAAACCTCTACAAAATGCAGGTAGAGAGCGAAGATTATCGTGTTGTAATAGACTATTTATTGAGAAATTACCCCAATGTGTTTCGGGATTTCCAGTCAATTGACCTCAAGCGCATGGCCAAGGATATTCAAGGTAATGAAGCACGGATCCTCAAACTCCTAGAACGGCTTCACACCTACGAATGTGTTGACTTTCTTCGTGGTATCGAGGGCAACTCCGTGACCCTACGAATTCCCCGCATTGCCACGGTCAACTTGCCTATTAATGCCGCTGAAATGAAACGGCACTTCAACCATCAAGCGCATCAACTAAGGCAGATGGTCGATTATATTGCCAATGATCGCCTATGTCGCCAGCGGATGCTTTGTAGCTATTTTGGCGAAGAACTTCAGCAGGATTGTCAAGTATGCGATGCTTGTAAGCCAACGAGTAAACCCTCTATATCTCCCGCATTAAAGAGTCATTGGGTACAACGGATAAAAACGCTGACCCAAAAGCCGCATTCCTTGGTCTTTGTGTTAAGTCACTTTGAAGCGGATGAGCGCCCCGAAGTAAAAGAAATCTTTAACGACCTCTGTCAATGCGGTGAGTTGTATCAGGCCGGAGCCAATACGTTTACCTCAACACCTCAAACCTAATGGGACTTACTACATACAATAAGCCCACTTGTTGTGTTGCGATCACCAACAACTATAGGTATGACCAACGAGTGCAGAAGGTCGTACGATACCTTGTATCCATTGGATATCAAATCACAATCATTGGCAGAAATTTTCCTGAACTGAGTCAGGAGGATATAGATTCTATTCACCCTGATCTTCATGACTCCGTTTCCATTGATTTGCTCTCCTTGAATTATTCTCAGGGGTGGCGATTTTATCTTGAGTTTAACTGGAAGCTTTGGAAGCATTTAAGAAAACAGCAGTATGGTGTCTATCTAGCGAATGATCTGGATACGATCCTTGGAGTATTTCATGGTAGTACGCGTCATGCCAAACGAATCTTTGATGCCCACGAGTGGTTTGAAGAAGTAGATGAATTGCAAACAAAACCCTTTGTGCGATGGGTTTGGAAGACCATAGCCAATCGATACATTCCAAAATTCGCGCATTGCTACACCGTAAATCAATGGTTAGCAGACACCTTTTCAAGAGTGTATTCGAAGGACTTCGCTGTGGTGAGAAATATTCCTATTAGTAGGGAAGTCGAGGAAATATTACCTCAGGCTCTTCAAGAGGTATTGCCAAAGAAATTCATTCTTTACCAAGGGGTAATCAATTCAGGAAGAGGCTTAGATCAGGTGATTTCTGCATGGACAATAGACCTACCACCTCTCGTTATTGCGGGGTATGGGGATGAAGTTGACCAACTTAAGAGGTTAGCACAACAACAGGGCAAATCAGATCTAATTGTTTGGTTGGGAAGAATCACCCCAGGCCTTCTGCCAAGTATTACAAAAAGAGCACTGCTTGGACTGCATCTTTTGGATACCACATCTAAAAACTATCGTTATTCCCTCGCCAACAAATGCTTTGAGTATATGCATGCTGGGCTACCTATGCTTACCGTTAAAACCCCCATACACGAATTGCTTTATGAAGAGGCACCTTACTTTTTGATGCTTGATAATCTTCAACCAGAACATATATCACAGGGCATCCAGCGTTGTCTATCAGCAGAATCTCAACAAGCCATGCGGCAAGCAGCGAATAAAGCAAAAAGAAGCTTTACTTGGGTCAATGAATGCCATCAACTAAAAAGTATCTACTCCCAGTAAGACCCTATCTTTTTCCGTGGATTGTTGGTGTATTTCTTAGGCATCGATGTCTTGATTTAATCTTACCTTTTCGACATGAAATGTACTTTCTACGGACACGCCTGTTTTCTTCTTGATACAGGCCGTCATAAAATTCTATTTGATCCCTTTATTCGAGGCAATGAAAAAGCTGCGCATATCGACGTGGACTCTATTGAGGCAGACTTTATCCTCTTATCACACGGTCATGTCGATCACATTGCCGAAACAGAGGAAATTGCAAAGCGTTGCGGAGCAACCGTAGTATCCAACTATGAGGTGGCTATGTATTTTGGAGCAAAAGAATGCCAAATACATCCTATGAACCATGGGGGAAGCTGGTCATTTGACTTCGGACGTGTACACTATGTGCAAGCCGTGCATACTTCTTCGCTACCCGATGGTAGCTATGGCGGCCAACCTGGAGGCTTTGTGATTGAATTTGAAAATATGCTCTTCTATTACAGCGGAGATACAGCGGTTACCTTAGATATGACCTTGATTCCTGAAATGATAGGCCCCATTGATTTTTCAGTATTGCCCATTGGTGGAAACTTTACCATGGATCATAAAGGTGCCATTAAAACCTCAGAGCTTGTTCAGTGCAAGCGTGTACTAGGCATCCACTTTGATACGTTTGGATATATCGAGGTCGACCATGAAGAGGTCAAGGCCGATTTCAAAAATGCAGGAATTGATTTCACCATGCTAGCCATTGGCGAGAGTATGAATATTTAAAACCGGAAGGAAAACAAAGAAGAACATGGGAAGAGTTATTGCGATAACCAATCAAAAAGGAGGAGTAGGAAAAACATCTTCAGCAATCAACCTTGCGGCAAGCTTGGCAATTTTAGAGAAAAAGACCCTAATTATTGATGCCGATCCTCAAGCAAATGCTACATCTGGTATTGGAATCAATCCTAAAGAGGTCAAACATGGACTTTATGAGTGTCTAGTTGGGGATGCGACGATTAAGGATTCGATTTTATCGACTGAAACGCCCCACTTGGATATTCTTCCATCCCATGTCGATTTGGTGGGTGCAGAAATTGAATTGATCAATGTCCCTTCACGAGAACGCATCATATCCAAACTCATTGACGGTGTTAGAGATTCCTATGATTTTATCCTTATTGATTGCTCGCCATCCCTAGGATTGATTACTGTCAATGCCTTAGCAGCAGCTGATTCTGTGATTATACCTGTTCAAGCAGAGTATTTTGCCTTAGAAGGACTTGGTAAACTGCTTAATACCATCAAAATTGTCCAGAAAC
Source organism: Chitinophagales bacterium (assembly GCA_049610685.1). GTDB lineage: Bacteria > Bacteroidota > Bacteroidia > Chitinophagales > UBA8649 > UBA8649. The sequence goes on from JBMYZU010000011.1 coordinate 8,048, forward strand.
GCATCAATGCAGACTTGCAGATTGAAGGAATTCTGATTACCATGTTCGACCAAAGGCTTCGATTGGCTAATGATGTAAATCAAGAGGTCCGTAAGCATTTTGAAGAACTCGTTTTTGAGACAATAATTCATCGGAATACACGAATTGGTGAGGCGCCATCGGTTGGAAAGCCCGTAATCTTGTTTGATGCAAGCTCTAAAGGAGCACAAGACTATCTCAATTTGGCAAGAGAAATTTTGGTGAAGCACGGCCAAATCAGTGAAGCTGTTACAAGCTAACCCTTAAGACAGAAGTTATGGCAAATGGAAAAAGAGAAGCAATGGGAAAAGGCATTCGTGCCTTACTCTCTGACATTGGAGAAACACCTAATACCAGTTCAGTAGGCAGCCTATCGGGGAGATCGAAAGGCATTGGAGAAGTACTTAACATTCCTATTCTTGAAATCAAAGTAAATCCCTTTCAGCCTCGTGTCGAATTTGACGATGAAAAACTGGCAGAACTGGCAGAATCCATTCGTATTCATGGTGTGGTTCAACCCTTAACCGTTCGAAGAGAATCAAGCGGGAAGATTGAGTTAATCGCTGGAGAGCGAAGACTCCGGGCATCAAAACTAGCAGGACTATTAGAAGTTCCTTGTTATGTCAGAAATGCCAACGATCAAGAATCCCTTGAAATCGCCCTCATTGAGAACATACAGCGCGAAGATCTCAATGCGCTTGAGGTAGGACGTAGTTATGAGCGGCTCCTTGAAGAATGTTCGTTAACCCACGAAGAGTTATCCCAACGACTCGGGAAAAAGCGTGCAACAATCAGCAATTACCTTCGGCTTTTAAAACTTCCACCCGATGTACAAAATGCGTTAAGTGACCAACGTATCTCTATGGGACATGCTCGTGCACTAGCTGGCTTAGAGGATGTATTACTGCAACTCGACCTGCTCCATGAAATTCTAAGTGATAATTTATCCGTTCGGGAAGTTGAACGGCGTATCGCGAGTTTAGCTAAGCGTAAACCCAAGGCAAAAAACAAAAAGAAATCTCCATCATTTAAGGCCATGGAAGAAAAACTTTCCTCCCAGTGGAGCACCCGAGTTCGTCTCAATCAAAAGGCCAATGGATCAGGAGAGATGAGCGTATACTTTCATAATGAAGAAGACTTACAACGTATTCTTGATTTATTGCAATAACTGTATGATGGGCGCTTCGTTACGCAACAAGCTAAGCCTACTGTTTATACTCTTGTTGGCATCCAGTCTTCAAGCCCAAGAGGACATTATAGATACATCCCAATCAGCAAAGGATAGCGTGCTTACCCTGTCCGAGGAAACAGTTGACGATTCCTTTCATCCTAAAGACTTTAAGCGAGCCATCCTTTGGGCAAGTACCTTGCCAGGAGCAGGTCAAGCTTACAATGAAAAATATTGGAAGATGCCCATTGTATATGGTAGCCTCGGAGGAATAACCTATTGGTTGGTTAGCGGTGTTAAAGATTTTCGATGTTATCGCGGTGCGCTAAGAGCTTTGAATGATGATGATCCCAGTAACGATCTAGGGTGTAATGGATTTACATCCTCAAGCGCCTTACGACTCAAGCGAGAATCCAGTCGGCGAGAAATTGACTATGGAGTGTTGCTCCTTAGCTTAGGGTATGCACTGCAAATCATGGATGCCGCTGTAGATGCAAGGCTCAGTCATTTCCAAGTTGATGATGATATTCTGCTCACTTGGAATCCTATCGTTTTGCCAAGCCCCTTGGGAAGCCCAATCGTGGGATTATCTGTATCATTACATTTAGAGTAAAATCAATTCTATGCGTGTCGCTTTACTTGGTTATGGGAAAATGGGCAAGGCTCTCCACAAAACCCTTGAAGAACAGGGCCATACAATCGGCTTTATCCATGAGACGCAAGACGCTATTGAGGTATCTGATACACTCTTATCTTGTGATGTAGCTATTGAATTCACAGGTCCAGAAAACGCCGTTCAAAATTTAATTTTCTGTGCTGAGCAAGGACTACCTATCGTATCTGGAACCACAGGTTGGCTCGATCAATGGAACAAGGTGCATACAGCACAGCAAAACCATCAGGCTAAAATTCTCTATGGAAGTAATTTTAGTTTAGGCGTCCAGTTGTTTTTAGAAGCTGCCAAGAACTTAGCCCAACTTATGAAGGATCGGGGTGACTTCAAACTTCACCTGGAAGAAACGCATCATCTAGAAAAAAAAGACGCCCCTAGTGGCACAGCAATTAGCCTTTTTGATGCCTTGAAACAAGGTGACTCATCGCTAAATCAATGGTCATTAGACAATGACACACCTCATGATACGAATGGGGATACGACCACTATAAAAGCCTTCCGGGAACAAGGAGCCATTGGGAACCATCAGGCCATATGGGATAGCGCAATTGATTATATCAAACTTGAACATCATGCCAAAAACCGACAAGGCTTTGTACAAGGAGCTATTGATTCTGCAGAATGGTTGATTCAACAGCAAAAACCCGGTTTGTACTCTGTTCGGGATGTATTGGGATTGACGTAAATTCGAAGGATGATTGCAACTATCATAATACTCTTACTCACCGCCGGCTATCTCGCTGGATTATATCGTTTTTTTGAACAAGCGGGCTACAAGGGCTATCACGCCCTAATCCCTGTCTACAGAGCATGGATTTTACTTAACCATTTTAATAAGCGAAAATGGTGGGTTGTATTTGCCGTCTTACCCGGCTTTAACCTTTTTTTATACGCTCACTTTATTGGAGAAATTTGTGATAGCTACCGTAAGTATTCCTTTTGGGAGCACAATGGTGCGGTGCTTTTTGGGTGGGTCCTCCTCCCTTATTGGGGGTGGTCAAAAGATGTGGCCTACCATGGAATAGGTGGAGTTTCCGAAGGAGAAAGACGCCCTCTTCGCAATAAAGGTCGAGAATGGGCTGATGCCATCTTGTTTGCCGTTTTTGCCGCGTATTTTATTCGGACATTCTTTATCGAATTGTATACGATTCCTACCTCGTCTATGGAAGACAGTTTACTCGTAGGTGATTTCCTGTTTGTGAGTAAAATGCACTACGGTCCGCGAGTTCCCCAAACTCCAATTGCCTTTCCACTTGTCCATCATACTTTCCCTAAGATCCTTGGAGGAGGGCAAGCATACTTCTCCAAGCCACAACTCCCTTATTATCGATTGCCAGGCTTTCAAGACGTTCAAAGAAATGATCTAGTCGTCTTTAACTTTCCGGCAAATGACACGCTCACCTTGGAGTTCCAGAGCCAAGTGACCTATTATGACCTTGTCCGGCGAGCCTACTATGACCCATCGAACGGTATTACCACATGGGATCAAGCCCGAAATGCCATTGAGCAAAATTTTAGAGTGATTAGCCGACCTGTTGACAAGCGTGAAAACTATATCAAACGCTGTGTGGGAGTTGCCGGCGACACCCTGTCAATTCGCAACGACACCTTGTTTATTGATGGCGAGGTAGCCTACGAACCAGAACACGTCCAATATTCCTATCGGATCAAGCGAACGGAAGATTTTAGTGTCCAAAAACTCATTGATGCGGACATCTATTTCAACCGAAATGCTCCAAATGGTGGACATGAAATCATGGAAACAGCGGATGGATACGTCCAATTTAACGCGTCCAAAGATAACTTGGAGGCATTATGTAAAACGATGGACTGCGAATCAAACCCACCGAAACGAGTCGATTTTGAGGCCTTTATGAAGCGAACAGCACAAAGTACTTGGGAGGGTCAGTCCGCATTAAAATACTATCCGCATAATGAGCGCTTCGGTGAGAAGTTTAGCTTATCCAACTATGGCCCAATTATTATCCCCGCAAAAGGCATGACCATCAACCTAAAGGACAGCCTCAATTTTGCCTTATACAAACGAGTTATAGAAGCCTACGAGGGGCATACTTTACGCCGCAACTCCGGAAATGTCATCTTAATTGATGGAAAAGAGCAAGACTCCTACACTTTTGAAATGAACTACTACTGGATGATGGGCGACAATCGACATGGTAGTCAGGATAGCCGATTTTGGGGCTTTGTACCCGAAGATCATATTGTTGGAAAAGCCTGGTTTGTCTTATTTTCCTTGAATGCTGATCAAAATTGGTTTACCGGTAGAAAAGTTCGTTGGAAACGTTTCTTTCTCCCTATTCATTGGCGACTAGCTGGATAACTCGCCGTTTTAATCAAATCATATGCTTCGTTACCTCTTCATCTTAACCATATTACTCTTATCTGGAAGCCTCCTCTTTGCACAAGATCCTGTAGAAATCTCTTCGAGTAATTTCGAAGATACAAGTCAGGCTGTCCGTCCAAACGACCAATGGCTTGAAGAAGAATCATTGAGTGAGTCCATGCTCAAGAATATGTTTATCGAACAATGCAATCAGAAAGGAGATATGCTACTCTATTGCATGTGCACTTACAATAATATCATCACAGAATTTGGATCCCTGTTGGACATGCCCGAATCATTTATTGAATCCTCCGACTTCCAAACGCGGATCACATTGCCCTGTATGGAATATATCGATATAACTCAAACGGGCCCCCAAAGGAAAGCGGCTAATGAACTCAATGAAGAGGAAGAAATGATCCGAGAGGCATATATGATGTCCTGTGACCCAGATGGTTACATGACTGAATTTTGTGACTGCACGTATCAAAACTTATCCGCACGATTTGGCCCCATGCTTGATAGCCCAGATGGATATATAGAGTCAGAGGCATTTCAAAATGAGATTGTCATGCCATGTATCGATTATTTTCCCATAGACCAGGGAGTTGATTACTAGTCCTCAACAAGAATGTGAATTCCTTGGCTAAAAGGATTGAACGTATTAATCAGTACTTCTTTGCTATGGCTTTTCTTCACAACTAGCGATAGCGCCGAGGCATAGCGCTCCTGTAAAACACCTTCCGGCCTTACTATATTGGTCAACCTCGTCCAATCTGAAATCATTTGAGGATGTTGTTGTTTTAAATGACGTTTGGTTTTTTGGAGAAGTGTTGTATTTAGCTTATTCATCTTAGACCACGCACCTTCATACGCCTTCCCCAATCCTTCTTCCTTAGCATGTGCATAGGCAGCTAACTCCTCGCCCTTTGCATTCCATGATTTACTCGCTTCAATGATTGGCCTAAGATCGTCGGCAAAAGCCTTTTCAAGATAGACATCCTGCCATGCGAGATCCCCAAGAACTAGGGATTCCCAAGAAGCTGCATAGTTCTCCTGCAAATCAATCGTGCTTTGATTCACTGTAATGCATTGATCGCGTAACAGCACCTGAGGATAATGCACATTGAGCATGGTAAATGCAGGGGCAAGTTGAAGCCAATAGGCTACTTCACTTGGACCACCGATAAACGATATATTGGGTAAAATAGATTGCTGATAGATTGGACGTAACACAACATTAGGGCTAAAGGCCTCAGGATTACGCACACACTTATTGCACCATGACTCGACTTGACTTACATCATTTTTATCGAGCTCCACACGCTGTCTAACGCCATTTTCAAAATGAAAGAGATTGGTTTCCCGTACGTGAAGTGGCATAGAAAACGCAGCAAACACCCCTTCATCAGACTCTTTTATGCAAGTCTGCAAGCTATCTGTCCTCAACTCGTTCAGCATAATGGGCGTAAACAACTTTTTAAGGCGATGATCATCAGCATTTATCACGATGAGTTCCTCGTCTTGAAAGAGCTGGTAAAGAGCCGTCTGCCATAACGTAGCATAGGTTGTATTCTTCTTCGTCTTCCATGCGTCAAGTTGGCCTTGGAGTTTTACTAATTCTTCACGGGTTAACGACGATGTTGCTACACTCATGACTTCATCAATCGCTTGATCTAGTCCTTGAGTTGACATCCGCCCCACAGCATTCCCCTGCTCTTGTTCCCACTGCACCGTTTTTCCTTCCCAATGTATATGGTTGATTTCCTCAAAGTCATGGTCTTCACTGCCCATCCAAAACACTGGATAGACATGATTTTCCTTGCTGGTCAACATTTTTGCTGCTTTGATCGCACTCAATGCCTTGAAATACAAATACCTAGGACCAAAAAATAAACACGATTGGTGCGCAGTACATACGGTAAACGCATTGTCATGCAGCAAATCATCAATAGCTCTACGTGCCTTGCTGCCTGCTTGGCTTTGTTCTGCTTGTTCCTTAAGCACTTTAACAAGTACTTCCCTATTCCATTGAATTCCTTTTGCATTGGTTAATCCTAATCGAGCACCCGCTTCATCGGGTGCAACAGTAGGTAGCGATAGCCTATCATTAAAATATGCCTCCAAAAGAGGAGTTGAAAAAGCAGTGTGTCTTGGTAATCGAAGGAGAGACTTCGTCATAACTAGACCATTTCACCACGTAATGAAAAGGCATCAGCCTCGGTAATCTTTACCTGAATCATTTGCCCCACGGGAGCGTAGTTGTCACCCGTTTGAATAAAGATGTCATTATCCACTTCTGGAGAATCCCACTGACTTCTCCCAATGGCATTGCCTTCCGCATCAACTTCATCGACTAGAGCGGTAATTATCTGGCCAACATGTTTTTGATTATGGTTGTATGAGATACCCTCCTGAACTTCCATAACGTGCGACGCTCTCTCTGCCTTAACTTCTTGCGGCACATCATCGTCTAATTTGTGTCCATGAGTACCTTCTTCATGAGAATAGGTAAAGACACCCAGTCTATTAAACTGCATTTCTTCAATAAAATCAATCAATTGCTCATGATCTTCCTCAGTTTCTCCTGGATAGCCAACAAGCATAGTTGTACGCAGGCAGATTTCAGGATGAATTTCACGTATGCGGGCAATCAACTCTCTCGATTTTTCTTGGGTAATGTTTCTTCTCATCCTACGTAGGACTTCATTGCTTGCATGTTGCAAGGGCATATCCAAGTAATCACAAACAACCTTTTCGTCGCGAATAACTTCAATAACATCAATCGGAAACTGACTAGGATAGGCATAGTGCAGTCGCAGCCAATGGAGTCCTTCGATCTGCGCTAAACGTTGCACTAATTCTGCTAAGACTCTCTTTTTATATAAATCAAGTCCGTAAAAAGTTAATTCTTGAGCGATAAGCATGACCTCTTTTACTCCTTTGGACACCCAATGTTTAATCTCATGTTCGATTTCTTCCATTGGACGGCTTATATGTTTACCCCGCATCAGGGGAATAGCACAAAAGCCGCAGGTTCTATTACAACCTTCGGAGATTTTCACATAGGCATAATGGGATGGTGTGGTTAATCGCTTACTACCCAGTAGGTCTTTTCTGTAATCAACATTAAACTCCTCTAGAAGCAATGGTAACTCAACGGTTCCAAAAAAACCATCCACTTCAGGAAGTTCTTGAATAAGGTCATCGCGATATCGCTGAGAAAGGCAGCCTGTCACATAGAGTTTCTCAATCTCCCCTGCCTTCTTCCGCTCAACTTGGTGCAAAATGGTTTCAACACTCTCTTCTTTAGCTAAATCGATAAAGCCACACGTATTGACCACAACAATATCATGGTCATCACGCATTTCACTTGCCGCAGCAAGTCCAGCATGATTTAACTGGCCAAGTAAAACCTCTGAATCTGAAAGGTTCTTGGAGCATCCCAGGGTAATTACATTGACTCGCTTTTGCATATTTTCTTCTTGACAGGCGCGTTAAAACAAGACAAAGGTCGTAAAAGTCTTGCACTCTATGGTTTATCAACTATTTCTCCGAGGATAACTGCTTGCTCTTTTTTTACAAAAAGGAACTTATTTTTACAATTCGATGTTTCACCACTATGAGCAAGTCGAACAAACGTATATCAGGGTTTTCAAAAATGTCCAAGCGAGAAAAAATCACTTGGATGGCCCAAAATGTGTTGTATACGAATCCCATCGACTTAGCTAAAGACTTCGCACAGTTTTGGCATGACAACGTAGAACATCAAAAAGTTTTTGAAGGGTTTTCAGAAAACACGATTTCCAACTTTCATTTGCCTTTTGGTCTCGCCCCAAATTTTGTAATCAATGGGAAGGATTACGCCATTCCTATGGTCATTGAAGAAAGCTCAGTGGTTGCGGCCTGCTCCCATGCAGCTAAATTTTGGGCTGAGCGTGGAGGGTTTAAGACGTCTATTATCAATACGACGAAAGTAGGTCATGTACATTTTCTTTTTGAAGGGGAGCCTCATGAAATGGAAGCCGCCTTCCAGCGCATGCGTCCAGCACTGCTTGAAGCCGTCAAGGATCTCACGGCCAATATGGAAAATAGAGGGGGTGGCATAAAAGACCTCTTCCTTAAAGACAAGACAAAAGACATCCCGAATTATTATCAACTCGAAGGACATTTTGATACTGTAGACTCCATGGGTGCAAACTTTATCAATAGCATTCTCGAAGCATGGTCTGAAGTATTAGTGCATTCCATTCAGGAGGATTCATCGCTAAAAGAGTCATCCCGAGATGCAGAAGTAATTATGTCCATTCTCTCCAATTACACCCCTGACTGTAGAGTACGAGCAGAAGTTTCCTGCCCAGTGGATGATCTCGGGCACTTTAAACAAGGAGAAATATCTCCACAGCAGTTTGCTAAACGTTTTGCCTATGCAGTTGCCATGGCTGAATGTGATCCGTATCGTGCAACTACGCATAATAAGGGCATCATGAACGGTATCGATGCGGTTATTCTAGCTACTGGTAATGATTTTAGAGCGGTAGAAGCGGGTGCCCATGCATACGCTGCTAGAAATGGTCAATATAGTAGCCTAACACACTGTAGTGTCGAAGATGGCCAGTTTCGCTTCTTCATTGAATTACCCCTTGCCATCGGAACGGTTGGTGGTTTAACCAAACTTCACCCACTGGCCAAAAAGTCTTTAGAAATTCTTGGACAACCGAGCGCTGAAGAGCTCATGCAAATTGTGGCAACAGTCGGGCTTGCTCAAAATTTTGGTGCGGTTAAGGCCCTGACCACTAGTGGAATTCAAGCGGGGCACATGAAGATGCACTTGACCAATATCTTGAATTCGCTAAAGGCAACTACGCAACAGACAGAAGCCGCCGTAGAATACTTTCAAGATAAAGTAGTTTCCTACAGCGCAGTTCGTGCCTACCTCCTCGAACACGGCAATGGCTAATACACCAACACAATCTACTCAACGTGGTAATGGTAAACTACTTATCACAGGTGAGTATCTTGTATTGGATGGAGCCTTGGCCCTCGCTCTACCCGTCTCACTGGGTCAAAGCCTAGAATTCACTTACAGCATGGAAGCTAGTGATACGCTCCTCTGGAAAAGCTTAGACAACCAGGGGAAAGAATGGGTCAATAAGAGCTTTAACAAGTCAGGAGAATCATCGTTTGAAACTGCGGATGATCAATCATTTCATGCCTTGCTTGATCATACCGTCTTTCAGGATAAAAAATTAGCCGCGGTAACCTGTCGCTTAGCCTTTGACCGCCAATGGGGTCTTGGCTCTTCATCCACCTTGATTTATTGCCTAGCAAATCACTACCAATGCAATCCTTACGAACTCTCTGCGAAGAGCTTCGGTGGATCAGGCTATGACATTGCTTGTGCAGGACATCAATCTCCCATACTTTATCAGCGAAATCTTGAAGCAGTGTATTCACCTACTGTTCAGCAAGCGACATGGGCACCCAATTTTACCAACCAAATCTACTTTATCTATTTAGGAAAAAAACAAAACTCCAGAGATGCCATTGCCCATTACAAGCAGTTAAATCAATCTGAGAAGCCAATACATGCAATGAACGAGCTCACTAAATCCATTAACGACAGTGCCGACTTTATGGAGACAGCCTATTTGATTCAAAAGCATGAACGCCTGATGGCTTCCGTATTAAAAACTCCCTGTCTCGACGAGAAGCTGTGGAAAGACTCTGCTCTGGTATCTAAAAGTCTGGGGGCATGGGGAGGTGATTTTTGTATGGTCTTGTTTCAAGGCCCAATTGGTGATTTAAGCAAAATAGCATCAAGACATGGTCTAGATACGGTACTTCCCTGGTCGTATTTTAGTTTTGAGTCGCCTAAACCTTCTGTTTCAAGTACCTTTAGCTCATGATCCTTCAACAATCATACTTTACTGCATGGGAAAGTCCCTCTAACATTGCTCTCGTCAAGTATTGGGGAAAGTTTGGAAGACAATATCCGAGCAATCCATCGATTAGCTTTACACTATCTGAGGCTAAGAGTAGTCTATCTATGAAGGTTAGTCCTGCAGACAGCTTATCCTGTCGCCTAGAATTTCATGGACAACGGGAAACTGCCTTCGAAGAGCGTATTTTTGGCTTTCTCAACAGCATAAAGGACGATTATCCTTGGCTCGAGCACGCCTCCATCGACATGCGTTCCACCAACAGCTTCCCGCACTCTGCAGGAATTGCCTCTTCCGCATCAGCTATGTCCGCCTTAGCCTTATGCTTGGTTGATATCGATCAACAGATTCAACATCAACGTTGGGAGGACAGTGATGATTTCCGACAACGATCAAGCGAAGTGGCTCGATTGGCCTCTGGAAGTGCTTCACGCTCGGTGTATCCGTTTCTTGCACGATGGGGAGTATCGACGATTACCCATAAGGGATCTAATGACTACGCCGAATATGCTGGCAATGACATCCACCCAATATTCAGTGACTATAAAAACTCCATCCTTATACTTTCCAGTGCTACCAAGTCCGTATCCAGTAGTGCAGGTCATAAATTGATGGAAGGCAACCGCTTTGCTGATGTGCGATTTAAGCAAGCGAATGAGAACCTTGAGCAATTACTCCTTGCGATGACAACAGGTGATATGGCAGAGTTTATTCGAATTGTAGAGGAAGAAGCCCTAACTCTACATGCCCTCATGATGACTTCCAATCCTTCGTATATCCTTATGGAGCCACAGACCATTGAAGCAATTCGTGCGATTCGAGCTTTCCGTGAAGAAAAGGATGTCCCCGTGTGCTTCACCTTAGATGCAGGACCGAATATCCATATGCTCTACCCTGCTTCCTACGCTAGTCAAGTAGAGCCTTGGAGAGATGCTGTACTCCGTCCGTTGTGTGAAGGAGGCCGAATCATCGAAGACCATGTTGGACAAGGGCCAAAGCGGATTCCGTTTTAAGAGATTGTGATGAATCGGTTTCCTGGTAAGATTTTGTTGTTTGGTGAATACTTGGTTTTGGATAACCATATGGGACTAGCGAGCCCCCTTACCTCTACCTTTTGTTCGTTACATGAGCATTCAGCCCAGGCGAACAGCATGCTAGAGGATATATCCATCCCCGATCTCATGAAGGATTGGATTGCCTATTGTGTAAGTCATGGACTAGATTTTATCGATCTCAAACGATGGGAAAATGATTCAGAAAATAGGTTAGCCATTGATTCAAACATTCCCATTGGATATGGTCTGGGAAGTTCTGGAGCCGTAACCGCTTGCATTTATGATCGATATGTCGAAAAATCTACAGACCTAAAGGAGATACGAACACGCCTTGCGCAAATGGAAAGTTTCTTTCATGGAAAAAGCTCGGGTATTGACCCTTTGGTTTCTTATTCGCAACAAAGTTGGCTTTTCCAAGGTAGTGCCCTGCATGGCATCGATGAAGACAAGATTAGAACATTTACTGAGCAATGCGTCTTAGTCGACAGTGGTATTGCACGAAACACAAAATCGCTTGTAGAACGTTTTCAAGTGGAGCGAAAAAAAATGAAAGGCTGGGAGGAAATGGTTGATTTGTCCAATACGCTGGCACAATCCTTTAGCCTACAACATAGCAATCCACTTAATATCCCGGAATCCATGCATCGACTTAGCATGGTCCAACGTCAAGACATGTCTTGGCTGATTCCTGCCTCTATTCAAGGTCTTTGGGATGAGGTTTTAGCCAAAGGAAATGCCATGAAGCTCTGTGGCGCAGGTGGTGGTGGATATTTTTTGCTCCATGACCCAGCACAAGAAAACATTGATTTGGTGAATAAATATGGTCTGACAGCAAGGAAGCTGTAAACAGATGAGTTTACTATCTATTCCACATCCATTACGAAAGGCATCATCATATAGATGTTCTTTTGAGGAATATCTCGATGAATTATAAATGGCAAACTGCTCGAGATGTAATCTCCTATAGACTCCACAAGCTTTACCTCATCCTCTAATTCTTGAGAATTCACAAGCAAACTCAATCCATCGATTTCTCTACTTGGATAAGCTTTTAGCGCTATATCCTTATCCTGCTCAGCCTCCTCTATACAACGGCCTAATGCCTTGTCCAATCCACCGATCTCATCAATCAGTCCGATAGAAAGTGCTTGATTCCCTGTATATACTCGACCTTGAGCAATCTCACGCACACGATCAATGGCCAAGGATCGACCATCAGAAACCCTATTTAAAAACAAATCATAGGTAGAGTTAACCCCATCTTGTATCACTTTGCGTTCGTAGTCTGAAAAGGGTTGTGTCACCCCATTCATGGTTGCATGATTATGCAATAGAATGGTATCGGAATAAACTCCTAAAAATTCTTCGAGCGGAGCTGTCACGTTAGGAATAATGCCAAAAACACCTATTGAACCGGTTATTGCATTGGATTCTGAATAAATGTAATCACCGCCGCATGCCATATAATACCCTCCTGAAGCAGCAACGTCCCCAATGGAGATAATAAGCGGTTTGACTTCAGACAAGGCGTTGATTTCCTGCCACATTACTTCACTGGCTAGCGCACTGCCTCCTCCACTGTTGATTCGTAAGACGACTCCTTTTACTTGATCATCTTTCCTTAAGTCATGAAAAATCTCTGCAAACTTATCTCCGCCAATTTCATCACGGCTACCCTTGCCATCAACAATTGAACCCTGAGCATATACGATAGCTATATGATCTTCCTCTTCAATATCCACTGCAGATATAACCTCGCTATAATATTGACCTAAGCTAACTTCCTGCAAGCCATCTTCGTCACTCCCTGTGTTCGATAGGATATACTCTTCAAAAGCAAATTTTGGCTCAACGGTATCGATAAGAGATGCTGTCAGGAGTGCTCTCGGATTGCGAAGACTTAGCGTGTTAAAAGAGTTATCTAACGAACTTAACTCAATTCCTCGAGAAGCTGCAACATCTGCTGCATAGACTCCATACATCCCTCTCAAGATCTCTCGATATTGTGCCTTATTTTCTGGGCTCGATTGGTTTTGTACAAAGGGTTCTACCGCACTCTTAAACGCATTATCATCCGGTCGAAAAACCTGAATATCCATTTTGAGTTTTGATTGCAACAGCTCACCAAAATAGGTCAATTCAGCACCAAAGCCACGCATTAAAACATAGCCTTCAGCATTCATAGAAAATCGATCAGCAACAGAAGCCAAATAATATCCACGTTGGGTAACTACGTCACCGTAAGCAAACACAGGTTTGTCTTTCTCTTGAAAACGCTCCAATGCCTGACGAACCTCACGAATTGAAGCATATCCGTTAGGACAATCTCCAACGCGCAGTATAATTCCTGCAATACGTTCATCATCACTAGCCGAATCAATAAGACGTAGCATATCATGTAATCCCACATTGGCCTCTGCATCAAAAACTTCTCCTAAACTCCCTGATATGGCCGTATTTTCTGACCACTCCTTGGTCATATCAATGACTAGATAACTATCCTCTTCTACAAGGCTTTCGTCACCACAAGTGCGAAGCATAAGTACGAAGACGATCAAAAAAACAATGAAGAGAACGGATAACAGACGTGAAAGCATGTTCCCAATCATTACGGTGCCTACCGAAGCCCAAAATCCTCTGGATTTACCTTGTATTGACATAACACTATCTTTGGTTTATGCAACAAGATACAGGGATAAAATCTTTTCTATTAGTTGGATCAAATCTCGGCAATCCTCTTGCACAAATCGATCGTGGCTACGACTTAGTTAATGAAGAGTGCGGCCGGATAATTCATCGAACTGCATGCCATAAAACAGAACCTTGGGGTTATCACGATCAACCTGTCTTTTACAACGAGATATGGACGCTAGAAACCGACCTAAAGCCATTAAAACTCTTAGAAAAGCTGAAGAATATTGAAGTACTATGCGGCAGAAAACCAAGATCTAAGTGGTATGCACGAGAACTTGACATTGACATTCTTTTTTATGGTCAAGAGATTATTCAGCTTACCAACCTAACGATACCGCATCCATGGCACCATAAAAGACTGTTTAGTCTGAAACTTATGCAGGAGGCGGCACCAAACTTTAGACATCCAATCTTTGAAAAGACCTCTAAAATTCTGATTGAATCCCTGCCAAAAATCGTACATTGATAGCATAACAAAAGATTATGAGACACCTCACCATCTTATTTATAATAGCGTTGCTTGCTCATCCTACCCTCTTTGCACAATCCGAAGAGCTATCCAACAATAGAGGCCCTGACTACAGTCGGAACACAATCCAACGCAGTGATTTAAATCCTGTAAATCCCTATCGAACGTGGAATGTATCGCTAGGATTTGGTCTAGCCCATCCTGGAACGGATGTTCGTTATCGAAACATCTTTGGCAGTCGGCTGCCGAAAAATGAAAATCAATACAGCCTTTCACTCCGTGCGACCAAAATGTTCTCTGCGGGTTTTGGACTTCGAGCAGAGCTAAAACACAGCCGAGTGCAAGGAGTAATTGACTCCCTTGTCCAGCGCAATCGAAATCTTAATGACATTCTAGCTAGTGGATTAGGTGATGGATATTATTTTACAAGCCCTGTAACCCAAGCCGGCATTCATGTCTATTGGAATATCAGCAACAGTGCATTTAGCATGAATAGACACTTGAATGCTAAGTCTGCAGGACAAACCATGCGGGACAGAAGATTCAGCTTTTATCTTTTTAGCGGACTAGCCATGGCATGGTATACACCGAGTTTTTATGACTTAGACGACAATCCGGTTTCCAATCTAAAAAGTACCCCACTCCAGCTTGAGGCAACCTCACAAGTTGTCTTACCAGTGGGCTTTGGGACAAAGTTTAAGCTTTCAAAAATGCTAGACCTTGGCTTTGAATATGGAATAAACTATCTCATGGGAGACAATTTAGATGGTTTTGTCTATGACTTTCCCGGACAAAAACGCAATGACCACTACAGCAATTTAGATATCAATCTAACTGTAAAGCTTGGCAAAAAAGGAAGTGCTAAGGAGCATATGGAATGGATTCAACCCATACAAACAGTAATTGATGATATTGAAGCCCTTAACCAAGACATGAAACGATTAAAGTCGGATGTAGATGGCGATGGCGTATCCGATTATTTTGACCGCGACTTAGAAACTGCTGAAGGAAGTCCTATTAATCCTGACGGCACACTTCGAGATTCGGATAATGATGGTATTCCGGATGATGCGGATCTTGAGCCGTTTAGCGACTATCAAGTGGAGGTCGATGAGTTCGGCCGAGCGCTGGACGACGATAAAGACGGTGTCCCCAACCATAAGGACTTAGCCAGTAATACTCCTGAAGGAAGTGTGGTTAATTTCCAAGGCATACCAATTCAAACGGATGGTGAATCGAACATAGGTATAGGAAATCGCTTACCTTCAATTTACTTTGAGTTTAATGCAAGTGATATTCTCACCACATACCACGACGAGTTATTGACCATTGCCATGACCATCAAAGACTTTCCTGATGTAGCATGGGAAGTAAGAGGTTTCTGCGATGCAACAGGAAATGCTCTAATCAATGACAAACTTGCTTCGCAACGAATCCAATCGGTTATCAACCACCTACATGACAACTATCAAATTGACAAGTCTACCTTTCAGCCCATCATTGTTGGCAACAAAGAACTTATCTCTCCCTATAACTCAATAAATCGTCGAGTTGATCTTGTGCCGGTAGATAAATAAATATCATTTACTACAACCCGTTTTATGAAAAAGCTATTACTACTTTTTGCAATTCCCGTAAGTCTATACAGTCAAAACATCGGGATAAATACACAAAATCCCGATGCATCGGCTGCCCTAGAGATTCAATCGACGGATGCTGGAATCTTAATTCCGCGCATGTCAGAAGCTCAGCGAAACCTAATTGCTTCTCCAGCGACTGGCCTCTTAGTATACCAAACCGATGGAGCTTCAGGGTTCTATTTTTTTGATGGAAGCGCTTGGACATCGCTTTCAGGAAATACAACCTCTACCAACACGGGACTTGAGCAAGTTACCGAAGGAGGCAAAACTGGCTATCGTTTAGTAGGAAGGGATACTGCGAACTACGGAAACATAGGATCTGAAGCGATAGACTTTAGTTATTCGGCGTCGCCATCAACCGCTGTAGGTGCTATGGGAGACTACAGCATTGCGCTTGGAGTAGGAGCTTCTGCTTCGGGAAGTCACAGCGCAAGTATTGGTTATGGGGCTACAGCCAATGATTATAGCTATGCTTTAGGATATGGAACTGATGCTACAGGTGATGACGCCTATGCAATTGGGGAATATGCCTACGCCACAGGGGATTACAGCTATGTTTTTGGCTACGATGCAGAGGCTAATTCTAATAATGCACATGCCTTTGGCTATGAAGCCTATGCTGGAAATGAAGAAGCATACGCCTTTGGTACAAGTGCAGAAGCCTCAGGGGAACAGAGTTATGCCTTTGGTGAAGATGCAGAGGCCTCTGGAAAAGATGCCTATGCTTTTGGGGATGGTGCATCAGCAGACTCAGCCTATTCCTATGCCTTTGGATACGGGGCACAAACAACAGGCGGAGATGCCTATGCCTTCGGTGATGATGCAGAGGCCTCAGGATCTGATGCCTATGCCTTCGGAAATGATGCGATAGCTTCAGCAGAAGATGCATATGCCTTTGGAGAAGATGCAGTGGCCTCTGCAAAGGATGCCTACGCATTTGGAGATATGGCTCAAGCAAGTGGAGAATATAGTTATGCTTTCGGGAACGATGCGATGGCTTCAGGATTTAAATCAACAGCCATTGGAGACTCTGCATTGGCCAATGGCACAGGAGCCTATGCTATCGGCTATGAAGCTACAGCAAGTGGGGATTACTCTTTATCTATGGGAAATCTAGCAATTGCAGCTGGTAATTACAGCACCGCTATGGGATATTCTACGATTACTTCTGATTTCGCTAGCACTTCCATGGGATATCAAACAATTGCATCCGGAGCTCGAAGTACCGCTATGGGATGGGCTACAACTGCATCTGGAGATCAAAGCACGGCTACTGGATATCAAACAATTGCATCTGGAGACCAAAGCACGGCTACTGGAAATTCTACAATTGCCGCTGGGGTTAACAGTACTGCTATGGGAGTTTATACTGATGCCTCAGGAGATAACAGTACTGCTATGGGAGACTCCACAATTGCTGCAGGATATAGAAGTACCGCTATGGGACGGAAAACGCGGGCTGTTGGCAGTAACAGTACTACTTTAGGAAACTCTACAGACGCTTACGGCCAAAACAGCACTGCTATGGGAAATCAAACAAATGCCAATGGTGATAACAGCACTGCTATGGGAAATTCTACAATTGCCGGTGGTGATAACAGCACTGCTATGGGAAACTCTACAGATGCTTCTGGTCAGAATAGCACCACTATGGGAGTTTATACTGATGCCTCCGGAGATAACAGTACTGCTATAGGAGACTCAACAATTGCCGCAGGATATGGAAGTACCGCTATGGGAAGACATACACGGGCTGTTGGTAGTAATAGCATTGCTATGGGAAATCAAACAGATGCCTATGGTGATAACAGCACGGCTATGGGAAACTCTACAGATGCTTCTGGTCAGAGTAGCACGGCTATGGGATATTCTACAAATGCTTCTGGTCAGAATAGCACTGCCATGGGATATTCTACAAATGCTTCTGGTCAGAATAGCACCACTATGGGATATCAGACAATTGCACGCGATTTTGCGAGTACCGCTATGGGAAACTCTACAGACGCTTACGGTCAGAATAGCACCACTATGGGATTTCAAACAATTGCCTTTGGTAGTAGCAGCACTGCTATGGGATATCAGACAATTGCACACGATTTTGCGAGTACCGCTATGGGAAACTCTACAGACGCTTACGGCCAGAACAGCACTGCTATGGGAGATCAAACAGATGCCTATGGTGATAACAGCACTGCTATGGGAGAAAACACATCTTCTGAATCTGTCAATGAAGTAGTTATAGGTCGTTACAATTCTGATTATCTTCCCATGGGAGGCAACTCAATTTGGGATTATGCGGATAGGCTATTTGTAATCGGGAATGGTTCCCAATTTGCAAAAAGCGATGCAATGATTGTCTACAAGAGCGGAAATACCACCATCAATGGAGCACTTACATTAAGCGATGGTGCTAATTCAATTACCTTGCCGAATTCTGACGGAACAAGTGGTCAGGTATTAACTACAGATGGCTCAGGAAATGTTTCGTTCCAAAATGCCCCTTCATTTTTTAACAATATGCAAGGGGGAACAGCAGCTGTTGGTTCTTCAGGAGGTGCGAACTTTAAAGAAGTTACGATTACCTTCCCTACCCCATTTTCTACCACGCCAACCATTGTTGGGACGGTGGTATACAATAATTTAGGGATTGGTGATATGTTCATCGCAACCTTGAAAGGTTATAACAACGCGCAATGTGTTTTTCGCATCGAACGTATTGACAACGCCTATGTTAATGGCGCAGGATCTGGAAATCCACTGCAATCCACTTCATGGGGAGCTGACTTAAAGCTCAACTGGATGGCCTTTGAATAGAATATAAAGAGCTTTTAAGCAGACCGTAAATGCCATAAGGCAATACCTGCAGAGACGCTGACATTTAAACTATGCTTGATTCCGTATTGAGGAATTTCCAAGGCATAGTCACATAGTGCAAGTAACTCAGGATGTATGCCATCAACTTCGTTACCGACGATGAGCACGGATTGGTCAGGGGCCTTAAAATCATAAAGATTAACGGACTGGTGGCATTGTTCAAGAGCAAGAATGGTAAATCCCGCTTGTTTTAGGGTCTTTAGCGCATCGATAACATCATCTTGGCTTAGATATTCCCAAGAAACCTCTTGTTCTGCACCTATGGCAGACTTTCGAATCTCCTTATGGGGGGGCTTAGGACATATACCCGAGAGATAGACTTTTTCAATAGCCAAGGCGTCTGACGTTCGGAAAATTGCCCCTACATTATGCCCACTTCGGACATTATCCAACAATACCCTAATCGAGCGCTCTGCACGTGGTCTCGCCTTGTGTTCCACGGCTAATTCTTGAATTGTCTTTTTACTTATGTTCATATAACCCCTTTAAGCTATTGAAAACACGTGATGTGAAGCGTACATTTATACTATGGCCAAAGAAAAGAAAGTTACGCCATTAATGAAGCAATATGGGCAGATTAAAGCTCAATATGCTGATGCCATTCTCCTTTTTAGGGTGGGTGACTTCTATGAGACCTTTGGTGAAGATGCTAAGCGGGCCGCTAAAGTGCTAGGTATTGTTGAGACCAAAAGAAACAATGGGTCAGCAAGTGAAACGGCCTTGGCGGGATTCCCCCACCATGCCTTAAAGACCTATTTACCCAAGCTGGTTAAAGCGGGTTGTCGCGTTGCGATATGCGAGCAACTTGAAGAACCTTCCAAAGCCAAAAAGATTGTACGTCGAGGCGTGACCGAGATGATTACTCCTGGGATTACGTTAGGGGAAGATCTTCTTGAATCGCAAGAAAACAACTATCTCGCTGCCATTCATCTTGATAAACAAAAGGCCTCCTTGGCTTTCGTAGACATTAGTACGGGAGAATTTTATGTGACTTCAGGGGATTTAGGCTATATCCAGAGTCTTTTAGATAGCACGTCGCCTGCAGAAATCCTGGTATCCAAGGACCAGCATACCCTCTTTGAAACCACTTTTGGCCAGCAATTCTATGTCTATCCTTTAAATGATTGGTTGTTTGATGCATCCAGTGGAGAAAGGAAACTACTCGACCATTTTGGCACCAAAAACCTCAAAGCCTATTCGCTTGAAGGAGAAGATGACTTAATCATGGTATGCGGTGTTATCATCGACTATCTCCATCAAAGCAAGCATCCTAATCTTGGCCAATGTCAGTCTATTCATCGACTGTATGCTGATTCACGTATGCACTTGGATGACTTTACCATGCGCAACCTTGAAATTCTGTATTCTCCCCATGTAGATGGAAAAAGTCTTTTTGAGGTAATCAACCATTGTGTAAGTCCGATGGGCGCCAGAAAGCTTCGAAGCTTCTTTACATTCCCCCTCATAGACAAGAAGCAAATTGACCAGCGACTAGAACAGGTAGCCGTATTCGTTGACGATGAGCCACTCAGAGAAAAAATTACCACACTGCTTGCGAGCCTCAATGACATCGAGCGGTTGGGCAGTAGAATACCTTCCAATCGAGTAACGCCAAGGGATATGCTTAAACTTGCCTCGGCGAGTGCCACTCTGCAAGAAATCAAAGATTTCCTAAGTCAATCGAAGCATACCGTATTTAAGGACAGCATTGCGCGAATTGATCCATGTACTGCCCTAGCGGAAGAAATCAATAAGACCATTGATCCTGAAGTGCCTGTGAACTGGCAAAAGGGTCCGGTGATTCAACAAGGGATTAACCCAGCACTTGATGAATGGAAAGAAATTGCACAAAACAGCAAGGCCAAGCTTGAAGAGATTCGCCAACGGGAGGCCGATGCTACAGGAATAACCTCTCTAAAAATCGGCTTTAACAATGTCTTTGGCTACTACATCGAAGTCCGCAACACCCACAAAGACTTAGTACCTGAGGAATGGATTCGAAGACAAACCTTAACCGGTAGCGAGCGATACATCACCGAAGAGCTCAAAGTATTTGAAGAAAAAATTCTTAAAGCCAGCCATGAAATTGAGCAACTTGAGTCCCAACTCTTCCGCCAATTAGTAGACACAGCACAAGCTTACGTCAAAGCTTGGCTAAGCACGACAGCAGTTGTTGCCGAATTAGACGTGTATCGGGGATTTGGGCAATTGGCGAGCGACAAGAACTATTGTAAGCCCACGGTACATACTGAGGATACCATTCATATTCAAGAGGGACGCCACCCGGTTATAGAAGCCTGTCTTCCCCATAACGAGACCTATGTACCCAATTCGGTGCGCCTTGACCGAACAAGTTGTCAGATCATGATGATTACCGGTCCCAATATGTCGGGTAAATCGGCCGTCCTGAGGCAAACTGCCCTAATTACCTTTCTCGCTCATATTGGATGCTATGTCCCAGCAAAAGAAGCAGACATCGCCATTACTACACGCATTTTTAGTCGGGTTGGGGCCAGTGATAACTTAGCTCGAGGAGAATCGACCTTTATGGTCGAGATGACTGAGACCGCTCGCATTCTCCATCAGATTGACGATCACAGCCTGATCCTGCTTGATGAAATTGGCAGAGGTACCTCAACCTTTGATGGTGTGTCCATTGCATGGGGACTCGCTGAATACCTGCATAAGCATTCAAGTAAGCCAAAGACCTTGTTTGCCACCCACTATCATGAGCTCAACCAATTGGCTGATGAGTTTGAGCGCATCCAAAATTATCATATTGAGATTAAGGAAGTGAAGGATAATATTCTCTTCTTAAGAAACTTAATTCCCGGGGGAAGCGCGCACAGCTTTGGTATACATGTTGCGCAATTAGCGGGAATACCTCAGGAGTTGATCACCCGGGCCAAGACAATTTTAGCGCAGCTTGAAGGACAACGTTCCACAGAAGAACCTGTCGTCATTCAGCAGCCAAGCGCCATGCAACTCACCATGTTTAGTCCGGAACATCCAGGACTCAAAAAACTCAGCGAAACACTTAACGAACTTGATGTTGACTCGCTAACTCCGCTTGATGCATTGATTCTAATCCAGCAATGGAAAAATGATCTGAAAAAATAAGCCTTAGATTCCCTACTCTTCGAGGTTTTCTACCAATTCCATCAGCCCCTCCAAGCTTGGAAGCACTCCATCGGCCAAGCCCCATTCAGGTCGATCCATCTCATCCTTAGCAGGAACGACAACACAGGCCATACGCGCTGCTTTGGCTGCAATCATACCATTCACAGAATCCTCTAGAACAAGACATTGAAGTGGATCCACACGGAGGTAGTCTGCCGCGGCCAAAAAGACTCCTGGATGGGGTTTACCATGGGATTCAAATTCTGCCGAGTAGATCACGCGCATGTACTTTTTTAACCCAAGGATCTCTACCGCCGTTTGAATAAGCGCTAAATGGGATGACGAGGCGACTGCCATCGGGATTTGTTGATCCTGTAAATAGGCACACACTTCATCCACTCCAGGCATTTTATTGGCTAGCCCTTCTTTAATAATTGCTTCTTGCATTTTAGACAGCACCTCCGCTTGGATTTCATCGCGATCAACCTCTACATTAAAATGCTGTGCCCAGTGCATAATGACCTCATCAATTCGGAGTCCTACCGATTGCATCAAGTCTTTTTCTGTCACAGGCATTCCATGCCGACTAAAGACATCTATCTCTACGCGCTTCCATATCGGCTCCGAGTTAATGAGTAAGCCGTCTAAATCGAATATTACTGCTTTAATCATGATTACAAAGGTCTTACTTTTTAGGCGACTTCTTCTTCAAATTTTGCCGCTTTGGGATTGAACAAGAGTTTGATCAATCCAACAACAACTAGCAAACAGATAAACAAGGCCGGTATACCTCCTATGTTTGACATAATGCGTATTCCATCAATACTGGAAAATACAAGAAGCGTTAAGGCCACCGTGCCCACCAAAATACCCCATACAACTTTAAGCCATAGCTTGGGCTCAGGACTTTCAGGAGAAATACCATTCGAACAAAGTCCACTCATAGCCGATGTGTTGGAATCTGCTGCCGTGACATAGGATAGGAAAGCGGTAAGCAACAAGATAAGTCCCGTAATGGTAGCCAACGGTAACCCGTCAAAGATGCTAAATAATGCATCGCCTGGATTACCCGATGCCATAATCATAGAAAAGATGTTTCCGTTCATTGCTTGATCTAACTGAATAGAGGTTGATGAAAGGACGGATAACCACAGAATTACCGTGATCGATGGAAGGACTAGATTAACAAGAATAACCTGTCGCACGGTATACCCTAGGCAAAGTCTACCAAGGAACAATGCCGTAATCGGTGTCCATGCTAACCAGTTCGCCCAATACATCATCGTCCAGTCATGCGCCCAGGTATCGTTGTATTTCAATGAATAAAGGCTTACGTCATCTAAATGAATTGCAAAGTCCTTTAGTCCCCCAACCATCATAGTGAAGGTCTCCTGAAGCGGAACAAAACATAGCAGAAACAACCACAGCGCAAAGAACAATATGATGTTAAAGGCAGCAAGAAGTCGTATCCCCTTTAGTAAGCCCGTTATAGCAGACAGCACAAAGGCTGCAACAATCCCCAAGGTGATACACAACTTGAGCTCCCACGTCCCTCCGAGGGTAAACATGTATTTAAGGCCAGCCTCAAGGCCAAGTATACCCGAACCTAAAGAGGCTGCCATCCCAGCAACTAAACAAAAAAGGCAAAGCGCGTCAATCGACTTACTCCAACGCTTTGTGGCATTGGTACCAAAAAGCGGATAAAAAAGACTTCCTAAGCGAAAGGGTTGCTTTCGATTATAATACATCAAGGCAAACATTACCGCAGCTACCGTGTATATGGCGTAAGGAAGAAAGCTCCAATGCAAAAACATTGTACCTAAGCTAAAATTGACTGCTGCAGAGCTATTGGGTTGGATATCAAGTGCTGTTGCTGGGCTATGCAAATGATAGAGTGGCTCGGCAGAACCCCACATTAGAATACCCACAGCCAATGTAGTCGTGAGGGTGATGGTATACCAACGCCATTTACTCAATAAAGGCTTAGCTGATGCACCGCCGATTCGCACACGCCCTAAAGGCGACCAATACACCACAATACAGATCAATAGAAAAAGAAGTACAGCAAGGGAATAGACCGGACCGAGTACGTTCAACACCTTGGTATTTAACCAAGTTGCCTGCTCAACCATTGACTCGACGTCAATTAGGCTGTAAATAACGCCTGAGATACATACCAACAGTGGAGGCCAAAAGACCCATGGTCTTAAGCTGCTTTTTTTGCTTGGTATAGATTTTGCATTTTTGGAAAACACCGTTCAAAGGTATAAATTGTCTTATCGCTTCAATAACACTTCTATGATACGTGGTTTAATCGCACCATTTCAATTCCTAGTCTTCATTCTTACAATGGTCTTATCACTTTCAAGTTGTTGTCGAAAAAATGCTTCGATCCAAACACAAAACGAAGATTTAAGCGAATCTCAGATTCAACATAGCGATTCATTAAAGGATTTATCAAGAGATTTTGAGAATTACAGGTGGGATAATCTCTATGCCATCGAAGTAATCAATGGCAAGGCCTTAGACAAAGAAGAATATACCGAAGGACTACCCCGACTCGAACTTCAGATTCAACAGGGTCGACTTGTAGGCTTTACTGGTTGCAATTCATTTCAAGCCCAGGCAAAGCTTACCCAAAATGAGGATGAGGTCATACATATTGAGATTGGCCCAATTATGTCAACTAAAAAGGGATGCATTGGAACAATTGATGAAGAGCACTTTTTTCAAGCGCTAGAATCCTCTTCTTCGCTCTTACTTGCGAACAATCGAATCTTGTTAATCAATGAGGAAGGACTTATTGTACTCCAGGGTTTGATTGTCGATTAGTATGGCAGGGCCCATTCAACCATTAACCAGGTAGCCATCATCCCATCAAGCAAAAAGAAGTAATAGAATTCTGGAGTCTTCTCATGGCAGGGTAAAACGAATCCTATGCATGCAAGTGCTATGATTACGCCACTTACCATTCCAAGATAGGCACTAAGTAGTCCCACCACCACAAAACAGCCTATTGATAGCCATACTGTAGTTCGAATACCCAAACGATGGACGACGGTTTTCATCGCAGGATGTGCCATACGATCAAAGGCATGGTCATGGATCTCAAATGGCAGGGTCAATCCTATGATAAAAAGGGCCATCATAGTTGAAAGTAACACATCATCTAGAGACCACGCAAGTTGAAAGGGAGCCATCAGAACAATGGACCAAACGACACCCACAATGATTGTTTTAAGCCAGCCCACTGCTCGAAGAAACTGCATATAAATCCAAACTAGCCCAAAGGCAATAATCAATACGATTAAAATGGTCAAAGGAAGTCGAATTGCGCCGATTGCCGCAGTTCCAAGACCGAGAAGCATAAGAGCCTGGCTAAGCCCTTCATGCCTGACCTGCCAAGCTACCATGGGATGGGCAGATGTATCCTTATCGTTGCGCACCCTGTATCTCAAGGCATTGTACACAAAACAAGTACCGCCGAAGACCACAAAGGAGGTAGCCCAATCCGGTGTAAGCCCCAGACATTCTCCAATCAGAATATGCAAAGCCAACGCATTGCATGCAATCCAAATATTTGACTGCCAAAGACTTCTAAACATTGCCTTGGCGAGATTCATCGATTACTTTAAATACTTAAAGTTGAAGTCAGGCGACATTTTCTTGAGGCATTCTGCAAGTAAGGTTACCGCATTATCTAAGTCCTCAAGCGACAACGTTTCTACTGTCGTGTGCATGTATCGAAGGGGAATCGTGATTAAAGCAGAAGGCACTCCCGCGTTGGAATACGCAAAGGCATCTGTGTCTGTTCCCGTACCTCGAGTTGCCACATCACGCTGGAAAGGAATCTTTTTCTCTTCAGCAGTGTCCAATACTAAATCAAGCATATGATTGTGAACCGCTGGAGCATAGGTTACAATAGGTCCTTTACCCATTTTAAAGTCTCCTTCTCGGAACTTGTTAATCATCGGTGTATTCGTATCATGCCCTACATCAGTAATAAAAGCGCAATCTGGCTTAATTCTATGAGCAATCATTTGCGCCCCACGAAGACCGATTTCTTCTTGTACACTGTTTACAACGTATAATCCGAAAGGTAGCTTCACACCCTCCTCCTTAAGTCGTTTAGCGACGAGGGCGATCAACACACCCCCTACTCGATTATCCATAGCACGACCTGTCACTACTTTTTCGCTGAGTTGTAAGAACTCATCTTGGTAGGTCGCAATACATCCAATATGAATGCCTAGTTTTTCGACTTCTTCTCGACTACTACAGCCCGCATCGATAAATACATTCTCTGCTTTTGGATATTCTTGTTTAGCTCCTGCTCCACGTGTATGAATTGCCGGCCACCCAAATACCGCAGGCACTAAACCTTTCTTCGTATGCATAACAACACGCATAGATGGGGCGATAATTGGATCCATACCTCCATTGCGTTTTACATAGATAAACCCATTATCCGTAATGTGATGGACTACCCAAGAAATCTCATCGGCATGAGCTTCTATCACCACTTTAAACTTCTCCTCGGGATTAACAATACCGACTACCGTTCCATAATCATCGACCTCATAGGTATCGATATAATCTTTGACAAAATCTAACCAAACTTTCTGGCCTTCCGTTTCATACCCTGTAGGTGAATAGGTATTAATATACTTTTCGAAAAAAGCAAGCTCTTTTTTACCGATGTTCTTATACTTCATAGTGATTGAATCAATTAAATCCCTGTAAATGTAGAATAGTCTTGAGACTACGCCAAACCAAATTCTAATGGCTTTTACCCCCTTACTAAACCTTTTTCCGTAGGATAAGTTCCGTGACTTCAGGTAAAATACCCACACGGCCAGGATAGCCTAAAAATCCAAATCCTCGATTTACATATAGAAATTGATCTTTAACCTGATAGAGACCGGCCCACTTGGGATAGAAGTATTGAGAGGGACTCCAGCGCAACCAACGATTTTCCACTCCAAATTGAGCGCCATGGGTATGCCCTGACAAGGTTAACTCAATATCCGTGTGGTCCAATACTTCCGCATCAAAATGACTTGGATCATGGCTGAGTAATATTTTCATCATGTCCTCGGGCAAAGATGCCTTAGCTTTCTTGATATCACCACGATCGGTGTCATTAGGTTGCTCTTCAAAACGACCTAGGTTTCCCCAATAATGAACACCTAAGACGGCAAACTGAGCCTCTGAGGCTTCAATCACTGCATGCTCATTGAGCAAGAGATTCCACCCTAGTCGCCCATGCGCTTCATAGAGTTTTTCTAAGTTTTCTTGCTTTGCCTCCTTACTGTCCCAGGGTCGATAGTCCCCATAATCATGGTTTCCAAGAATAGAATATACCCCATGCTTTGCCCGAAGCTTGCTAAAAATGGGGATGTATTCTTCCACCTCATCTGCTGTGTCATTGACTAAATCCCCCGTAAACACAATGAGATCTGCCTTCATGGCATTGATTTGTTTCACCGCTTCCACGAGAGGCTCCTTCTTAGTAAAACTTCCTGTGTGAATATCAGAGATATGGATAATGCGAAAGTCGTCAAGTGATTCAGGCCAAGAACGAAGGGAGATTTCCGCCTTTCTGTATTGATAGCGATAGGCATTAGACAGACCGCCCATCATGGTAAGCACAGGCACACTTCCAATTCCTGTAGCAGTTATTGCAAGAAATCGTCTTCGACCTTCTGAGGGCTGAACATTTCTGCCATGCCTGAGAAGATGCCAAATTCTAGCAAGAAGCAATACAATCCCCACCAAGCTGTAGAACATCCAGCTGAGAAACCATATCCCTCGAATCCAATTATTGATTCTATCAGGGATAATGGTGTCAGTAAACAGAATAACAGGGATAATCCAGAGACCAATTACAACCAGAGGTAAGAACCATAACTTTTTAGCAAAATTGGCCCGTCGTGTGGTTGGAGCCCATAAATGGCTTGCTCCTCTGCTTGCATACGCAAGAAAAAACGTAAAGAGGAAAAAAGATAGAAGAAATATCGTGGACAATTTTACGCCATTTAAAGAACTAAACTAGGAGGATTCAAGTTACTTTCGAAACAAATATTTTATGGAAGTTTTACGAATAACCGATAGTGACTTTGCACAAACTATTGAATCCAACAAAAAAGTAGTGATAAAGTTTGATGCCTCATGGTGTGGAACATGCCGATTGATCAGCCCTAAATTCAAGAAATTAGCGAGCGACGAACGCTTTCAGGACGTGGCCTTCTTTGAGCTCAATGCAGAGCAAAATCCCGAAGCAAGAAAGTTTGCTGGGGTGAATAACCTTCCATTCTTTGCAACCATTGAAGACGGCAATATAAAGTCCACCACCTTCACAGGTAAGATTGAGCGCGTTGAAGAACTCATCGCCGACCTTGCTTAACATCATATCTATTTAGTTCTTATGAAGATTCCAGAGATAAAACGCCTCGTTACAAATTATACTCTAGATGCCCTAGAAAAGGCTGAGCTTGCCCTTATTCAAGAGGAAGCAATGCCCTTTGAAGTGCATGGTGAAGACGACGGAGAAGTGTTGACCCACATTCTTGCCGCAAAGTGGATTCTTGAAGACATGGAAAGCAATGGAAGAGCACTTAAAGAGTCTCTTAGAGCATACAGCCAAAAGGTTCGTAATTCCATTTCTTAGCAACAATCAAAAGACTTCTTTGCTATCCCTCGGTAACTCGTATTTTTACGGCAGACGACCAAAGGTTTTATGAAAGGCAATACACCGCAGGAAATACGTCAAGCATTTTTCCAATTTTTTGAGGAGAAAGGACATAAGGTTGTTCCTTCTGTTCCTCTCGTGGTAAAGGACGACCCTACCTTGATGTTTATCAATGCAGGAATGAATCCCTTTAAGGACTATTTCCTCGGGCTAAAAAAAGCAGACAACACGCGCATTGCAGATAGCCAAAAGTGTCTTAGAGTTTCAGGAAAACACAACGACTTAGAAGAGGTTGGGGTTGATACATATCACCATACCCTCTTTGAAATGTTAGGTAATTGGTCATTTGGCGATTACTTTAAAAAGGAAGCCATTCAGTGGGCTTGGGAATTTTTAACCGAGGTATGTAAGCTCGAGGCAGATCGATTATACATTACTTATTTCGAAGGAGATGCCAAAGACCAGCTAGGGCCAGATAATGAAGCCAAAGAGATTTGGGGGGCTTATGTCGGAGAAGATAGAATCCTTCCCTTTGATCGAAAGGATAACTTTTGGGAAATGGGCGACATCGGACCTTGTGGTCCCTGTAGCGAGATACACATTGATTTACGCTCTAACGAAGAAAGAGAGGCCGTTGACGGAGCGAGCTTAGTCAACCAAGACCATCCGCAGGTTATTGAAATCTGGAATTTAGTCTTTATGGAGTTTCTCCGCAAAGCAGATGGTAGCCTTGAAAGCCTTCCTGAAAAGCATGTTGACACAGGCATGGGATTTGAGCGTCTTGTGCGCGCTATCGAAGGAAAGTCTTCTAACTACGACACAGCGGTTTTCTCTTCCCTTCTGAAAAAAATCGAGGCAATCACTTCCCAATCCTATGGAAAAGAGGAAGGTGTAGATATTGCCATGCGTGTTATAGCTGACCACCTTCGTGCCGTTTCGTTTGCCATAGCTGATGGCCAGAATCCATCAAACGTCAAGGCAGGATATGTCATACGACGAATATTGCGCCGCGCAGTTCGCTATAGCTATCAAGGATTAAACTATCCGCAACCCCTACTCCATCAATTGGTATCCACCCTCGTGGAGGATATGGGTACTGCCTACCCCGAGCTAGTTAATCAACAATCCTTTATTGAGCAAGTTATTCTCGAAGAGGAAAAGAGCTTTCTAAAAACCTTGGAGGAAGGTATTCAACGCCTTACAAAAGCCTTGCAAGCCCTTGAAGGAAAAACAGAACTCGATGGACAGACAGCCTTTGAATTATATGACACCTACGGCTTTCCGCTTGATCTGACTCAGCTCATCTGCTCTGAAAAAACGATTAGTGTAGATATCGAAGGATTTAACCAAGCGCTCGCTGAGCAGAAGTCAAGATCTCGAGCAGAAGGGAAATCTACCTCAGGAGATTGGCACATCTTACGTGAGGATAATGTAGAGGAATTTGTAGGCTATGACCGAGAACATTGCACAGTTCATATCACAAAATGGCGAGCCATCGAACGAAAAGGAAAAACGAGTTACCAATTGGTTTTCTCGGTAACTCCCTTTTACGCAGAAGGCGGTGGACAGGTCGGTGATAAAGGCACAATACACAATGACAATGAGCAGGTTGCTATTTACAACACCACCAAAGAAAACGATACCATCGTCCATTGGGTGAATGCCTTGCCCAAGGAATTAAACGCATCTTTTGAGGCGCACATTGATGTCAGTACACGAAAAGCTACTGAACGCAACCACTCAGCAACGCACTTATTGCATGAGGCCTTAAGGAATACCTTAGGAAACCATGTTGAACAACGTGGATCCCTTGTGGAAGCCAAAGGCCTTCGTTTTGACTTTTCTCATCCGGGTAAAGTCGACTTAGAAACCTTGCATCAAATTGAGGATCAAGTCAATGCTAAGATTTGGGAAAACATCTCCTTAGAGGAAAATAGAAATGCCCTTATTGAGGAAGCCAAGGCACAAGGAGCCATGGCACTCTTCGGGGAAAAATACGGTGACGTAGTGCGCACCATTAAGTTTGGATCAAGCATCGAACTCTGTGGAGGATGTCATGTTCGCTCAACCGGAGCCATCGGACAGTTTATCATTACAGCAGAATCTTCTGTTGCCTCAGGCATTCGTCGTATCGAAGCAATCACCGGAGAAGCCGCGCTCGCTATGATGCAGCGTCAACGACAGGTATTACATGAAGGACAAGAATTACTCGGACAAGGAGAAATGCTTTCTTCAATTGCCAAACTCATCGAAGACAACAAGGCCTACGCCAAAAAGATTGAATCTTATAAAGCACTAGAAGGACAAGCAGTGAAAAAAGATTGGGCTGATCAAGTTCAACAAGTGGGTAAAATTCGTCTTGGATCCTTTACTACCGATCTTGATAGTGGAACCATAAAGGACCTATTGTTTCAATTGAAAAATGAAATTCCAAGTTCTGCTTGGCTCGTAGGCCAGCGCAGTCAAGGGAAAGTAACCTTGTCGATTGCTTTTTCCCAGGACCTCATCGATGAACACGGTTTTCATGCCGGCAACATGGTACGCGAATTGGCCAAGCATATCCAAGGTGGTGGCGGTGGACAGCCCTTCTTTGCTACCGCAGGAGGAAAAAATCCTGAAGGACTTGACCAGGCGCTGCAAGCAGGAGTCGATACAATCACCACACAATTATCCGCATGACATATTGGGAAACCAAAGGCTATGAAGTGGTCATAGGGTTAGAGGTTCACGCTCAACTTTCTACAAAGAGTAAAATGTACTGCGGTGATCCCGTAGAGTACGGCGCTATGCCGAATTCATTGACGTCTCCTATATCGCTTGGACTTCCAGGCACGCTGCCCAAGGTCAATCACGAGGCGATAAACTATGCCATTAAGATGGGTTTGGCTTGTCATACCTCAATTGAACGCATCAATGGCTTTGCCCGTAAAAACTATTTTTATCCGGATCTCCCCAAAGGATATCAAGTTACTCAGGATAAAACGCCCATTTGCTATAACGGACATCTGGATATCGAGACCGAGCAAGGAGGTAGTAAGCGTATTGGCATTCAGCGTATTCATTTAGAAGAAGATGCAGGAAAATCCATTCATGATATTGACCCGTACAATTCATTGGTTGACTTAAATCGAGCAGGAACCGCACTTATAGAGATTGTAACTGATCCTGATTTAAGGAGTCCAGAAGAGGCTCAGGCCTATCTCCGGGAGATTCGCAAAATGGTACGCTATCTCGACATATGTGATGGAAACATGGAAGAAGGAAGCCTTCGTTGTGATGCAAACATCTCCGTGAGAAAAATGGGTAGTACGCAATACGGACAACGTGTTGAAGTCAAGAATATGAATTCAATTCGCCACGTTATGAAGGCGATCGAGCATGAAGCTTCACGCCAAATCGATGAGATTGAGGCAGGGAATACAATTGCCCAAGAAACCCGGAGTTTCAATGCAACCGACCATTCAACCTTTGCCTTGAGAAGCAAAGAAGATAGTATGGATTACCGATATTTTCCCGAGCCTGATCTTATTCCAATTCATGTAAGCGATGAGGATATCGAGGCAATTAAGGAAGCCATGCCCGAACTCCCTAGAGAGAGTATTCCAAGACTAATGAAAACCTACGGACTTTCGATGTATGATGCTCAACTCCTTACAGAGGATCGAGACTTTGCACACTTTGCCAATGGTATTTTGGAACAAGCACCCAACGCCAAAACTGCGGTAAATCTTTTGATTGGACCGGTTCGCTCCTGGATGAATGAAATGGGACAATCTATTGCATCCTATCCACTATCCGCTTCTGTATTGTTAGAGGTAATCGATCTATTAGCGAATAACTCCATCAGTTTTTCCTCCGCGAGTCAAAAGCTAATCCCTCACTTGCAAGAGCATCCTCAAGAGGTTGCCGCAGAAGCAGCTAAAGCCTTAGGTATTATTCAAAATAATGACGAAAACTATCTCGAAGCCCTTATTGACGAAGTTCTTGCCGAAAATCCAGATAAAGTAGAAGCCTACAAACAAGGGAAAACAGGTCTTCTAGGAATGTTTATGGGACAAATCATGAAAAAAAGTGGAGGAAAGGCAGATCCCAAGCAAACATCAATTCTATTGCGTGAAAAACTTAGCTAATTCAATCGTAAGGCTTCTTGCTCTTCTTGTTCTAGTTTTTGGAGCTTGCACAAAGGGTAAGTTCAAAGAGGAAACCGCCTCTGAAAGCCATTCAGACTCCACAGCACAAAGCGAGGATTTTAATAGCAATCTGCGCATTAAAGATGCCCATGAATACTATACGTTTCGTGGAGATATTCCTCAGGAGGCTTTTATCGAGATTATTATTGATAAACCTGAACTTCTCAGTGCAGGTAGCACTTTTCGCATTCAATACAACCCTTTACCAATCTATGGTGGCCAAAACAATGCATTGATCACGATCGATAGCTTTTCCTTTTCTCCAGCCACATCAAGCTACCTGCGCCCAATCAATCAATCCCCCACAGGATTTTACCTTATAGAGCATCCTGATTTAGGGCGTTATGAAGCCTTGGTTACCGACAGTACTACGGTTCAGTTCCGCCAAGGGAAAGACAAAGAATTAGAGTTAGCCAATGATGGCCCAACGCTAGACTATTATGACCTCGTAATGACCATTCAACAGGTATCCGCAGCACAGGATATGGATGACTTCTATGGCAGCTACCCTATTATAATAGAAGCCGCTCGAGCTTCCCGGGCCGCCAAGCCAGACAATGTGTATCTCGATGTGTTTATGGCCCTCTTCGATCGCATGGATAAAGCCAATGCCAAAAACATTCAATCCATTATGAATCGCCTCAATAACATCGATTACGAAGGAGCATTAATGGCCTATCTCAATGTTCCCTATGACATCGCTATGCCAGACACTGCTGGACAACCGATTTCCATCAGCGATTATTCAGGAAAGGTTGTACTCATTGATTTTTGGGCATCCTGGTGCGCCCCTTGCCGAAAGGAAAATCCAAATCTTGTGCGACTGCATAAAAAGTATAGCAGGCAGGGCTTTGACATTCTCAGTGTTTCCCTGGACAATGTCCGATCACGATGGATTCAAGCCATAAAAGATGATAATCTATACTGGGCAGGTCATTGTAGTGATCTTAATGGCTGGAATACAGAAATTGTCAACATGTACAACATTCAAGGCATTCCCACATCCTTTTTAATCGGACGTGATGGCTTGATGATTTGGAATTCCAACAATCCTCAACAAAGTCTAGAAGAGGCTATACAAGAGGCACTTTAATAGAGAAGATATTTCGCCCGAATCGATTTAAACATCTCGAGATCCTCTTGCCAGGTAGCCCGGATTTGGTCAACCGTTT
The DNA here is from genome assembly GCA_049610685.1 of Chitinophagales bacterium. Lineage (GTDB taxonomy): Bacteria > Bacteroidota > Bacteroidia > Chitinophagales > UBA8649 > UBA8649. The sequence goes on from JBMYZU010000011.1 coordinate 42,098, forward strand.
TTCCCTGTTTTAGGTAGGTTCTTAAAGCATCTGATCCGTATAAGAGGTCGATGAAATTATTCGAAAGAAAAAAATCTTCATTGAGATCGTGATAGGCCTTATGCAGATAAGATAAATCCAAACCCTTCGGAGGGTCAACGCTACGGAAGTCTTTGCCTCGACAGGATTGCCCATTGAGCTTTGGCCTACTCGACCCGCCATTGGGTTTAGGCGTAAAGGAAAAACTCCCATAGCTTAACGAAGGATGACCATAGGCTTGAAAAGGAAAGTCCGTTCCGCGACCAACACTTACCACCGTACCCTCAAAGAAGCATAAACTTGGATACCAGCCAATGGAATGCATATTGGGCAAGTTTGGCGAAGGCTTAACAGGAAATGAATAAGCTATATTTCTTCGATAATTCTGTAAGGGCACAATTCGTAAATCCAAGGATGATGCATCCTTAATCCAACCTTCTCCCTTAACCATAAGTGCATATTCTCCAATCGTCATCCCATAGATTACGGGAACTTCATGAAGACCTACAAACGAAGAAAAGTCTGGGTCAAGCGTAGGTCCATCAACCACATCAGTAAACGGATTAGGGCGGTCGAATACGATGACAGGTATATCGAGTTCAGCACATGCTTCCATCACATAAGTCATCGTTGATATATAGGTATAGAAGCGAACGCCTACATCTTGAATATCAAAAACTACCAGGTCAATTCCCTCCAACTGCTCAGCACTTGGCTTTTTGGAGGATCCATAGAGCGAATACACAGGAATCTTATTAAGGGAAACATCCTCCACACGCTCCCCTGCATCCGCATCACCCCGAAAACCATGCTCAGGAGCAAAAATGGCCCCAATGTCAAGTCCTTCATCCCAAAGGGCATCAACTAAGTGCTGATTACCCTTACGAGAGGTTTGGTTGACGACAAGAGCGATTCGTTTAGATTGTAAACGCGTCATGTACAAGCGTTCATGGTCCGCTCCTACCACCACCTGACCGATACAATCATTCACCAAATAAGTGATACAGAAAAAAGCCAGTAAAAACCGTATCATGCAATGTACCTTTATACAATAATAGGCCGATTTCTTGGGATATTCTAGATTCATAGCGAAACGATTACTTCTTCAAAATAAACGCGGATTTTCTGCATTTATCGCGCGCCTTGCCATCCTTGCGATTGCTATTAGTACCGCCATCATGCTTATCGCGACTTCCCTTGTTAGTGGGTTCCAACAGGAGATTGCTCATAAAGCTTTTGGATTTTTTGGTCATTTGCATGTTACTGAACTTGCTGCGCGAAATCTTACTGAATCCTCTTCATTAGACAAAGACAATGCCATGATTGAACGCATTGCCAAGGCAAAGGATGTGAATGCCGTATTCCCTGTGGTCTACAGCGCAGGAATCCTTAGTCATGAGGAATTTGAAGATGGCATTGTCCTAAGGGGTGTAGATCAAGAAGATGCTTTGCGAACCATCAAAGACTACATCATCGAAGGTAATGTCCCTCCGTTAAAGGATAGTGTATGGAAAGAAGGCATTCTGCTCTCTAAAATCAGCTGTGAACGGCTTAATGCATCGATTGGCGATACGCTTAGGTTCCGATTTTCTTCAAGCAAGGGCCTTGTGCGGTATCGAAACTTGTCGATTATCGGTATCTACAATACAGGACTCTATGAGATCGATGAAAAGTTTGCTTTGTGTATAAGTGATTTATCGCGATCCTTTCTGGAATGGTCTGATCAACAAGTGAGTGGATATGAGATATTTCTTGACCCACAGGCCATCCTACAGCCCAAGCACCTCGCCTATCTCAACACGCTATTGGGTAGTGCAGAAGTCGATGAGTTAAGCACGGCGTATGCTGCAATCGATATCCATGTCCCTCCGAGTTTAACACTTCAAACGATGAAAGACATCAAGCCCAGCATGTTTAACTGGTTGAGCATGATGAATACCAACGAAATTGTCATTCTCCTCCTTATGCTCATCGTCGCCGCAGTTAATATGATTACAGCCATGCTGTGTCTAATTCTTGACCGCACCAAAATGATTGGTTTATTGAAAGCCCTCGGAAGTACCAAGAGCATGACAAGACGGATTTTTCTTTGGAAGGGCTTGTTTATCGTTGGACTGGGGATTATGTTGGGCAACGCAATAGGGCTTGGTTTGGCCTACACGCAGATAACATGGGGATGGATAACCCTTCCCGAAAAGGCTTACTATGTGTCAAAGGCTCCCCTATCCATTGACATGGTATGGATTATCATCATCAATTGCTTTTCAGTTGTATGGTCTACCTTAGTCCTCTTTATACCTTTAAGCCTGATCAATAGGATTCAGCCTGTCCGTGCCCTTCGTTTTGCCTAGATTTGTCTTATGTATCGTTCCTTACAATTCCTTTTATTGAATATCGTTATGCTGAGTTTCCTTACGGCAAGCACCTGTGAACAAGAGGATAAGAACAACGTACCCTGTCCCGAAGCCTTAAGTCAACCACAAGCGGACTGCATATGTACGATGGAATACGACCCCGTCTGCGGATGTGATGGGGTAACCTATAGCAATGCCTGTATGGCCGGTTGTTCTAATGTGTCGGATTACTCAGAGGGAGTTTGTCCCTGATAGCAAGCGAGTAGGATTACGTACGAATTAGTGCCCCTTCTTTTTCTGGAAGAACTCACTGTATACAAAAAAGGCAACCATGGCCAGAAATCCAGCAAAGGCAAGCCCCTCAATCCATGGAGACTCCTGACCTTGTTCTTTAACCACCTTAATGATAAAGACAACAAAGATTGAGACCACAAGTCCTATAAACACTTTTCTGAGATCTTGAAGTATCATCGTAAGTGTATCCACCATGCGCTTGCGTTCATGCCAGATTCGCATAGCAATTTCACGTCCTGCCAATAATCCCATAAACACCCAAGTCGTTGACATTGGAATTTTGTTGAGTTCCTTGAAATAATACAGCAAAAAAGAATAGGTTAACGCAATAAAGGTCGCCGAGCGAATATCCTCCGTATTGGTTTTACTGCGAACAACATCTTGTACTCTTCCTCCACGTTGCTGGAAGATGTAAGCCAAAAGCGCTAACAATACAGCACAACTCAACGCAAAGAGTGGAAGCGATAAATCATTTCGCCCCTTGCCTAAATAGACATAGATATTCGCAAGATCTTGGATTAACCATGTATACCAAAGAAGACCAGTTACAATCCACTGCAAAACAATCCAGACTTTGTGCGACGTAGAATTTTCTTCTAGCTGATGTTCTCTAAACCGCTTTTCCGTATAATTACTGATGAGGAGATAGACCACAATACCCACACCAAAGGCAAGGAGATACCCAAACAAAGACTTCATAATCATCCCCCCTAACTTGGTATCGGTATCCACGATTTGCCCAAGCATTTCCATAAAATCCGCTGGGATTTTATCTAAAGCAAAAAGGGTTAGAATAATAAATGTTGTGCTTACAGGGATTCCTAGGCGGGTTAGCAGCATAAGTGCCATAGGGGGAATCATAAAGTACCAACTATAGGTATCGGGTAGCGTATATTTTTCCAAACGCCCGTAGGAAACATCCCCTTGATAATATCCATAAACCAAGGTGAACATCATAATGCTCGCAGCAAATGCCCAAAGGGTTTGCCACTTAACACGCTTTTCGTTGGACGTCAAAAACGTACCGAGGGTTTGAATCACATCATTACCTACTACAGAGTATCCTGCAAGGCAAAAACCAAGAATCATCACCACTAGGGAAAGGTCCATTACGTTTTGTTTGGTGGATTCTAAAAGTAATGAATCTGGCTGTTAAGGAATCGTTAAGTTTTACAGCTTACTTGCCTTTGCGACGTCCGCGTTTTGGCGGTGGAGCATTAGCAATAATGTCCTTGACCTCGTCTAACGTGAGCTTGGCAGGATCTGCATCTTTTGGAATCTTAAAATTCTTTTTACCCTGCTTTATGTATGGACCGTATCGGCCTTTTAAGACTTGAATTGCGCCGTCTTCAAACACTTGGATAAATCGCTCTTCATCTGCCTTTAGCTTAGCTGTAATGAGCTTTAATGCATCATCGAGCTGGATGGATCGTGCATCGAGACCACTGTCCTTAGGAATAGAGGCAAAGGTTCTATCCAATTGCACATAAGGACCAAATCGACCGATGTTCGCTTTAACTTCTTTTCCTTCTTGGGTAGTACCCAATACTCGTGGAAGTTCAAAGAGCTTCAGCGCCTCTTCTAAGGTGATTGTCTCGAGGAATTGACCCTCCATTAACTTGGAGTAGCGCGGTTTCTTAGCCCCCTCTTCCTCCGAAGTCTCACCAATTTGTGCCATAGGACCATATCGTCCAATGCGCACCTTGACTACTTCGCCTGTTTCAGGATGCTCACCTAAGACCCGCTCCCCTACGGCTCGCTCCGCATTTTCAATCGTATCAACGACCATTTCACGGAAAGGCTGATAGAATTCATCTAAGACTACATCCCAACCCAAATCGCCTAGAGCAACCTTATCAAACTGAGCTTCTAAGTCCGCAGTGAAAGAAAAGTCTACAATGGAAGAGAAATTCTGAACCAAAAAGTCATTCACCACCATACCTATATCTGTAGGGAAAAGCTTCATCTTCTCAGCACCCACCGTTTCACTGCGGGTTTCGCTAGTAACATTACCCTTTTCCAATCGACAGTATCGATAATCGCGCGCAACACCTTCTCGGGATGTCTTCTCCGCATAATTTCGCTTTTGGATTGTGGTGATTGTAGGCGCATACGTAGAAGGTCGTCCAATACCCAGCTCTTCCAAATCCTTCACTAATGAAGGCTCTGTATACCGCGGTTTGGGCTTAGTGAAACGTTCAACAGCCTCCATATAGTTTAGGTCAAGCGACTGGCCTTCTGACAGGGGAGGCAACACATCTTTAAGATCATCATCTCCTTCATCATCCTTGGATTCCAAATAGACCTTTAAAAATCCGTCAAATACAATCATCTCAGCCTTTGCCTCCAAGGTTAGCTCACTTTGACTCAAACCAATAGTCATGGTCGTACGCTCTAACTCGGCATCGGCCATCTGAGAAGCAATGGTGCGCTTGTAAATCAAGTCATATAGACGTGTTTCATCAAACTCAGCGTTTATACTCGTATTGCCAAAATTGGTTGGACGAATTGCCTCGTGGGCCTCTTGAGCAGAACTGTTTTTGGTAGAGAACTGACGTGGGTTGCTGTATTTATCTCCATACGTATTGCAAATAGTCGTCTGCGCATTGTTAATCGCCACTTGCGCTAGACTCTGCGAATCTGTACGCATATAGGTAATATGTCCTGCCTCATAAAGACGCTGTGCAACGCTCATGGTGCGCGAAACGCTAAAACCAAGTTTACGTCCTGCCTCTTGTTGTAAGGTTGATGTAGTAAATGGAGGGGATGGACGCTTTTTGCCAGGCTTCTTGACAATCGAGTTTACAAAGTAATCTGATGCTTTGGCTTCTTCAAGGTATTGCAGGGCCTGACTTTCGTCTACCTTTTTCTTTGATGACGTGGCCTGTAAAACCCCTTGACCTTCTGAGGTTTCCACCGCAAACTCCGCCTTAATTTTAAACGAAGAGGTTGGCTCAAACTCCATAATCTCGCGCTCTCGTTCTACTAAAAGTCGAACCGCTACCGACTGGACTCGACCAGCGCTTAACGAGGGACGCACCTTCTTCCATAGAACGGGCGAGACTTCATATCCTACGATACGGTCAAGTACTCTTCGCGCCTGCTGAGCATTAACAAGATCTAAATTGATTTTTCGAGGATTATCAATAGCGCGCTCAATGGCAGCCTTTGTTACCTCGGTGTAGGAAATACGCTTAGCTTCCTTAGGATCAAGGCCTAATGCCTCACAGAGGTGCCAAGAAATGGCCTCACCTTCGCGATCTTCATCCGTTGCTAAATAGATCTCTTCAGCACTTTTTGCCAGTTTTCGTAACTCAGCAATGACTTTCTTCTTATCGTCACTCACCTCATATTTAGGTGCAAAATGCCTCTTGACATCAATGCCTAAATCCTTCTTTGGTAAGTCCCGTACATGTCCATAGGACGAAGCAATCACATAATCGTTTCCCAAATACTTTTGAATCGTTTTGGCCTTCGACGGTGACTCAACAATGACTAGACGTTTTCCCATAATTACCACGCAAAAAAAGCGAATTTTTTAAATTCAAACTTCACAATACGAAAGCTTTACATTTGTGATACTATGAATTTACCCGTTCACAACCTCACTGCCATCACCCCCCTTGATGGTCGGTATGCTAATAAAACAAAGGACCTACAGCATTTTTTCTCGGAGTTCGCGCTGATAAAATATCGCGTCCATGTAGAAGTAGAATATTTAATTTATCTCGATATACTCTTTGGGTGGAAAACGGTCGATCACGACAAACTTCGAGAGCGAGTAAAGAACTTCTCTGTAGAAGATGGGGAAGCAATCAAAGCAATCGAGCGGACGACTAATCACGACGTTAAAGCCGTAGAATATTGGATAAAAGAACTTCTTCGCGCTGATCAATACGATGCCAAGACGATTGAACATGTCCACTTCGGCCTTACCTCGCAAGACATTAATAACACCGCTATGCCTCTTATGGTGCGGGATGCGGAACAACAAGTCATGCTTCCCGCCTTAGAAACTACAGTAGAAGCACTTAAGGACATCGCAAAATCCACCATGGATCAGGCCATGCTTGCGCTTACTCATGGTCAACCGGCTAGCCCAACTACGCTCGGTAAAGAACTATTGGTCTTCGTCGATCGACTTGCTCACTGTATTAAGCAAATCAAACAACTCGAGCACTCTGGAAAATTTGGAGGCGCCACAGGCAACTTTAATGCGCATACCGTGGCCTACCCTGCGATTCATTGGGCGGAAGAAGCGAATGCCTTTTATGGTATGTTGGGATTACAACGTCAACAAGTAACCACACAGATCGAGCATTATGATGGTCTAGCGGCAAGACTTGATGCATGGAAACGGTGTGCAGTCGTCCTTGTTGATCTCTGTCGAGATATATGGTCGTATATCTCCATGAATGTCTTTACCCAAAAAGTGGTTAAAGGCGAAGTAGGCTCATCTGCCATGCCACACAAGGTTAATCCGATTGATTTTGAGAATGCAGAAGGCAACTTACTCTTTGCCATGAGCCATTGTACCTTCTTTGGACAAAAATTACCGATATCAAGGCTACAACGTGACTTAACGGATTCTACGGTAACGCGAAACTTAGGTCTTCCTTTTGGACATATTCTCATAGCCTTGCTTTCCCTGCAAAAAGGTCTTGGCAAGCTTAAAGTCAATTCAGAAGCTATCCATGCCACCTTGGAAGAGAACTGGGCTGTTTTGGCTGAGGCTATCCAAACCATTTTGCGAAGAGAAGGCGTTGCAAATCCTTATGAGATGCTTAAGGCGCTCACAAGAACGGGTGAAGGAATTAACCAGCAAACGATTAAAGACTTTATTGAAGAACTCGACGTATCGGATTCGGTAAAAGATGAGTTAAGAGCCCTAAGCCCACAAAACTATCTTGGCGATGCCGCTAGTGCATTCGATCGCCTCGAGGACTAAGGTGTTGTAGAACCTCAGCTTCGTGATCAAGCCATGCTTGCCAGCGACCCATAACATATTCCCGGCTTTCTATGGTCAATGCTAGATCTAAAAAGAGTCGAAAATGTCCCGTTTCTGAAATCATAAGCGCCTTGTAGAAACCGCGTAAGGCCTCATCGGATATATCTTTCGATAAGAGGCGAAACCGCTCAGCGCTTCGAGCCTCAATTAACCCTGCCATTAAAAGCTTTTCAATAAGGCGTTCATCACGACTCCCTCCCTTAGGTAGAAAGGCGATCAAGGCTTTTACGTACTCATCCTTTCGTTGAGGGCCAAGTGGAATGTTGCGTTTTTCAAGCTCATCTAAGACCATTCTGAAGTGTCCCCACTCTTCGGTTACAATGGGTGCTAAGGCCTTTACTACCTGTTCATAGTCAGGAAACTGCTGTATAATGGAAATACAGGAAGAAGCTGCCTTTTGCTCACAATAGGCATGGTCTGTCAGAATCGCTCCGATATCCATGGCGGCCAAATTGACCCAACGGGGATCGGTCGGAAGTTTTAAACCTGCTATCATAGTACAAAGGTGCAATTCTTTGCCTAAAACACCATTGTTACTTCTATCATAATTGACCATAATCAACATATGACAATAAGCTTGCAACGGAATGCTGTGAAGTGATGTTTATCTCTTTGTACTTTTGAACTATGGCCAACGGAATTTCTACCTCATCCACGTCGACATCATCCAATATGTCCTCTAGCGCTAAGGCAAAACAACGTCCTGGGAGAAAGCCCGATTGGCTAAAAGTTCGCCTGCCCTCAGGACAGCAATCAAGCGAAGTCTTTAAAAATGTAAAGGACAACGCCCTGCATACCATTTGCCAAAGCGGTAATTGTCCCAATCAAGCGGAATGCTGGGGAGAAGGAACGGCCACCTTGATGATTTTAGGAAATGTCTGTACCCGATCTTGCCGGTTCTGCAATGTAGTCACCGGAAAGCCCGAAGATGTCGATATTCTAGAGCCACGTCGTGTAGCGGAATCTGTGAAGCAAATGGGACTAAAGCATGTGGTCATCACTTCGGTTGATCGCGATGACCTTATCGACGGGGGATCAAGCATATGGATGGCTACCGTCAAGATGATTCGACGATTGAATCCAGGGATTACCATGGAAACCTTAATTCCAGACTTCCAAGGAAAGACAGAACAATTGGATAAAATTGTACAAGCCAATCCGGAGGTAGTAAGCCATAACCTTGAGACGGTTGAACGTTTAAGCCGTGAAGTACGTGTCCAAGCACGCTATGACCGAAGCCTAGAGGTATTGGATTATCTGAAAAAATCAGGCATTCGTCGAACGAAAAGCGGGGTTATGCTTGGGCTTGGAGAAACAGAGGCTGAGATTCTTCAAACCATGGATGATTTGCGTGCTGTGGATTGCGATGTGTTGACCCTTGGGCAATATCTACAACCCACAAAAAAGCATCTCCCTGTTGCTGACTTCATTACACCTGCCACCTTTGAACGATATAAGGAAATTGGCATAGAAAAGGGATTTAAGTTTGTAGAGAGCGGCCCGCTCGTTCGCTCCTCCTACCATGCTGAACGGCACGTAGGATAAAATTTGCCAATATTTTAACCAAAAATGGCTTTCGCACTGCGCATGGCCGATGCGAATTTTTCAATGCTAAACTTCTTGGATAACACCCGCGTTCCGAAGTAATTGATAAACTGTTCGGTAGGCATATTCCCAATCAATTCGTCTTTCGCCATAGGACATCCGCCATACCCAAGAATAGCGCAGTCAAAACGACGAACGCCGAGATCATAGGCCATATCTAATTTTAGCCTCCAGTTATAGGGTGCAGTATGTAAGTGCGCGCCAACTTCATATTGATCAAACTCTTTCATGACTGGAGTATAGAGCACTTCAATGGCACGTTCATCGGCTAAGCCCACTGTATCAGATGGCATAAAATGCCTTACCCCCACTTGGGCAAGCTTTTCCATCCAATGCATCACCATATCAACGTCATAGGCTTCATTATAGGGATTACCAAAAGCCATGGAGAGGTAGATAATAAGGTTCTTGCCGTGCTTTTCTGTTTCCTCAACAATTGAACGCACGACATCTAAAGAATCTTCGATCGATGCGTTGGCATTGCGTTGCTGAAAGGTCTCTGACACACTAAACGGAAAACCTACGGAGTCTATCATTGGCATGGCACAAGCTTCCTGTGCTCCGCGCAGATTCGCCACAATTACAATAAACTCTGATTGCTTTTTTGATAAATCCAACCCCTCCAACACCTCACGGGTATCGGCCATTTGTGGAATGGCCTTGTGCGAAACAAAGCTCCCAATATCAATGGCATTAAAGCCTACTTCGAGCAATTTATTGTAGTAGGCAATCTTTGTTTCCGTCGATACCAAGCCTTTCATACCCTGTATGGCATCCCTTGGACATTCTGTTAACCAAATTTCTGGTAACCTTTTCTGTTCCGACATGTTATAAATTTACGATATCTACGAGGTATGAAGGAAAACACGGCCAATACAGGATTAGAAGGACAATCATTACCACAATTGCTTGAAGGTATGCATGCAACCACCCTTGAGGTTTATCAAGCCATTGAGGAAGCCATGCCTCAAATCGAGGAAGTTTGTGAATTGGTGTTTAAAGCGCTTGAAGCCGGTGGACGGCTCTTTTACATTGGTGCTGGAACCTCAGGCCGTCTTGGCATTCTTGACGCCTCTGAATGTCCTCCCACCTTTGGATCAGATCCTGAACAAGTTGTAGGTCTTATCGCAGGTGGAGACCAAGCCATTCGCAATGCAGTGGAATTTGCTGAAGATGATGAGGAGCAAGCCTACAAGGATCTCGTAGCTCAAAGAATACGAAAAGAAGATGTGGTTGTAGGGATAGCAGCTTCTGGCAATACACCCTATGTCGTTGGAGGACTTCGCGATGCCCAACAACATGGGATAGCGACGGCATGCATTACCTGCAATGCTCAGGGTAAGTTACTAGCTTATGCGGACAAGTCTATTGTTGCCCATACCGGTGAAGAATTTATTCATGGAAGTACTCGTTTAAAAGCTGGGACTGCTCAGAAACTGATTCTTAACATGATCACGACAACGACCTTTATTCGCCTCGGTCACGTACAAGGCCGATTTATGATTGACATGCAACTTGCTAATAACAAGCTTTGGAAACGAGGTATTGACTTTATTATGAAGCAGACAAGCCTCAATGCGGAAGAGGCCCGTCATGCCTTGGAAAAGCACGGTAGCGTGCGGAAGGCCCTGGAAAACATACATAATGCATAACATAGAACCCTTTTACGGTTGGAGGGATCGATACATTGTTGAAGAAGACGAACGCTCCCCTTTCTTTGGTCATCAACACAACGAGTTTGCCTATGATCAAAAGATTTACAATTACTATGTGCATCCCCAATGGAATAACTTCGGTTCAAACACCTTGCTCTTAAAATGCCTATACACGGACTATGAATTCGGCTACACCATAATTGAATTCATCGGAGAGTGGAATGACTTTTTGCACAACGATATCGAAATGTTGATTCGAAGCATTGTCAATCCATTAATTGCTCAAGGGGTCTTTCGATTTATTCTTATCGGGGAAAATATCTTGACCTTTCATGGAGAGACCACCGATTATTATGAAGAATGGCAAGAACTTGCGTCTGAATCGGGTGGCTTTGCAACCCTAATAAACCTGCAAGATCATGTTCGTAACGAAATGAAAGATATCGGCATAGACCAATGCCTTCGACTCGATGGTCAAGTGTTGGATTGGAGGAAATACCCTCCAGAATTTTTATTGCGTGCTTGCATACAAGAAGCCCTCGAATAAACGTTTTTTGTTTAACTACGTATAACACTATCTTTACTGCGTGTCGCGATACAATCACATAGCGGAAGGACTGCCTGATTTTCTTGTTGTCGGAGCTGAACAAGCCGGAGGGCAATGGATTAAGAAATTTCTCGAAGAGCATCCCGATGTGTACCTGCCCTCAAGGAATTTAGGGTACTTTGTCTACACGGAACGAGACAATGGCTACCATCCCAATCAGAAGGAGGACGGACTTGTGCGCGATCTAGGAGATTACAAGTTTGCATACTCTCACGCCCAACCCAATCATTTACGTGGAGAATACGCCACAATCTATATGTATGACTGGATGTCAGCCATTCGCAATATTAAGCAGGCCTATGGTGCGAATTACCGAATGGTAAAAATCATTATAGCCCTAAGAAATCCGGTACATCGTGCCCTTGCCCACTATCAAGATCAGGTTGAGCAAGGCATTGAAGATTTACCACTATCTGAAGCACTTTATCCCGATACCATTATCACGAGATTAAACAATTACGACTCAGACTTCTTCGACTACCTTGGCTTTAGTTTCTATGCTGATGCCATTACGGCCTATCGAAATACGTTTGAAAACGTCCATTTCTTTTGGTATGATGAAATGATCGAAGATGAAGAGCGGGTTTTTCGTTCACTATGCCAATTCCTTCGATTGGACTCAGAAGCTATCCAGTTACGCAAACGAATAAGTCAAAGTATGGCAGCGGAGGTGAAACCCAATCCTTTCACGAGTTTCTTTGGCAACCGGCCTAAGCCTCTTTTTGATGGGGTTTGGATAAAAGAAAAAAACATTCCTCCGATTTCTGAAGAGTTTAGTCATAAACTTTACGGGACCTTTATCGAGGACGTTGAGCGCGTAAAACATACGCTCTTGAAAAATGTCGACCATTGGAAAGGCCCTTATCTAAACTAACATGAATCCAATACGACGTATTGTTTTTATGGGTAGCCCAGATTTCGCTATTCCAGCATTGCAAGATTTACATAATTCATCCTATGACGTAGTTGGAGTCATTACCGCTCCGGATAAACCCAGTGGTCGGGGGCAAAAAATACAATCAACTGCCGTAAAGCTTGAGGCCGAAAAGCTTGGAATCCCCGTATTGCAGCCAAGAAACCTAAAGGATCCTGGATTTCAAGAGGAACTGCGCAATCTGAACGCAGATATTCAAGTAGTCATTGCCTTTCGTATGCTTCCCGAATCCGTGTGGAATATGCCTCCATACGGATCGATTAATCTTCATGCCTCCCTTCTACCCGATTTACGCGGTGCAGCTCCCATTCATTGGGCTATAATCAATGGGTACAACAAAACAGGACTCACCACCTTTCAATTGCAGCATGCCATCGACACAGGACCTATTCTCAGGCAAGAAACGATTGATATTGATGAGAATATGACCACTGGCGAGTTATACAATACCATGCGCCATATGGGTGGCAAGATGGTTCTTGATTCACTGGCCATGATAGGTAGCGGGGCTGAACAAACACCACAAAGCTTAACTGGCAAGGAATTAACAGCACCCAAGATTCAAAAGGAGGATGCCCGCATCCAATGGGATCAAATCAATACCGTCGTACATAATCATATTCGAGGAATGCACCCATTCCCCTGTGCTTGGACTACCCTCAATGATAAACGACTTAAAATCCATCGCGCGAACCTTACGAGTGCAGGGCATACCAACCTATTGCCCGGGGAGGCTGTAATTACAAAGGACAATCTCCTAATCGTAGGATGTCAACGTGGATGTGTAGAGATTACTGAGCTTCAACTCGAGGGGAAAAAGCGAATGACCGCTACAGCCTTTAATCAAGGCCAAGGCGCTAAAAATATTCAGTTCATTTAGGGTTTACCGAGCGGTAAATCGACTACCTTTGCAAAAAGATTTTTTGATGAAAAAAGTAATGATCATTGGTGCGGGGGGTGTTGGGCAAGTGGTTGCCATGAAATGTGCCGAGCAAGTCAATCATTTTTCAGAGATTTTGTTAGCCAGCCGGACAAAGTCTAAATGCGATCAAATCCAAGAGAAAGTGCTCGCAAAATATCCTAACACTGCTATATCTACAGCTTCTCTTGATGCGGATATTGTAGAGGATACGATTGCCCTTATTGAGTCATTCAAACCCTTTCTCGTTATCAATGTTGCACTTCCCTACCAGGATCTAGCCATAATGGATGCCTGTCTGGCAACACAGACCCATTATTTAGACACAGCCAACTATGAACCCAAGGACGTAGCCAAGTTCGAATACAGCTGGCAGTGGGCCTATCACGAGCGCTTTAAAGAAGCGAATATTATGGCCCTATTGGGTTGTGGTTTTGATCCCGGACAAACCCAAATCTACACAGCACATGCAGCCAAACATCATTTTGACGAGATTCACTTCTTAGATATTGTGGATTGCAATGGAGGGGACCATGGCAAGGCATTTGCCACCAACTTTAACCCGGAGATTAACATACGTGAAATCACGCAACCTGGTCGATATTTCGAGGAAGGAAACTGGAAAGAAATTCCAGCAATGTCCGTCCACCAACCCATCTTTTACCCAAATATTGGAGAGCGTGAGTCCTATTTACTCTATCACGAGGAGCTTGAAAGCCTTGTAAAACATTTCCCAACTTTACGCAGAGCGCGTTTTTGGATGACCTTTGGTCAAGAATACCTCACCCATCTCAGAGTGTTGGAGAATGTCGGGATGACTTCGATACAACCCGTTCAACATCAAGGACAGGACATCGTGCCGTTAGAATTCCTAAAAACATTACTCCCTGAGCCCTCTTCGCTCGGAGAAAACTACGAAGGAGAGACCTCTATTGGATGCTACATTTCAGGCATTAAGGATGGACAAGCCAAGCATTATTACATCTGGAACAACTGTAAGCATCAAGATGCATACCGTGATACCTTGGGACAAGGCGTAAGCTATACCACGGGTGTACCGGCCACCTTAGGAGCAAGCCTTATGGCTGAAGGAACATGGATGCAAGCCGGTGTATGGAATTGCGAACAACTCAACCCAGACCCTTTTATGGCCGCTGTGGGACAACTCGGTCTTCCATGGCAAGAAGAAGTTCTTGTTCAAACACCTTTCTTGGGGTAATTATTGTTTCCCATGAATGCGCTGCCTAACGATCGTCCATTTTACTTACTCAACGAGGACAAAATCATTGCGAATCTCGCTCGAATACAGCAAGTAAAAGATGCTACAGGTTGTACTATACTCATGGCCCTAAAGGCCTTTTCACACTATCAAGTGTTTCCCCTGTTAGCCCAAACGCTAGATGGTTGTACAGCTTCTTCCCTGCACGAAGCCCGCTTAGCGCACGAATACTTTCCAGGACATCATCACGCCTACAGTCCGGCCTATAGTCCACGAGATTTTCCGGAATGGACGGATTACAGCCAAACATTTACCGCCAATTCCTTACAACAAGTAGAATTCCTTCAAAATCTACCCACGCAACACAACCTAGAGATTGGACTTCGTATCAATCCTCTCCAGCGCGAGGCAAGCAATCCATTATATGATCCGTCTTCGCCTCAGTCTCGACTTGGTGTCACTGCAAAAGCTCTTAAGAATCAGTGGCCAAAAGGTGTAACAGGCCTGCACATCCATAATTTATGTGAGAATGATAGCCACTCCCTTGAACGAACGATAGACTCTCTAGAACGAAATGCAAAGTTTGCCTTAGAAGCTTGTCAATGGATAAATCTTGGCGGAGGCCATATGATCAGCAAAGACAATTATGACCGATCGCATCTTATTCAACTCATTGACCATCTTCAAAAAACCTATAGTCTAAAGGTCATTCTTGAACCAGGAGCTGCCGTCGTGTGGGAAGCAGGAAACCTCCACGCCCATGTCCTTGATATCGTGGCACATGACGAAGTAGCCACTGCCCTCCTTGACGTAAGCATTACGGCTCATATGCCGGATTGTATTGAAATGCCCTACACACCTCAAGTACGGGAAGGAAGAATTACCGATAAGGGGTGTAGATATCGCCTTGGTGGAAATTCATGTTTGGCAGGAGACTTTGTGGGCGACTATCATTTTGAACATGGTCTCTTTATCGGAGATGAAGTCATTTTCTTAGACATGGCGCATTATACTACGGTTAAAACGCACTTTTTTAATGGCGTTCATCATCCGTCGGTATACTTACAGCATACAGATGGCTCATACACTTGCTTAAAAACCTTTGATTATACAGACTATCAGTCAAAGCTTTGAACCCAATCGAGTTCATCCTGTATGGTAGATTGCTGTCTATTATAGAAATCGTACAATAAGTTAAAGACAAAACGAGGGTCTTCTTCATGAGGAACATGTCCTGTAGCCGGCATTTCAACTAGGTAACCTTCTTGTAAATCCCGCATAAACCGATTGCGGTGTGCGAAGGGCAACACCTCGTCTTCTTCACCCCATAGAATCATCGTAGGTTGTGTAAGTTGCTGAATACGCACTGTGTCAGCCATTTCTTGACTTAATATCATGGTACGTTGCCAATGTATACGATCGGGCAGGTTCATAAAGGCATAGCCGGCATCAACACGGTGGCTAAACCAGTTACTCGGCAACACTTCTTTATTGTAAAAACTGTAATTGGCAGCATCTTCACGCGATTCTCGAGACACCCCTAAGCGAAGATTGAGCATTGTCCCTACATACCAAGGCGCCATTCCTTCTACATAAGGCTGCGTAATGGAATCCCAAGCATAGCCAGCTGGGGCCATCAACATCATCGATTGCACTAGGTCAGGACGTTCATAGGCTAAATTCCAAGATAACATCCCTCCTAGTGAATTCGCTAGGATCATACAAGAGTCTACCCCAGCATCCTCAAGAACTGCAGCCACTGCTCCTGTAAAATGCGATTGAAAACTAAAATCCTCGGGAAGCGTCTTGTAATTGGGTGGATTACTCAAACCAAATCCTGGTAAATCAATGCCTATTACCCGAAAACTGTCCAAAATCGGCGTATTCTCCAAGAGTGGCGTAAAATGATAAAAACAACTATTTAGGCCGTGTATTGCAACAACCACTCGCTCTCCATATCCCGTATCTACATAATGCACTTGTCCGCCTTCATAGTCAATAAAATATGAATTGGGCGTCATATAGCGCTCAAAAACCACTTCAGCATCACTTTGATGTTTCGGCCAAAGAAAATAGAGCAAGCCAAGTATAAAGGGAATCAATCCCAAAAGAATGACAATGACTCGCTTTAGCCTAGAATATCTTGGTTTGGGAGATGCAGTGGATGAGTGTTGCATAGACAATCTTCTAATCGATGATTTGTCCTAAAACCAACGTTTACGACGGAAATAGAGCCAGAAAAACAAAGGAAGTACAACGGAAATACCTAATAAGGTCCAAAATGGCCATAACGAGGTTTGTCCAGCCTCTTGCATAGGCAAAGCTATATTCATGCCGTAAAAGCTTGCTATAACCATCGGAAGGGTTAATACAATCGTAATGACCGTAAGACGCTGTACTGTGCGACCTAAGTTGTTTGAAATGATTGATGCAAAGGCATCCATCATACTGTTTACAATGTTGGTATAGATATCCGCCATCTCCGAGGCCTGACCATTGTCGATAATGATATCCTCGAGGAAGTCATCCTGCTCTTCATTACCTTGAATCTTCAAGAAATTCGTGCGCCGCATTCGATTCATCATCAAATCATTGGCACGAAGGTTTGTTACAAAGTAAACAAGGCTTTTTTGGAGGTCTAGAAGGTTTTTGAGGTCCCGATTTCGGCTCGAGCGATAGATCTCACTCTCAAAGGTGTAACGCTTGGTATTGATTTCCTTAAGGTAATACTGGAAATAATGGACATTGCGATCAAGTAACCTCAGGGTAAACCACTGCTGGTCTTCTATCTTAAGCATTTTAATACGCCCATGAAGAAAATCGTCGATAACCGGATTCTTGAAGGAAGAAATCGTAATGATAAAATCAGGTGTTGAGATAATACCAATCGGAATGGTAATGTACAGGGCCTCATCTTTTACGAAGGCCTCATTTCGAACTGGAGTGTTAACCACTACGAGATCAATTTCTTCTTCGGATTCATAGCGAGAACGCTCATCGGTATCTAGACTATCCGTAAGGAAGTCAATAGGTACGTTGTTTTGAGAAGCAAAGTCCTCTAACTGACTTCGATCAAAAGGAGGATAGATGTTTACCCAACACCCCTTTTCAACTTGCTCTAAACGCTCAAGCCTTCCATTTTTCTGTGTTAAAATATCGATCATCCTCCTCCATCTATTGATTACTAAATAAGGTTTTCAAATCGGTGGCCTTGTTAGGATCAAGACGACCTGCAAGGACTAAACGCATTTCTCGTCGCTTTAATGCCCCTTCATAACGGTCTTTTTCCTCAGCAGTTTCTGGAAGTAGCTCAGGAGATGGCTTAGGCCGTCCGTTACTATCAAGCGCTACAAAGGTATAATACGCCGCATTACACTTGTAACGCGTCTTGGTAGGAATATTTTCTGCCCAAACCTCAATATAGGTTTCAATGGAGGTATTAAAGGCTCTGGTAACCTCTGCATTAATGGTGACTACATCACCGAGCTTAATGGGATTTTCAAAGGAAACCTGATCGACAGATACTGTGACAACCACTGATTGAGCGTGCTTTCCGGAAGCAATCGCTGAAGCAATATCCATCCAGTGAAGGATTTTACCTCCGCGTAAGTTGCCCAATGCATTCGTATCGTTAGGCAACACAATCTCCGTCATCGTAGTGCGAGAATATGAAGGAGTGCGAGCTTCCATGACCTAGGTTTGCTGTAAAAATAGGGACTATAGCGCGTTCTCTGTAAGAAACATGCGTACATCAATTTATAAGTGTAGTACTTCGTGGACATTCACCATAAATACCTATCAATAGATACTAAGTCAGTACGCCTTACTATCCTCCTCCAAGGGCTAATAAGGCAGGCAGTGCTTGATAGTTAAAGTCAAACAGCGCTTGATTTTCCCAAGGAGAGGCATCGGTAGCCTGAGGGCCTTTCCAAGCAATCAATTCCCCTCCCCAATAACAATATCCAATCCCTCCATCAACGGCACGAACTCGATCCGTCACATCCCTGACGAAATCTGACTGTCCTGCAGGAGATGCTGGATACTCCGGCAAAATTAAATGCTCTTGAAGCCCTACGATATTATTGGTATAATCATTCCAATCCAAGGTAAAGGGATAGGCGGTTTCGGCAATCACAATGTCTTTATCGTGCATAGTAGCTAACTGCTGCATGGTAACGGATAGGCTATCTAAGTTTTTTCCATGCCAAATAGGATAATACGAGAGTCCTATGATATCATAATCTACCGAATCGACTATATCATAAAACCACTCAGCATCGCTGATTCCAGCGTAATGAATGATAATCTCACAGTCACTGGAAGTTGCACGAACAGCCGCACTTGACTGTCCTAGTAATTGCAGAAAACCTTCACGATTGTCCGTGATATGGCCATAAGGGTGTAATAAGCCACTATTGATCTCATTGCCCAATTGAATGTAATCTGGGCGGATCTCAGCAACAACCTTTTCTGTGTAATCGTATACAGAGTCCACTAATGCCTCAAACGGTAAATTCTGCCATTGCGATGGAAGACTCTGTTGGCCAGGATCTGCCCAAGTATCCGAATAATGGAGACTTAACCAAATCTTAAACCCCTGAGCTTTCAACTCATTTGAAAAGGTGAATACTTCTTGAAATCCTGAATATCCCTCACTTGGGTTAACCCACAAGCGCAAACGAATCGTATTGATTCCCTCTTCCTTAAGAATATTCAAAAGAGGCTCAACTTCGCCCGCAGCGTTGAGATAATTCACATTGGATAGGGCTATTTCAGGATAAGATGAGATATCAACCGCTTTTATCAAAGCGCTAGATCCCACATCAGGAATATGAACAGGGCGAACCTCGTTTTCACAGGCAATAAAACCACATATCACCCAAACCCATAATAGCCTACCTAAAAAGAAACAACTAGCGTCTCTCCGTACCATCCTAGACAACGTGAGAGATTTATTCAATGTTTCTGCTGTCTCAAACAAGATAAAATCCAACCTTATCAGGGACTGCACAAAATGTGCAAGTCCCGTAAGATCGATAAGGTGAAATATCCTAGAACTTCTGCGCTAAACGAAGCATCGTTACACGACCAATCTCAGGCGTTCCAGGGAAACGCTGTAGATCCGTTCCAAGAACATTGGTCATATCCAAAGTTAACGTAGTATTCTCAGCCCAAGTTGGGGTATAACGGATTCCTAGGTCCAAGAGATTCTGAGCTACAACCGTTCCTTGATAAATTGCTGAATTCGCAGGGAAAGCTTCCGACCATCTCCAATTTGTAGAAAATCCTAGACCACACTTAGGAAGCGTGTAGTCCAAACCTAGTGCTCCTCTAAATCGTGCAGCATTTAATGGAATAACTCCACCTGCAACGCCCTCAAGTTCAAATTCATTTTTATTTAGAAAGGAAAAGGCACCATTAATGGCCAAGTTCTCATTTGGTAGATACTTAAACTGGATGTCACCACCCCAGAAGTTAACCTGTCCTAAGTTGAGGTAAGTAAGAATCACGTCACTACCAATCTGATCTTGATCAGGAACAATGACGCCAAGACCTAAAACATTAAGCTGCGACATAATAGTGTTCGCTAATTCATCTGCTCCTGTTCCTTGAATCTGATCAAAGGTAGACCCCGTGTAATCAGGATTGCCATCAAGAAGACTTGTGAGAAGATCCTTAATATCATTTGGAAGTGCCTCATAGTTTTGATAGAGCGTGCTATTTTGGAAATCCTGAACTCCGAGCACACCTGCTAGAGAAGTTGGCTCAAAAATCACACTATACGAAGCCGTAGTTAACGGACTTGTAAAGTTGGAAATCTGCTGATAGTATAGATCAGTCGTTAAGAACAATTTATCGGCTATAATTCCTTTGTACCCTACTTCATAGGTTTGGGTAATTGAAGACTTAACCGCATCAAGATTACTGATGGTATTGATATCTATAGTAGCTGCACCGTAATCACCGCCTGTTGCAGCGAGTGTAGCGAGATCAATCACCATTTGGTCAGCATTTTGAATGGTTCCCGTCGAGTTATTCCAAATTCCTTGTGACAAGGTATTTAAGACTAAGGCAACTTGACCAGCATTGACATCATCGGATAGTTTAGCAAGTTCCGAACCTAGAACGTCTGCCATAGCTCCGAAGTACCGATAGTTATCGGCAGTATTTCCAAAGGAAGCCCAGTCATTGAGTGGATTGTTGTCAAAGTCAATATTGTAGGCTCCAGGACTACGGAATTGAGGTAATCCGTTGGCGTCATACCGGTAATCAAATCCTGTAGAGTTTCCATATCCTCGAATGGTTACCCCATTAGGCAAGAAGGTATTGGCAAGGTCTAGTGAGAAGTTTAATGATGTTGGTGCGCTAAAGGCTCTGTTATACGTTCCTCTGAATGTGTGGCGCGCAGCAGGCTTGTAGACAATAGCAGCCCGTGGAGACACTTGAAGCTCCTGAATACGGTCTTGATAATCTAATCGAAGCGCACCCAAGAATGAAAGCTTCCCATCCATTAACTTGTATTCTGCCTGACCATACGCACCATACTGATTGATGTTATCATCATCGTCGAATCGTCCATTAATTGTACCCTCAGTGTTCGGACGCGTACCGATATAGTCAAAGCCATAGATAAAGTCGAAATTATCTACGTTGTCCATTCGTCCTTGGATTTGCGCTACATGAAGTTTAGACTTATCAATGAGCAACTGCATAGCATGTGGCTGAGGCTCTCCCCCTGATTGCGGCAATAGGTAAGTATCACCCGCATCCGAAGCATTGATGTAATACTGTGCAAACCAGTTTTTATAATTCATGCGAAGTTGACCTGTGTAATAATTCCAGTTTTTCCCTTGCGCGGCACCTAGTCCTGTAAGCTCAATATTCGTTGTATTGGCTAATCCAAAATTGGCAATCATATTGAAGTCACGAGATGGCGCATAGTCAATTCGTCCATCTATATTGTAGGTCTGAATACCATAATCACGAGCAAAGGTTTCTACACCTCTTGCCGTATCCACTACAAAGGCTCCACCGTCTTGTACTGTACCAAAAATGATGTCATCACCAAATGCAGGCTCTCTTGGATCTTGGTATTCAAAATCATTTCCTTGCAGATAACGTCCTGAGATTTTATAGCCAAACTTATCGCTCAACTTCGCACTATGGCGAATCTCCGGGCTATACAGCATACGTGAACCAAAGGAAGTATTCGTCGGCGTAAACGAAATCCCCTGAGCATCGATCAAGCCATCATCTTGGCTACGTACACCCATCGTCATGGAAACAGTAGTCTCATACTTATCCTCTTGATCTAACGGAGACTTGGTACGAATAGCAAACACCCCGTCGGCAGCGTTTGGTCCATAGAGTGCCGAAGCAGGACCACGAACAATTTCCATGCTCTCGATATCACTTGGAGTGGTTGGCATTAATTGGAAGGCATTCACACGTAGCGAAGGCACACGACCAATTCGATCATCCACCACAGTAAGCATGGCGCCTGAGAAAATATTATTGAAACCGCGAATATTGACATTCACTCCGACAAGACCTGTCTTCATCACGTCAACACCAGCTACTTTCGTAAGATGATCAGTAGGCACAATAGCTACTGTTTTGGCCAAATCAGCTGAGTTAATCACCGTTACTGAAGCCGGAGCATCAATAACCTTTTCACTTCGTTTAGAAGCAGAAACTACCGTACCACCAAGTTGAGTAGCATTGGACTTCATAGAAAGCTCAAGCATTGATCCTGCTTGAAATTCCATCGTCTCCATGCCCAACGACTCGATGCTCAACATCGAACTAGCTGAAGCTACTTCGATCGTAAAATCACCCATAATGTCAGTGGCAACTGCATTATCCGTTCCTATTTCGCGGACTGCAGCTCCTACAACAGGTTCACCTGATTCGTCGGTAACATTACCCGTAGCTGTGAATTGAGCCATAAGTGTTGAGGCCGTAGCAAGCAACACCATACCAAGAGTTAATAGTCTGTTTCTCATAATTTATATCCGTTAACGAGTATAAAGTTAAAGAAATTTAAAATTGGCCTACAATCAAGTGTGCACAGGCAGTACAGCAGTAACCTAATGATTAGACAAAAGCAATTTTTGAGGAAAACAGATCAGAGACAAATTTTTTCAAATAAAGATGGTATTTTCGCCAATCCAATGGCGCTGTAGCTTAACTGGATAGAGCACCTGACTACGGATCAGGAGGTTCGGGGTTCGAATCCCTGCAGCGTCACGAAAGCGGAGATTTGATGTAAAACACGACATCTTCTCCGCTTTTTTGTTTCATTACTACACCATAACAGGGATGAGAAGCCCGAATACCGCAACGCGGTCGGATTTTGATCTGAGCGAAGCGAACACACGGAGAATCCTTTCGACGTAATCCCTGCAGCGTCGCCAT
The DNA here is from genome assembly GCA_049610685.1 of Chitinophagales bacterium. Lineage (GTDB taxonomy): Bacteria > Bacteroidota > Bacteroidia > Chitinophagales > UBA8649 > UBA8649. Next base: position 65,129 of record JBMYZU010000011.1, read on the forward strand.
TAGATTAGATTTGATTCGATTAAACCATTTAGATTTTTACTCCGATTCATTCTCTTTGTTTCCCGACATACTTTGTTTCAGCGCTCAGGGTTGTTTAAATTCGATTCATTCAAGAACATATGAGAGGAAAAACCCTATTATCCGCAATAATCATTTCAACGTTTGTTTTAAAAGCTAAATCACAAGACCCTCTTGTATCAGCTTTTTTTGGACTTGATAATGCGCTACCAAGTCTATTGTGCAATCAAGTTGGAAGCCTGTTAGATGGCATGCCTGTTAATTTTAGATTCCCATTAGATGCATCCAGTTTATCGGAAACTGATTTTGAAGTTTTAGATAGCCTTGGCAATACATATACCCCTATTTGTGCTTTTCTCGCCCCAGCTAATGAAAACGGTGAAAATCGAACGGTGCTTCTATTAGGAGAATTTGGCACCGCTGTTACCAATCCGCCGGTTGAAGTTCGAGTTGTAGGGGATTTGTTTACCACGGATACCTTATCTGGCGAGTCCGCTTGTTCAGAAATTATAAACCTAAATGGAATCACCACCACTAACATTGTTCCGCTTGATGATGGGCCAAGTTTATTCTTTGCCCAAAGCATTGATGGCAATCTAAATGAATGCGATTCAGGAACACAAACGATTCAAGTGGCTTGGAATGGTGGTGTTACACCTTATATAAGTGGTGACACTGAATCTGACTTGTTTCAGTACTACATTGGCTACTCTGACAGTTCTGGAATTCTCATACCTCATATCCCTTTTTCGATAGCAGACATAAATGACAACGACAACTTTCACCAGCTTTGTTTTTCTACAAGTGATGAGATTGTTAAAATTTCAATGATGGCGAACACAGTAGAAGACCCAAACCAAGACCCCAATGAATACAGCGAAATTGAGGTTAGTTACTGTACGCCTTTGACAAGTATTGCAGAGAACCATGCCGGAAAAGAGTATACCATTTACCCAAATCCGTTTTCTGATGAAATTTTTATTGAGCACCTTATTGGTGATGAATACTTTATCATGTACGACTTTTTAGGGCGAAAAATTATGGAAGGAACCTATTCAGAATCCATAAAAACAGTCGACATAGACTCAGGAATCTATTACATAACCATCCTGAACAAAAATCATCAGACAACCTACAGGTTGATTAGACAGTGATGCACTTTACTCATTGAGCGTAGGCGAATAGTCGTTTGGGCTTGACATTTTGAAATGTAATGAAGATCTTCCCCGAAGGGAGGCGGGATGCGGTGGGCCATAATGAAAGCCGAAAGCGCAATGGATTCTCCCCTACAACTCCTCCGCCATCCTGCGAATCACCTCTGACGCCTGAGGACCTTCATTAAACAAGAGATCGAGTACACTGAGGTTATGCAAGAAACCCGTTTTATTCTGAAACACTTGTTCATAAGGATGCTCTTCCATCCTTTCTGTCCTTAGCACTTCCTGTGCCCATCGGTTGGGCAAAAAACGATTGCGAAGATCAAGCACATCTTCACCATAATCCGCAACATAGCTTGAAGTATGCTTCAAATTAACCTCCCACTTCAGATGGCGCAGAATCTGCTTAAGCATGGCTAGATTAAAATCCCACGTCGTATGGTAAGCATCCATATACAACGGCGCATAGTCATCCTCATAATACTCAAAGTAAGGACTGCTTCGATAGGCGGCACATAGACTTTGCCAATGATGCCTTTGCCAAGCTATCTCATTTTGAATGGGGCGACTATCTGAGGTAAACCGTTTGTCCTTGCCACCTGCCAAAGGAATACTCAAGGACAAGGCTCCATTCGGCCCTGCAATACTTGCCCGATTTCTGTAGGATGCCTTCACAAAATGCTCCTTTGCGTCAAGATGCCACTCCTCCACACCATAGACAGCCACAAAAAAAGGAAGTGGTGGTGCATAGAAAAGAGGGAGAACGGCCTTAGGCATAACAAGTATTGTGGAAGTAAAAATAGGGACTTCACGCTATCTCCTCATGAAGCCCTATATTCAACCGATATTCCTCTTATGGCTTGGATACTTATTGGAATCATTCGGTTGTGGTCATTGATCCCTCTGCGCTGTAGTCAGCTTCTTCGACATCCGCTCGCCTTTGTCTTAGAACATGTCGTGCGCTACCGAAGAAAAACAGTTGAGGCCAACCTTTTACGTTGCTTTCCCGATAGAGATTCTTCAGCACGCCGTCAGATTCAAAAGGACTTTTATCGCCATTTTGCCCAACAAGTATTAGAAATTCTGCGAAGCTTTAGCTATTCAGCGCATCAAGTAGCTCAGCATATGGTGTTAAAAGATGAGGATTTTGAAAAGAAAGTTGCCAAGATTGATCGTCCTGTATTCCTCGTTTTTTCGCATGGAGTGAATTGGGAATGGGGTTCTCTAGAATGCAGTGCCGACCTGCCCCACCCCGTGTATGTGGCGTACAAGCCTCTGAAGAATTCCATAATGGACAAATGGTTGAAAGCACGTCGTTCGCGTTTTGGGGCAAACCTTGTCTCCATGCGTCAACTGCCTAAGACCTTAGTGCATATAAAGGACCAACCGAGTTTCGTCCTACTTGTTGCTGATCAAAATCCTTCTAATCCTGCCCATGCCCACGGAGCGGAATTCTTTGGGAAGACGAGTGCCTTTCTATCTGGCATGGCAAGGCTAGCTGTTCACCATCAATTTGATGTGATTTATATTGATATGAAGACAGAAAAGCCCGGCAAGTACAGAGGATACATGAGGTCTTCCTTTTCCATGCAAGCCAACACAACACCCGAAGAGGTTACTCAATGGTATGCCAAAGAACTCGAACAATCGCTAAAAGAAGAACCGCACCGCTGGTTATGGACCCATAAGCGATTTAAACATGATAACTATTGGTTGGAGTAATCCGTAACTTCACCCCATGGAGGTTGCAATCGTCATATTAAACTGGAATGGCAAGCACTGGTTAGAAAAGTTTTTACCCAGTGTGGTAAGTCACCTTAACCCCAAACGGGATGTACTCTGGGTGGCCGACAATGCCTCTACAGACGACTCCATTGAATGGCTTAAAGCCAACTATCCCGATGTTGAACTTCTTGAAATGAAGGAGAATACAGGGTATGCCGGAGGATATCATGAAGCGCTTAATGCCATTGAAGCAGATTATTACGTCTTGCTAAATAGCGACATCGAAGTAGGTCCAAATTGGCTTGACCCCTTGATTGATCGGATGAATAACCAAGCACACATCGCAGCCTGTCAACCCAAAATCTTGAGTTACGACAACAAGGATTCATTTGAGTATGCAGGAGCTTGTGGTGGCTACATTGATCGACTGGGTTATCCCTTTTGCCGAGGACGTATTCTCAATCACTGCGAAAAGGATGAAGGCCAATATGATGAAGCCCAGCCTATTTTTTGGGCAACTGGAGCATGCCTTGTTGTACGATCAAGTGCATATCACAGTATCGGAGGACTTCATGCGCCATTTTTCGCACATATGGAAGAGATTGACCTTTGCTGGCGATTTCAGCGAGCAGGTTTTGAGGTATGGGTTGAACCTCAGTCGATAGTCTATCATGTCGGTGGAGGCAGCTTGTCGCAGACCAGCCCCTTTAAAACGGAGCTAAACTTTCGAAACAACCTTCTCCTCTTATATCGTAATATTCATCCGGACCATCGTAATGCCCTCCTTTTTAAGCGAATGGTATGGGATGGACTAGCTGGTGCGATTTACTTACTTACTGGGCGATGGAAGCTCTTTATGGCAGTAATTAAGGCACACAATGGGTTTCGTGCCATGAAATCCCAGGAGCAAAAGGACAGCTTTAATGATAGCCTAGGATATATTCCACAGCACGAGCTCAAGCATTGTTTCAATGGACATATACTCGTTCAAGCCATTCTTCGAGGAAAGAAGACCTTTTCTAGCCTCAATCAGGCCTTATTCCAAAAAGCTGTCAACCGCTAAGACGTAGCCTTCAAGCCCAAATCCAGCAATCAAGCCTTTACAAACTGGGGATAAGAGATTGACTTGACGAAACTCCTCCCTTGCATACGGATTGGAGATATGCACCTCGACGACAGGTGTATCAATGGCAGCAATGGCATCACGAAGCGCAACGGAAGTATGGGTATAGCCTCCGGCATTCAGGATAACACCATGATAGCCTTTCGCCTTGGCTTGTTGCAAGGCATCAATGAGCTCTCCCTCGATATTGGACTGTTTTTGATCGATAATACAACTCCCCTGATAAACATCCTTTACTTCTTGGAGGAATGTCAATAAGTCTTGGTCGCCATAAATTGAGGTTTCCCGTTGACCTACTAAATTCAAGTTTGGACCGTTAAGAATGAGGAGCTTTTTCATCACTTGTATTGATTTACGAAAGTAACAAGTCCAAAGTTAGCCTATGCAATGGAATACTGCTATAGAGGATTTTAGATCCTATATTATCCTTGAACGAAATCAAAGCGATAATACAGTCTTGGCTTACCATGCGGACATGCTGAAGTTCCAATCCCTGCTAGAAGAGAATAAAACGCCGATGAATGTCCAACGGGAAGACATCGAGGCGTTTCTTGCAGCGATTCATGACTTGGGCCTCGCCAAACGAAGTCAGGCAAGGATGCTTTCGAGTATTAAGGCCTTTTTTCGTTGGATGAATCTCGAGGGGATTCGAGAGGATAACCCTTCAGCCTCGTTAGAAGGCCCCAAGCGCGATCAAAAGCTACCCGATACCCTAAGTGTAGAGGATGTCAGCGCATTAATTGAATCCCATGACCTAAGTAAAAATGAGGGGATTCGCAATCGAGCCATCTTTGAAGTACTCTACAGTTGCGGGCTAAGGGTTAGTGAATGCATTGGCCTTATGATGAATAACATCTACTTCGAGGAAGAAATCATCAAGGTCATCGGTAAAGGAGATCGGGAACGACTGGTTCCCATTGGAAGAGCGGCTATGCATAGCCTTCGAATCTATCTTGATGAAGTGCGGAGCAAACAAAGTATTGCGCAAGAGGGACAGGGATTTGTCTTTTTAAATCGAAGGGGTAAGCCCCTTAGCCGTGTAATGATTTTCTATATCGTAAAAGAAGCAGCAGATCGCATTGGATTGCGCAAATCAATAAGCCCGCACACCTTTCGCCATAGTTTTGCCACCCATTTAGTCGAGGGAGGTGCTGATTTACGAGCTGTGCAAGAAATGCTTGGCCACGCAAATATTACAACAACAGAGATCTACACCCATTTGGACCAGAGTCATCTTAGAAAGGCTTTGGAGAAGTTTCATCCGCGATTTAAGGAGTGATTGGGGTTGCGATAAAGCCCACGTTCCACCCCCGCCCTACGGGCAAAATAATCCCCTCAAAAAGTATGCCGCTGACTTAATGATTATCTCGTCTACACTAATGACTAAGCAGCAGAAAATGCCTGGCCTTTCAGAATATACTTCCCAAGAATATCAAACTCAAGATTCACCTTGGCGCCAACGGCCAAGTCGGAAAGATTAGTGTGCTCCCAAGTGTAGGGAATAATGGCTACATCAAAGGTTTTCTCATCCGTATTAAAAGCTGTTAGTGAAATCCCGTTAACACAAATTGAACCCTTCTCAACGATCATAGCTTCGAGAGAGGGCTCATAGGCAAAGCGAAGTCTCCAAGAACCTTGCTCATCAAGAATTTCAACTAACTCCCCTACCTGATCTACGTGACCTTGAACCCAATGCCCATCCAATCGATCACCCACGCGCATCGCACGCTCCAAATTGACCTTAGATCCTATCTTCCAGCTATCAATGTTTGTTTTCTGACGTGTTTCAAGGACGGCAGATACCTTATAGCGATCGCCTTCAATAGCTTCTACTGTGAGGCATGCACCATTATGACTCAAGCTCTGATCCACCTTAAAGCTGTCCGTCAAGGAAGAGGAGAGCCAAAGACTTACATTCTCCCCTTGATGCACATGATCTTCAACTGTAGCTTGAGCTTCGATAATCCCCGTAAACATTATTGACTGCGTATTAAGTGAATAAATCCTCCGTTTCCAGAACCGAGAGGTAAATCAATCGCCTGAAGGCCACTTGTCGTGCGTACATAAGCTTTTCCTTCGTAGAGATAGACTCCTTCTGAAGCCTCTGCCCCGCTGAGCACACTTCCATCCCAATTGATATCAGGATCTGTCGTCTCAAAGACGAGATTCCCCCAGGAGTGATAAATACGAAACTCTACAGATTCAATAAAGCGATACGGCATTCTCGGCGTATACAAATCATTTTGGCCATCACCATTGGGTGTAAAGGTGTTAGGCAACTCATAGATGGGACAATTTTCTACGCATACGGTATCTCCTGTTAAGCTCTCATTACCAAAGCCATCCACCGAAGTCACAACGTAACAGCGTGCAAAGGAAAGCAATGAGAAATCCGTGTAGAATAGATCAGACGTATTGCCAATAAGATCGTAGGTCGATCCGCCATCTTCTGACACATAGATATTAAAGGACTCAACATCTTCACCACAGCCATTGTCTTGCGTCCACTCCAAGCGGTTATCAAAACGGAAGACCCCTAAATCATTACCCACCAAGTCGCAGTCATTACTAACCGACAAGGCAGGCGGACAAGGAGGAATAGTATCAATTGGAATACCACAGATGCGCTGTGATTTATTGATCAAGGTATCATTGGCCAGCTCGGCTAATGTATAAGCTCCATAACTCTCCACATAATAGCAATAGTTCGAGTCATTGATGAGGCCTGTATCAAGATATGAGGTTGTTCCTACCGTAGTTAAGGAGTCAAATACTACTCCATTATCCAGACTTCGATAGACCACATAGGACGTGTTATTCCAAGGTACATCTTCCTGCCAAGTCAAGTTCAATGCTTCGTTTTGGGCACCAATCGACAAATAGACAGATGATGCTGGAAGACTTTGACTAAACTGATTACTATCCCTGGTATAGAAATCCACCCTGTAGGATTGTGGAGTGGACTGCGTATTAAGTCCGTTATCCGTAAAGAAAGTGTCGATCAATCCAGCGTAGGAGGCACTTGATGAAGTGTTGCGAATTGTACCCGGCGCAGGAGTAAAAGCTGCTTCTCCAAAAACTTCAAATCGATAAGGACCAACTTCTGCAAGGGTATCAAGGGCTGTGCTATCGGCTAAAGGTCTTCTCCAACGTACAAAAACCTCCCCGCTTGACGCATCAGTTGATATAACGTCTACGTTGGTGATTATGGGATCCACAAGGGGTAAAACCACACAGGCTTCATCAGATGGAACACTGCTCACTGCATTATAGGAAGGTGCATTGGGCGAGGCCTGCTGATTAAAGAATTCTGCCACGACAACATAGCTGTACTCATGCCCCGAAGGAACATCAATATCCGTAAAACTTGACGCTGTAATGTTTGTACCCACTGCTTCATAACCGAGCGAGGCTAAATCTGCATTACAACCAAAGCTTCCCACACCACAGCCATACCTTCGATAGACCGTAAAGTATTGGAAGGCATCGGAGGTCTCACAGGCATAGGGCGCATCCCACGTTAACGTGATGTCATTACCCAATACGGTGGCCTGAAGGCCTGTAGGCGGAGGAGGGACAACTTGTACTAAAAAGGATTCGATATCGACTAGTGGAATAGGCGTGCCGCTTACAGAAACGTAGTCATCTTCTGCTTTAAAAATCAATTGATATTCCCCTGCGCTAATATCGCTGCACACCGTAGCCCATGCAAAAGTGGCGGTTGCAGGATTACCAGGCACTTCCGAAAACGCCGTTCGATCAGGAAAGTCAATAATAGGTGCTCCATTCGCACTGATCGTAACGACATCGCTTGAATTGGGATCTGTAGCGCTGAGATTCAGCACCAGTGTATCACCAGCTGTGATGCACGTATCGGCAATTGAGGCTAATTGAGGCGGATCATTCGGCTCATTGACGACAATAATTTGCATATCGCGAATTACCGTACCCATTTTTACCGCTACCCCATCAAAGTTTCGATACTCTTCGACAAGAATCGCAATATTATAGATACCTACTTGTTGAGGGGTTGCCCAAAGGAGCTCACCTGTACGTGGGTTGATCGTAAAACTGTTGTTCGCACCAGGAATGATTTGATCAGGATTTACATAGGCTGGCACATTGAGACCAGGAGCCTGAAGCGGTGAAATCAGGGAAAAAACCAAACTATCGCCATCCGCATCATAGGCATTGGGATTATGTAGGAAGGTATCCTGCACGTTGGCATAATCGATAGGCGGATTAAAAAGAACCGGTGATGAATTCGAGCCAAAGATGTTCGGGTCTCGGTAGAAAATAGAGTCCTCGACGTAGAAGGCAATATTAACCGACCCTCCTGCTCCACCGGCAATATTGATTATATCGTCTATTCGGTTTTGATCGAGCA
>JBMYZU010000012.1:0-51337 GCA_049610685.1 Chitinophagales bacterium
CATATTAGGTTGAATTATGGCAAACACTTGTAAACTTATCCTTACGCTGTTGATCGCGTGGGTTACCACTTCTCATGCGCAATCATGGACACAAACAACGGCTTTTCCAGGCGAAGGAAGGCACCACCCTATCACCTTCTCCAATGATCAAGCTGGATATGTTGTATGTGGGAGTTATCGTCAAGACATGTTTCGCTATGATAAGACGAGCAAGACATGGACTCAATTGGGAGACTTCCCAGCTGAAGGAAGAGGATATTCCTATGCTGTAACGAGTGGCAACCTTGCCTTTATGGGACTCGGATCCACGGAATCAGGACTTTATCCACGAGACTGGTGGGCCTACAACATGGATTCAGATACATGGGAACAAAAAGCGGACCTTCCTGCAGAGGGACGCAATCACCCAGCGATGATTTGTGTAGGGGACAAAATTTTTGTGGGTTGTGGAAGCAACGACAATGGCAACTTAAATGATTGGTGGGAATATGATATTCCGAGCAATACCTGGTCAGCAAAGCCAAATCTTCCAGGTCTTGAGCGACATCATCCCTTTTATTTTGGGATTGGAGACTATGCCTATGTGGGAATGGGACATGGTACCCTCCCTGGTCCAGGTACAAATCCTAATACAGGAGTAAACATATATTCAGACTTTTACCGCTACGATCCCTCAAACTCAACATGGCAAAGACTTGGGGACTTCCCAGGCGAGGCACGTGTCGCAGGCACCCAGTTTACTTATGATGACAAAGGATATGTTCTGAGTGGTGATGGAGATAATCATGGCCCACTTGATGCAGGAGAAATGTGGTCGTATAATCCTGTCAATGATAACTGGAGTCAACTCCCCTCCCACCCTGGGAATGCCATATGGGCTCCGGGCAACTTCGTCATTGATTGCAGTGTGTACTTTCTACTCGGACAGGACAACGTAGTATCCGCATTACCTACCTCTGTATACACCTACAAGCTAGGAGAAGACTGTGGGTGTACCAATCCAGCGGCCCTAAATTATTCAGCTCAAGCCATTTACGACGATGGAAGTTGTTGCTTTACTGGCGGATGTACTTCAAGAGATGCCGCTAATTATGACCCCAATGCTTGTATTGATGATGGATCATGCATACCCGCCATTTTAGGATGCAATAATCCCGCTGAAGCAAACTATAATCCTCTTGCCAATGTTACCACCTTCCGAGGAGGAGCCTACAATAAAGACTTTGGAACAGGAGGCTACTTTTATAACAATCAGCACTTGATATTCAATAGCTCAGAAGCCTGTCGAATCCTATCAGCTGATATAGATATCGAGGTAAACAACACCGTCACCTTTGAACTACGAAATGCAAGCGGAACGGTTCTCGACGATACGACCTACACGCTTAGTCCAGGACAACAACGAATCGAACTAAACTTTGACGTTCCTGCTGGCAATAATTTGCAACTCGGCATTGCCAATGGGAATTCGGGATTGTTTAGAAATAGTTCCGGAGCAGACTATCCCTACAATATTGCCGATATGATTACGATCACTTCATCTAGTGCAAACGACCCAGGATATTATTACTTCTTTTATGATATCGAGGTGGAAGCGCTGTGCAACAACCCGCTCACATCGATTGAACCAAATATTATAGCTGAACCTAAGCTTCTACGAATCACTAATCTCTTAGGACAAGAAGTGGATGTTACCAGAGGTGAAGTCCTGTTGTACCACTACGACGATGGCAGCGTACAAAAGCTCGTCTTGGTTAGATAAGCCCTGTATTAAAATAAATCAATGTTATGCCTGAAGTACGCGCACAGAAAGGAGCACTTCTCCTGTCTTGCGATTAATCTCTTCAATTTTAACCTTTTCGATAGTAAGGCCGGAATCCCTTTCAACTTTAGTGCGAAGCACTTCAAGGTTTGATAAATCCACATCCTCTAAAGGATACGTCATTTTTACAGAAGATGTACTACGCCCCGAACTTACCTTCTGTGGGCGTCGTTCCAAAAGGAAAATGGCGAAGCTTACGATGCTATTCGTTGCGAAGATTTCCGCATAGCTCATTTTGGAGTTGGCCAAAGCGTTGATTACTGAGATTCCGATAACCACAAATAAGTAACTCATTTCCTTTATAGGGAGGGTATTCGTTCTGTACCTCAAGATGCCAAAAATGGCAAAAAGACCTAATGCCATACCTAATCCGAGCTCGAACTTCTTAAGTGTAAAGCATAAAAAGAAGACGATAAGAGAAATAACATAAAAGCTAAAGGTGTAAGACTCCTTACTTGACTTCTTCGTGTAAAGGACATTAACAATCAAGAAAATAAAGGAAAGATTAATTGAAAGTCTGACCAACAACTTCAATAAATCGTCATCATAAAAGGGTATTCCCAAAAACTCCATAGTCTATTTTTTGATCGGTAAGGTAAGCCATTGCTTCTTCCAAGCTAACCCTAAACTAGACATTATTAAAAGAAACAATACAAAAAACACAACCCAGCCCCTCTTGACGCTGCCCTCCGCATCAGACTCACTGTCCGGTCGATGATTTGAATTGTAATCCAAAGGAGAACCTCCATCAGTGCTTAATGCAAGAAAGTCGTCTTTGGGATGGGGCCGCTCGTAACCAAAAGGAATGCTATCCTTGGCATGCCGCCACGAAATACTATCAACCAAAAGGCCATTGTTGTCCACTAGATAGATAAAATCGGACTTCCCTGAGATTTTACGACGTATTCCTACCGGAGCGTCCATCACACCCTCTTCATGTTGCAGAAGACCAAACAAATCAATGGTAACTGAGTCGATTGCATGCCGTCCTTTCTTGGAAATAAAACTCCACCCACTAAGCGTTACAGACTGTGTATCTAAATTGACTAATTCAATCCAAATACTGTCCTTACCATCAGTCAGACCACCTACTTCATTTATTTTCACTTGACCATATAAAGGGCTATTGCCAACAAATGAAAATGCAATGGAATAATGTATCGTGTCTCCCTTTGCATGCCATATTGTATCAAGGCTAGGAGTATTAGCAACATAGAGCGGATGGGGATCGACGGTAACCTCCAAGGGAACCGAGGAGAAAAACTGACCAATAAGTGTTGAATCTGCAAAGACATTCTTGTTAATATTTACCGTACCATGTTCCCGACCATCCACGGTAAGGTGCAGGATATAAGGATCAGTAAGCGTAAAGAACTGCCCGGTATGTTTGAGATAGTATGCCGGTCGACTGTCAGCAAAGTTCCTTAAGCCTTGAACCGCCCCCTCCCAACGCTTAACACTTCCACCATTCCTTTTAAAATGCCTAGCCATTTCGGGTCTGTATATATCAGCCAAAGAATCAATCAAACGGTTGGCATTCTCAGGGCTAAATGCCGTGCTCATAGCATAACACACCTGATTGATAAACTCGTACTTAAACGAGGTATTCTCCATCAGTTTTCGCAAGATAAAGGTTGACCACGTTCGATTGTACCATTTCGTTTGTCGAGGACTTAACCGCTCCGCGATAAAATTCCATCGCGCAGGAACACCGTGACCAAAACCGAGATCGGTATCATACATGATCCACCGAAACTGAGAGGACACATCATCGGATTGCCAATAGCGAATATTCCCCATGTAATCGATATTACCCGTATAGATTTGTGCAACCTGAAAATCACGAAAGTTTTGAATATCCATCAAATGGCTTAAGGAATCATAGAGCGCACCATCAGAGAATGTATGGGCTCTCAGGAAGGCAAGGAGCTCACGATACCGAGCACCTGATCCATGATCAACAGCCCCCCGACCTTGCAACAAATTCGAGGTATCCTTATCGGCTCCAAAATTGGATTGAAGGTAGTGTTGTCCCAATCGTTCACGTAGATTGTACACCCCCCAATATTCTCCATTGACAAATAAGTTTACCGGCTGAAATTCCTGTATATCTATATCTAAATTTTTCGCGAGCTGAGTGGTTAAGACATCCCTAAATCGGGTGCTGCGTGCATCCCCTCCCGATGTGCGTATCACTAAATGCTTATAGGAATCATTTTCACGATAAGGGAAAAATGGATAATCAAATCGATCGTCACCATACTCATCACGGGCAATAATTCGAAGTGATTTTTCGGCGCTATGCCGTGTCAACCCACCAAATATCCGTAGGCCAGCAGCTTGATGAATCACCTCACCTTCGCCGGGAACAATGTAGTTCACCTGAACATCTCGCTCCCATTTTTGAGTGTAGTTGGCATTGGCATAATATACAGATACGGCGGTTTGTGTCGTATCTCGATACGCCCTATGACCAGGCACATAAATTCCCTTAACGGAGTCATAGAGATTGGCAGGGGCCGTACCAAGGGAAAGCACGGGCATAGTCGACTCAAAGTCAACTAAGTACAAACAAGTCTTTTCTAGGATAATCTTGCTTTCATGCTTGACGCCAAATCGTATGAGGGTAGTCGAGTTGACTTTCATAGAACCGCGCCATCTAGGGCTTCTGCGCGTCGGGGTTGTCCCATTAATCTCATAGACAATCTCGCCAACCGTCGAAGAAGCCTCTAGCAAAAAGCTCGATTCATACCAGCCACTTTCATGAGAAAGTAATAAGGTGTCCGTACCAGCAAAAAGATTCGAAAAAATCAATAGTGTGCAGCCAATCAAGAAATACTTCACGTTTTTCATCCTTTAGTTAAGTATTATTTCAATTCGGCGATTTTTTGAACGACCGAGTTCAGTATCATTCGAATACCGGGGTTGATCCGCTCCCATGCCTTTGTAGAACAATTGATCCGTGGAAGCGCCTGTGCGCTGGAGGTATTCATAGACAGCATAAGCCCTTTCGCGAGAAAGTCGTTGATTCACATCAGCATCTCCTGATATATCCGTATGGCCAACAATTGTTATGGAATAGGTGGGATTCGCAGCAAGCATCTCACGAACAAAAAGCAATTGGGATTCTGCACTCTGAGGTAGTCGTGAACTATTCTTTGCAAACTGAACCTCGAGATTTAGTCCAATCACATTAAATTCTATGCGTCGATTTTTATCGTGCGCTTCTTGTGTGTTTCGAATATCAAGAAGCTGACTTTCACCATATCCTCTATAGGTTAATCGTTCAGGCTCAATTCCTTCTTCAATGAGGTATTCGTAGACCAATTTTGCTCGTTTCTCAGACAGGACCTGATTTGCATAAAAATCTCCTGGAGCAGAACTATGCCCACCGATCTCTACATCAAAAAATTCATTTTCTTTTAAGAGGACGATGTATTCATCAATAACAGTGAGTGAACCCGGAGTAATCGCCGAAGAATTGCTTTCAAAGGGAACCTTCACCATGAGGGTATTCTGCATTTTCTTTTGAGCAGCGTCATCAATTTCGACACTCACTTCCATAGAATTCATACATGGACAGATGGCTTGTTGTACTTCGCTCGAAACCTTCAAATCCTGGTAAGGATTGAAGTCCTGAATTGCGTTTTTTATCCGTGAATATCCGTTATTATACGTATCGGTATTATTGTTCCAATACTGCAAACCTTCCTCAGCGCTTAGCCCACAGAACTGTCTTAGCAGGACGGCAGATACATATCCACTCTGATGCCATCCATTCCAACAATGGAGATACAAGGGGCCTTGGTCGGGATTCATTATCGACTCATAGGTCATCTCAAGAAGGCTTCGCATATCATCTTGAGAATTTCCTGAAATCTGATAATAGTCCATAACGTGACCTCCAGATCCTCGCATGGAAGAAGGTGCAGTTTCAAAGTTTGTACTGTATAAATAGACAGCCGCCTCGAACTTTAAATCGGCCAGATTTTTCAATCCATCATTGGGAAGCGGATTTTTATTGTCCCTCTTGTTCTCGTTATGATAATAATTGTTCCCCCCTCCTCGATAAGCTACTCCATAGAGAATAGTTCTGAAATTTCGAGTACCGTACAAATCATTGTTACCATTCCCATAGTTATCGGTTGCCTTTTCCTCTACACAATCCAAACTAAAGAGCGAACGATAATATTGAATCTGATCCTTACACGCTTGGGCATCCCTCCCGAAATCGGCCTGTGCCATCACCCCTAAAGGCGCTAACATAAAGGGTAGAAGAAAACAAAGAACGTATTGAACGATGGGTCTGTTTCTATTAGATAAATGCAAAGCAGAAAATTTGAGTGATGAAAAAATAGAATTCTTTAGTGAATAACGATTGAATGCCCTATAAAGAAAACAAAACTTAATCATTTTCACTAGATCCTGAATATGGCACTAAAGCCACCTTGTTCGCCCCTCCAAAGCGGGTATTGATAGATAATGGCGAAGGATGGATAGGATTACCTGCCTGCGTTACTCCTAGGCAATGCCATTTGAAATCGTAAAGAGTTAACATGGTAAGAATCTCATCTCTTGCCTCTTTGAGATAGAGATAATGATCTATGTGATTGCCCCAGCCTAAACATACTGCTCCAACCGATTGATGATTGTCTGCTAAATACTCTTTAACAAACAAAAGATTCCGAGTATACACATCAACCTTACGCCTTTTTGGGAGATGGGAAGGCTTAGCACAACGCAAAGGATACAGGTTAACAATATGCCATCCATCATAGCCATGATTAAGGGCAATTTTTTCGATAATTCGTGTGGTCGGATCAAGCTTTTTCTCATTGGCAGAACTAGGATTTAGCCCTACAACAAATAAGGTCTTTTTACCCTGCTTACCTAATACATAACGCATCCGATCATCATCCGAAGAAACAGAAACATAGGTCTTATAATGAGCGGCAATCATGTTTACGTGAGAAATTAGCTATCCTTTGGCTTGTAGGAGCGAAGGCGCATATGCCGCTTATAGACATAAACAATGGTCTTTCGAATCAACTCTTCATCTGCCCCTTCTTCCAACCTCACACGTAATACATCCAATATCTCCTTCCTATCATATCCTGTCTCGAGTAAGTTTACAATAGTATGGATTAGATGAGTAGTCAGAAATACTTCTTGATTATGGTTTTCAATGGTAACGGGGTCTCCGGACACATAGAGTTTATATTCTTGAGACCCCCAGTTCTCATTGTTAAAGAACAAATCATTGGCATTAAACTTCCGAGCAAATGAGTATTCAACGCTTCCCTTTTCGTTACAAAATCCACATTCGCCTTCTTCCCAATAGTATTCACGCTCGAGTCTAACCATATCATGAAAATCCACATACCCGTTGCCTAAGCAACGAGGACAAGTTATTTCTTTGACCATGTATACCGTTTATTTAAAATCAATAGTAGAAATCATCTCGAAAACGCAAATTCGTGACTTTTTTCTCAATGTAGGATACGAGCTTCTTGTCCTCATTAACGCCCATTTCAATCAGTATATTACAAGTCTGTTGTTGAAACCTCGAAGGTCGATAACATGAGAAATCAACATCAAAGGTGTAGTACTCATTTCCATTTTCAGCGCGGTCAAAGGCAAGCGTATTGAATCGAATCCTAAATCGTTGATTGGTATGATCACTATCCGCGACATCATTCCATTTTTCATTGATTTTATCCGGTGTTAAATCCTTTTTATTAATCCATTGATCTACCTCATCGGCATACCAATTATGTGCTTGGAAGTATCCCCTATTTTCTAAGGCAACGTAATAGTCAGCTATAAAGCCTTCCATACGCTCAAGTTCTGCTGCACGATAGATGGCAAGCTGCTCTGCCTGATAAAGAGAATCCTCAACTCTTTGAATCGAATCCATCCTCGCTAGCTCTTCAGGAGACGGCT
Source organism: Chitinophagales bacterium (assembly GCA_049610685.1). Taxonomy (GTDB): domain Bacteria; phylum Bacteroidota; class Bacteroidia; order Chitinophagales; family UBA8649; genus UBA8649. Next base: position 7,766 of record JBMYZU010000012.1, read on the forward strand.
CCTCTTTAACTTTAACCGGCGGTTCATCTGTATCATCAGAAGGCTCATCGGGAGCTCCGCTAGTACAGTGGATTAAGGAAAAGCAAATAAATAGTAGAATAGGAGAAAAATATCGCATACATCGTGTTTCTATGTAAAATAGCAAAGACTTCGTGATCATCTTGGCTTTAGGAAAATTTTAACACAGAATGTACGATTTAAATGAATGCATCTACAAGGGCTTAAATTCCAAATTAGCAATATCCAATTCGATGTACGAGACAATCTTATTATCATTATTCAAACCAACTTGAGCAAAGACTTCACATTCCTGCAAAGCATTTTTAGAAGGACGATAACAACTAAAATCTACATTAAACGTGTAATAATCAATATCTCGATCATGATGACTAAAATCCACTGAATGAGGAACAAGGATTGTTTTTTTGTGCTGATAATCATTATCTGCGCTGCGCACTTCCTGGTTTACAAATGATGGATTTGTATTCTTAATCGTAAAATATTGATCGATCTCTAAAGCATAAAATTCGTACGCATTGAAATTCGGTGATTCGATTTTAGCAAAATAATTGATCAGAAACTCCTCGACAAACTCTATGTGACCTAGTTTAGAATCGATCGGTGTGCTTTCTAAAGGAGCACTTTGCCTTTCGTCTGATTTCTGATAAACTGCCTCTCTTTTTTTCATCAAAGGTTGAGGTTCGTGCTCTTTGGTTTCATAATTTGACGATGAGCATTGAGTAAAAAGCAGAAAAAAGGAAGACAGAATCAAGGAGTATCTCATAGGAGAGAAAAATACTAAATCCGGTCATAAAAAACGACCTGGATTCTACTAAACCCGTATACTACTCATCCCTCCATCCACATGGAGGACCTGTCCCGTAACCCAAGAGGACTCTTCGCCAAGTAAGTATTGGGCCGCATGCGCAATGTCTTCACGTTGCCCTATGCGTTTCAAAGGGTGTCTTTCGGCAGATGCTTCGCGTCGCTTATCATCTCGAAGTAAATCACCCGCTAGCTCTGTATCCGTTAACGACGGGGCAATGCAATTCACGCGTACCTTAGGTGCAAATTCAGCTGCAAGAGACTTAGTAAACCCTTCAACTGCTCCCTTCGCAGAGGCCACTACGGTATGGAAAGGCATACCTTGTGAAACAGCTACCGTACTAAAGAGCACAACCGCTGCATTGGGCGTCTTCCGCATAACAGGATAAGCCCATTGAATGGCCTTTAGCGCTCCATACAAGTTAACATCCATTGCTTCCTCCATATCTTCCACGCTAACCCGTCGTAAAGGTTTTAAGTCAATACTACCAGGACAATAGGCCAAACCATGTATCTCTTGCAAAGCTGGCAGGCTATCCCAATTTTGTTCTAGAACGTCTAACGAATGGTAGGATAAATTGACATGATTTTCCTCAGAATCCTTTCGAGAAACATTCAATACGGCATGCCCATCCTTCAGCAAAATCGACACTAAGGCCGCTCCTATCCCCCGACTACCTCCAAATACAACATAAGTCTTCATAGAATCTTGACTTTGACACTATCTACAGAACAAGCATTTACGCCTATTGGTTTAAAACCTATTCAATCCCCTAAAATCACCTTGTGGAGAAGATCAATATTGTATGGTTTAAACGCGATTTTCGCTTAGTAGATCACAAGCCATTGCAAAGGGCCATTGAAGAGGGCACCACCCTACTCTTACTCTACATACAAGAGCCTGAACTCTGGGAAGATGAGCACATGGATCATAGGCATAACCGTTGCATCTACCAATCCCTGCAATCCATGAATAAACAGCTCGCCGCATTTAACCAACGCATCGTGGTCATGGAGGGAAATCCAATAAATGTTTTCAAATACATCCATCAACGCTACTCAGTACATCATGTTTTTTCTCATCAGGAAACGGGTTTGAGGCATACCTACCAGCGCGATTTACAGCTCAAGGATTTCTTTAAGGCGTCGTCAATCGAATGGAAGGAATTCCAACGCAACGGAGTACAACGTGGGTTAAAAAATCGGGACTCCTGGAGAAAAGCTTGGTACAGCTACATGAACAGTCCAATCGATGTAGTAGATCACGCTCAGCTGCCCCATTCTCCATCAGGCGATAGTCTGCCTGAATTGGATTGGCTAGCAAGATTAGCTACACCCAATAAGCACGTTCAACGCATTGGATTAGAGGAGGCTCAGGATACCATGACAAGTTTTCTATACGAGCGTGGACGGCATTACATGCAAAACATCTCCAAGCCAGAGACCAGTGCGACACATTGCAGTCGTTTGTCGCCATTTCTCGTTTATGGCAATCTTTCCATTCGGCAAGTTTTTCAAGCATCGCTTAACCAACAGGAATTCGGGTGGAAACGAAATATGGCCTCCTTTAGAAGCCGTCTGAGGTGGCATGATCATTTCATTCAAAAATTTGAAATGGAAGACCGCATGGAGTTTGAACACATAAACAGAGGTTATGACCTACTCAATAAGATACGCAATGATCATTACCTCGAAGCATGGGCTACGGGCATGACTGGATTTCCTTTAGTTGATGCATGCATGCGTTGTCTCCAAATGACGGGCTATGTGAATTTTAGAATGCGTGCCATGCTCGTCTCTTTTTTAACGCACCACCTTTGGCAGGATTGGCGCTGGGGAAGTCCTATTTTATCCAAGTACTTTCTCGATTTTGAACCCGGTATTCATTTTTCGCAGTTTCAAATGCAAGCGGGGGTAACCGGGATCAATACGGTGCGGATGTACAATCCTGTGAAACAATCCATGGACAACGACTCGGAAGGAAAGTTTATCAAACGATGGGTACCAGAACTAAGCGATATTCCAAATCAATTCATTCATGAGCCCTGGAGACTGACAGCGCTTGATCGAAAGTTTTTAAATCTGGATGACGCCTACCCTGCCCCTATCATTAATCATATTGAGGCAGGAAGAGAGGCAAGGAAACGTATATGGACCATTCGCAACCACCCTGAGGTACGCAAAGAATCCAAAAGAATCTTACAAAAGCACACACTTCCTGGGCGAAGAAATGCATAAAAAAAGCCCACCCTAGGGTGAGCTTTATATAAAATAAACTGTTTGCTTTATTCAGGAACGTTCCACGCCCCAATAGCCATAATCATATCCTGATGTAAAATGGTTCGAATACTTCCTACCCTTGCGCTAAATGCCATAAACTCCTCGTCTTGCTGCAGCTTAGTCATTCGTTGCATCATCGTTGGGATATCTGGCGCACCGATAAACACAAAATGCGTCATATCATTTTCAGCAACGCCAGCAACAACAGCACTTAGTCCGTAAGAGCCCATATCCATGCCTCTTTCTTTTGCTCCCTCAGTAAAATTCACCCACTCCTTCATGTATTGCTTTGAGTCCCCCGTAACATCTAGTGCCCAACGCATAAAAACGTTATCATCAGACACATCACCTTCTAAAACTAATGGCATAGTCATCCATTCGCCCGTGTTATCAGAAATTGGGTTAATTGTTTTTTCCCATTTGATAACGTCTTCAGAGGTGAACCACATGCTCCAAGCCTCTTGCATTTGCGCTGCACTTTCAAAAGTGAAGCCAAGAGTATGAGTATGGGCCTGCTCACCATTAAATGCTTCTTGGTAGAGCGCCACGGAAGCAGGTAAACTTTTCCCAAAGTCAGAATTCATTAATCGGTCAGTTGCCATCATAACCTCTCGTGGGTTTTCTGTTGAGATGGCGAAGAAACATTGAATGGGCTGTGCAAAAGTTGTCGCAGTAGCAATTAATGTTATTAGCAGTGTATAAATAGTTTTCATTTCAATTTTTTTTGGAAGATAAACAACTTGAATCGGATAGATGGTGTTTTTCTGTTGTATCAGAAGAGAGATAACAAAAACTTAACCTAAGCAGCACATCACAAGTGCTTATATTCAAAACATTATAAAAATCACCATGTTCAATACATTTTACACCATGAAAGCTTTTGACAATATTATCTATCCCTTTGCAGCAATTTGCTGTCTATTTCTGATTCTATCATCCTGTGTGGAATCAACGAAGATCAGTATTGATGAAGAGGGCGCTCAGAATGAGAAGGCAACTGATTTAAATACCGCTTCAGCGGAAACACCGACCAACATCATTTTCCTTATTGGAGATGGAATGGGCACTTCGCAAGTCAGCGCAGCCTACTTTTATGGCGAGGAGGATACACCCCCTAATTTTTCTCGATTTCCCATTCTAGGCCTTATAAATACCACCTCAGGTTCTGATCGAATTACGGATTCCGGTGCAGGAGCGACTGCCTTTTCCATTGGTCAAAAATCATACAATGGAGCAATAGGAGTAGACATGCAAGGTGAAGCCGTGCAAACCGTTAATGAGCTTTTGGAAGCACAAGGATGGCAAAGCGGAGTCATTTCCACTTCAGGCATCACCCATGCAACTCCGGCTTCTTTTTACGCCCATGTCGCCAAACGAAGTCAACAATATGACATTGCAAAAAGCCTGGTTTACAGCAACATCTCCTTTTTTGCTGGCGGCGGGCAGAAGTGGTTTATGAATCGACCCGATTCTTTAAACTATGTTGATTCGCTTATGCATTATGGATTTTCTATAGGGATGGAGAGCCTCGGAAGTGCTGATCACAGCAAACGGGTTGGCTACTTACTTGCGAACGACGGCCTTCTAGGAAAGCATGAAGGGCGCGATGACTTTCTGCCGAATGCTACGGCCGAAGCCCTTGAATATTTTGCTCAATCCGAAGAGCCATTCTTTCTCATGGTCGAAGGATCCCAGATTGACTGGGGAGGTCATGAAAACAATGGAGACTATGTGATTCAAGAAGTACTGGATTTTGACAAGACTATTGGCGTTGCGCTCGATTATGCTGAAAAGCATGGCAATACCCTCGTTGTCGTAACGGCTGATCACGAAACCGGAGGGTTTTCATTATCCGGAGATGGCAAATCCATGTCTGGATATGGTGAGATAAGCCCGACTTTTTCAACAGGCGGACATACGGCCACCTTAATACCTGTTTTTGCCTATGGACCAGGGGCTAACTATTTTGGAGGAGTGTATGAAAACACCGCTGTTTTTTCAAAGTTCTTTGAAGCGCTTGGCCAATAGTTCGCCTTGCCCTCTGTATATTTGAAGGGCAATCCAGTTATTATGAAAAATTTCGTTCTCCTTCTTTTGCTTGCGGGTATTCTTTCTTCCTGTGGTTCTAAAACAACCTTTGAAATCGTGGAAGATGATTTTGGCGGCGCCAATAAGGATCTCGGAAGCCACGATGTTGGTGACTCATTATCTATTGCCTACACCATTAACAACACGGGAGACAATAACCTTTTAATCAACCGTGTAGAACCTGGGTGTTCATGCACGGTAGGAACCTTTACGGAAGAGCCCATTGAACCGGGGAAGTCAGGAGAAATCACGCTCAACTATAACGTGGTCTTCGAAAATGATAGTTTTCGAAAATCCGCAGAAGTTTATGCCAATGTTGAAGGCGGCATGTTCGAAGTAAGTTTCCGAGGATATGGTATTGGCGAAGCGCCTGATTCGGTCACGACCAATCTAGCAGCAGACTCAGTAGTGCAAGATTCAACGTCTATGCCAGAGGATACGGTCGCAGCCAACTAATAATACCTTATTGAACATATAAAATATCGAACTATGAATTTCGGCGATCCAACATTTTCATTTATCATCTTTGCCATGATTGGTGTATTCTACTTTTTTATGATACGTCCTCAACAAAAAAAAGCGAAACAAGAAGAGCGCTTTGTTGACGAATTGAGTAAAGGAAAGAAAGTGGTTACAAGCACTGGTATTCATGGGAAAGTGGTAAGTATTGATAAAGACAAGGGCACGATGAAATTGGAGATTGACAGCAATACATCGATCAAAATTGATCGAATTGCCATATCGATGGACCTTACAGAAAAGCATTACGGTAAGTAATCCGTCGATTCTTCTTCACATTCTGTAAGACAAATACTACCTTTATACTATGCCTTTGCGTATCGCTTTAACTGGAGGAATTGGAAGTGGCAAGTCCTATGTCGCTGATTTGTTCGCCGAACAAGGCGTTCCTATTTACAAAGCGGATAGTGAGGCTAAGCGCCTGCTCAATGAGGACGATGCGCTACGAAGGCAAGTCATTCAGCATTTTGGTTCCGAGTGTTACAGCCAAGGAAGTTTAAATCGGAGTTACCTTGCAAGCTTGGTGTTCAATAATACAGCCAATCTCAAGAAGCTCAATGATATAGTGCATCCAGCAGTGGGACGAGATTCGGAAAGATGGTTTGCGCAACAAAAAGATCAACCCTACGCAATCAAAGAAGCAGCGCTCATTTTCGAAACAGAACAACAGGGGAAATTCGATCGAGTGATCCTAGTACATGCGCCAAAAGACGTGCGTATTCTCCGCGTGATGCAACGCGATAATGTTTCTAAAGAAGCTGTAGAAGCGCGTATGGCTCATCAACTAGGCGATGAAGAAAAAATGGCTCAGTCTCACATGATTTTAAATAATGACGGTCATCAAGACATGAAGCACTGGGTGCAGAAAATGCATCAGTTTTTCTCCGAAATGGTGGTTGGATGAACACAACAATAGGCATTCTAGGTGGAGGACAACTGGGTCGAATGCTCTTCCAACAAGCAGCGAATTACCCCATTAACCTGAAATTTCTCGACAAGGATATCCATGGACCTTGTGGTAGTATTTGCCGAGATGTTATAGAGGGCGACCCCATGAATTTTGACGATGTACTGGCCTTCGGACGATCATGCGATTTAGTCAGTATAGAAATCGAAGCGGTGAACACAGAGGCACTTCGAAAACTTCAAGAAGAAGGAATTCGAGTCATCCCAAGTCCTGATGCAATTGAAACGATTCGCGACAAAGGGTTACAGAAACAGTGTTACACAAAGCATAGTATTCCCACGATGCCCTACAAAATCGTTGAGTCTGAGGAGCCAACGGATTTGCCCTTCGAGATGCCCTTCGTACAAAAACTACGACAAGGGGGTTATGATGGAAAAGGAGTCCAAGTATTTTCAAAGGAAGCGGACTTAAGCGAGTGGTTTAGTGAACCATCTTTACTAGAAGAGGCCGCCAAAATTCAAACAGAAATTGCAGTAATCGTTGGACGCAGTCCATCTGGACAATCCATAGCCCTCCCTGAATGCGAAATGGTTTTTGATCCGGTCTATAACCTAGTAAGTCATCTTCAAATGCCGTCAAGCCTAGACGAGGGTATTCAAGAGGAGGCTAAACAACTGGCAATCCAGGTTGTAGAAGCGCTTGATAGCCCAGGTATTTTTGCTGTAGAGATGTTTCTTTTAGAGGATGGTCGTCTTGTTGTGAATGAGACGGCCCCTCGAACCCATAATTCAGGGCATGCGACCATCGAATCCTTAAGCCTTTCGCAATTTGAATTGCATCTGCGCGTCTTACTCGATTTAGCCCTACCGAACGTAAGGATTAATGCACCTGCGATAATGGTTAATGTAATTGGCCATGGCAAGGCAGGAAAAGCAAATATTGCAGGGTTAGATGATCTCAGCGCCCTGCCTGATGTTTATTTTCATTGGTACGGAAAATTACTATCAAAACCCGGGAGAAAAATGGGTCATGTAACCATACTTAACCCACAAAACACAAGGGAAATTGTGGATATGGTACTCAACACAATTCAAGTTACTGGAGCCTAAATGCTACCTTAAGTGCGCAACAATGGCCTTGTAGAGCTGGTCAGGCGAAACATTATATTCAAGCTTTCCTTCATGCGCAATCGACATAGCTCCGGTCTCTTCAGATACGATGAGACAAACCGCATCGCTTCGCTCAGATACCCCAACAGCTGCTCTGTGACGAATCCCTAAGTAGTCTGGTTCGATTTGCTTATTTGTTACAGGTAGTGTGCAGCGTGCAGCGCGAATCCGGCCTTCGAAAATAACCACAGCCCCGTCGTGCAAGGCGCTGTTTTTGGTAAAGATGGATTCCAGTAAAGAATGAGATACCATGGCATCAATTGGAACGCCAGTTTCTTCTACAAAATTTATCGGACTACCTTTTTCAAGGCAAATCAGCGCACCGATTTTGTGCTCTGCCATCCGCTTCATGGCCTGAACCACCTCAAGCAAAGCTTGATCCATCCCATCTGATTCATCCTTTGCAACATACTTGCGCCATAGTCTATTCTCAGAAAACTGTCGCCCCCTTCCTAAAAACAGTAAAAATTGGCGAAGTTCAGGTTGGAATAAAATAATGAATGCGATAACCCCTAACCCTAGAAACTGCCTCAAAATGGCATCGAGAAGCCGCATATCCAAATACCGGATAACCGTCCAAAAAGCATAGATACTGAGCACGCCCAAGAAAAGGTTAATTGCAATCGAACCGCGCAGTAATTTGTAGACTTGATAGACTAAAAGCGCCGTTATACCAAGATCAAGCAGGTCGATCCATCGAAGCGTAAACCACCCGAAATCATATAATTCTTGGTATTGCAAGGCTAGCATCAATCTAAACTACTTTTTTTTTAGCGAATGCATCAGTTCAATTGCCTCTATTGCCGGTCGCACATCATGACAACGAAGCATCATTGCCCCTTTGGATAACGCCACAGTATGAAGCACCGTCGTCCCATTGAGCGCTTGTGCTGAGTCAATAGACAATGTTTTTGTAATCATTGATTTTCTAGACACCCCCACACAGATTGGATAGCTCAAACGTTCTCTGATTATATCGAGTGAATCGAGTAATGTGAAGTTCTGAGATAATGTCTTGCCAAAACCAAACCCCACATCCACGATAACCTCATTGATTCCTGCCTTATGTGCTTTTTCAATTAAACGCTCTAACCGAAGAACCACATCGGATACGATGTCAGCCGATTCATTGAGATGATTTTGCATCGTCTTTGGTGTGCCAGGCATATCCATCAGAATATAGGGCACCTTGGCTTCTACCACTACCTTATGCATAGCATCATCATAGTGTCCCCCGCTGATGTCGTTGATGATATCGACCCAACCGAGGTCTAATGCCTTTGCCGCCGTGGAGGCATGCAACGTATCCAAGCTGATCAACACCTTTCTTCTCAATGACTGCAACTCAGATAACACATCGCTAATTCTAGACCACTCTTCTTCATGAGAAATTATAGATGCTCCCGGGCGACTGCTCATTCCTCCAACATCCAAGGCCCAAGCTCCCTGAGCTACCATCTCATCTGCTTTAATGACAAGCTTATCAATCGACATACTGCGAGAATCAGCGTAGAAACTATCCGGTGTCACATTGAGAACTCCCAATACCACCGGGCGGTCAAGGTAAACAGATCTTCCGTTGATATTAAAACGTTGACTTGGAAAGGGCAGTGAAGATTTCAAGGTATATTTGTCCAATGGATTTCCCCAAAGATACATCAAGTCAATTCGATGCGGTGGTTGCAAAATGTCGTGAAATTTTTTCGCTCAAAACAAAAGATTATGGAACCTCTTGGCGTGTTATGCGAACACCTACATTAACCGACCAGCTTTACATCAAGGCTAAGCGCATTCGAACGATTGAGGAAACGGGCACCCATCTCGTAGAGGAGGGTGTGTATGAAGAATGGATGGCTATGGTTAACTATGCGATTATGGCTATCATACAACACCATCAAAATGATGAGGAATTAGAGCTTGAGGCATCCCATGCTTTAGCACTGTATGACAAGACAATGGCAGAAGTAAAAGCCCTCATGATGCGGAAAAATCATGACTATGGGGAAGCCTGGAGGGAGATGCGTATTTCGTCCTATACCGATATGGTGTTAACCAAACTTCAACGGCTTCGTCAAATCGAGGATAATCAGGGATCTACTGCCATTAGCGAAGGGCCTGAAGGACATTACTCAGACATCGCAAACTACTCTATTTTTGCTTTGATCCGCTTAGATGAAGAGGCATAGTTCAGTCCTGCTGTTTTCACATTCTTTTACATTATTCCAACAATTCAGCTACCATTTCAATCGTATTTTTAACAGATGATTGCGGATATAATATTACTCACTAGCCCAAGTCTAGATCAATCAACTTTTGGTATCGTACTTAAAATTTTTGGTGGCTGTGCTCTCGTTGCAATTCTTGTCACTACGGCATATTCCTTTTGGCTATCAAAAAAGGCATCTGTAGATTTTGACAACGATAGCGCGAAGGCAAAGGCGCTCAACCTTACATCGCTCTTTCTGCGTTTCTTTTTAGCGAGTCTTTTGATTTTCTCTGGTGCGGTAAAAATCATAGATCCTTTAGGAACCTCGTATAAAATGCAAGATTACTACACCGCATTTGATGCGCAGATGAGTGAAGCATATTTGGTAGAACATGGCGAAGCGCCACCAAGCGATATATGGTATACCAAATTGTTTAGCAATCTTAAAAAAATTAGCGTACCGACGGCCGTCTTTATGGTTGTACTCGAAGTCGTATTAGGTGTACTTCTATTCCTGGGGATATATAAACGAAGTGTAATACCCATAACGGCTGCCATGTTGGTCTTCTTCACCTTCTTAACAGGATATACTGCACAAACAGGAGAACCCTCAGACTGTGGATGCTTCGGAGATTTCATTAAACTCAGACCCATTGACTCCTTTTACAAGGATATAATCCTATGTATTGTAATTGGATTGTTATGGATTTTATCATCCAAGATTCGCCCCATGATTGAGAGAGGTCTAGACCGACGGGTTACCTTGATAAGCGTGAGTGCTATCTGCTTTCTTTTCGCCTTTTCAAACTATATGTTCAGCTTGCCAATCGTTGATTTCAGACCCTACAAAGTAGGGGATGACATCGGGGAAAAGACCGTAAGTATTTCTGACGAGTACAGTTATGGAATTTGGTACAAAAACAAAAACACGAGTGAGGAAGTATTTATGACCGATAAGGAACTTATAACCGAATGGCAAGCATATAGTGACACCAATACATGGGTATTCCTCAAGCGAACAGAGGAATTGGTTCAAGAGGGCGTCCCAGCAGAGCTCGACTTCTCCGTTTTAGATTCTGCGGGAAACGATCTTGCTCAAGAACACTTTAGTTATAAAGGGGTCACCTTATGGGTTGTATCGGGAGAGCCCTTAAAAGCATCTAAAAAGCGGTGGGAGTCTCTCAATGAGCTTAGCAAATGGGCTAACGAAAAAACGCATAGAATGCATGCCTACCTCGAATGTGGCGCTGAAAGCCCTCTTGAAGTGGTGCAAGCCATTGAAGACAAACACAAAATTGACCTTCACTTTCCATGTTATGCTTCCGACGGCAAAGTGCTTAAAACCGCTATTCGTGCAAACCCAGGGCTAATCATAGTCAAGGATGGTATTATCCTTGCCAAGTACCACCACACGAGCTATCCAACAACCAAGGACCTTGAAAACCTCTTGAAGTAAATCAGCACAATATGAAACTGCATTATATCGTCCCAATTTTTGTTCTTTGCTTTTCATTAATCGCATCATGTAAAAAGAATGTAAATAGCCAACAAGAGGTAATCGAAGGGGATACGGTAGATTCCACTCTTTACCCTATTGGAACCGACCTAAGAGAATTGATTTTTTCCAAGCCAGCTTCCTATGACACAGCCTTTGTCTATTCTCATAAAAGCATGGGAAAGGACACCATTTTTCAAGAGGACTTTCTTAATGGAGGTTGGAAAAAATATCATAGCCCAGAGTGGACACATGACACGACGGTAGAGTTTCAAAACAGCGATGAAGTTCCACCGCAACTCTATCTCCCACTAGCCGATGAATTTGGCATGAATAAACTTGTTGAGCATTTGCATGCAGACCGCTTGACCTGTATCGTGGTCGCACCAAGTTTCCGAACACAAGATGAAGGTTATTGGCTGCTTGCCGAGCAGTACCATCAATGGGCTAAAAACAATGGAATTCAAGTGGTGGCCTATGTCGATAACTCTGAGGTCGATCCTTTTGAAATGCAAAAGGCACTGGGACTGAGCCTCCCAATAAACGTCACCCACCGTGATTTTCTCTTTCCTCTAATTGATAGTGAATTGGGAATGCTTGTTTTAAACTACGGTATAATCATCGACAAGCTGACTAAGGAAGACTTCCCCGATCTTCTCACCTTTGAGCAAAAGGTCAACGAATGGAAAAATCCATCATAAGTCAACAGACAAAAACTATTTTTCTTCTGGGCTTTATGGCCTCCGGAAAGTCGTCCTATGGACGAAAAGCAGCAAAACGTCTAGAGCTACCATTTATCGATTTAGATGTCGAGATTGAAAGGAAAATCGGTATGAGCATACCTGAACTTTTTCAAAAACAAGGAGAACAGGCCTTTCGTGCTATTGAATTTGAAACACTCGCAAATCTTTTACCACAATCTGGTATTATCAGTTTAGGCGGAGGCACAGTTTGCAACCAAGACGTCTGGACTTTGCTAAAGTCCCATGGGCTTACCGTATTTCTAGATATGCCCTTTGAGCAATGCTTAGGTCGACTCAGAACGTCAAAAAAAGCTCGACCCCTCGCCTCAAACCTAGAGGATAAGGAAGCAATTGATAGGTTGCGCAGACTCTACAAAACAAGGCAAGAAAATTATCGTCTCGCCGATCATACAGTAGACTTTCCCTACGATCACAAGTCATTGGCAAGTAGCCTCTCCTCATGGATAAAGGAATAATTTTCCTTTCCTAGACCCTGAAATTTATTGTAACCAAACGCGCTGCACCTCCTCCTCACTGCATTCAACTTCAATGTGCTCCCGAATAGTTGTATTTAATGATAGACCAACATAGTCCGAATGAATTGGAAAACGTTTATGTCGTCGCTCAACTAACACTGCCGTCCGAATGGATTTCACAGGAGTGCCGTGAAGAACACTCAGTGCATAAAATAAAGTCTTCCCGCTATTGGAAACATCATCCACGCAGAGAACCGATTGGTTTTCCAAATCAGATAAGGAGCATGAACAGCTGATCGGACTCGATAATGGGTTGGCTTTGTTAAGGGTTATAACCCCAGAGAGTTTGGCGGCATTACGAATGGAATTTAGGGCATCGCAAAGTTCCTTAGCTAGTGTAGCTCCAGCCTTTGAAACCCCTAAGACATGAATCATTTCTTCCTCATGATGATCCTCCCAAATCTGGTAGGCCAACCGCATAATCTTACTAGTTATCTGACTTCGATCTAAAATTTGATGAGACGACGAGGAGGTAGACTTCATTTCCCGAATGTATAGAATAAAGGTAAAATCCCAAGGATAAAATAATAATGCTTCGGTAATGGCAAGACATACACTATCTTTAGATAGACTGGTGTTAAAGACTGATCACTATGGAACCTATACAAATCATTCAGATTCTAGCCTTCCTTTTACTGACGACCTTTGCCTTCGTGGTGAGCGGCAAGAAATATGCTGCAATCTATCGAAATATATCCATGGGGAAAGCGGAGAATTCAGCCCCTAACCGCACACTGCGTTGGAAGAATATGCTTCGCATTGCCTTGGGACAAGGGAAAATGTTTGCCAATCTACCGGCAGCTATACTGCACTTATGCGTCTATGTAGCCTTTGTATTTACACAGATTGAGCTTATTGAAATCTTCGCAGATGGAATAACAGGGAGCCACCGTATTTTGTACAATAGTATTCCATCTTCATGGTTTACCGGTCTTTACACCGCCATCATCTCAACCATTGAAGTACTATCACTTCTTGCCCTCATTGCTACGTTTTTCTTTCTTGCTCGGAGGAATATGCTTACCATCCCGCGATTTAGAAAGGCAGAAATGGAAGGTTGGCCACACCGAGATGCCAATATTATTCTTTACTGGGAAATCGTCTTAGTCACTTGTATTTTCCTCATGAATGGAGCGGATGCGGCGCTGCACCCTGATGAATATGGATTTATCTTTTCCTCGAACTTGGGCCCTGCATTGTTAGGAGGACTTAGCGAAAGTACGTTGCATCTCCTCGAGCGCATTGGATGGTGGGGTCACATTACCGGAGTCCTTGGATTTTTAATCTACCTGCCCTACTCTAAGCACCTGCATATTCTTCTCGCCTTTCCGAACACCTTTTATGCCCGCCAAAAACCAGCAGGCCAAATTGATAATCTTGAAAGTGTAACCCAGGAAATCAAACTGATGATGAATCCTGATACCGCCTTTGCTGCGGCAGACCCTAATGCTGAAATTCCAACATTTGGAGCAAAGGATGTCGAGGACCTCACTTGGAAAAACCTTCTTGATGCCTATTCATGCACTGAGTGTGGTCGTTGCACCGACCAATGCCCAGCCAATTTGACGGGCAAAAAGCTCTCTCCTCGAAAGGTGATGATGGATACCCGAGATCGTATGGAAGAGCTTGCAGCATTTCGTAAAAGCTCAGGTGAAGCGCATGATGGTAAGAGTTTATTGTCAGATGAGTATGTAAGCGTTGAAGAGTTGCGCGCCTGTACCACGTGCAATGCTTGTGTGGAAGCTTGCCCGGTAATGATCAATCCGTTGGATATCATTATTCAAATGAGAAGAAACCTAATCTTAGAGCAGTCCAATTCACCCGAAGAATGGAATGCGCTTTTCAATAGCATTGAAAACAGCAACGCCGCATGGGCCTTCCCTGCAAGTGACCGATTGAAATGGACAGAAAACTAATTCTGAGAAGACAAACAAGCATATGGAACTACAAGTAAAAACTATGGCTCAATTGACTGCAGAAGGTCAATCCGTAGACGTACTCTTTTGGGTCGGATGTGCGGGAAGTTTTGATGACAGAGCAAAAAAAATCACAAGAGCCTTTGCCAAAATCCTCCAGCACTGTGAGGTCAATTTTGCAGTGCTTGGAAGTGAGGAAGGCTGCACGGGGGATCCAGCCAAACGAGCAGGTAACGAATTCGCCTTTCAAATGGCAGCTCACATGAACATTGATATACTCAATGGCTATGGCGTAAAAAATATTGTAACGACCTGCCCTCATTGTTTTAATATTTTAAAAAATGAATATCCTGGCCTAGGGGGAAATTATGAGGTGATGCACCACACTACTTTCTTACAAAATCTTATCAATGAAGGACGCATCAAACTCACCGATGCCGATGTGTTTAAAGGGCGAAGAATTACCTATCATGATTCCTGTTATCTCGGAAGAGCTAATGGTATTTATGAAGCACCTCGTGAAGTCCTTGCGCAACTTGATGCAGAACTTGTTGAAATGAAGAGTTGCAAATCCAAAGGGCTATGTTGTGGAGCAGGAGGCGCTCAGATGTGGAAGGAAGATGAACCAGGCGAGGAGCGCATTAATACACGAAGAAGCCGCGAAATGGCCGATACAAAAGCAGATATCGTAGCGGCAAATTGTCCTTTTTGCATGACTATGCTTCGCGATGGGGTAAGCAAGCAAAACCTTGAGGGGGAAATGCATGTTTTTGACTTGGCGGAACTCGTAGCCGCTGGACAAGGAATTCAAGATATAAACCTAGACTAAAATGGCATTACAAGTAGGAATTGTAGGACTACCCAATGTTGGAAAATCAACCCTATTCAACACATTAACAGAAAGTATCAATGCGCAGGCGGCGAATTATCCATTCTGTACCATTGAACCAAACCAAGGGACGATCACTGTTCCGGATAAGCGTCTGGATAAGCTCGAAGAATTAGTAAGCCCACAAAAAGTAATCCCAACGACGGTTGAGCTTGTGGATATTGCAGGACTGGTTAAAGGAGCCAGTAAAGGCGAAGGACTAGGCAATCAGTTCCTTGCTAATATTCGAAGCGTTGACGCTATCGTGCACGTATTGCGATGTTTTGAGGATGATAATGTCGTACACGTCGATGGATCTGTCGATCCCGTTCGCGATAAGGAAATTATCGATACAGAATTGCAGTTAAAAGATTTGGAGTCTGTAGAGAAAAGATTGGACAAGCATCGCAAAGCTGCTAAAGGCAACAACAAAGAGGAAATGCGTGGTGTAGAAATCATGGAGGGCCTCAAGGCGCATCTCGAGGAGGGAAAGAACCTTCGTGAGTTTTCCATGGATGCTGACGATTTTGCAAAGTATGTAGCGGAGATGAGCTTGCTTACCTTCAAGCCCGTACTATACGCCTGTAATGTTGACGAAGTATCAGCTGCTGAGGGCAATGCGTTTGTCGACAGCATTCGGCCTATTGCCTCTGCTGAAGGAGCCGAGTTACTTGTGATTTCTGCAAAAATAGAATCAGACATCGTGCAAATGGACAAAGAGGATCAGCAGGAGTTTTTAGAAGACCTTGGGCTCAAAGAATCCGGAATGGATCGTCTTATTCATGGTGCCTACCAATTGCTGAAACTCGAAACCTACTTTACTGCTGGAGAAAAAGAAGTGCGCGCCTGGACTATCCGACGTGGAACAAAGGCTCCACAGGCAGCCGGAGTAATTCACACAGACTTTGAAAAAGGATTTATTCGTGCAGAAGTCATATCCTTTGAAGATTACGAAAAGCATGGCTCCGAGGCAGCAGTAAAAGAAGCAGGGAGGTTCCGTATTGAGGGGAAAGAATATGTAGTGCAAGATGGAGATGTAATGCATTTCCGATTCAATGTCTAGTTTTTGTGAGAAAGTATTTGTTTTGGATAGTCTTTGCGATGGCATGTATGATGCCATGGCTAATCCAGAGTCAGTGTTTTCCTAAACAATACATCGATCCGCTTTATGGAGTATCCCAAAATGCTACTATTCAATATGGAGCAGCCGACCCTTACGATATTCTCGGTCTATCCATCAACCAAAATCTCTTTTTAGACTTGTATACTCCTGTAGGAGATACCCTATCCCATCGACCTACTATTGTCTTTGCCTTTGGTGGAGGGTTTGTCATTGGCTCAAGAAACCAACCCGATCTTCCGCGACTGAGAGATTATTATGTACCTAGAGGATACAATCTAGCAACCATTGATTATCGATTAGGATTTAATGTAACTAGTGGAGGAAGTGCATTGAGAGCAGTCTATCGAGGAGTGCAGGATATGCGAGCAGCCCTTCGTTTTCTCGCAGAAAATTGTGACCAATATGCCATTGACACAAATCATATAGTGCTTATGGGATCAAGCGCAGGTTCCTTTATCGGTCTTCATCATGCCTATATGGACGAAAATGAACGACCGGCAGAAACTTATGGAATTCCAGGTGAAAACCAAGACTTAGGTTGTGCTGATTGTTCAGGAAACAACGCCTACAACAATCAATATGTCAGACCTATGGCTGTGATTAACCGCTGGGGTGCCATGGGAGATACGAATTGGATTGAACCCACCCTTAGAGATAGTATTCCGTTGATTTCCTTTCATGGAACCAATGACAATGTCGTTCCCTTTGGCACAGGATATCCTTTCAGCATTCCTTTATTCCCGCCAGTCTATGGAAGTTCTGTAATTCACCAACGCCTTGAAAATCTAGGAGTACATAATCAGTTTATTCCACTTCAGGGAGCTGGACATGAGCCAGAGTTGTTACAGCCCCGATGGGATGATACCATCTTTAAATACACCACTCCATTCCTCTACGATATGTTAAAGCCTGATGCTCCAGTAATTACAGGAGCCGCAACTGCATGCCAAGGAGATACCGTAGAATATCCTATATCCTACGATCTTTCAACGGAACTTTGTGTTGAGGTCTCGGAGGGAATCCTCTTATCGCAAGATTCTAGCAGTATCCAAGTGAGATGGTCTGATACTGCTTCTACAGGAGAAATAATCTTGACAGCCCGTAACGACTTACTCGCCTATGACTCGACTATCCTCAGTGTTTCCCTCGGCCCCCTACCCCAGGGAGGAGGAATAACCTATACCAGTGATGATGGACTGTTTTTGTTCTTTTCAAACATTCAAGACTCGGTCTCCCAGAGTGCATGGAATTTTGGGGATAATGATAGCTGCGGCTGTGTCAACCCCGCGCATCAATACCAAGACACAGGCCTCTACGAAGTCAATCTTACCTTAACCAATGATTACTGCTCCATTCAATATGACTCTATCATCGTTTCAAATCTCTGTCCGGTAGCGGGCTTCAATGCGATAACCGCAGACAGTAGCCTCTTTATTCAGAATCAAACTCAATTCGCTAATCAATGGATCTGGTCATATGGTGATGGAAATATTGACTCCACGCAGATACCGCTTCATACCTACCAAGGTGAAGGAGATTATCTAGTTCAAGTTATCGCAAGTAACGACTTCTGCAATGACACCATTTCTCAGTGGATTACCATTGACTTTTGTCCGATAACAGAATTTACCGTTTCTATAGAAGAACTTGATGTCACTTTGCAAAGTACAAGCCTCTACGCCGATGTGCTCTTTTGGAGTCCGGGCTTTGGTAATGAAGTATTTAGCAGTGAAATTTTAGATCTAACCTTTCCAGATACTGGAACGTATACCATTCAACTCATTGCATATAATTCTCAAGGCTGTAGCGACACCATGGAACAGAATGTTGTGCTATCCCTACCAACAAGTTTAACAGAAGGTAATGCTAGTCAAGGCAAGGAGATCATCATAGACAACCAACGAGTTTTCATTCAAGAAAACGCCCCAGCCATTTGGGTCGGCATTGATGGAAAGAAGGCAGGAAGTAAAGTGGAAGATTTTTATCAGTTATCTCCCGGCATTTATCTTTTGATTCAAAAAACAAATGGTACTTCAGTCAATATTCAACGTGTCGTGAAATTTTAATTCGACTCGTAGGTAAGGTTGATCGTGATTGTTGCTGTCTTTTCTTTATCTGCCGTGTTAAAGGATCCGCCCCAAGAGTAGTCTTCATCTGAATACTGCCCAGTTATTTGAAAAACACCCATTCGAGCATCACGTAATTCACCAAGTGAACCACCAGATTCCGCAGCGATAATCTCAGCACGCTGTCTTGCATCCTCAGTGGCTTTTTTAATCATTTCATGCTTCAAATCAGCCAACTTCGTATAGTAATAACGGGGTGAATACATATTAATGAGAATACCCTTGTCGAGAACATCCGAAATTTTTCGAGAAGCCCTTTCAACACTAGCTACATCATTGGATCGAATCTCAAAATCCTGTGTCAACTTATAATAGGACTCATAACCAAGCCACTTTCCAGTATCATTGTATACGTCCCGTTGAAGTTCTGAATAGGTTGTTGCCTGAAATGTAATCGCTGATGCAGGAACGCCTAAGTCGACTAGAAAGGCCTCCAACTCATCTTTTTGACGACTCGACTCGGCAAAGCCCAACTGTAAATCATCGTTTTCTACGGAAAAATACCCTTCTAACGCAATAAGGTCAGCGGTAAAATCCTGACTTCCTAATCCCTTGACAGCAATAGAACCTTCGGCCCTTCCTTTATTCTCTACTCCCTTTCCTAAATAGTAGGAACCCCATACAATACCTACACATAACAACAAGGAGGTAACGACTTTTGAAACGAGCACATGTTTGCTTTCCATAAATGAGTTTTTAACAGTCTAAATGCATCTTTTAAGCACCCTGAAGAAATTCCTTCATCTGCTTAACGATGTGTTCTATCTCTGTATTGCCGAAGTCTTGGCATAAAAAGTAACTCTCAAAGGCGGAGGGTGGCAAATAGACTCCGCGAGCTAACATAAAATGAAACAACTGGTTAAACTTGTCTAAATCAGCAGCCGAAGCATCTGAAGCATTCTTTACTTCATCAACTCCAAAATGAATACTCATCATCGAGCCCATCTGATTAATTGCGTACGGACCATCTAGATGTTCATCGAGCACCGAGCGCAAGGCATCTGCAAGTGCTGATGTATTTTGTGCTAAGGAGGAGTAAATCGAAGGATTCGAATCCAAATGTTTCAGGGTGGCTAGGCCAGAGGCTACTGCTATTGGATTACCACTGAGGGTTCCCGCTTGATATACTGGCCCAGCTGGTGCAAGGTGCTGCATGATGTCCATTCGTCCACCAAAGGCTCCTACAGGTAGTCCGCCACCAATCACCTTGCCATACGTCACTAAATCCGGCTGAATCCCATAGAGTTCTGCCGCACCACCTCGAGCGAGACGAAATCCCGTCATGACCTCATCAAAAATCAGCAAGACTCCATAGTGATCGCATAGCGCTCGCAGTCCCTTTAAAAAGTCCACTTGCCCCGGAATACATCCAGAGTTACCCGCAACAGGCTCGATAATGACCGCCGCCATATCATTGCCGTGTTCAGTGAATATCTTAGTCACCCCCTCTAAGTCATTATACTCAGCAACTAGTGTATCCTGAGTTGCTCCTTGAGGCACACCAGCACTGCCTGGTATCCCAAAGCTCAGGAGCCCAGAGCCAGCCTTCACTAAAAAAGGATCAGCATGGCCATGATAGTTTCCAGCAAACTTGATAAACTTCGACTTTCCTGTAAATCCACGAGCAAGGCGTAAACAACTCATACAGGCTTCTGTTCCGGAACTCACTAAGCGCACCTGATCCACATAATCCACCATGGAGGTGATCTGCTCCGCCATATAAAATTCAGCTTCGGTAGGTGTGCCGTAAGATTGGCCAAGATTAAGTTGTTGTTGTATCGCTTCAATAACAGGAGGAAAGGCATGGCCAAGGACCATTGGCCCCCAGCTGTTGATCATATCAATGTATTGATTGCCATCTACATCATAGAGATAGGTTCCCTTAGCATGGTCCATAAAGACAGGACTTCCACCAACTGCTCCAAAGGCGCGAACAGGAGAGTTTACACCCCCAGGTATCAAGGCTTTGGATTTCTCAAAAAGACGCTGGCTCTGAAGGGTTGAATACGTTGTGTGATTCATAAAAGGTTGTCGTTATTTGTTTTGAATATATTTGGCTGCCTCCACCGCAAAATAAGTAGCTATGAGAGAGGCACCTGCTCTTCGCATAGCATAAAGGCTCTCCATAACGACCGCTTTACGGTCAAGAAAACCGTTAGCACTAGCGGATGATATCATACTGTATTCCCCACTAACCTGATAAGCCGCCACAGGAATATCGAAATGGGTGGCAAGATCTCTTATTACATCGAGATACATACCACCCGGTTTAACCATAATAAAATCTGCGCCTTCTTCAACATCCTGCCGAGCTTCACGAAGGGCTTCTTTGGCATTGCGAAAATCCATCTGGTAAGTTTTCTTGTCGCCAAAACCGGGTGCTGAATCAAGTGCATCGCGAAAAGGTCCATACAGGTTGCTCGCATATTTTGCCGTATAGGCCAAAATCCCTACCTCATGGTATCCATGATCGTTTAGGCATTCACGCAAAGACCCAATACGGCCATCCATCATATCGGAAGGAGCTACCCAATCAGCCCCTGCCTCTACATGAGATAACGCCATAGCACATAGAACCTCTACCGTGGCATCATTGACAACCGTACCATCAACGACGATACCATCATGGCCGTAGGAAGAGCAAGGATCTAAAGCGACATCAGTCATCACGACCATGTCAGGAAAAGCACTTTTTATATGACGAATTCCCTGTTGCATAAGCCCGTCGGGATTTAAAGCTTCTGTACCTGCATTATCCTTTAAATGTTCTTCGACTTGTGCAAAAAGCAAGACTTGGCGTATACCATGATCATAAGCCTCTTGTAGAAATGCATTAACGCGGTCTAATGTATAACGATAGACGCCTGGCATGGACGAGATCTCAGAAACCTCATCCTCTCCTGGGATTAAAAAAATGGGAAGAAGAAGGTGACTCGTGCTGAGATGTGTTTCCGCCATAGCTTCGCGAATCGAGGATGATTTACGCAGTATTCTATTTCGTTCAAAGGGATAGGACATAGAAGAAAATTTAGATTAAACCCATGCTTTCGGTTGATACAAAACGTCCATGAGCTTGGCCTCTGGACTTCCTGGCTCAGGATGAAGATCATAAGCCCATCGTACGGTTGGAGGCAATGACATAAAAATGGACTCGATTCGCCCATTGGACTTGAGTCCAAACAAGGTGCCCCGATCATGAATGAGGTTAAACTCAACATATCGTCCGCGACGAATCTCCTGCCATTTTTTCTGCTCAGGGGTGTAAGTCATAGATTGACGTTGTTCAACAATCGGCAAATAGGCAGGAAGAAAGGCGTTACCTGCATCCTCTACAAAGGCTTGGTGGGCGCTGTTTGCCTCGATATCCTCGGATAAACGTAAATGATCGAAGAATAAGCCCCCTATTCCCCGCTGTTCTTTTCGATGATGGTTGCGAAAATAGCGATCACACCAATCCTTGAACTTTGGATAATGGGATGGATTATGACGATCGCAGGCATCCTTTAAGGTTTGATGAAAATGCACTGCATCCTCTTCAAATAGGTAGTAGGGAGTAAGATCTGCTCCCCCACCAAACCAACCATCGACAATGTTACCCTCCGTATCCATCAGTTGAAAGAATCGGAAGTTGGCATGCACGGTAGGAATCATTGGATTGATAGGGTGAATCACAAGCGAAACACCTGTCGCATAAAATTCAGCGGCCGATTCAGGAACTTGATTTTTAATGACTTCCGGCGTCGTTCCGTGGACCGCACTTACATTGACACCAGCTTTTTCAAATAGACGACCGCCATCCATAATTCGAGTCCATCCCCCGCCGCCGCCATCACGATCCCATTGATCTTCGACAAAGACTGCCTTTCCATCTAAGGCTTCAAGCGCACGACAAATCTCGTCTTGAAGCGTGCGCACATAGTGCGCGAAGGATTCCTTGGGCGATTGATTCTTAGTTAACATCTTAAAAGCTATAGGACTTAACGGTGTCAACAAAGGCCCTAACATGGTCTACCGGAATATTCGGGTGAATACCATGACCTAAGTTCACAATATGATGTAGGCCCTCAAATTCTTTGATGAGCGCTAACGTTTCTCGTTTAACTTCTGCAGGAGAACTGTGTAAGATACTTGGATCAAGTTTTCCTTGAAAAACCATATCTGAACCACATTGGGCCTCAGCCACGGCACGAGTCATCGTCCAAGTCAGCCCAATCGCCGAAGGATTTAAGGCCGCGAAATCTTTTAAGGCAAACCACCCATCCTTAGCATAAAGAATGGTAAAGACCTCCTCTTTGAGTGCAGCATTGATTCGTGCAATGTAGGGTAAGGACCACTTAGCATAGTGATCAGGAGACAAAATACCACCCCAGCTGTCAAAGACCTGCACGACACTGACGCCCGCAGCGACTTGTTGCTTTAGAAAGGCTATACAGGCTTCTGTTACCACATCGAGCAACTTAGCCGCCGCCTCAGGATGGTTAAGGCAAAACGCCTTGGCCTTGGCAAAATTCTTGGAGCCACTACCCTCTACCATGTAACACAATAACGTCCATGGAGAACCACAAAACCCAATCAACGGAACTCGACCATTGAGATCATCAAGTGTCGCTTGGATACACGGCGTGGCATAGGTTAAAAATTCAGCACATGCGTCTAAACTTAGGTTATCTACATCGGCTGCGCTTGCGATAGGGTTAGGTAAGACGGGCCCCTTTCCTGGAACCATCTGTACCTCCATACCAAGACCTTGGGGGATAACTAGGATATCTGAGAAAAGAATAGCCGCATCCACTCCAATTTGGTAAACGGGCATGTTCGTGATTTCAGCCACGAGTTCAGGTGTCTGTACCCGAGTAAAGAAATCATATTTCGCCTTTAAGACTTGATAATCCGGCAGGTACCGTCCTGCTTGACGCATAAACCAAATGGGTGGTCTTGATGTCTGCTCACGAGCTAGCTTACGCAATAAAAGATCATTTTGTATTGTCATATCGTAGAGATTAAAATGTCTAACAAACTTTGAATTTTGGGTCCGTCATTAGGAAAATATATGGTTCGAAAGCCATGTTTCCATGCTGCCAAAGCCGTTTCACGCCCCAAGCAGTACATTGGAATGCTTGGATTATCTTCTAGAAGATGAGCATTGTTTTTTAACAGACTCTTTATGCTTCTTGGACTAAGAGCCACAACACCATCATAAGTAATTGATGAATCAACGACTGGTTCTCTTAAGACTGTCTGGTAAGCTGTAATCACCGTTAAATCAATCCTATTCTCCTTTGCATATTGCTCAATAAACGGCATGCGATGTTCCCCAGCAAAAAAGATATAGGATTCGTTGGGATTAAGTGCTTTGGCAATCGACTCGCTGTCCGCATAATATGAGAAAGGGAATTCGGCATATTCCCGCTCAAGAATCAATTTAGTCGGGCCGTCAAGACATAGAATCTGTTTTGGATTACCCACTAGTTGATCCATAGCCGAACCTAAAGCGTATCGACTCGTAATAATTATTGACTTGCCCTCCACATTCACCGGAGAAGCCGCCACAATGCCTTCAGCCGAGAGTGTACGCACAAAATCAACCTTTACACCATTGCTTTCAAGAAAATCTCCAACAAAATGCGAGGGCTCACGACCATACAAAAGCCTCTTATTCTCTTTTTCCTCGGAAGGAGCTAAGACTTGAACTATGACTTCAACGATCTCCTCGTCAGCTTTTTTACCATCTATTAGTGATTGAAACTGCAAGGCTTTCTCCTGTCCTTCGATAAAGCGTATACCTCGGACCGAATACGTTAGATCGTCGCGCTTGACTTCAATCCCTAATGGAACCGAGCACCCCGCTTCAATTGCCCGCATCGATGATCGTTCAATCGAAACGCAGGCTTCGGTTTTTGAATGGTTTAACTTCTGTCGAATGATCTCGCACTGGGGGTGATCCTTTCGCATGACAACCGCCACACATCCTTGGCCAGGGGCAGGAACCATCCAATCCAATACTTCAGCATCCTCAGGAAGCAAGTCAATACGCTCAAGGCCAGACTTTGATAAAATTCCACCAGCACTATCACGGCATTTGGCAAGCCGAGTATCCATATTACCCCTAAGCTCTGCAATTCTTGCATCCGGATAACGCTGTTTCCACTGACGAGCTCTCCGCGGGCTTCCCGTCAAAACATTTCCATCATCTTGACTTCCTGGAATAAATACATCGCGATGATCGTCACGGCGCAGGCAAGCAATTATGGCTAAATTCTCCGGAGGCTGAGTGGGATAATCTTTCAAAGAGTGGACAGCAAGATCGATTTCCCCATTGAGCAAGGCGTCATCAAGGGCTTTTGTAAACACTCCAACCGATCCAAAAGAATGGAGCGCAGTCGATGTGTCCTTATCCCCTACTGTTTGAATAATACGAACTGTCTTATGGTCTAATCCTAACCCTTCACACACGCGATGGGCCTGCCATAAAGCCAGTGTACTTCCCCGACTCCCAACAATCATAAAGCAGCAGATTGAATATCCTCATCCAAGTTCTGCGTAAGCGCGTCCAACCATAACTTTGCCACACATACTTGGGGTTCGGCTTTTACTTTGGAAAAGAAGACATGCGCAAGGGAAGGATTACCGTGTAACCCCTCATCAAATTCACTTTGCATTCCTATGCCATCTACTAGATCTTTTGCGCGTCTCGCCTTAGACCAACGTTGAAGCGCTTCCATCGCAGCCTCAATAATATGATTATGGTCGCTTTGGGACAAGGCGACTTGAGCATTATGGACTGCGTTATACGCTGCAGAAATACTATCTACATCCATAACCTGAGTACCCTCTTGAACCGAATGAACATTCGAAGGAATCCCTAAGTCATAGATATGACAATCAGGATGTAAAACCACCTCTTTGGTAAGCACAGGATCATTACTGTGTAGCGCAAGGACTATGGCATCATACGATGACGCATTTTGCTCCCAAGATGTAAAAGGGATCATTTCACAGCCATAACGCTCAGCTACCTCTTCGGCTTTTTCCAAAGTTCGATTAGCAACATTTACCTCAGCTTTGATTTCCTCTAGGCGAGATACGTGATGAATCACCCGTTTACCAATTTCCCCAGTGCCGACGATTAGTATATTCTTGGGCGATTGAATCTTAAGAAGTTGGGCGGTAGCTAGGCTCACCGAGTGACTTCTGAAGGTTGAAGGATCAGTTCGTTTCACTGTTCGACTCGTATGGATCCCAAGCGTTGCCACCTTCTCGAGAAGACCGCTTACGCATCCATATTCTTTTGCCTGAAAGAAAGATTTGCGAACTTGGCCAGCTATCTCAGCGTCGCCGTAAATCTGAGATTCCATACCGGACATAACCCGAAGAAAATATCGCATAGCCTCGTTGCCATGCTTAACCTCCATCGTCTCAGAAGCCGTATTAAGGACGGATTGAATTCTTTGTTGAAGTAAATCAACCTGCTCCCCATGAACTAAGAAAAGGCGTCGATTACACGTTTGTACCAACAAACCCGCACATTGTGTTTCCTTTAAATCCTTGGTGTAAAAAGTCTTGACTTCTTCCTCGGATAAGGCAAGTTCTGTTCTGGTTTCGACATTAGCATTTTTAAAGCTGTGCTCAAAAAGTCTAATTTGTTGATCAATTACTTCAACCACATCCCTAATTTCGATGTTCATGATACATTATGCAATGATTCAAATAGGGCTTGCGTAATCTGTGTGTCATAAAAAAGTAACAAACAAGCAAATCATGAGTACAACCATGGAAAATGCAACCTCTGCAGCATTGATTATCAATTTAGGGTCACCCGCATCCACAAAGGTTTCTGATGTAAAGACTTATCTCGGGGAATTCTTAATGGATGAAAACGTGATTGACTATCCCTACGTGCTTCGCGCCTTGCTCGTCAAAGGAATTATTCTTAATGTTCGACCTAAGAAATCAGCAGAAGCCTATGAGACGATTTGGTGGGATGAAGGCTCTCCGCTCATTGTTTTATCTGAGCGGTTACAAGCAAGCATGCAAGAAAAAATTGACACCCCTATTTTTCTTGCGATGCGCTATGCTAACCCATCTATCCCCGGCACATTAAATGCCATGCGGGAAGCCATGCCCAACCTCAAAAAGATTTTTGTCATCCCACTTTATCCTCACTATGCCATGTCATCCTATGGCACGGTTAAAGATCGAGTAGCTGAGGTAGCGCAAAAAGAACATAGCGATCTAGAAGTTGTTTTTCAGCCTCCTTTCTATGAGGACAATGACTACATCAAAGTACTCGCCAACTCCATCAAAGAAAAA
Source organism: Chitinophagales bacterium (assembly GCA_049610685.1). Taxonomy (GTDB): domain Bacteria; phylum Bacteroidota; class Bacteroidia; order Chitinophagales; family UBA8649; genus UBA8649. The sequence continues at coordinate 34,877 of JBMYZU010000012.1, forward strand.
CTTCCCGAAGACCATCACCTTCTGTTTAGTTACCATGGCATTCCCGTTCGACATCTCAAAAAAACTGACCCAAGCAAGGTCCACTGTGCTCGAGTAAAAGATTGCTGCAATGTCGATAATAAAGAAGTACATGCCGTGTGCTACAAACATCAAACCCAGGTAACCTCGCTTCGCGTGGCAGAAGAACTTGGACTAAGTCTAGACCGATATTCGACATCCTACCAGAGCAGATTAGGACTAGCTGAGTGGATTCGACCCTACACGGCCAAGGAATTTGAGCGTATGCCCAAGGATGGCATTAAAAAACTAGCTGTTGTCTGTCCAGCCTTTGTGAGTGACTGTCTAGAAACTCTCGAAGAAATATATGTTGAAGGAAAAGAGGACTTTATGCATGCTGGAGGAGAATCCTTTGTAACCATCCCATGCCTCAACACACAAGAGGACTGGGTCAATCTTCTTGTTTCCTGGGTGCGCAACCACTGCGCCACAGAAGCATCCTAGAATCGGTAGATTTACTACGTGGAAAAAGCATCAAAATCAGTTGACTTTCTTATAGTCGGGGCTGGAATTTCTGGAATGGGGGCTGCCTACGCGCTCCATAAAACAGGAAAATCCTTTGCAATCCTCGAGGGGCGGAATCGAGCAGGTGGCGTCTTAGAATCCCGAGAAAAGAATGGCTACACCTATGACCTTGGAGCTAATTCCGCTGCATCAAGTGCCTCCTACCGCGAGTTTATCAAAGAGCTTGACCTAGACCATAAATTTCAAAGTATTCTAGCAAAAAGTCTTCCAAGAAGCCTTTGGCAAAAGCAGGGCCTAATGCGAATGACATCTCCATTACGTGCTATACTCGGGGCACGATGGCTAAGTCCAAAGGCTAAATGGACGCTACTCACAGAGCCCTTTCGAAAAAGCCAGCATGATGCTGAAGAAAGCGTGCATACCTTTCTCTCAAAACGAATCGGAGAAGAAGCCGTAGTAAAAATTGTCGATGCCATTATGACAGGTATCTATGCAGGAGACATCCATCAGCTAAGTGCTGACGTCGTATTCAAGGAGTTAAAGGAAGGAGTGATTGAGCATGGATCCCTCTTCAACGCCATGAGAAAGAAAAAGACGAATGGACCACGAACTATTACCGGTTTCCAAGGCGGATTTTCTGATTTAAGCCATGCCTTTGAAAAAAAGTTTGCAGAAAACCTTGTACTCAATGCCAATGTGCAATCGATTCACAGAAAAGAAAACCAATGGGAAGTAACGTTAACCAATGGAAGCGTCTACTTTTCTAAAAACCTAATCTTAACCCCTCCTGCCCATGCAACAGCCGCTCTCCTAGAGCCTGTTCACCGTGAGCTCAGTGCAGCACTAAACACCATCCCTTACGCCCCGATGGGCATACTGCATTTAGGCATCCCTTATGGTGACCATCCCCTGCCTAATGAATTAGGTTTTCTCGTTCCCAACTACGTAAAGCGATCCTTGCTTGGAGCGCTCTATATCTCGAAAATTTTTAACGATCGAAGTCCGGCGAATCATGATGTTGTCGCAGTGTTTCATCGCCATCAAGGTGAAGCTGAATCGGTATACGAAATGGTTAAAGACGATTTAGACCAAATCCCCTTTTTGAAAAAGGATGTTACCATTTTAGACAATACATGGTGGGATAAAGCCATTCCCCAATTCAACATAGGCAGCAAAGCAAATCTTCAAACAATTACGCAATGTGCCCGAGAAACGGAAGGTCTTGAGTTGGCGGGCAACTATCTAGGCAAAGTAGGATTAGCCGATGTGTTCGAATCGGGAATTCAAGCAGTACAGAGACTGTCTTAGTCTATCCCTCGACTTTTTTGTAGTCCGCTAAGAATTTTTCAAGCCCAATATCCGTTAATGGGTGTTTAAACAATCCCATAATGGAGGAGAGAGGACAGGTTGCTACATCCGCACCTGCTTCCGCACATTTCACAATATGTAATGGACTGCGAATAGAAGCAGCAAGAATTTGAGTCTCAAAGCCGTAGTTGGCATAAACCTCTACAATTTGCTCGATAAGCTCCATACCATCCCAATTGCTATCATCCACGCGGCCTATAAAAGGCGAAACAAAGGTTGCCCCCGCTTTAGCAGCTAACAACGCTTGGCCTGCAGAGAAAACAAGAGTACAATTCGTTGGGATACCCCGATCAGTAAATGTTCGAATCGCCTTGATACCATCTGGAATCATTGGTACTTTAACGACGATGTTGTCATGAAGTTCGGCCAGTTCAGTCCCCTCTTTAATCATTCCCTCATAGTCAGTGGCAATAACCTCAGCACTAACTGGTCCATCCACCATTTCACAGATATCTACATAACGTTTGAGCACGGCATTTCTTCCTGTAATCCCTTCCTTCGCCATTAGTGAAGGATTGGTCGTCACACCATCAAGAATGCCTAAGGCCTCCGCCTCTTTAATTTGGTCTAAGTTCGCTGTATCTATAAAAAAGTCCATGGTATGTTTTAAAAGTTTAACTCATGCAAATTTGAAGAATGTTCCTAGGAGATTAGGATTTATTCAGGACAGGTTTTAAACACCATGTTAATCATGAAAAATGTGACTACTTAGAACAGTGTTCTCTACAGAGATAAGTGTAGGTGGAATCCACCCCCACCCATCCACCCAATAATCTATGGAATAAAGGGATACAGATGCCTCATAAATGACTATCCGGAAGGACTTACTGAGCACCAAACTATCGACAAAAGGGAAACAAAAAGGGCAAGTTACTTACATCGCACCGCTACAACCGACTACCCTTGCTTCCGTCAAGACCTGGGGGATTCATCAGGAGCTGGTCGTGTAAGACTTGCCCGACTGCAATATTACGACATACCTCGTAAATGTCCATAGACAATGACTGAAACCTTCCATGCAATTAGGGAGTTCTTAGTATTTTGTTATCTGCTTAACCCGTTAACAAAGGATCTATGCCCATAAACGAGTCTGATAAAAACAAAGATGCGATGAAGATGCTTCTCAGCGATCTTCAGGCACATCAAAAAGAAGCCCGGCTAGGCGGCGGTGAAAAAAGCCTTAAACGCCATAAAGCCAAGGGTAAAATGACAGCAAGAGAACGCATTGATGCTTTGCTTGATGACCCAAAGACAGCGCTTGAAATTGGAACCCTTGCAGGAAAAGACATGTACCCTGAATATGGCGGCTGTCCCTCTGGAGGGGTTGTGGTTAAAATTGGCCTCGTACAAGATAAGCTCTGTGTAATTGTAGCTAACGATGCCACCGTTAAAGCAGGCGCTTGGTTCCCTATTACAGGTAAAAAGAATCTGCGTGCACAGGAGATTGCCATGGAGAATCACCTCCCCATCATTTACCTCGTTGATTCAGCAGGCGTCTTTCTACCTATGCAGGATGAGATTTTTCCTGACAAAGAGCACTTTGGGAGAATTTTCAGAAACAATGCGGTATTGTCTTCAAAAGGTATTCCCCAAATTGCAGCTGTTATGGGCAGTTGCGTAGCCGGTGGAGCCTACCTGCCCATCATGAGTGATGAGGCCCTTATCGTAGAGAAAACCGGATCGATCTTTCTCGCCGGATCTTACCTCGTAAAGGCAGCAATTGGAGAAGACATCGATAACGAAACCTTAGGAGGAGCTGCTACTCACAGCGAGATATCAGGGGTAACTGACTACAAAATGAAAGATGATGAAGAATGCCTAAAAACCATTAGAGATCTAGTGGGAAAACTAGGCCCTCGTCCGACCCTAGGATTTAATCGAGAAAAATCAGTAAAACCCAAGGTCTCCCCTAAAAAGGCTTACGAAGTCTATACGGAAAACGGTGCCAAACCTTATAAGATGATTGATCTCTTGGAGACCTTCATCGATGCTGACTCCTTCACAGAGTACAAAGCAGGCTATGGAAGGACCATCATCACAGGATATGCTCGAATTGATGGCTGGAGTGTAGGTATTGTGGCCAATAACAGAGAACTCATTAAGAACAAGTCCGGAGAAATGCAGTTTGGAGGAGTGATCTATTCAGACTCTGCGGATAAGGCAGCTCGTTTTGTAATGGTTTGCAATCAAAAGCGAATACCCCTCGTTTTTGTCCAGGACGTTACCGGCTTTATGGTAGGCTCCCGCTCAGAGCATGGAGGAATTATTAAGGATGGGGCTAAACTTGTCAATGCTATGAGTAACTCGATTGTGCCCAAATTCACTGTTGTTGTGGGAAATAGCTTCGGCGCTGGGAACTATGCCATGTGTGGCAAGGCTTACGACCCTCGATTAATTGTTGCCTGGCCAAGTGCTAAAATGGCCGTAATGGGAGGCGCGCAAGCCGCAAAGGTGCTTTTACAAATCCAAGTCTCGGCTAAGAAAAAGAAAGGCGAGACCGTATCAGAGGCTCAAGAACAAAAACTCTTGCAAGAGATTCAGGCCAAATATGATAAGCAAACCACTCCTTGGTATGCTGCTGCTCGCTTATGGGTAGATGAAATCATCGATCCCGCTCAGACCAGAGAAACACTGTCCTTAGGTATCGCCATGGCCAATAATGGAAGAATGGATGACCAATATTCTACAGGAGCTCTACAAACGTAAACCATTGAGACCTCTCCAATATCTCATAATCCTTTGTTGGATTTTTATAGGATGTGAATCGCCAAAAAGCAGCATAACAAACTCCGACCTTCATCAAGCTTGGCAATCCGCTCAGCGTGATGGGAAACCCATATTCATAGACTTTTATACCGATTGGTGTCGACCTTGTAAGGTCATGGATCGTGAAGTATATAGTCAACAAGAAATTGGTGATTACCTAGGGAGCAATTATCATGCAATAAAGTTTAACCCCGAGCAGGTACAAGAAGTGGAGGCCTTTGGAGAAACCTTTACATTGGATGGTGGGCTTGACGTCAACTCCTTTTTATATTATGCCACACGCAATCAATTTAGGGGCTACCCTACCACAGTAATTTTATCTCCCGACGGAGAGCTGCTATGGCTCCACACGGGTTATCTTAGCAAAGGAGAACTGCTCTTAGCCTTAAAAAGGCATAACTAAAGAATGCTTTTTTTATTTTGGCCTAGTATTTGAAATCACCCCGTCAAAAAGAATATGAATATCACATCATCTATCAAATATTGCTTAGGAGTTTTAATCTTCTTTATAGCGTTTAATGCAACAGGTCAAGTTCAGTGGATGTCGTGGGATGAGATGATTAAAGCTCAAAAGAAAGAAGCTCGCCCTGTCTTTATTGATGTATACACTGACTGGTGCGGATGGTGTAAAGTAATGGATAGAGAAACCTTTGCAAAATCTGAGGTGTATGAAGTGCTGAACCGAGACTTTTACTCCGTTAAGTTTGACGCGGAGCAACGCGAGGATATAAAAGTAGGAAGCAAAACATACTCCTATGTCGGACAGGGGCGTAGAGGCTACCATGAGTTAGCAGCTACTTTGCTCAATGGACAACTGAGCTATCCTACCGTCGTCTTTTTAGACGCCGTGGATCGCGTAGAACGGGCCATTGCTGCACAAAACGGCGTATCCACAGAGGTTGCACGACAAAACATGATTATTCTTGGAGATCTCGCCTTAGTTGCTCCGATGCCAGGTTATCAAAAAGTGGAGCAACTTCTACCGATGCTCGAGCATTTTGGTCCAAAAGGAAACTATATAGGTCGGTAAGTAGATGTTGAAGATTAAGTGCATATTTGGGGCTTTACTTCTTTGCCATGGATTGATAATTGGGCAGTCCTTTTTACCCGACTACGCAACCATTCATTCCCTCTCCTATCAGAAAACATCTTTTTTTAATGCAGATTCATTGATAAGCCTGAACTACCCACAAGTTTCAACCGGGCAAAGAGCAATTGATAATAAAATAAATCGGAGTATTATCCAGCACGCAACGCGTAATGAGGGATCCAGCCAAAGCATAAATTATCTAATTGAGGAACATGCCCCATATACTGAAAGGGCTGACTATGAGATCACTTATAACCAAAACAACATCCTATCGATAAGAATAAATCAAATGGGATGTGGTGCATACTGTTCCATCTACAATACCGAGTTGACCTATGATTTACTTAATGGGGATCTTCTCACGTTAGATGACATTCTGAATTCCAAAAATGGCAATAAAGATTTTTTACAAATGGTCAATCAAGATTGCCAAGATCAATTTGAATACAGCAAAACAGTAATGTTCGAAGAGTACCCCGGAATTGATAATTATGGGCACTTTTCGGATGCTTATGGAGGCTGCATAAATGAATTCTTATCTAGAAGTTTGAAAGACCATCAATTTTTACTTCACAAAGATCATTTAGAAATAGTCAATAATTGTAAGCTTTCACAAGCTGAAGCTTTTGCTAACTTATATCAATCTTTACGCTACAATTTTTACGAAATCGAGCACTACCTCGCGAAAAAACTCTGAATTAACTATTCTGAAGGCCGCGACCTAATTTTTCAATACGGCCTGCATCTTTTAAGGCCCACATCGCCTTGTCAATTACGCCATTGATAAAGTCTTTACTCTTCGGACTACTGTAATCTTTAGAAATGTCGATGTATTCATTGATAGTTACCTTAACAGGAACATGGGGACAGTATAGAAATTCAGCAATAGCCATCATAATAAGCACAGTATCTAAAGGAGCCAACCGATCCTCATCCCAATTTTTGACTTGCGCAAGCATGATTTCACGAACATCCGTCAAATTCTTTTGAAGCGCCAATACTAATTCACGACCAAAGGCCTTTTCCTCTTCGTGTTCTGCAAAAAAGCTATCATACGAAGCAATATCACTTACATCGACCGCTTTAAATGACTTGGCTAATCCCTGAATGATACTAAATTGATCATCGAGGTAATTGATGAAGTGATTAGATAATTGATCTTCCAAAGGGTCCGAGGCCGCTATCAATTTCTTGAGCATATAAGATAGAATCGTTGGATCTGTCGAATCCCCACCTTTAGCGAAATCATCAAATCGCTCTCTACTAATCAATTCCATATATAGTTTACGGACGAGTGCAGTATCCACAAAGGATTCTACTTGATAATCTTCCATTCGTCGCTTGTACATAGGATGTTGTTGAAGCATGAGCAACAACTGATGATTGGCAAGAAGTCCTGTACTCTCAGCCGTTTCCTTACCCGCTTGTTTGGCATGATGAATCAAATCATATTCGCTTATACGCACGAGATAACTCAAAAAGACCCACTGAAGCTGAATTGTCTTCTTAAGGCTACTTTCTAACTGAACTTGCATAGACTTTGGATCAAAATCCACTCCCCGATTCTGTGCATACATCAGCTGCATGATTTTAACCCTTACCAATCGCCTTGACACCATACTTAATCCTATTATTCAGTTAACTTTTTGCCTTATCAATGCGCTCCTGAGCTAAAGCAAGGGCCGCATCATGTGTAGACACACCATGTGTTGAGGCATAGTGCAACGTTTCTTCCGTTCTACTGTAGATTCGCTCACATCCTTCGAATGCCTTATCTCGATTATATTCTCCTATCACCTCGATGTAACAGTTTATTACTCCCCCTGAATTGATTAAAAAATCAGGAGCATAGAGAATATCGCGAGCTTCTAGTCGCTTAACATCTTCTGCTTCATCATTCAGTTGATTGTTTGCCCCGCCAGCAACAATTGAGCATTGCAATCTGGGAATCGTTTCCTCGTTAAGGGTAGCACCTAATGCACAGGGTGCATAGATATCCATTTCCTGATCATAGACTGTATCCGCCGCAACAACTTGACAGGATCCTAAGGCCTGAGTTTTCTTGATATTGTCTTCATTGATATCGGCAATGACAACCTCTGCGCCTTCTTTAAGCAGGTGTCCAACAAGGTAGCGACCCACTTGGCCAACTCCTTGAACAAGAACTTTTTTCCCTTCAAGGCTATCACTTCCGTAAAGCTTCTTTGCCGAAGCCTTCATACCGAGATAGACTCCATAAGCTGTTACTGGCGAAGGGTCACCACCTCCACCCAAATCATCTGGCTTACCCGCTACCGATGAAGTGGATGATGCGATATGGCGCATGAATTCAGTTTTCGTTCCCACATCCGCCGCGGTAATGTAATTGCCACCTAGTCGTTCGACGAATTCACCATAGCGCGTCCAATAGGCTTTGTCATATTTTGCCTCAGGATGCCGAATAATTACGGCCTTTCCTCCCCCTAAGTTGATGCCTGCAGCAGATGACTTATAGGTCATTCCTCTCGACAGCCGTAAGACGTCATGTAAGGCTTCAAATGAGTTGGCGTAGGTCCATAAACGAGTTCCTCCAAGTGCAGGACCTAGAACAGTGTTATGGATAGCAATAACTCCCTGAAGGTGGGTCGCTTCATCATTGAAGAAGTAGACATTTTCATGGCCAAATTCCTTCATTTTCATCATGGGGTCAAAGGGATGTTCCATAACCAACTATTATTGTAAAGATGTTTTCCTTATTCACTTGAATCAAAGAGTTACCAAGGTACGCATATCAAAATGTATTTTGAACTTGTACCTTCAAGTTTTATCCCCAAGTTGGGATCAATACCATGAAAGAATTACGCAAACTAAATCAGTACTTATGGCGCCATCGATACATGCTGCTTACAGGGACGATTTTTGTTGCGATGGCCAATATGCTTAAGGTATTCAATCCTAAGATTGTGGGATGGGCAGTAGATATTGTGTACGCTACCTTCAATGCAGAAGGCATGAACTCCGTAGAAGGACCACTTGGAATCCAACTTAACGTGGCGCCCAATACAGGCCTGATTATTCTTGCCTGCACCTTTATTGGCCTTGCCTTGATTTCTGGACTGTTCACCTTCATTATGCGACAGACCATTATTGTAGCCTCACGACGGATTGAGTACGATTTAAAAAACGACATCTATGCTCAATACCAACGTCTTGATCAGGCGTTTTACAAAAAAAACAATACGGGAGATTTAATGTCACGAGCAACTGAGGACGTATCGCGAGTAAGAATGTATTTAGGACCGGCTCTAATGTACGGGATCAACCTCTTCTTTCTCATCACCTTTGTGCTCTTGTCTATGGTACAGATAGACCCTGTGTTAACGGCATGGGTACTCATTCCTCTACCCTTTCTTTCATTATCGATTTACTATGTAAATGACAAGATTAACCGCGGCAGTGAGGCTATCCAGCGACAGCTTTCCTTCTTAACCACCTCTGCTCAAGAATTCTTCTCTGGAATTCGGGTAATCAAATCCTACGCGCAAGAAGAGATGGCCATTGATCAATATGCCAAGGATAGCGAAGAGTATAAGCAGCGATCTATTCATCTCGCAAAAATTGAATCAATCTTTTTGCCTTTAATGGTCTTAATGATTGGGCTAAGCACGCTGCTTGTAATCTACATTGGAGGACTGCGGATTATCGATGGGGCAATCACCCCGGGTAATATGGCGGAGTTTATCATCTATGTGAATCTTCTAACCTGGCCCGTCACTTCCATAGGTTGGGTGGCCTCTATTATTCAACGAGCAGCAGCATCGCAAAAGAGAATTAATGAATTCCTCAGTGCAGAGCCTCAGGTAAGCACACCTAAAGAAGGACAAGTCCCGTCAAAGACAGGTCTCATTGAGTTTAAGGATGTCAGCTTTGTCTACCCAGAAACTGGTATTCAGGCGCTCAACAAGGTAAATCTTACCATCAAGCCTGGAGAACGCATCGCAGTTATAGGAAGAACCGGTTCAGGTAAATCGTCGCTAGCCGAATTAATGATGCGTATGTATGATCCTAAGGGAGGACAAATCACCTTTAATGGGGTCGATCTCAAAGATCTTGATTTACATGCTTGGCGCCAGACAATTGGCTACGTCCCACAAGATGTCTTTCTTTTCTCCGAAACGATTGAAGACAATATCCAGTTTAGTCCTGGAGATAAGCAAAACACAAGCAAATTGACTCCTCAGATTGCAGCACAACACGCATCAATTCATGAAGAAATAACCTCCTTCCATGATGGCTATGAAACCTTGGTGGGCGAGCGCGGTGTTACCCTTTCAGGAGGCCAAAAGCAACGAATAAGCCTAGCGCGAGCCCTTGTTAACTCACCCTCGATTTTGCTACTGGATGATAGCCTTTCCGCTGTTGATGCGGAAACTGAAGCCAGGATTCTAGGATACCTCGATAGTCTTGATGAAGAGACCACAGCAATCATCATTACTCATCGAATCTTCAGTTTGTTGGACTTTGATAAAATCATTGTACTCGACCAAGGAAGCGTTATTCAAAAAGGAAACCATGAAGAGTTATATAATCAGGAAGGTTTCTATCGCGAGATTTACGATAAGCAACGACCTCAATAATTTTTCCTAAATTAACTCAATGAATCAGCGCGGATATTATTCAAGAAAAGTAAGAGCAGGAAAGAGAACGTACTTTTTCGACGTTCGTGCTACGCGCAATGGAGACTTTTTTATGACGATAACAGAGTCGAAGAGAAAACACAATGATTCGGGTTTTGAGAACCATAAAGTCTTCATCTACAAAGAAGACTTCCACAAGTTTATCCATGCTTTAAAAGAGGGATTAGAACATATCCATACCGATCTGAATGAGTTGGATATACTGGACATTAATGAATACAAGCCAACCGTGGAAGACGAGGTAGAAAAAGATGAGGCTAGCCAGGTTGAGTTATCCGTCGACTTAAATCGCGCGATAGAGGCAAAAAATGAAGAAAATCCGCAGTCATGGTAAACCACAGCCTTGAGCACCATGTATCATGGGACACACACCCAATTGAACACGAAGTTCGCCTTTGGACCTATATTGCTGGTAGGCCACTCAGTAACGATCAAGTCAATCGTGCCAATAGCATTCTGTCAGCATTTGTTAGCGATTGGACCTCTCACGGCGATAAAATTCATGGAGCCTTTGGTTGGATTGGAAGCCACGCAGTAGTCATTGCAAGTCCAGTAAGCCAATCCTTAAGTGGATGCGGAATAGACCAAAACATAAGCGCCATTCGAGCTATAGAAGAAGCAATTGAAACCCGGTTGCTCGATCGAAATCTAGTCCTGTCAATACTAAGTCATGGAGAGTACTCTACCCGAAGCATTGATACAATAGACACAATGACCGATGATCAATTGGTGTTTATGTGGAACACAACAAAGGCTAACATCCAGTCAACTCCAATCTTTGTACCGCTAAGTGAATCTGGATTTAAGCAACTGCCAAAAAATACAGGGCTTTTCTCAAGCCTTTAAGAAAGACTCTTTTTTATCCTTCTTTCTCGAAGTCTGTTCTAAAGACGATATCCCACGTTTTTGAAGTAAACCCAAATCCCACATCTGGGTTTTTGTAGTGGTGCTTCATATGGTGCTCCTTGATGGCTTGGAAGTAAGCATTCTTCCAATTCAAGTGATGCGTTGCATAATGCATCAAATCATAGAACAAGTAGGTTCCTATAAAACCAGCAAAAAAAGCATTCGCCATTGCACCATATCCCACGGCATTAAAGCATAGGACAAAGAGGTAGTAAAATGCAGTAGCCAAGGGAATACTGACAATAGGTGGCATAACCAAACGCAAACTATCTTGAGGATAGTCGTGATGCACTCCGTGAAAAATGAAGTGAATGCGTTTCAATAGCTTTCCCTTAGGATGAAAGTGAAAGAGAAAGCGGTGGATCAAATACTCAGCAAGTGTCCATAATATGGCACCGCTTACGATTAGGCCCATATATATATACCACTGAATTCCGGCTTCGAAGGATAACCATGAAAAAAATACCACAGCAGGTACATAAATGATTATCGGAACCCAAAAGGGAATGCGCGAGAAGAAATCAAGAAAATTGTTGTCAAATAGTCTTGGAGATTCATCCTTCGTATTTACAAATAATCTTCCTTCAGCCATAATACTAGTTATCGGTTAGGAATATGAAGGTAGTTAATTGCACCACAACCTTGTAATCCTTCAAAAACTTTTACTTTAAAACACGTATCCAAGCATCTGGGTGACCCTCAGCTCTTGTTTTTGGTAAGAGCTCTAGCGCCTCTTCGAGAGTGTCTACACGAACTGTGTAAACATGATACCAGCCTCGAATGGTTTCGTGAATTACATTATACCCAAAATCAAGGTATTCTCTGTGCATAGCCTCGTCATTGTATCGTGAATCAATTACCGATGCAATGACTACGTAACAGCCTTTTAATGCCTGATTTCCTGTTGCTAAATCAATGTTATCCGCTACGCGAGATTCCGTAATAACACCAGCCTCAATCAATTGCTCAACCAAGCCATCCAAATCCTCTCGGACACTATCCACTGCAGTCGAAACCTCGCTGACTTGACTTTCCACAGAGTCCATACGATTCTGTAAATCGTTGAGTGCTTGACGATCTTCAGCTGTTAACTCTCCCGTACCATTAGACTCCAATGAATCCAATCGAGCAGTGTTTTGCTCCATGAGTTCATTTTGCAAACTATCCCGAAGTGCCTGTTGCTGCTCAAGTTGTTTGACCATTTCCTCAAGCTCCTCCATCAAGTTTTCATTTACCTTGGACTGTCGCTTACCGAAGCTATATCCCACCATAATCTCATGGGTTAACCCTGTATATGAACCGATATCACTTAGATAAATTTCGTTGGTGTATCCCACAACAAACTGATTTCCGAGACGGCCACCTATAGAAGGCGCAACACTAATTGGATCCGTATTGTCCGGACCAAAGGCATTTAATGGACCAAAATTTCCTTTATAGGCTGCTCCAAACCAAAGCTTATCTTGCCAATTGACAAAAAGGCTCATTTCATAGGGTGTCGGGGCATCGGGTACAATGCGCGCAAAAACCTGCGGCACAATAAACCACGTCCGATCGGCTAAAGGAATGGAATAAGCCATTTGAGCAAAGTAATGACGCTTTAGAAGATAGGATACATTAGATCCTCCTTCCCCTTGATACTTTACTCGACTTTCAATTAGGTTATTACCACCACCTCCAATGGAGAAATCTTTGATGGTATACATCAATCCCGCATTGACATCGCCTGTGAACGTCTGGACATTTGAACCAATAAGGAAGGGATCGAAGACGTCACGGACAACAACCTCATCTTTATTGATACTAACTTGGTGAAAACCACCTGATACACCAAAGCTTAGATTGTGATTGTTTGACTTATTAAAGGGAACTTTGTAACGGAATGCTCCACCAAGCTGCACACGTTGCATAACCCCCGACGTATGGAAGGAACCATACGCTCCGAGTCCGATTCGATCATTGGATAAAGGTCCATCAGCATAAATTCCATTAGTAATCGGTCGTCCTGGGATATCCATCATAGCAAATCGACTAGTCAAAAAGATATTCGTTGCCTCACCATTTCCAATCGTCGCAGGATTATACCATTGAGGTACAACATAATATTGATTAAAGGGCAGAGCCTGTTGACCATAGCTAGATGAAACAAAACATGCTAGACCAAGAAATAACCCAAAACCGCGTAAGATGTGTGTATATATTCGCATCGTCCTGTTTTTATTGTTGACTTAGAATCGTTACGTGCCCTTTGTACAGTGCCGCAGCATCAGGACAGGTAATGACATAATAATAGGTGCCATCGGGAAGGCGTGCTCCTTGGAAGTCACCCGCCCAATCATTATCGTACTCTCGTTCTTGGAATACAATCTCACCAAATTCATTAAAGATTAAAACCTCACACTCAGGATAGTCCTCAAGGTTTTCGACAAACCAAGTATCATTAAATCCATCTCCATTAGGAGTAACTAAGTTTGAAGGCGTGAATAGGTAATCGATTAGTACCGTAATCAAGACACTATCTGTATTCTGACATCCATTAGAATCTGTGACAAGCACGGTATACTGTAGGGTTGAATCAGGGCTAGACAACGGATTCTGAAGCATAAAGTCGTCTAAAAAGGTTGGAGGGTCCCACATATATTCCTCTCCTCCACTACCATTTAAAACCGTGGTCTGACCGAGACTTACAGTTGTATCATTACCCGCTTCGGCCTGAGGTAGTGGCCAAACTTCGATAAAGACTTCACTAGAGTTAACACATAGATTAGAATCAGTCACCGTTAATCCATAGATATCTTCTACGGTTACGGTGAGGAATTGCGTAGAGTCTCCCGTTGTCCATAGATAGGTAAGGCCATCCTCTCCACGCAGTATTGTGCTATCGCCATCGCAGAAAGCACTATCGCCAAGATTTGTAATGGTTGAATCAGGTAACGGATAAACCTCTACCGTCTGAATAATTGTATCTGTACAAAGACCTTGACTTACAATTGATAACTGAACATCGTATGTGCCAACCTCAGCAAATAATACCACAGGATCTTCGATAGTCGACCCTGTCCCGTTGCCAAAGTTCCAATTTCTTTGAACAGCAAAACCATCTTTGATAAAGGTTTCATCAGCAAAAACCATCTCATCTCCAATACACACATTATCAAAGGCAAAGTCAGCCTCCGTGAAATTGGTTAAAACCCCAACTACGTTTGAGCTGTCCGGCGGGCAGACTCCATTGGTCACAATAGCAATAAAACGGGTTGTGTTGGTGAGATTTGCATAGTTATAACTCGTCCCTCCCAATTGAAGAGAATCATTGACGGCACCTGTATCGACACTTTGCCAGACAATTGAACTGCCCAATGAACCAGTAAGCGTTAATGTACCTGAATGCACAGAATCACAAACCACAGCATCTGAAGCTAAGAGCCCCGCAACAGACGGTTCATAGACCAACATAGTGAGTACACTAGAGTAAACATCAGGGCATCCACTAGCCTGAATAAACACACGATACTGCGTCTCGCGGAGAATATTTAAAAAAGTGATGGAATCAGCAGTCTCTACCATAGGAATCCATGTTGATCCATTGTCTTCCGAATATTCCCAGCGTGTAATATTTCCAACATAGTTTGTCAGTAAAATTGTACCCGAATTATCCCCTTCGCAAACGGTTGATGTCCCAGTGATCAGTACACCTCCAATTGTAGTGGGTGTAACAGAAACGGTCACTGAATTAGAATACACTGAAGGACAAACGCCATTTTTAACCTCAACGCGATAAGCTGTTGAAGTATCCATATTGGAGAAGATGAGCGAGTCTCCTACAATACCAAGGGCCTGATACCCTAGTCCAGAGTCAATCTCCCATGAAACAATATCACCAACATAACCTGAAAGAACAAGCGTATCGGTATTGCTGCCAGCACAAACCACCATATCCTCTGCTAGCACTCCCCCTTCAGAAACACCATCGACTCGAACGATAGCAGCATCTGAATAACCAATACCGCATGCACCTCCTTGAACGAATGCTCTGTAAGATGTAGTTGTTGATAGGTCAAGAAAGACCTGGAAGGTGTCCGTATTGGCTAGAGTTATCCAAGTATTCCCCCCATCTTGACTTTGTTCCCAATGAATGACTGAACCCACCATATCTACAAGGCGAAGCGTGTCCGTATTGCTTCCAGCACATACTGTAGTGTCCGTATTCGAGGTATTGTTTATGACAATCATTCCTGCATCTGGAGGAAGATTTGGATCGACGTTAATGGTTACCGTATTCGAGGTATCATTACCACAAGTTCCGTTGACAGCAATAAATCGATATTGCGTTGAATCCAATAAGCCAGCATAGGTGTAGGATGTTCCAGAAGTGGCAACCGTCGTCCATCCCGAACCATTGTTTGCCTGCCATGCAACGGTAGTGCCTACCGTTCCAGATAATGTTAATGTTCCTGTATTGCTCGAGTAACAAACCGTCGAATCGCCCGAAAGTAGACCGGCATTTGTGATAGCATCTACTGTAACAACTGCAATATCACTGTAGGCATTACCGCAAGTTCCACTTTGAACCTCTGCTCTGTACCAAGTAGAGATCGATAAATTGCTGTAATTCTGAGTATTCGTTGTATTCGTAATATTTGTCCAGGTAATGCCATCATCCGTGCTTGTCTCCCAGCCAATAACATTCCCTACTTCGCCAGATAGCACAAGACTTCCTGAGTTTGATCCCTCACATACCGTAGTCGAACCACTCAAAGTTCCTCCCACTACTGGTGGATCTAATGTTATCGTGACAACATTTGACGTATCATTTCCACAAGTTCCATTTGAAACAACCACTCGATATTCTGTCGTCGACGTCAAATTACTGTAGCCATATGTTGCTGAAGTATTGCCCAAAGAAGTCCATGTTGTCCCTCCATCTATACTTGACTCCCAATCTTGAACATTACCAAGTGTTCCCGCTAAGGTTATCGTACCGGAGTTGCTTGAAGCACAAACCGTAGCAGCTCCACTCAATGTTCCAGCGAACACAGCGGCATCTACAGTAACAACTGCAATGTCACTGTAAGCATTGCCGCAAGTTCCACTTTGAACCTCTGCTCTGTACCAAGTAGAGATCGATAAATTGCT
>JBMYZU010000012.1:51436-64856 GCA_049610685.1 Chitinophagales bacterium
CTGAGTTTGATCCCTCACATACCGTAGTCGAACCACTCAAAGTTCCTCCCACTACCGGTGGATCTACTGTAATCGTGACAGCATTAGAAGTATCATTTCCACATGAACCACTAGAGACAATTGCTCGATATTCTGTAGTGGTTGTTAGATTATTATACACATAAGATGTCGCGGTATTTCCTAAAGATGACCACGATATTCCACCATCAGTGCTAAGTTCCCAATCTTCAATTATGCCTTGGCTTCCTCCTAGCGAAAGATTTCCTGTATTTCCGCTTCCACAAACCACTGCATCTCCAGACAATACACCGGCATCTACCGCAGGATCTACCGTGATCGTTGTGGTATCACTGTATGCAGAACCACAAGATGAAGGCAAGGTCACCACCTCATACACTCGTGTTAACCCTGCGTCTATCCCAGCATTATCATTGCTTCCAGAGCCGGAGGTTACAAAATTCCCATTACCTGAAATGGCAACACCAAACCCAAAGAAATCATTGGGTGCATCACCGTCCAAATCGGGCGTTACTTGAACCCAGTTGTTACCAAGTAATTCATACATACGCATATGACCAGAGAAGTTTCCACCTCCTGGATTAAACGGAGCACCTACTACTATCCGTTCCCCAGCATTGTCCATTCCAACGGCAATTCCTGCGCCATCTCCAAAGTCTTCGCCACGAAGGTCAGACCCAATTTGAGACCAAGTTCCACCGCCATCTTCTTCATAAACCATGGTTGCTCCCGTATTGACCCCACCTAAATCATCAAGATAAGAGCCTACCACAAGACGATCTCCTTGGGCATTTAACGCAATATCAGAACCAAATTCAGAAGACGCTCGCCCACTGGAAACAGAGACCCCAGTTGCATTCCAAACATCAACTGAACGATCATAAAATTCCACTTTACCTATTGAATCCAATACACCATCAGACCACTTAGGAGAGCCGACAGCTAATCGACTACCATCTGAATTGATCGCCACGGACCCTCCGAATTCGTCGCTTGGGCTACCGAACAGGGTATCATTAAGCGTCTCATAGAACGCACCATTAAAAGCGTAACTGTATACTGCTCCTGAATTTGAACCATTAAGATCATTATGCGGCGAACCAATCACAAGATATTGACCATCATTAGAAAGATCCATGTAACGACCAAAAAGGGAATCTTGAAGAGAACCAAATACCATATTAATTTCAGTCCAGTTACTGCCGTCCCAAGAATAAATTGCAGCCGCTCCTACATCCGGACCAATAGAATCGCTTCGCTGTATTCCAACTGCAAGCGTATTCCCATCATCCGACAAGACCACATTAAAACCAAATTGTCGATTTACTGCTGATCCACGTAAAGTATCCCCTACTTGAGCCCAAGTCGCTCCGTTGTAGTCAAATACTCGAACACTTCCCTCACCGGCGTTTGTCTCAAACTCCCCTACAGCGAGTCGAGTACCACTATTATTCAGCGTCACGGCCCATCCACTTTGTTGACCTGCTTCAAAACCTAAAACATCTCCTCCAGCTTGAATTAGAGTATCAAACTCTCCTTGGGAGAGAACTCGATAAGAGGTAGTCTGAGCAAGATTTGAAAAGTTAAGCGTATTCGATGTGTTTCCAAGAATAGACCAGTTGCTTCCACCATCTATACTCTCCTCCCACTGAACGATTTCCCCTGAATTTCCTGACAATGCAATCTGCCCATTGCCCCCTTCACAAACTGTATCATCCGGAGAAAGCGTACCTGGCAAAACAGAACTAATCACTGAAGTAGTAATCGTATCATTGGCCGTTATTGTGCCGCCATAGCTAATCACACACTGAATGTTGTAAATACCTGGCGCTGAGAAATCAATAGGAGTAGAGCTACCAGAAATCAATGCCGCCTGATAAGCGACTAGATTTATGTTTGAGGTTTCTGATGGATAGGTAGTTCCATTGACCGTTGTTGTCACCGTTACCGAGAATCCAACAGGACCTGTAGTAGTATTGTCACCACGTGCGACACGAACCTCGACATTTTCAGAGGCAGACAACAGACAGCCATTGGTTGGCGACGTTATAGCAGTGGGGAGCAAGTCTGTTTGAGCAAAAGTAATCTGTGTCAAAAAGACTGTACAAAGGGCGTAAAAAGCCTGACGAAGCGATTGATTCATTGTCAAATTTTAACTTAAAAATATCATTATTAAAGGACGCTAAGCCATTTTGATACTTACATCGTGATGTTTTTTTTCAACAAATGCCAATCTCGCGACTATTAATATCACCATATGATACGTGAAATTTATCTTATTTGTGACCAAAAAATACCAGAGATTCCCCTGATATTTACGTATATAAAATGTGTTTATGCAACACTGGAAAGACATTATTCATCTCGTCGAAAGCGGTCAATCCCCACATCCTGATCCCGTAGTAAAGACAAAGGAAGACTGGAAAGGCATTTTGGACGAGCAGACCTACAGAATAACTCGAGAGGGAGGAACCGAAGTCGCTGGATCAGGAAGTCATTGCAGTCGATTTGAGCCAGGAATTTATACCTGTTCATGCTGCAAAAGCCCCCTTTTTAACTCAACGACAAAATTTGAATCAGGGAGTGGCTGGCCAAGTTTTGATAAACCCATTGGGCCCCATAGCATACGGTATATTAAAGATGTTTCCTATGGCATGGTTCGTGTGGAGATTCAGTGCCATCGTTGCGAGGCGCATCTTGGACATGTATTCCCCGATGGACCTACTGCGACTGGGCTGCGTTACTGCGTCAATTCCCTGAGTCTCTTGAAAGCTGATTGAATCAATTCTTTGTGTGACAATTTTCAGTAAGAATTAATGGCGAACAATCCATATCTTCAGTACGATGGGAAGTTTTGCTGATGCCTTAAACTATGGCATACCCTTTTTTTCAATTTTAATCTGCATAGAATTCATCTACGGCTATGCGGTTAAAAACCAAACTATGCGATGGATGGACACTGTCGCAAGCCTGAGTTCCGGCATAACTAACATAACCAAGTCGATACTAGGCATAGTCATAATGCTTATTGGTTATGATTTCCTCTTGAGATCCCTAGGGCCCTCGCAACCCCTACAAGCTGCCTGGTGGATGTATGTAGTGGTGTTTGTTGTTAAAGATTTTGCAGGATATTGGGTGCATCGTTGGGAGCATAAGATTAACTTTTTATGGAACCGCCATCTCATACACCATAGCAGCGAAGAATTCAATCTCGCTTGTGCCCTGCGACAGTCCGTAAGTGAAATCTTTTCCTTTATCGCAATATTTTATCTACCGTTAGCCCTTCTAGGAATACCTACAGAGGTGTTTGCCCTAATCGCGCCCATTCACCTTTTTGCTCAATTTTGGTATCACACCCAACATATTGGCACCATGGGAATTCTAGAGAAAATCATTGTCACACCGAGTCACCATAGAGTGCATCATGCTATAAATCCGATTTATCTCGATAAGAATTTTTCCCAAATTTTCATCGTGTGGGACAAATTGTTTGGAACCTACCAAGACGAGTTAGAGCACGAGAAGCCGGTATATGGTATAAAAAGGCCTTCCCATACATGGAATCCCTTTCTTATCAACTTTCAGCACAACGCCCTACTGCTTTTTGACACGATGTATACCAAGCGTTTGATTGATAAAATTCGTTTATGGTTCATGCCAACAGGATGGCGTCCTGAGGATGTTGCTGAGCGTTATCCAGTGGCTGTAATCGACCGACCAAAGGACCAGAAAAAATACAACCCTAAATCCTCCCTAGCCCTTAAAGCATGGGCCGCCATACAAATGACGATAAGTGTGGTCAGTGCGATGTTTCTTTTCAACCATTTAGTGGCAATTCATGATAATGGAACACACCTCGGGCTAGCTATTTTACAACCTACGCTGCTGTACGGTTTCTTTATTTTTCTAAGCATTTTCTCGTATACAAGCCTCATGGATCGCAGGATAGCAAGTGTCTTTTGGGAATCGCTTCGTTTGATTCTTGGCCTCTTT
Source organism: Chitinophagales bacterium (assembly GCA_049610685.1). GTDB lineage: Bacteria > Bacteroidota > Bacteroidia > Chitinophagales > UBA8649 > UBA8649. The sequence goes on from JBMYZU010000012.1 coordinate 55,448, forward strand.
ATTCTTGCCACTTGGGACGGCTGGTTTACGCTTGGCTCTATCCTGCCTATGAGCTCAGCCTACATCATTGGGTATTTCTGGGTTAGCTATGCATTATCTTTTTTATTTGTAGCCTTTGATTTTTTACAGGATAGCACGTTGGATAGCCGCGGGGCCAATCTATGGCCTCAATTCATAAAGAAATAAAGGATTGTTTTTATAACATTTTCTAACGGTACACCGTTTACTACCTATGGTTAACCATCCTATCTGCCTCTGTTTGGTTAGTGTAATGCTTTTTTCGTCTTGCACCATGGCTCAAAATGAGGTGCAATCAGACGTTACACATACCGAAAGAATGATTGATAACGATTCCATCAAATCAAGCCTGTCATCCTTTCAGCGAGAGGTCATGTGCGGAGGCGCCACAGAAGCTCCTTTTACAGGAGCCTATTTATACAATAAGGAAAAAGGAGTATATCATTGCGCAGCATGCAACCATCCTCTTTTTGACTCAGATACCAAATATGATTCAGGTAGTGGATGGCCTAGTTTCTATGATCAAATCGCGGAAGGCTCTGTGACCACCAAAGCGGACAACTCTCATGGTATGCAACGCACGGAAATACTCTGTGGTCAATGTGGAGGGCACTTAGGGCATATTTTCAACGATGGCCCTCGGAACAAGACTGGACAGCGCTATTGCGTAAACTCAGTCTCGCTTTCTTTTGAACCCATAAAAAGCACCTTGGATATACCTGAATTTGATTAATTTTCCATCACGACACAACATCTAATATGCCCATCCGACTCCTCCTGTTTTTTCTTTGTATCACCACGAGCTTTGCTGTTGTAGGTCAGAAAAAAATGAATAAAAAAGAGATGGCTTCTCTAATCAGTTATTTAGAGTCAAAGCGCATTAGTGACAGCCTAAAGTTAGCCGAACAAGACCTCCAGATTAATGAACAAAACACCCTGATCAAAGAACAAAATCAGGCGCTGTATAAACTGAGAAAAGACCTACGGCTAGCCCGAGAAATCTCGACAAACTTGACGCTTACGGAGGACGCTCTTGTTCAAAGATTACGAGTTCAACTGAGTGATTTAGCCTATGAACATGAGGTAGAAATTGATAGTATTCACGCTGAATGGGAAGAAAAAATGGCTTACAATTTAGCCATCATGGATAGCGTCTACAAGCACAAACTCAGCCTATTTCTCGCCATTAATGATGCGGATTCGTCAACCGTCGACAGCACGTTATCAGCATTTGATAGCCTTCAATTCACTAGTCCATTAGACAGCACCGTTTATGGAGAAAGTGCCGACTCAACCCTAGAATCTGATTCAATTCAAGTTGCTCAGGACATTACACGATTTGAAAAGATTCCGGACTCACTCATTGGAGTCTTTCACTTAGACTCAGTCCGTATGCTATGTAATGATTTTCAGCGACTCTTTTTTGAGCTAGCAGAGGAGGGAAATACCTTAGTCAAACACACCGATTACTATGACTCCACTTACCTCGACACTTTGGAAAACTTGAGCATTGAAGAAGACCAATGGTTTAGGTCGAACAAACTAGTTATCGAGCCCAAAGGATTGGTGCGATGGCTTGTTAAAAGCGAAGCAATATTCGATGAGATTTATCAAGGAAAACCTGTAATGAGCCATCAGGATGGCGTAAACATCTGTCTCGATCCAGAATTTCCTAACTATCAACCTGAGGATATCGAGATTCTTCAATACTCGGGAACAATGCTCAAATGGGACAAAGGATTTCCACTTTGTGATCGCAATGAAAGGAGCCCTTTTTGTTTGGAATGGCGGTTTAACGCAAAAGACAAAACGGCTAAAATAGACATCTACATGAAGGGGACTATAGTGAAAATTTTCTACAGTAAATAGAGGTAATATCCTTTACTCTCCAACTACGGCTCCCGTCATTCTTGACACGCATACGAGACGCTCCTTTTCATCGACAATCTTGACTTCCCAAACCTGCATAGTTCTTCCGAGTCTAATAGGAGTTGCTCTTCCCACTACATACCCTTCTCTGACAGCACGTAGATGGTTCGCATTGATTTCCACACCAACTAAGTTTTTACCCTCCGACAAACTGAGAAATCCAGCCACACTAGCAAGTGTTTCCGCTAATGCCACGGAAGCTCCTCCGTGCAGCAGTCCAAAAGGTTGCTTTGTGCGATGATCAACCGGCATTCTCCCTTCAAGATATTCCTCTCCAACTTCAGTAATCTCAATTCCCAAGGTTTCACCTAATGTATTCTTGTTTAACGTGTTTTCTAGATAGGTTCTGTCAGTAGGTTTTTTCCAAATAGGCATAATGAAGCGTTTTGCATAGTTAAAGATAAAGGACTCTGATTTTCCCATCCCTCGAGGATGCTCAATTAAAAATGTAATGTTAAACCTTACGTAAATGTTCATGAATAGATGTTAACTAGTACTAAAGGTTTATGACCACCTCTTATTTTTGCAACAACTCAATATCCTATGGAAACTCAATTGATCATTCTTGACTTCGGTTCTCAGTACACTCAGCTTATTGCACGCCGCATTCGAGAATGTGGAGTGTATTGCGAGATTCTACCTTACACAAAACACGAAGAAGCCCTCAAAGCCAAGGCGGTCATTCTTTCAGGAAGTCCGTTTTCCTGTTTAGAGGATAATGCCCCACAAATCGCATGGGAAGAGCTTTCCAACCACCTTCCCTGTCTAGCAGTATGCTACGGTGCTCAAAGCATTGCACACCATATGGGGGGAAGAGTCGAGCGTAGTCAACACCGCGAGTATGGACGAAGCAAACTCGTCTTATCCAACGAAGACTCGCTTTGGAAAGGCGTTGATAAAGAGACTGTGTGGATGTCTCACGGTGATTCGATTACAGAACTCCCCTCGGCATTTTCAGTTATCGCAAAAACGGAGAGCATACCCGTAGCAGCTTTTAAAAGAGATAATCAGGATTTACCCCCACTGTATGGTTTGCAGTTTCATCCTGAAGTAACGCACTCCGAAGATGGAAGGAAGATTATAGAGAACTTCATTTTTGATATCGCTGAACTCAAAAAAGATTGGTCGCCAGCTCAATTTGTTGAGAACACAGTAAGTAGACTCAAAGAAGAGCTTGGTGATGAGTCCGTTGTCCTCGGTCTATCCGGCGGAGTAGACTCCTCGGTTGCCGCTTTATTGTTACATCGTGCGATCGGGGATCATCTACATTGCATCTTTGTAAACAATGGCTTACTTCGCAAAAATGAGTTTGATGAAGTGCTTGCCTCCTACAAGGGACTAGGACTTAATGTAAAAGGAGTCGATGCATCAGCTGAGTTTCTACAAGATTTGCAAGGCATAGCGGATCCAGAGCAAAAACGCAAACGAATTGGAAAACGCTTTATCGATGTCTTTGAACAAGAAGCTAAAGCAATAAACAATGCCCAGTGGCTAGGCCAAGGAACGATTTATCCAGACGTTATTGAGTCCGTATCCGTTCATGGTCCTTCGGTTACAATCAAGTCGCATCATAATGTTGGAGGCCTCCCTGAAACACTTGGCCTGAAACTTGTAGAACCCCTTCGTATGTTATTCAAAGATGAAGTTCGACGAGTTGGCCGACAGATGAAAATGCCGGAAGAAATCATTGCCAGGCATCCCTTCCCTGGCCCAGGACTTGCCATTCGCATCCTTGGACCCATTACAGAAGAACGGGTGACTATGTTACAAGAAGCGGATTCAATCTTCATCACTGCTTTAAAGGTAGAGGGACTTTATGACAAGATTTGGCAAGCGGGAGCAATGTTGTTGGACACACGAAGTGTTGGTGTTATGGGAGATGAAAGAACCTATGAATCTGTTTTAGCCCTTCGTGCGGTGACTTCAGTGGATGGGATGACAGCCGATTGGTATCCACTGCCCGCCATTTTTTTGGCCAATGTATCCAATCAAATTATTAATCAAGTGAAAGGCATTAATCGAGTAGTCTACGACATTAGTTCAAAACCACCTGCTACCATAGAATGGGAATAAAAAAGTATTTTAATCCGCTAGAAATGCAAAGATTAACCTTTACATCAAAAACCCTCCGGCATCTTGGCTTTTTCTTTTTTCTGAGTCTGGGCACCGCGACTTATGCTCAAGTCTTTGAGCCTATGATGGATTCTTCCACCAATGCGATGGAAGAAGACACTGTCCGAGTGCTATCAGCCCAAGAAGCTCAAAGATTTCAAGACAGCTTAACAAAAGATAGCATCGTCATGCTTGGAGATGAGCGTGCTTTTTTGTTGCTCCTTAAACAAGAAAGTAATCCAGCAGATTCCTCAATGCGTGAGAATATGATAGCCTACATCGATGAATTAATTCGTCGAATTGATGAAAAAATTCGCATTCTAGAAAACCAAATTATTTGGAAAGATGCATACGATATTGCGGTTATTCTTCCGTTTCGAAGCGATATTGTGCCAAAAGCCTTAGGACAGTGGAAACTCGAAATCGGAAAGGTAACGCCTAATGCCGCCAAGCTTACCATGCCTAAATCACTGTTTCAAAACTATGATTTATATGATGGCATAATGTCTTATCTAAAGTACCGATCCGATACGTCAATTCAACTTAACCTCAGTATTTGGGACAATCTAAACTCAGTCGATAGCAATCAAGCCATTTTAAACCTCTTGGAGCAGAATCCTCCAGACTTTATTATTGGACCCGGTTTTGGAGGGAAGTCCAATTCCATGCTTCGCTCCACCTTGTCCTTTGCCAAAGAAAATGGCGCATCTGTATTCGATCCAGGATGCACAAAACTTGACACCTCGATGCTTAACGGAAACTACATCGGGTATCAACCCAGTTATCTCGAAACCTTCTACTCGAGTTTAGAGGTTGCTGCTAGAAAGGATAGCTCAGCCTACATTATCGTTTTTCAGCCAGATACTAATCGCCAATACAACAAGTTGTTAGCAGATATGGAAGCCGCGGTGTACGCATTTAATGAGCACTTCAATACTAGATTTACGCCGGTCACTTACGGCCTCCTTAAAGGTGAAGGTCTATCTTCCCTTAAGTCAAAATGCCTGGTTTCAGGACGAAAATCATTTATTCATTATCCTACAAAAAGCGATCGACTTATTGTTCGGTTCTATGAACTTTTCTCACCAATAATCAAAAACACTTCAAGCGCTACGGCAGTAGGATTGGAAGAGTGGTTGGATACGAAACAATTGGAATATCATAAAGTGTTAAACACCAACCTTATTATTCCAAGTTATAAACGCAAGGAGATGACATGCCTACCACAAGAAATCACTTATCAGATTCGGCAGGCGACTAATCTCAATCCAAGTGAGGGCTTCAAGCTGGGCTATGAGATTATGACCACCATAGACCAAGGAATTCGACAAGGAGGAAGGGCATTTCTATCAATGGAAGAAGATAGTCTTATTATCAACCCTTGTGATGCTTCGATAAGCAATATCGACTTCATGGAGGTTCCATTTTTTTATAGATATCCTGAAGTTGATCAGTCAGCCTATTGGCAATCCTATGGTATCCAATGGATGAAACTCGTGGGAATAGAGGCTGTACCATATCTCGACTAAATACTATGCGACTTTACCTCTTTTCTGCACTTACTGCTTCTATTTTTTTCCTCTTTACTCCATCTGCTTTTGCACAGCTCGACTTCCTAGGATTTTATCCGAGTGACGAAGAAAACAATGATATATGGGGCTATGAAGACTCATTGGGAAACCAATACGTATTGCTCGGGCAAAACTCTAAAACGTTGATTCTTGACGTTACCGACCCTAACAATATAATACCCTTGCACAGCGTACCCGGTGATCAAAGTATTTGGAGGGACATCAAAACGTGGGACGGCTTTGCCTATGTCACCAATGAAGAAGGGGGTGGTCTTGATATCATTGATTTACGCTACCTCCCCGACTCCATCCATTTTGAGCGTTTTACGGCGGACACCCTTGATCTGCAAACTGCCCACAATATCTTTATCGATGAACAAGGATATGCCTACATTTTTGGAAGCAATCTCTATGTTGGCGGAGTGGACGTATTTGACCTAAACACCACGAATCGCTATCAACCCATCTATCTTGGAAGCTATACAGAGCAATATGTTCATGATGGCTACGTCAGAGGGGATACGATGTATCTTTCGGAAATCCTCAATGGAACACAATCCATTATCGACAACAGCAACCCGGAAAGCCCTACTACCCTAGCCCGCTTTCCCACCTCCTCAAACTTTACCCACCAGTGTTGGCTTGATTCAAGCGGTCAATACTTGGTAACCGTCGATGAGGTTGAGGGCGCCAATATTGATGTCTATGATGTGGGTGACCTATTAGATGTAAAAGAAACCGATCGATACCAGCGAAGCGAAGGAAGTGGCGTTATTCCTCACAATGCCTTTTGGATCGGAGATTACATAGTAGCTTCTCACTACACTGATGGCGTTGTACTGATCAATGCTACACGTAAAAGCAATCTTGTCGAAGTAGGAAACTTTGATACTTCACCTTTTCCTTCTGCCCCTGAATTTTACGGTTGCTGGGGAGTGTATCCCTATTTTAGCAATGGAATGATTGCTGCCTCTGACATCGAAGAGGGTCTATATCTTATGCAACCTCAATTTCCGTCAGCAGCCTATCTCGAGGGAAACATAACTGAAGAAAACACAGGATTTCCGCTGGCCAATGTTCAAATAGAAATTCTTGGCACAGACGCCATAAAGCGCAGCAGGCCGTCAGGTGATTACAGCAATGGGCTCGATCAGGCGGGTACCTACGCCATACGTTTTTCAGGCAAGGGGTGTACGTCGAAGATTGTCCCGAATGTCGAGCTTGCTTTGGATTCTGTTACCCTATTGGACGTCGTCCTCACTTGTCCTGGACCACCGACTAATCTTTCCATACTAGCTTCAGACAATCCCATTCAAATCACACCCAATCCCGTGCAAAGTTCTGCATGGCTAGAGTTTCCTAGCGCTTCAGGTACCACAACATTGGACCTCTATACCTTGGATGGCAAATTATTAATGCATTTGGATAATGTTTCGAGCAATTCCTTAGCTATGGACCTGTCCCACCTCGACCGCGGGAAATATTATATCCAGTTATCTATCGACGGGCAAAGCCATACCATTCCATTGGTTAAAGAGTAGGACCAAATTGGTATTGTATTAGCATTTCGCGAGACAATAACTTCAGTAAATTTCAAGTTAACCATTTATGAAAAAGCACTTCATTCTGATTTCATGCCTTGGATTCGGACTTAGTCTTCTGATTTTTCAAGCATGTGAAAAAGATAGGATACCTCCAGTAGATGGAACAGCACTAGACTATGCCTATGCATGTGAAGCCGTCTTAGGACCGCTCCCTGAGTTTAAGTACGAGGATGCCATTGAAATCCCAATGACCAAGAATGGAATGCCGTTAACCCATGGCAGCGATAACGTCAGTGACTGCGACCAGCCATTTGCGTTTAATGCTCCTTGTGACCCAGGAAATCGCCTTGGACGCTACCAGGGCTTAAACCCTGATGGTACTGAGAATAGTGATGTGGTCTTCATTACTTTTTTTCGAGGTAGTGGACTGGGTGTCATAGGACACAAGTTGTCGACTGGAGAAACGTGCTTCTTTGAAATCGATGACTTCGACCCGGTCAATACCCCTGTCCCACAGCCAGGAGATGCCAACTACAATGACCTTTGGGGAAATCCGTCACTTATCTCCAATGAGTTTAACTGCACGAGCTGTCACATGGCCAGTCCCTTTCTTCATACACCAGCCGTTGATCAATTACGTAATCCTGCTGACACCTCTGAATTGCTCGTTCCTATGACCGGTCTTGCACCCTACTCCGTTGTTGGAAATACATGGCAACAACCTCAAACGACAAATACGATTCAAAACTCGTGTACGTCCTGCCATCGACCACAGTGTACAGAGCTTTTTCAGAATTATCCATTGGATGAGTTAACCATGCCTCCACCCTTTCAAAATGCGACGGACTTTGATCATAACAATATCTCCGATGCTGATAGACAAGCGGTTAGGGATTGGTGCGCTTCACTTAATCTTCCACAATTCAAATTTTAGCCTTGAGCTCACCTTTCTAACTCATACTTTTTTGAGTAAAGCTGTTATCTTACTCAAGATTAAGAGCTATGGGCAAGAAAAGTAAGAAATGGCAGCGCAGTGATGGTATGGTCTACAGTACCAACCCTGAAGAATATGATCGTGAAGTCTCTGAAGACAGCGACGACCAACCTTCTCTTCCACCGCAATTCCAAAAGCTCTACGTAAGCTTAGATCGTAAGCAGCGCGGTGGCAAATCCGTCACGCTCGTAGAAGGGTTCCAAGGAAGTGATCTTGAACTCGCTGACCTCGGTAAAACCCTAAAACAACACTGTGGTGTTGGAGGAACGGTCAAAGATGGATTAATCCTTATCCAGGGAGACCAGCGTAAAAAGACCTTAGCTTATCTCGAAAATCAGGGCTACCAAGTAAAATCGAAGGGCGGGCGATAGTACGCTTTCCCTACCTACACCTCTTGCTAAAAACTGACATTTTGTCATAAACGGAATCGGTCTTACCTTTGTTAGTCCTTAAGATTCGTTAGAATGCAAGAGTTAAAAGAAAATAATCAAGGACATAGTCATAGCCTCCTCTCAGAAGATCGCCAAGGCGAAGTCATTGTTAAAGAGGGTCTACGCGGCATCCAACCCAATGGAAAACGCTTTTATATTGAGAGCTATGGATGTCAAATGAACTTCTCCGATAGCGAGATTGTGGCTTCCATCTTATGTGAAAATGGCTATGTTTCAACGCCCGACTACAACGAGGCCGACCTAGTTTTAGTCAATACTTGCTCAATTCGAGAAAACGCAGAGCAACGCGTGCGCAATCGCCTCAAAAATTTTCATGTGGTTAAGCGGCGTAATCCCAACGCACTAATCGGTGTGTTAGGTTGTATGGCTGAACGACTAAAGGAAAAGTTTCTTGAGGAAGAGCAGCTCGTAGATATTGTGGTTGGACCTGATGCCTACAGACACCTGCCGAAGTTAATTTCAGAAGCAGAAAGTGGGCAAAAGGCAGTCAACGTCTTGCTGTCTAGAGAAGAAACCTATGCAGATATCAGCCCAGTGCGCCTCTCAAGCAATGGGGTATCTGCCTTTATCTCGATTATGCGTGGATGCGACAACATGTGCTCTTTTTGCGTCGTGCCCTTTACCCGAGGAAGAGAAAGAAGTCGAGACCCAAAATCCATCGTTGCCGAAGCACAAGATTTATTCAACAAGGGGTATCGAGAAGTTACCCTGCTTGGCCAAAATGTAGACTCCTATCGATGGTCGGAAGATCCTACGGTACGCGGGAAAAAACTAATCGAGCTAAAGGAC
>JBMYZU010000013.1:0-57120 GCA_049610685.1 Chitinophagales bacterium
CGTTAACGGTGAATCCATATATCCTAATTGTCTTCCTCAAAGGTAGTATTTGACGGAGCTTCCTTGTCACTTTCTGTCCGCTTATCCACATCAAAGGCTCGAATAATTTTAGCCACTAAATGATGACGCACAACGTCGCGTGTAGAGAGTTCTACCAGTCCTATCTCTGGAATGGAACGCAGGCGATAGATGGCATCCTTTAATCCGCTGCGCTGGTTTTTGGGAAGATCGATTTGGGTCATGTCCCCTGTAATAATGCAGCGAGCACGAGGACCGATTCGGGTCAAAAACATTTTGAGTTGGGCGATAGTAGCATTTTGTGCTTCATCTAAAATGATAAAGGCCTTATCTAACGTTCGGCCTCTCATAAAGGCTAATGGAGCTACTTCAATGATTCGGTTTTCCATAAAGTACCGAAGTTTGTCTGGAGGAATCATATCATCAAGCGCATCGTATAGCGGGCGTAGATAGGGATCAATCTTTTCCTTTAAATCGCCAGGAAGAAAACCTAAGCTTTCTCCTGCCTCAACAGCGGGCCGGGTTAATATGATTCGATTAATTGTCTTCTCCTTTAAAGCCTTCACGGCAAGCGCAACAGCAGTATAGGTTTTTCCAGTACCTGCAGGCCCCACTGCAAAAACAATGTCATGATGTTGGCTTACATCAACTAGCTTCTTTTGATTGGCTGTGCGAGCACGAATCACATGCCCTCTATTGCCGTAAAGAATAATCTCGTCAGTCGCTTTAGCCGTTTGTTCTTCGGTCTCCAACACATCAGCTTCAGATTCAAGTATACCTAGCATGTCGGCTTGAGTCAATTCACCAAAGCGCTCTAAATGGAGAATTAACGCATTGAATTTACCTTCAAATTGTTCCAATTCATCCTCGCGACCTGACGCCTTGATCATAACGCCTCGGCTTACCAATTTAAGTTTTGGAAAGGCTCGTTTAAGGACTTGAAATTTACTTTGGTGAATCCCTAAAAAATCAATTGGGTTCACTCGATCAATGTGCAGTATTAATTCGTTCAATTTACCTTACTTTTATCTTATCAGTCAACTAAGTTATGGCGCTTCTGACACTCACTACAGACTATGGCTACAAAGATTATGATGTAGCTGCCCTAAAGGGTCAATTGCTCCAGCGAAACAAAGATATTCGGCTCATTGATATCAGTCACGGCATCGACACCAATGATATTATCGGAGCTGCTTATACAAGTCGCCAAGGTTCTGCTAACTTCCCATCGCCAAGCTACCATTTAACAGTGGTTAAACAACACGAGGGTAAGAATCGTTTGCTCGCGATGGACTATGAGGGTAAAATTTACATGTTTCCCGATAATGGAATGATTTCCTTGATGTTTCCCGAGACTGATTTAGTCATTTATGAAGTCGGTCGATTTAACGAACATTCTCTATTTGATTTAGTCAACAGAGTAATCGTAGAGCAAGAATCTGGCAAAAAATTGGAGCAATGGTGTGAGCAAAGCCACGGATTTAAACAAAGCATTTTTGCCCAACCTGCCATTCAGGATAATATCATGCGAGCTATGGTATTTTTCGTGGATTCTAAAAACAATGCCGTCTTGAACATTCATCGAGATAAATTCGAAGATTTTATTGGAGACAACCCATTTGAAATAACCTTCCTGAGGTACAAGGCCAGTCGAATTCACGAACGCTATGATGGCGAAGGAGCTCAAGGAAGGCATGTGTGCCGCTTCAATGATGCAGGCTACTTAGAAATTGCTATCTATGGCGGTAATGCAGCAGGTCTGCTTGGTTTACAATATGGCACTACCGTGGTGATTGAGCGGAAAAGTTCTTAAGATTCCTTATGCAGATTACGCGATTGGTTAAACTGAGTTTTTCTGAGGATTATCTCGACACCTTCCTTGAAAGCTTCGAAAAGAAAAAGCAACAAATCCTATCCTATGAAGGTTGTCTTACTGTGGATCTCTACTTAGACAGCACGAAAAAAGGGTTATGCTTTACTGTGTCAACATGGAAGTCAGAAGCAGCACTGGAAGCTTATCGTCAGAGTGATTGGTTTCAAGCCACATGGAAGGAAGTCAAACAACACTTTACCGACAAACCAGAAGCCTGGACTACCTACTCACAAAAAATGCTTCAAAATCACATGGCATGAGCGAATCAATGTCTTTACAAATACAAGGTATTGCTTCCGCTTATTCCTACACAATCGGCGACATAAACACGATGTTATCCAAATATCTATCGGAAGATATGAACCTTGTTATCGTTGTCGATGAAAACACAGAGAAACATTGCTTACCTAAGCTTGACATACCCTTTTCACATCTTGTTATAGAGCTACCTCAAGGCCCTCAACACAAGTCGATTGCGAGCTGTCAGTACATCTGGCAACAGCTGGCTGGTCAAAAATATGGAAGGGACAGTCTATTCGTTAATGTTGGAGGAGGGCAGATAACCGATCTTGGAGGATTTGCTGCCTCAGTCTATAAACGCGGCTGTCCATTCATTCATGTGCCCACCACATTACTCGGTGCAGTAGATGCGACCGTTGGTGGGAAAACAGGCATCGATTATGCATCCATTAAAAATGGACTTGGTGTTTTTTCAGATCCTGTGGCGGTCTTATTTGATCCCTCACTTCTGCAGACATTACAACCTCAACAGATACGAGATGGAAAAGTCGAAATGCTAAAGCATGGCCTCATCCACTCTGAAGAACATATTCAAGATATTTTATCCTATGATCCATCAACTCCACCCTCGGGAGAGGTTGTGCTCGATAGTGTCAATATAAAACACCACTTTGTACAGGGTGATATGATGGATAATGGAATAAGAAGATGCCTCAACTTTGGGCACACTTTCGGTCATGCGATTGAATCATTTTTTTTGGCAGAAAGTAATCCAATAAGTCATGGTTGTGCCATCGCTTGGGGCATTCAACTTGAACTTGCCTATAGTGCCCTGCACTTTAATCAATCAATCGAAGGAACAGAACATGCGCTAGACTTTTTGCGAAGCGCCTTTCCTCCAATTCCTCATTTTGCGTTCGAAGAGTTAATGCATCACATGAGGGATGATAAAAAGAATAGAGCGCAAAAAATCTTGGGAGTTGTCTTAAGTGAGGTTGCCGAAGCACACTTTGATATAGAATATGAGGTAGGACAAATCAAGAAAATATGGGAAGATGGCCAACACCGATAAATCTATAACCCTACCCTCTTCCAAGAGCATCAGCAACCGATTGCTTCTACTCAATAAACTGCACGGAGGACCACTTGAGCTTTCGAATTTATCCAAAGCAGAGGATACAATCTATTTGGATAATGTGCTCAACAAGCAACAAGTAAATCGTTACGTGGGGGAAGGAGGAACGAGTCTCCGATTTGCCATGACCTATTTTTCAGGTCTAGCAAAAACTACCGATATCTACGCGGCACCCCGGCTGTTGCAAAGACCCCATCAAATACTCTGGAACGCTCTACGCGCAATGGGTGCTGACATAGAAGAATTGAACAACGAGAAGGGTCAAGGTTATCGCATTGCAGGAATAGATTATCAAATGACCACACCCACTGGTCGAACACAGCATATTGACGTCAATACGAGCAGCCAGTTTGTTACCGCATTGTTACTTCTTGGGTCGTCCATTAAAGAGGGAATTAATCTTCACTTTACCGAAGGCCAAATGGTATCAAAACCTTATGTATCCCTTACCATCGATCTAATGCGTCAACTTGGCTTATCCGTTAACGAGAGTCCGAACCAACTATCTGTTATCCAACAGGACTTGACGCCACAAAAAATACAAGTGGAAAATGATTGGAGTAGCGTATATGCATTTCTTGGAGGGGCACTTTTGACCAAAAGTGGACTATCCATAAATGGACTCAAAAAGGATGATATACAGGGGGATCGAAAGCTCTTAGATGTATGTCATGCCATGGGCTTACAGTACGAATTTACCGCTTCAGGCTTACGAATCGATCCAAGTGATTTTAAGTCACCAATAGCTGGGGAAATCGATATGCTTGATTATCCGGATCAAATCATGAATCTAGTTGTCTTGTTATCCGCATTTAAGTGCCAAGGAATTATTACCGGAATAAATACCTTGTATCATAAAGAATCAAATCGTGTAGAAGCCCTTCGAGTAAATCTTGGAAAATTTGGCGTATCACTGACTTCCAATGACTCAAAACTGCACTTTGATGCGACAGGATTTGCACCGCCAGACGAAGTAACAATTGACACCTGTAACGATCATAGGATTGCCATGGCATTTGCTCAGCTCTCCATGCAATCAGCACTTACTTTTAAGGACGCGCAATGTGTAAAGAAATCGTTCCCGGATTTCTGGAATCAGTGGCTATTGGCCTTTCCTGAGTCTCGCATCGAACTAAAATGAGCAAGCATTATACCCGTCGCCATAGCAGCATTCAGTGATTCTGCTTTCGACTTTACGGATGAACCACGAGGAATAGTAATCGAGGTATAACCAACCATGGACCGTGTAGAAGGATGAATCCCATTACCCTCATTACCCATTACAAGAACCATCGGATGCAAACCCAATGGAGTACTTAGCTGATCAGTAAGCTCAAGGCTGGTAAATGAAATTCCCTGAAGGTCGCCAAACAAAACATGGCGGCCGTCAAACAAATCCTTCCATTCTTCCCGGGCTTGTTGATGGATGGAAACACGGCTAAGGGAACCCATACTCGCTTGAACCACCTTAGGGTTAAACACATCCACACATCCTTCACTAAGAATTAGATGATGACACCCAAACCAATCCATCGTTCGAATAATCGTCCCTAGATTCCCTGGATCTTGCAGTTGATCAAGCGCCACCCATATCCTAGAAGAGGCATTCATGCCACTTTGTTTACGCTGAAAAACAGCGAGATGGTCTGAAGCAGACGATAATGCTGAGATGGATTTCATCGTCTTATGGTCCGTGACGTGTACTTCTTCTTCGAAACCATCGATGGGTTGAATAGAATCTTGTACAACATAATGCAAACAGCGCCAGCCTTCCTTAACAAATTCTTCTATAGACTTTCGCCCTTCAACAAGGAAAGCGTTATGTTTATCTCGGTACTTCTTTGAGTGAAGCGCGCGGATTTGTTTGACTTGAGAAAGACTTAAAGTGGACATGACAGGTTCTAAAGTAAGACGAAATAAAAAGTTTACATGGAGGGTGATACATATTTTACCCTTTACCATTGCCATGGCCGCGATGTTTTCGTCCTGTTCCATGAGAAGAAGCCTCAACGAAGGAGAATATCTCGTATGGAAAAACAAAATCGTCGTAGAAGAAAACAAAGGTCTTAACGAAGGCTTACCCCAACAAGAGTTGTTAAGCGACATTCCCTTCCAGCAACCCAATCGACGGTTGCTTGGTATATGGGCTCTGCGCGCTTGGTTTCAACGGGAAGTACGAGGAGATGGCACAGAAATTCAGGGCAAAAGCTTACGTTCTTGGATAAAGCGGTCAATTGGAGAAGCGCCGGTCATTCTTGACCCAACACTCACTGAAAGGACGTCCTTAGCTTTTCAGCAGTATATGTATAATGCCGGTTTTTTGGACAATTCCATTGAGGTTAAAACCGACACGATGGGTAAACGCGCCAAGGTGACCTATATCCTTAAGCCTAATGAGCCCTACTACATTGGTAATGTCGAAATCAATGCAAACAACCCCATACTTGACTCTATTATTCGAAGGCATCAAAAAGGCTCTAAAGTGCTACCAGGAGCAAGGTTCAGCATCGATGAATTAGACCTAGAAAGAAGGCGATTGTCCAACATTTTTCGCGATGAAGGTTTTTATGCCTTTAGCCCAGATTATATTCGCTTTACGCTTGACAGCTTCAGCGATGTTTCTTCAATCAATCTGGAGTTGCAAGTTACCAACCAGGTAAATGGCGAGGGACATGCGATTTGGACGGTTGATTCAATTGAAGTCTATCCAGACTATCGAGTACAACAACGCAGTGATACCGCGGTAAGCCACCAGAGAAATTACAAAGGACTTTCCATTTTTTGGAATGGCAAACTCCGTTATCGGCCCATGCTCCTTCGACAAGCAGTATTTTATAATGCCGGTGATAGGTTTAAAGCATCTTTATATGACCCAACCGTTCAACGATTTGCGTCCTATGGAACATTTCGATTTATCGATTTGAAGTTTAATGTACTTGATACCGCAAAGCACAAACTAATTGGCCGAGTATACCTTACCGAGGGAAAACACCAATCGCTCGACTTGGATATTGAGATCAATCACAGAATCGAGCCGGGCTTATCAGGGGTATCCACCAGTGTCGGCTATACCAATCGAAATCTCTTTAGACTTGCCGATATCTTTCAGATAAAAAATATAGCGGGTGTGGATGCAGAATTCGGCCGAATTGATGGCGCACTGAATAATGCTGATTTTGTCATTGACGTTAGTGAAGCCTTTCCTAAAGCTATTTTGCCCTTTTCCATCAGGCCCCTCAAACGCAGTACCAGGATACGTACGACGTTCTCAACTCGCTACAAATTTGAGCAACGATTCCGATTCTATCGACTACACACAATCAGTGCATCTGTTGCTTATGAATGGAGTAAGTCTAAGAAGATACTACATACTCTAAGACCAATTCAATTGAATGTTTTCTATCTACCCGATGCGTTCAGAACTGCAGAATTTGAAGATAAGCTCCTTCAATTCCCTTCATTGGCAAGAAGTTTCCAAGAATCATTGATCGCCGGGTCAAACTACACATTTCTTTGGACAGGTATCCCTCGAAACAACAACCTCAACATAGAAAGCTTTCGATTTGACGCCCAAATGGCAGGGAATCTTGTAAGCGGCTTTACACGAATCATCCAAGGAAAAAGAGAACGTGGAGATTATACCATTTTTGGCCGCCCGTATGCGCAATACTTGCGTTTTGAAGTCGAAGGCAAATATGCTCGAGGGATTGGAAGGACCAAAGCGCAATTGGCCTCAAGAGCCCTGATTGGTGTTGGTATACCTTTTGGAAACAGCTCAATTATTCCTTTCATCAGTCAGTTTTATGTAGGTGGTGCTAACAGTATTCGAGCATTTAAGCTGCGATCTATTGGCCCTGGAACATACAGCGACTCGCTTACACTAACGGATCCAACCTACTTCTTTGATCAATCAGGAGATGTAAAACTTGAAGCCAATATCGAATTACGTTGGTCAATGAATTCATGGATTAAATGGGCTCTTTTTTATGATTTAGGAAATGTGTGGTTGTATAATAGAGATGAGGCCCGGCCTGGGGGACAATTCAACAAGGACTTCTACAGAGGCATAGCTATGGGATGGGGAGGCGGTCTTCGTCTTGACTTTGAATATTTTGTAATCCGTCTTGATGTAGGGCTTCCAGTTCATGATCCTCGCTATGACCAAGGAGAGCGGTGGCGTGTTGGAACCTATGAATGGCGTGATCGCAC
Organism: Chitinophagales bacterium; assembly: GCA_049610685.1. Classification (GTDB taxonomy): domain Bacteria; phylum Bacteroidota; class Bacteroidia; order Chitinophagales; family UBA8649; genus UBA8649. Next base: position 7,476 of record JBMYZU010000013.1, read on the forward strand.
ATGGAGACAGCAAAACCTAGTGTTTAACCTGGCAATAGGCTATCCATTTTAGTACAAATCTCAGAACAAACTGCCTTTTTGTCACTTTGTGTGCATGTTAACTGCCTTTTTGTCACCTTTTTAGTTCATTAACTACCATTTTGTCGCGCCTTAATGAAATGGAACATGCTTTGCCCTGTGCAGTGCATATTTCATAATCATTAAATCATATCTATGTTTTTAACACACACAAAACCCTATTATTCCAGAACCGGTGATCTAAGAAAAATCAACCGACTGTTTTATGACGATTTCCTTTCTCCTAGTTTCTTGCTCAGCGAGCGCTTTCCTAAAGAAGGATCAGTTCACAGCCAAATAGATGAAGAGGAGGACGCCTGGCACATCCGCCTTGCGCTTCCCGGATTGAATAATAAATCAATTTCCCTCGCGTTAGAAGAGGGCGTATTAGTTGTTCAATACGAGAAAGATGACCAACAAGAGAAGGCAGAAAATGGATTTACTACATCGTTTACTAAACGTTTCAAGCTCAACAAAGAGATTGATCTTAACGAGGTAAAAGCCCAAATGAATGATGGCCTTCTCACCATCACCTTACCCAAAGTCAAGGTGAAAAAAGCAGCGCGGAAAGAAATTCCCATTGCCGGCTAATACTCCTTCTATTCTAGATTATTTGTTTCAAAAAAAAAGCCCATCCAAGTGGATGGGCTTTCTTATGTGAGCATGTTCCTTATTTCGAACCGCAACTCTTTTTAGCTCCTTTGCAACATGCAGGCAAAGCCTCATAGCTTTCAGGATTAGCTGCTACCTCGTTGGCGCTATAGCCCGCCATTGAAACCGCATTTTTGATATCATCAGCAGAAACCTTCTTGTCCTTATACTCTACCGTTAAAGAACCATTGGTAAGGTCAACCGTAGCTGTCTTAATACCCGGCAATTCATTAACTGCCGCCTCAATACGCGTCTTACAACCACCACATACAGCAGATGTCTTAAGAACTAGTGTTTCTGAGCCACCCGCAGCAAAAACGGTTGCCGCAAGAAAAAGGGTAAACCCTAGAGAAAGAATATTTTTCATTGTTTAAAATTTCTCTAAAAATAATAAATGTGGCGAAGGATTTTAATCCAGTATGATTAATGCTTAGTAAAAAGTCTAGCAAGTTCGTTAGAACTTCCATCTGACAACACAATTACGTAAGCCCCACTTTCCAGTAATGAGATGTCTAGTGAAACTTCCTCACCAGTCAATACGCCAGAAAACTTATAAAGAATCCTTCCCTGCATGTCAAGAATCTTAATTTCAGCATCCTTTGAGGAAATTCCTGAAAGCGTCAACTTAGAATAAGCAGGATTAGGATACAACGCGAAATCACCCTCGAAATCACCATTTGAAAGGCTTAAGATTTGGGAGGAATCCGTGACTATTGTCGAATACAAACTCAATCCTCCTCGACGATTTCCATAGAGTACATCCGTAAAACCATCACTATTAATGTCATGGACAAATGGCGCCGCCTCAGCTCCAACGTCGATCCCACCCCATTGCTCTTCCTCTATGACAAAGCTCCCCGAAAGCAAGCTATCCGAATCAAACACATAAGCAGACGTCTTTCCTGAGCTACCCCCAACCAATAATAAAACTTCTCCATTGCGCTCTATAAAATGGGGAGAAGCATTCCCTATAAGAAAGCCTGCCTCTGAAACACTGATACTCCCAAAATTGCTATTCAAAGAATCGGACTGAAACGGAGAACCCGCTAAGGGATTTAAGTTTGGATAAAAATCAACTTGCCCGAGGTATTCTTTACCAATAACTAAATCAAGATCACCATCTTCATCAGCGTCATACAGGGTGGGATGTGATGAATTTCCCACATCGATCCCACAATAAAACGTCGTATCAAACACAAAACTTCCTGCCGAGTTGCGTTCAAAATGAATCAACCGTCCTTCGCTATTACCCAAAAGCATATCATCCAATCCATCATTATCAATATCACCAAAACATGGGCGATAGCGAAAATAGCCTAACAAAGAAAGTCCGAGCCAATCGTCAGATTCTAGAGTAAATGCTGGACTTGTCGCATTTCCTGTATTTCTGTAATAAGCAATTTGACCGTTTGACTCGTCACCAATAGCGCGATAGATTGACGATCCCGATAAGAGTAGATCGTGTAATCCATCTTCATCCACATCATAGAAAACCCCATAGCTGTTGCTTCCTAAATCGAGCGTAGTTTCAGTTAGAAAATCCTGCTGATCAAATACAAAATTCGGCGTCGTGTTTTCATCAAAACGATATAGCCAAGCATTGTTCACATTGAAATACCGAGAGTTTCCATTGGGTGAGACCACAAGATCTTTCACACCGTCCATATCGACATCAATGGCATAAGCCGCAGGAAAAATCGGTATATCAACGGATAGACTATTCGACGGAAAGGTGTAATCAACGCTTATCATACTATCCACTCCCCCACCATTATTTTCTAAGTAGGTCAACCCACGAGATGAGATATCCCCAAGCACTAAGTCAAGGTCACCATCACCATCACCATCAAAGGCTAACTCAGTAGACCCAGCGTGCTTGGGACCAGCACTTTTACCATCACATGTAAAGGCCAACTGAATATTGTTATCGGTTTCACTTTCCTTGAAATCACCCCAACATGGGTCTTCCTGGATAAACAGCAAGCTATCCCCGGCATATCCAAGCTCAGCACTTAAATTTTTATACAAGGGCAAGGTCGTACCAATGACTTCAAAGGATAAGATATCCAGATCACCATCACCGTCCATATCTCCTATATGAGGTATGTCAATACTTCGATTGTAGATGTTTGAATTGCCAAATCCAGTATTGTACTCTATAAGATTGGATTCAATAGAATAGGAGGTATAGAGCCCCTCATTCGATCCGCGATATAGGCGAATTCCCCCCGTAGTATGGGTAAAAATGTCCGCTATTCCATCTCCATTGTAGTCTCGTAACAGAGCAAAAGACCGGCATGCTGGCATTTTCAAGGCCAACTCGGGTCTAGCAACCCATGCACCATTCTCCCATGAAAAGATTAACCAGAAATCACCCGCTCGATCAAAAACAGCAAGCTCGTCAACTCCGTCTTGATTAAGATCCCCCATCGACCACTGTGGCAAGTCAAATCCCCCTGTCCATGGATTGGACAGAACCTCTGAATTAGAAACCGTCGGCAATGTGTAGGGATACAACTGCACTTGTGCCGTTGCACTGAATATCGTGCACAAGAATAGCCACGCACAAAAAATAAACGGAGGGCTTTTTCTATCTTGTCTCATCATGAGCCAAACAATTTTTTTGACGTCGAAGTTGAGGTACTTCACATCTTTCACACAAGGTAGTCTGATTTTTCTACTTTCTTTCTACCCTGCATTTTTATTGGCCAACGATCAGGAGACTTTTCCAGATCAAAAGATACCTGTTGAGATAATTATGCTTGATTTGAGCGATGCTCAAGTAAGCCTAGTTGTACAAGATGCAAGCACCAATACGCCCACCTATCACGCAGCCAAAAGCAATAATTTGCCGTTTGGATTGCTAGCCATTCCCTTAGACAATGGTAGTCGATTCCGTCTGATTCCAGCCTGGCTCTCCGTACTACCTCCCTTACTGGCCATCTTGTTGGCACTATGGATACGAGAGGTTTATGCCTCCTTGTTTCTTGGAACCTTCCTTGGAGCCTTTCTTCTCACAGGTCTTGATATGACGGCCTTGCCCATGGCCTTTTTTCGAATCATTGACACCTACCTTTTAGAAGCTATAGCCTCAAGCAATGGTGAGGGAGGTGTTGATACCTCGCACCTATCCATTATCGTCTTTAGCCTTCTCATTGGCGGACTCGTTGGCATTATCTCCAAGAATGGAGGAATGATGGCTATTGTTCACCGCATAGCACGTGTTGCGAAAACAGCAAAATCAGCCCTAATCTCCACTTGGCTTATGGGACTCGCGATTTTCTTTGATGACTACTCCAATACCTTGGTGGTGGGTTCGACCATGCGCCCATTAGCCGATAAACTCAAAATTTCCCGAGCAAAACTTGCCTACGTTGTCGATAGCACAGCAGCCCCAGTTGCAGCCATAGGCCTTGTTACAACTTGGATCGGCATGCAGCTAAGTGAGATTGGAAAGGGAATTGAAATGCAGGACTATATAGCGATTGAAACAAGCCCATACAGTCTGTTTTTATCGTCTCTTCAATATGCTCTGTATCCCGTGTTAACCTTGTTTTTTGTTGGGCTAGTAATCTTTACTAATCGGGGCTTTGGTCCAATGTATAAGGAAGATGCGCTTGCTCAGACAAAAGAACCCAAAGGAATTGATACTGCAGATTCTAAAGACCAAAAAGCGAGCAAACCGTACTTGGCACTAATTCCTTTAATCATGCTTGTCGGAGGGGTAGTTTTTGGAATCATCTACACCGGAAGTCGCGGCGAAGCATCCAATCTTATGGAGATTGTGGGAGCTAGCGATAGTTATCTTGCCTTGCTTTGGGGAAGTTTACTCTCGGTAGTCACAGCCATTGCCATTAATCTTTTTAGTCGTGCAAGAAGTCTTCATAATACGGTAGAAGATTTTATGGGAGGCATATCCTCCATGATGACTGGAGTCCTTGTATTAGTCTTTGCTTGGATGCTTGCAGTGACCATTGACCACTTGCAGACGGCAGCCTTTTTAAGCGATCTTATTCCATCGTCTACGCCGGTTGAATGGATGCCCGCAGCGGTGTTTATCCTTGCTGCTCTAGTGAGTTTCTCTACCGGATCGAGTTGGTCGACAATGGCCATTCTATATCCCTTATGTATTCCAGTTGCGTTGAGCCTAGCGACAGATGGTGGGGCAAATACCGACCCAACAATATACATGCCTGTACTCCTACAGATTATCTCGGTAGTTTTATGTGCCTCGGTTATGGGAGACCACTGTTCACCAATCTCGGATACGACCGTGATGTCCTCAATGGCGACCCAATGTGATCACGTCACCCACGTTCGAACACAACTTCCCTATGCATTGCTCGTAGGCGGTGTTAGCTTCTTTTGTGGATGTGTACTTTATGCCTTTGGGAGTCCTTGGTACGTCAATTTTCTCTTGGGATTTGGGCTGCTAACCGGACTATTTTTCCTCTTGAGCAAACCCAACGATATATAACAAAAAAGCCCCTCGGAAAGGGGCTTTTTAAAGTTGGTCCACTAGGGCTCGAACCTAGACTCTTCTGGACCAAAACCAGACGTGTTGCCAGTTACACCATGGACCAATTTCTAGCAAATTTGGCAGAAATGGATAGCAAAGATAAGTGCATTCTTAGTTATATGCAACGTAAAATGTAATCTCATCATGCAATTTATGTAAAATGACGCCTAGGAAACGCTCAATCTTCGTATCTTCGCACCTCTCTAAAGAAGAATCATGAATCGATTTTTAAAAGGATATCAAAACCAAAATAATCTTATTGGCTGGGCAATCTTTGTTTTTGCCTTAGTGATCTACGCAATGACAATGGAACAAACTGCAAGTCTCTGGGACTGCGGAGAGTTCATTGCTGGCGCATATAAACTAGAAGTAGTGCACGCCCCAGGCGCTCCGCTTCATGCAATCTTGGGTAAAATTTTCTCACTCCTATCCTTCGGTGACGTTACCAAGGTCGCCCTTTGGGTAAACTTTCTCAGTGCTGCAAGTACAGCATTTGCTGTGTTGTTCTGTTTTTGGACCACCACCTTTTTTGCTCGTCAATATTTAGGATTAGAAGGCAATGACCTATCGACTAGCGATAAACTTAAAGTCTTCGGTGCAGGTATTGTTGCCGCATTATCCTGCACATTCCTCGATTCATTATGGTTCTCAGCCGTTGAAGGGGAGGTTTATGCTCTTGCGATGTTCTTTATGACCATAATCATTTGGGGTGCTACGCGCTGGTATCGCGCAGAAGGACCACTTGCCGATCGATGGTTGATTTTTATTGCCTTTATGGTAGGGCTTTCTATGGGCGCTCACTTACTCTCTATGCTTGCTATTCCCTTCGTAGGAATGATGGTGTATGCAAAGCACAATGAATTTTCTTGGAAATCTTTCCTAATTGCCGTCGCTGCTTCTTTTGGTGTATTGGTCTTCGTACTTCAAGGAATCTTTACCGGAATTGTAAACATCTTTGCTCAATTCGACTACCTTTTTGTAAATGGATTTGGACTTGGCAAAGGCATGGGCGTATGGTTTGCGGTAATCGCACTCTTCAGCTCGCTAATTTTATTCCTTATATCCTTCCATGAAGCAAAAAAAGCAACTACTTACCGACGTGTTGCGGCCTTTTTAGTTATTGTTCTTATGCTAGGATCTATCATGAATGGAACTGATGATGGAGGCCTAGGATTAAGTACACTTCGTTTTTTCTTCATGTCCGCTGTGGCTTTCTGCATTGTTCGAGCTGAAAACTTTGCAGCACTTGCGTACCGCGCAACCCTGGGAACAATGTTTTTAATCATTGGCTATTCGTCGTACACTATGGTCCCTATTCGAGCCAATGCTCAGGTACCCATTAACATGAATAAGCCTACGGATGCATTTACGATGCATTACTACCTCAATCGTGAGCAGTTCGGGAAGCGCCCCATTTTAGAAGGCCCCGACTACAATGTCACCGATTTTGATGTAATGGGGGAGGAAGAAGTTGGTGGATACTACGCCTACAATCCGGATAGCAAAACCTATGAGAGGACACAAACCAAAAGAGAGATAATCTACAAGAAGGAGGCAAAGCACTTCTTCCCACGCCTAGGATTTACAAAGTTCAACCAGCTTGATTCCCGTAAACGACAGGCCTACCGCTCTTGGTTAGGCCCAAGCTACAATGTGATCAATTTGCAAAATGGACAAGTAGTGCAATCATTCGGTCCTAAAGAACTCAATCAAGCCAGCGCCAAAGCCCAAGAAAGTCCATACTATGAAGTAAAAGACAATGTTAACTTTTGGGACAACATTTTGTTTTTTGGTAAGTATCAAGTGGGCTACATGTACATGCGTTACTTCTTATGGAACTTTGCAGGAAGAACCAACGATCTTCAAGGCACTTTCCAGAATGAACATGGACGTTGGCAGTCAGGTATTCCATTGCTTGATAACATTGGAGTGTGGAATGGAAACCACAATTGGACCAATACGGACTTGCCTAGCCACAGAGCCAATAACAAGGCAAACAACAAGTTTTATATGATTCCATTCATCTTAGGAATCATCGGTCTTATATATAGCTACCGAAAGAATCAAGTCTTGGCGATTGCCATCTCGGCAATGTTCTTGATTACAGGTCTTGTCTTCATTATCTATATCAATCAACCGCCGGTAGAGCCCCGTGAACGGGATTACGTTTTGGTGGGTTCTCTTTTTGCCTTTTGTATTTGGATGGGACTTGCTGTTCTTCAACTCATTGAATGGTTGTCTCGAGGAGCGAAGAAAGTTACTTGGGAGCCCGTACTGGCTATTTTTATTGGTCTTTTAGCCCCAGCATTAATGGGAAGCCAAGGATATGATGACCATGATCGTTCAGGCCGTACAACAACGATTGATTTTGCTTCTAATTATCTCAAGCCGCTAGAAAAAAATGCCATCATATTCACTTTTGGCGATAATGACACCTATCCTCTTTGGTATGCGCAAGAAGTGGAGGGCGTAAGACCCGATGTACGCATCATCAACTTGAGTTTGTTAATGCAGGATACCTATTATGACAACCTGCGTCGTAAAATGAATGAAAGCGCACCACTCAATGTCAGCTTAACAATGCATGATATGCATAGTGAGCAGCTGCAAAGATCTTTTAGCTTACAGCGATCTAACCCTGATCATCGCGATGCTTTCTACAACAAGTTAAAAAACTTTAATCGCTTAGTAAACGGGGAATTGCAATTTCCCATTGATTCTATAATCGATACTACACTTTGGGGTAGCTATGCTCCTTTTTATAATTTGTTAAGTGATACGATGAGAGTGCAATTGAGCAATCCAAATGATTACACAAAATTGATCTTATGTGATTTGATTGCTGGAAACATCAATGACAGACCGATTTACTTCGCCAACACTGTCAGAGAAAGCTTCTACAGTGATTTCAAGAACAAGTACTTAAGCTTAGAAGGCTTGGCCTATCGTGTCACACCTTTTGATTTTACAGGTACTAATAATATCCCTAATCCAGATCTTCTGTTTGACAACTTGATGAATAAGTTTGCCTTTGGGAGACTTAAACAAAATCCTGACATGTTACTCGATGAAAACGTCCATCGCCAGTTTTTGGGGCTCACCGGAGTATATGTCATGGCTATTCAAACCCTCAGTGCGAAAAACCCTGAAAAGGCTAAAGAACTTGCCGCCGACTTCCTAAAAGAACTACCCATCGAGTCTCTCGGGAATCACAATAACGGCTACTACTTCCAACTCCCAAGAATATTGTATAACCTAGAAATGAATAAGGAAGGTGATAGAATAATGGCCTTCCTGACAAAGTATGCTGATGAGGAGCTTGGCTATCTTAATTTAGTCGGAAAAAAAGATGAGACCGAAAAAAGCACCACCCGTAAATACACAGACTATCTTTTAAGTTTTATGAATCAAACGCTAGGGTTTGCTTTAAACGAAACATCAGAGGCTGATGGTGCTGTAACATTATCGATTGATTCCGCAGCAGAAAGTGCAATTGGAAGTATGTTTAGCGTGTTAACGAGCCACGTTTCAGCGGGGGAACTAGTTAAGCAAGAAGATGGCAACCTAACCTATTCTAAACTAGCTGTCGCACTGGGCGATACAAGCTTAATCAGTGCTATGAAGAGTGCTAGAGAAGCTGAGAAGATTCCTTTAGAGGAAGAAATAAAGCGCGTCGAAGGTTTGATTCAAGACTTAAACCAACGAGGCCAAGATGCATTGGCAAAAGCTAACAGTGACGAAAAGAGAAAGCAGATTCAGGACATAATTAGTTCGGAATATCAGAGAATAACTCAACAGATAAGTCCAGTACAAGCTAAAGTAAATGCAATCAATCAATTTGATACAAAATACAGTACAAACCCATCTGTAAGTATTATGGACACAAGTCCGTCTGAGGCAGACTCTGCAGATCAGGTTATTGATAGTCCTATGACGGTGGAAATTCCCTAGTCATAGTTTTGGATTCAAAAGATAACGGTCAGCCTGCTGAGCATAATCAACTTTTTGATGATGTAGAAAGCAAGGAATTAATTAAAGAGGATTCCTTTGATCTTCCTGATGGAAGAGTAGCCTTTTTATTTGAAGACAGTGAATATATCCGAGTCGATAATAAGCACCAACAAGGCTCTTCCTTTCCTCTGCTTGAAACTCCGCAGCAGGCATCAATTGATCTATGGCTGAAAAAGAAGCTTTCTTGGAAAACAGAGGAGATAACCCATTTGGATTATACATCCCCTGAGAAAGCTTCAAGTAAGCAAGCTGTTATCTATAAAAGCTTAAGTCATAGTATTGATCCCGCCGCTCTGATCCGCTCAGTTAATAGCAACCGTACGATTGAGGAATTAGGTATATTTTTCCATAACGCTTGGTCCCGTGAGGCCATTCATTGTGGACCACATTGGCCTGTTTGGCAGCAAAAGGCCAATTATTTCTTTAGCCCTAAAGCAATAAACCATCTTTTAGCAAAGACCTCTTTTAAGTTAAAAGATGCTTATCCCGTAGAGTATCTCATTCACAAGAATACTGTCGCCTCTAAAAAATCAAGTCATCCAAGGACCGCCTTTTGGAGAGGTCCTGTCCGTAGCTTGATTCATCGCATTGGTGGACGGTTGGACACACAAGATGCAGGACACATTTTTTATCTTTTTAGTCGAGATGCCTAACCCCAAGTGTTTGCCATGACGAAAAAGGAAATCATATTTGGACGAAAACCGATTTTAGAAGCCCTACAAGATGGTATTGACTTCGACAAAATCTTGTACAATACAAAATCGATTGGCCCTGAAATGGATGCCATCATACGGACAGCAAAGAGCCAAGGCATTAGTGTAATCTCAGTACCCCGTGTAAAGATTGAACGTTTGCTTTGGCCTATGTATGGCAAGCAAAACATCAACCATCAAGGAGTGCTTGGCATAAAGAGTCCTGTGCAGTTTTTTAAGGCACAAGACCTACTTGATAAGTGTTATGATGAGGGGCGCGTACCCCTATTTCTCGTCCTAGATGGCGTAACCGATACTCGAAACTTCGGAGCCATTGTGCGCTCAGCTGAATGTTTTGGAGTGGATGGACTCATCGTACCCCACAGAGGGAGTGCCGCGATTGATGGCTTTGCCGTTAAGTCCAGTGCAGGAGCTATTCATAATCTCCCAATTTGCAAAATGGACTGGGAAGAAACCAAGAAATTCCTTCAAGGCAATGGGATTGCCCTTGCAGGAGCCAGCATTGATACAGAAACCTTTATTCAGGATATAGATATGACGATTCCCTTGGCGATTGTCATGGGGTCTGAAGGAGGTGGTCTCTCGGATAACGTGCGCAAACATTGCCAGCATCTATTTCAGATTCCGATGGTCGGCCAAACTGAATCACTTAACGTTTCGGTATCCGCTGGTATTTCCCTTTATGAAATACTTCGGCAGCGACTTATGCAAATGGAGTAAATACTCAATGGGAATTGCTGGATAAGAATTATCCTATGCAACTTTGAAAAGTAAGTAAGATCTTCCCCGAAGGGAGGCGGGATGTGGTGGGCCATACCCAAGTAAGGTAAACTCGATACAATAAAAAAGCCCCTTTGCAGGGGCTTAATTCTATATCCTTTTTTCAAAGGACTGTAGTAGTAAACTTACTGTTTTGTACCTGTGAACGTACCTCCACCAGATACTACTCCTGAAAGGGTAACATCAGCAGTCAAAGTATTCCCTGAAACGCTTCCAGTACCTGAAACAAAAACACCAGGAATTGGCACTCCAGATGCTTCTTGGTTCGCTACATCAATAGATGTCGTTCCATCTGCATTTTCAACATAAGTTGCTGAAACAGAAACAGTAACTGAAACAGGAAGTGTTTCTGAAAGAGGTGGGAGCGTTACATCAAGGATTGCTTCACCAGCATTGGCGCCTGCAGTTAATGTAGCAGAAGCTGTTGAGTCGAGTTGGGTAGTATCTAGACCAAGAACTGCGTATCCGGAAAAAGTTCCAGGATAAGTTCCGGTCCAAGTAGCTGCTGGAGGAGGAGTAGTTCCACCACCATCATCTTCACCACAGGCAATAAGACCAAAAGTTAGCCCAACAAGAGCAAGAGATAGATAAAATACGTTTTTCATGTGTTTAATTTATGTTATGAATATACGAAGGTCATGTTTTAAGTTGATTACCGATTAATCTGAATTGGATGTATTCCTCGACCATAATCTGTGGATAACACAAAATAGTAGAGACCTTCTGACACATATGGGAAAGAAACATCAACTGAGTTACTTCCAGCATGTATCATAGAAGATGACTGCCATACTGTTCTTCCTAAGGCATCCATTAAGTACATCGAGGCATTTGATGGATACAATGCTTCAAAGGTTAACACGACCTCACCTTGACTAGGATTCGGTCTCAGATTGAAGTTTGATATACTATATAGCTCATCAATGCTTGATTGAATGCCTGTAACCGAAATCAGCGTTGCATCTCCAAAGGTCTCACAACCCGCATTGACTGTTGGGAAAGATGCAGGGACCGGCGGAATTTCAAATTCGATTGTAGTCGAGCTATTCGGACTGATTGTATAGCTATCTCCTGAGATTATGGTTACCTGATCTGAAGAAATCAAAGAGCATGAGTCAGCACTTACTGTGAGATCGATGTCAGCCACCTCGACGGTTAGACTACCTGTCCCTACATTAAGTACGGAGATAGACCATGATCCATTAGGATCATCGTTATATAAATCAGAAAGACCAAAGCAAAGACCCTCAGGCAGCACAACAGGTAGTAAGTCTAAGAGTTCATACTCAATGGTATCAGGAAGTAATGCCTGAAACTCTGGTGGTACAATTTGACTCAACCCAACAGAAGACCCATCAGGGAAAGTAAATCGCAAACTATCTGCAACTAATGCTAGACCCGGTGTGCCGGATAGACTGATACAAAGTTGGCCATTGGGTGTACACCCAGAGTCAACCTCTGGCGCATAGATTACAGAATCTGCTACAGCAATCTCTGCTGTAAATGGCGTGGCATAATAAGAACCGTTTGCATCAAAATCTGCCAGAGTAAGCGTTAACGTTGAATCATCATCACCAGGGAAAACCAATCCAGCATCAATAGCTGCTTGAAGCTCTGCCATAGACGTTATCGGTCCATCAGGAGACAACGCCCATGCAACAGCGTTTCCACTCGTCACACTGAAGCCATCAGCCTCTAAGGTTACATCATTTCCTAAGGCAACTACATTGCTACCTACAGCTGATGATGTACCTGGAAGACAAATTTCATAAGGCTCAGAAACAGATACGCAGCCAAGAGCATTAGTCATTTCAACGGTAAATGGTCCCCCAATACTTAGAGAGGTTAATGTATCGCCATTCGCTCCTGGAATTGGAAGGCCATCGCTATACCACTGAACGCTATTGCTATCTGGGTTTTCAATATACAGCCCATTAGAGGCGGCTGCGATTGTTGGTTGAGTAACAATTGACTCATTAACCACAAAAACTTCACTTGTCGTAGGACAAATTGTTCCAACATCTGTTACGGTCACGCTATACGTTCCCGGACTAGCCACGGATAAATCTTGGCCATTGCCAATTATGCCACTGCCATCTGACCACTGATAAAGATCGGAGGCGCTCGATGATAATGTAATCGTATCACCCAAACAAAAGACGGTATCCCCTGCAATTGTTGGGGTGGCTGAAGCTGTATAAACTGTTATTGTATCTACAGTCGATGTTTGGCTTTGCACTCTTCGTGACAGAGTTACCGAACCTGTAGCACAACTCGTTGAGAAGTTTAACACGCCAGTATTCGGAGTAGAACTAAACGTCAATAAAGCGGACCCTAAGTCATCATCTGGACTTCCTAGTGTACCAAGATCCTCTTCCCAAGCTTGAATAGAAATGGCCGTTGCACTAACTGGAATGTCTAATCCAGACCAACTCACTGTATTGTTGGAAGATGGATTGCCGAGATTATTGCTTCCTCCACCTGCATTGATAATAAGATAGGGTTCTGGAGCTGCTGTGCATCCAATTAAAGGCCAAGCCACTTCTTCCACATCGCCACAATAACATGATGTATTGTTTACCGTGAGCGAAGCTGCAGATATATAAAATTCTTCGATGGTGTACGTCATATCAACGGCGTTCGCGCCAGGTGTTGTGTAGGTAAACCCTGCCATACTTCCGGTAGCATCCACTGTACCATCATTTTCAAAATCCCACTCATACGTTATGGGATTGATAACTGGGTTAGGCGAAGGCACAAGAGCCTCAAAGTCTACGTTGACCGTATCACACCCAGAACCTGGACTGAATGAAAAGAAGGCATTTCCACCCGGAGAGGCTAATACCTCCAATTCCAAAGGCAAAGGCACCACCTCACATTGGCTGATACCCAACGCGCTGCCACATCCTTCAACCTGAACCTCTACCTGATATATACCCGGTGAAGAAAATGTGGTTCCGCAAATCTTAAAGGCTCCAAAGCGATTATTGGCAGGAGAATAACTATTACCATTTTGGGCACCTGCTTGATCCAAATTCCAGGATAAACCAGATGGCAAACCACTAACCCCAAGAATAGTAACCCCAGACACATCAACTACGCTAACGCCTGGAATCCCCATATCCGATACATCGAATTGTTGAGGCATTAAATACTGCAATTCAAAGCTTGTGTCTTGGCCTTGAACGAAACGAATCTGATCATCATTGGTCACATCAATTGAGTCTTCTGTAAGCCCCAAATCAAAAGTCGTTGGACCACTGCCACCATTTAGTACATTCCACCATGCAGGTTTTACCAGAGGATATGAACCGCAATTTTGGGCATTTACTTGAAGCGCTAAAAGGCCTATTCCTAAAAGGATATAAAGTTTTTTCATGTTTAATGATTCCCTTTAAAGATAAAGAAATAAGTATTAGACATTTAGGAATTCTAATGTGATTAACCCATATCTGTTAAAAAACTTGAAAATTCTATATTTAGCATGACTAAATCGAGACATGATGAACGTGAAACAGCTATGGACTTTACTCTTCCTCTTTACAGCAGGAATTTGCGGAGCACAAAATGGAATACTAAATGGAACGGTAAGTGACGAGGATGGTGAACCCATAATTCATGCACAGGTTATTGCAGACCAGTCCCTTGGGCTGACTACTGTGACTGACTTTGATGGATTTTACAGCCTCGAACTACCTTCTGGTGTATATTCTGTAGTGTTTGAGTATTTGGGGATGTCCACGGACTCCGTAGAAGTTTCCATTATAGCTAACGAAACACTAACCCAAGACTTCATGCTTCGAGAAGAGTCTACGTTGATTAATACGATTGTAGTATCAGCCTCAAAATATGAGAAAAAACTGTCCGAAGAGACGGTTTCTATTGAAGTTGTTGGAAGTGACTTACTGGAGAACAATAACATTGTCGATGCGGAGGAGAGCTTGCGCAAAGTACCCGGAGTATCCATAGTCGATGGACAAGCCAATATTCGCGGTGGCTCAGGATGGGCATACGGTGCAGGTAGTCGTGTTCTTGTGTTGTATGACGACATTCCCCTACTCTCCGCAGACGCCGGAGATGCTAAGTGGTCTCTTGTTCCCATGGAAAACCTTGAAACGGTGGAGGTAATCAAGGGAGCAGCCTCATCAATTTATGGGTCAGGCGCCCTAAATGGTGTGGTAAACTTCCGTACGGGATATCCTTCTCTTACTCCTGAAACCAAGCTCAATGTATGGATGACGGCTATGCACTCTCCTCGAAACAAAGAAGAGGCCTGGTGGTATGGCAACAACGCCCTACCCTTTTCCAATGGCATGAACTTTATGCATAAGCGAAAGTATGGCCGCAGCGACTTTGTATGGCATGGTCAATACCAACAAGAACGGGATGATTTGCAAGATGGAAGTTTCGGATGTGTGCGTGTAGGTCAGAAATATCGATTTCGCCCTCGTAAAATTGAAGGAATGTCTGTAGGCGTCAATTTCAACGGCTACCGATCATGGGGAAGCAACTTCTTTTTATGGAACGGCTTGGGCGATCAAACCCGTGTGGCAGCTTCTGGCACCTCTTCTCGCTACCAGAGCACAAGGATAATCATTGATCCCTTTGTGACCTTCTTTGACAAAAATAAAAATCGCTATTCCCTAAAAACGAGATGGTTTAACGCAACGAATGAGTCAACTGACGGGCAAGGATCTCGTCCGAATAACTACTTCTCGGAATTGCAATACAGCCGATATTTTGAAGAGCTAAACTTTAATGTAGTCGCAGGACTTGTCTCCTTTGCCGATATTGTTCGAGCACCGCGTGGATTAACCGCTGATTCTTCACTTGTTGGAGAACACAATCGATATAACGTTGCACCTTACGCTCAGTTTGAAAAGAAGCTGTTTAACCAACGGCTCAACCTTACTTTAGGAATGCGCTATGAATACTTCACGGTTAACTCCATCAGTAAAGACACCTCTTTCAATAGCTCTCAGGGTAGCGCTGGCCTCAAGCGTCCACTCTTTCGAGTTGGCATGAATTATCAGGCGGCAGAATATACGTTTATCCGGGGCTCTTGGGGAGAAGGATATCGTTTTCCAAACCTCGCAGAGTCTTTCACCAACCTCTCTCTTGGAGGAATCAACATTTTTCCCAATCCAAAACTCACTTCAGAGCGTGGTTGGTATGCTGAAGTGGGCATCAAGCAAGGATTTCGCATCGGTAAAGGCTGGCAAGGATATATGGACTTGAGCGCCTTTGGAATGTATTACGACAATATGATTGAAATCAACTTTGGGCAATTTGGCGAAGGTGGTGTATTTGACCCAAGTGATCTCGCTGGATTTCTTCAGACGGTTGGATTTTCCTTCCAAAACGTCGGAGAAACGCGCATTATTGGTTCTGAGTTTACCATCGTAGGACAAGGAAATCTAGCCAAAAATGTGCCGATGCAGATCTTGTTCGGATATACCTATACCGATCCTAAATCCATGAATTGGGATGAGGAAATCACTCTGTACAATACGCAAGGTCAAGTCGTCAATTCTCAAATTGATATTAATCAAGCCAACTCAAACAATCGCTCGACCCTCACCTATGCTGAAACAAGTTCTTCCACAGAAAACGTATTGAAATACCGGAACAAGCACATCCTAGCGCTTGACTGGCAGATCGGGTATAAGCGTTTTGATTTTGGACTAAGTGTACAGCACCGTTCCTTCATGGAGAACATTGACTATCCCTTCGTAGGTGATTTATTTGTGGGCACCGAGGCATCCTTGTTCAATGGTGGACAACCATTTGGCGGAATCCGTGACTTTAGAAGCCAGAACTTTGGCATAGGCAACACCGTGATCGATACACGTATGATCTATGCATTCAGTGATTTTGCCAAAGTATCATTCCTTGTGAAAAACGTGATGAACAAAACCTATGTAAATCGTCCAGGCCTTCCTGAAGATCCATTAAACTTCACCTTTAGATTTTCATACACCTTTAAAGGCTAAATCCAACCTTCAAACACCTCATGCATAGAGAAATTCTAAGTCTTTTTATTTGCCTAAGTATTGGCTTCGCTGGATTTGGGCAAAACGGGACGATTAGTGGAATAGTTTCAGATGCTGAAGGAGAAAGCCTGATTCAAGCATCGCTGAGGCTAGTTAGCGACCTAGACACCTTAGCCACCATCACGGATTTAGATGGACGGTATCAGTTTGATGCGCCTGTCGGGCAATACACCCTATCGGTGAGCTACTTAGGCATGGAGAGCGAACAACGTTCTTTCCGCCTGAACATGAATGAGAACAAACTGATTGATTTCACTTTATCGTCGTCCTCTACTATGATTGAACTTACGGTAGTGACAGGAACGACAAAAGACGAAGAATATGGCGAGCAAACCGTATCCATTGATATACTTCCTTCTTCTTTGGTAGAGAATACTATTGCTCGAGCGGGTGAAGCCCTTAATCGTATTCCTGGATACCAACAGATTGGAAATAGCCCGAGTATACGAGGAGGTAGTGGCTGGTCAGGTGGGGCGAGTTCAAGAACTTTATTCTTGATTGATGGTATTCCTCAATTGAGTCCTGAGAATGGGGCCATCTATTTTGAAACCCTTCCATTAGAAAATATTGATCAGGTAGAAGTAATCAAAGGAGCAACCTCGTCCCTTTATGGTTCTTCAGCATTAAATGGGATCATCAATTTTCGAACGGCTTGGCCTACCTCTGATAAACCTTACCACAGAGTGACTTCTTCCCTTGGAATGTATCAGCGTTTTGATGCCAACCTAATTCAATCAAAAAATGATCCGGATCGCCGTATGCAAAACATGTATGATGCTTGGGACTACAAAGAGCACGTGCCCATCTATTTTAATCAGACCTACGAGCACCGTGAGCGTTTTAAAAAGATTGATTTTGTTCTGGGAGCATTTTACCGACATGATGGAGGCTTTCGAAAAAACAACGAATACGACCGCTTTCGAATCAATGGGAAAATCAGACATCTTCATAAATCAGATGAAGGCATATTGAAGTCCGTATCGGGAGTAGCTTGGAACTTCGCCTATGAAGAAGGGGGGCAATTCTTTTTTTGGAGCGGACTTGATAGCATGGCTCTTCTACCCTCTGACCCAAAGTCCCCATACATTCTTGATGCACGAACCGATTATATTCAACGCAGAATGAGCCTTGCACCCTTTGCAACATTCTATACCGCCAATAATGGGGAGCACATACTTCAGAGTAAGTACTACAATAATATGAGCACCAACTTCGGAGCAGAACAAGTAATGACGCATCACATTTTTGGGGAATATCAATACAAGTGGTCTAATGAAAACACAGGATATAGCTTTGTAGGGGGACTATCTACTTACTACACCAACGGTCGCGGCTTATCCTATGGCGACAAAACCTATGATGCTTTTAATGTCTCAGGATACATTCAAGCCGATAAGGTCTTTTGGTCAAAGCTCACCTTATCCATGGGAACAAGGCTGGAATACAATAAAATCGACTCCATTACGCCCAACAACCAACTACCCTTTATCTCCCGCTTGAGCGATGGAACAATAGAACTTCCTGTTAAGCCACTATTCCGACTAGGTTTAAACTACAAAGTCGCTCAAGGATCATGGATAAGGGCATCTTGGGGCCAAGGGTTTCGCGTACCCACCATCAATGAATACTTTATTGATTTAACACGTGGCTTGCAGGTATTGCCAAACCCGAATATTGTCCCAGAAGATGGGTGGACGTCAGAGATTGGTTTCAAGCAGGGTTTCCAAGTGGACCGATGGCAAGGATTCCTAGATGTTGCAGGATTCTACACGAAGTACATCAATGTTATCGACTTTAATACAGTTTTTGATCCGGGAGGTGCACCCTATGTGCGCGCCGAAAACTTAGATGATGCGAGAATCTATGGAATGGAAGTGAGCATTATGGGCCGAGGCTCAATCTTTAACATGCCCCTTCAGCTGCTTTCAGGGTATACCTACATGCAACCTGAACTATTAAATCCAAGCAATCTGCGCCTTCAAACATTTGGAGAAGATGGTAAACTCCTCAACTTCCGAAATAAACACGCCTTCAAGTCTGATGCAGAAATGAGCTTTGGGAGATACAGTGTCGGGCTTACAGCCATATACAATAGTTTTATGATTATGGTTCCCGAAGCGCAAGTATTAATTCCTGGGGTTGGAGAATATCGAGATAACAATTCCAATGGTGAATGGGTTGTAGACTGCCGGTTTATTGTACAACTCAATGAGTCATCAAGACTGACTGGCGTGGTAAAGAACCTCTTTAATAATGAGTACACCACTAGGCCGGCTGCATTAGAAGCGCCGCGAAACTATGCCCTTCAGTTTCAATATGAGTTTTAGCCATGCGAAAGCTAGAACAATTTGCTCTATCTATCCAACATTACTTTCAAAGTAAGGGTAAGTACAGACTGCACTCAGACTTAGCCTATCGGCTCTATACAGAAGTACACAAGGAACAAAAAAAAGGCTTCTCAGACCACTGGAATTCTTCATGGGCTGATGAATTACCCTCCTACCGAAAAAAAGACTTTGGCACAGGACAAGACCAGCGACTTATCGATGTTATCAATCATAAGAAAGCCGCCTCAACAGGACTGGAAGTTCAACGACTTCACAACCTTGTATCATTTTGCAAGGCAAGAAATGTTTTAGAGCTTGGCGGACATTTTGGCCGAGGGACCTTTGCTATGGGCAGTGCATTGGAGCAAGAAGGAACAAGCATTACCTCCATTGAAGGGTGTCCCGAGACAATTGAAGTTGCCAAGGCATATCTCAACGAAGGAGAACTTCTCAATTACACCATTTTAGAGGGTTCATTTACTAGTGTTCTAAAGGACCTAGTCAAAACGAACAAATCCTACGATTTGATCTACATTGACGGCCATCATACAGCCGAGGCCTTGCTTGATTTAATACCGACATGCCATAGTTTACTCAACGAGAAAGGAGTGATTGCCGTAGATGATATATTTTGGAGCTATGACGTTCACAAGGCATGGAGAAAATCTATACAGCGCACCAAGCCGTGGGCATCTTTTGAGTTCCTTAACTTTGGCTATATGTTTTTTGATACTAATGGCTTAAACCAACAATTTTTCAAACTATGGTGAAGTCGGTACTTTTTTTAATAATATTCTTCCTCACGGGTTGTTGTCCTCTGCTTTATGGACAGATCACTATGGATATGCCCGGCAATTTCACCCATCTACAAGCTCGTAATGGCCATAAAGCGTTGATTTATGAGGATAGCACTGAAGCCTTATCGATCGAGTTGCGTTACGGCTTCCCTAAAAAGTATCAAGACTATGCTGTACTCAAACTGTCTCAAGCCATTCAAGCCACTGTAGATAGCAATTGGACGAATACACCACCATCCATCGAAGTAAACTTTGGAGAAATTGCTATTCACTACGACATCGATTTAGCCCAAATTGGCAACATCATCCATGCCTTTGACCTTCAGCAATATCCCAACTATGACAGTGCACGTGCTTTAAAAGAATTTCACCGCTTTCCTGTATCACCTGGTGGGGCAATGCTCCAATTGGATTCTTCCTTTACTTTTCCCTTTTCCGAAGAAAGCAATGTGCATGCAAAGCTTTTTCAATCCATCTTTATTCAAACTCCTTCCATAGATTCAACTCTATCAAGTATCGCAGATGCCCTTGAGCTACTACCTGAAATTTCGCCAAAAAAGAATCGGAGTTATGCTAAAGATGGACAATTGGAGTTTAACACCATGGAGGTTTATCCTTCAGCAAAAGATTCTATCACTTTTTGCTATGCAGGACCGCACAGCACCAATGTTACGAAGTATCATGCAACGCTTATCGTGCTCCAAGAATATCTAAAACAGCGTCCTAATGATTCCCTTGGACAACTAAGTATATCATACATCGGAGGACTTTCCTATTTGGAATTTACTTATCATGACTTGGCAGAATACACCTTGGATTCACTCATTCAACACAAAGTGCAACAGTCTGTATTCTCTGCTGAGGTAACACCCTATTCGTGGGATCCTATTCTTATTGACTCGATTAAAAACTACGTCCTAGGCAATTTAGAATCTCAATCAAATTCTAAGCTTAAAGATCAATTAGCATTTTTTGATAATGAGTGGGCTATCTACCTACCTGCCGAGCTGAGGCAAGTAAACCAAGAAAGTATGCAACGGATGATTGATGTTTTTATCAATAATATGCCCTTCTATATTCGTCACTACAGCACAAAGGCCACAAAAAATGCATGGATAAGTCAAGGCGTGTTTGACTCAATTGTTGAACCCACCGTAAATATGTACGATACCGTGGAACACCGTGAAGTATTTTCCGAGATTTATAGCTTCTTACGAATTAATCCGTTGTACAATGTTTCGATGGTTTTAGAGATAGGGAATAAAGAAATCAAGTGGGTAAAAGATACTGCAGCCGTAAACTACCTTTTGAGCTTCCCACATAATTTAGCCTCGGCTAACCAACTCAAACGCATTCGGCGTAAACACCTCCCAATGGGCGTAGCAAGAGGTTTAACCTATTTTCAATTTTTCACCAATACCTTGAATTTGGCGCCCAATAGAGTTCGGTTTAATGTAGTTCGCTTAGATAAAGGATACGATCGTCCTTTACTTCGATTTAATCTTAGTCAATCTTTTTGATTGACGGCCAAGGAAGTTCTTGGCTAGCCAATTTGAATACCGAGAACCAGGATTCCAAAAATCACTGCCATGGTAATAAGAGAAACTGCGGCTGTAGATAGATTAATCAAGGCATAATCCTTGTTTTTCATCCCGCTTTTATTTAGACCAGATAGTAATACGAAGCTCAGAAAAATCCCCGAGCTTGTAATAAACCTAAACATTTCAAAAGCGATCAAATCATCTAGGGAATACTTCGGAAGAATATAGAGCAATCCAATGATTATGCTATGCGCGATAAGTCCCGGTAAAATCACAGCATTCATGAGGACATTAATTCTTCCTGCCCAAAAAACAAGATCCTGTGGAAACTCAGAAGTTCCTAAAAACTGACGAAGAGAGGACATCGGAATGAAAATCAAAAAGGGCATACCAACTAACGCAATCACGTAGGCAATTGATTCAATTGGCCCTCCTTGAAAATACCACAAGTACACATTTTGCAAGGTCGCTACATGGGTAGAGTTCTTGATAAATGGAGCAGCAAAGACATCGGCGAGTCCGTAAACCATCGACCAAATAAAGACCCAAGAGTAGATGGTCTCATAGACCCTGCTTTTATCTTGTATTTCGACTACACTAGACGGCGTAAAGACCTTCGCGGAAATGCCCAAAGAGAACATCGCAATGGTACTCCCACCATAAACTGCTAAAATTCTTTTTTTAGACCACGCCCGCGGATCAAGAGATGGCTCAAACCAAGTGGTTTGAAAATACAATTCCACCGGCCTAAAGTCCATGATGTAAAGAATCACAAATTGCACAAGGTGGTAAGCAATGTGCACTGCGAACAGAGTCGTCAATGCTAACAATAACGATTTGATGAAGTGTGACCTCATGATTTACAATGTACCCGGAGCGGGAATCGAACCCGCACTCCCAAAGGAACTGGATTTTGAATCCAGCGCGTCTACCAGTTCCGCCATCCGGGCAGTAATTTAAAAGTACTACATTCTAGACTTTTCAAGAACTTATGGAAAGAGCCAACGTATGACATCCATACCATTTGCATAAAGCATCAAGAATAATAGCAACAACATCCCTATAGTCTGGGTATATTGCAAGAATTTCTCAGGGGGAGGTCTTCGCACAATCATCTCATAGATGGTAAACAGCGCATGTCCACCATCTAAAGCTGGAATCGGCAAAAGATTCATAAAGGCCAAAATAATGGATATAAAGGCTGTTTTGGACCAAAAGCCGGCCCAAGAAAATCCTCCGCTGTAAAACGAAGCAATGGTTCCAAATCCACCAATATGCTTGTAGCCCTTGATGTCACTATCGAATATCAATTTAAATTGGCCGATGTACGCCGCCAAGGTATTCCATGTTCTTCGAGGACCTTCAATCAATGCCTCACCAAAACTTACCTCTTTATGGACATAAGGTATTTTTGGAGCGAACCCTAAGAGACCTGATTCATCCATTATTGGATAAAGCGTAAGCGTATCCGTGCCATTTCGTAACATAACCATGGTGATGGTATCACCCGTCTGATAGGTTCCCCCTTTCACAATGCGGGTAACCTCCTGAAAGAAGTTAACCTCCATGGTATCCACCGCAAGAATCTGATCGCCAACTTGCCCGCCTGATTGCTTTAGCGGTCCATCCATCAATTCGTTGACTACTGGCAACAAAGCGGGTTCTAAGATGATCGGTTTAGCCGCCTGATTATCTAACAAGTCAATGTAAAATTGCTTCGTTACCGTTAAAACCACACGCTCCCCATTTCGGTCAACTTCAATCTTGTTAATTACATCCTCAAACAAAAGAGCTCGTACTTGCATCGCATCCTCAACTTCTGTATCACCAACTTTAGTGACAATATCTCCACTCTGTAGGCCCAAAATTTCACCAAAGGAATCGACGTAGTAACCGTTTTCTAATGCCGAATTAGGTAATGTATCTTTTCCATAAACCCATGATAGACCCGTGTAGATTATCACGGCCAACAAAAGATTAACAATGATTCCTCCCAGAAGAATAATCAAACGCTGCCATGCAGGTTTTGAGCGAAACTCGTCAGGCTTAGGCGGTTGCTTTAGCTCCTCTTCATCCATGGATTCGTCCATTATACCTGCCATTTGTACATAGCCTCCAAAGGGAAACCAACCAATGCCATATTCTGTATCTCCAACCTTCTTTTTGAACAAAGAAAAGTTGGCCAGATTAGGAAAAGGAAAAAGAAAATCAAAAAACAGATAAAACTTCTTTACCCGTACACCAAACATTCTAGCTGCGATAAAATGCCCAAATTCATGGAGAATAATCAATAGGGAAAGGGAAGCAAAAAATTGTAATACAGTTGATAACATAAGAATAGTGGCTGACGAAAATACAACGTAGTGCGCTTTACTTCATTGTTTTTAGCAAGAAGTTGACCCAATCCCGATCATTGGCAAGACGTTTTACCTTGGATTGACCACCCCACTGACCCGAAGCCCTCATAGCCTTTTCAAATCCTTGGGAAGGTACTTTGGTAATCTTGGCACAAGATAGCATCTCGCCTTCGCGTAAGTCGTCGTAATAAGTATTTTGTTTGCGTAGGTGCTCATCGAGGTATTTGGATAGGTTTTCTAGCTCAGCAGAAGAAACCTCCTCTTCAAACTCAATAAACCATTCGTGATAGGGCTTTCCTTCCGACGGATTGACTTCAGGCGCTACGGTAAATTCTCGCACTGACAAAGACAAATCTTCCTTAGCCGCTTGCATAGCCCGCTCAACCTCCTCGCCAATCACATGTTCGCCAAATGCAGAGATGTAATGTTTAACTCGACCCGTCACCTCTAAACGATACGGAGACTCGCTCACAAACCGTACAGTATCCCCTAGGCTGTAAGACCATAACCCAGCATTACTTGTTAAAACTACTGCATAATTTACCCCGAGTTCCACTTCATCGATAAACAGTTTTTTTGAAGATGGTTTACCCCAATCTTCCAATGGCACAAACTGAAAAACTATACTAGCCTCTAGATTTAAAAGCAATCCCTCATGGTTGGTCTTATCTTGAAAAGCAATAAAACCTTCACTCGCAGGGTAGGTTTCCATGCCTTGGATCTCCGAACCAATAAGAGAATCGATAGACGCTTTGTATGGAGCGTACTGCACCCCGCCATAGGCAAAGACGCTGAGGTTAGGAAACAATTCGAGAAGATTCTGCTTCTTGCTCAGCGCTAATAGACGTTCGAAGTAGTTCACACACCAAGGGGGAATTCCACTGATTAAACGCATATCACGTTGACTTGTATCGCTAGCGATTTGTTCAACCTTAGCTTCCCAATCATCTATGCAGTTTACTTCGTAAGATGGCTGGCGATTGCGTTGCAACCAAGAAGGAACATGATGATATACGATGCCACTCAAACGACCTACCGCAATATCGTTCTCGTAGACCAGCTCAGGACTGCCTTGCAGGAAAATCATATCTCCATCGAAGAAGTCAGCAGACAAACCATCCGCGATCAAACAAAAAAGTGCATTACGAGCCGCACGAATGTGATCGGGCATGCTTTCCTTCGTTAGCGGAATGTATTTGGCTCCTGAAGTAGTACCCGAGGTCTTGGCCCAGTACTTCGGAAGGCCACGCCATAAAACATCCTTTTCCCCTTCACGAACTCTATCAATATAATGGCGGATATCCTCATAGTCAACAATAGGAAGTTTTTGACTGATTGTCTGAGCATCATCATCTCGTGAAATCTTGAGGTCTTTTAGGTAGTGAACATGATAACTCTGTCGGACTAGAGATTTCAATAGCTTCCGTTGACGATCACCTGCGTGGCGATGTGCTTTATACACATTACTGGCTAAAAGAGGAGCAACAGCACGAACAAGAATGGATTTCAATCCCATTTTACGAAGGTAGACTTTGGAAACGATTGATTTCAAATACATTTGCACTATGCTGGAAAAAATTCCATCCATCTTCCTCTTAATGGCAGCCATGCTTGTTCTTTCTTGCAAGCCGAGCCCTAAAGTAGAAAATGATAACAGGACCAACGTTGTGCCTAGCGATACTTCTCGCGCTGATGACAACACGATTGAAGATCTAGAGCTAAAGATTACTGAATCCCAAGACCAACTAGATTTTGATACAAAGTACTTTCTCTTACTCGAATTGATTGCAGAGCGATCCAGTTTTCATGCAGAAGACTTTCACCGTCTTTTAGGCCTGACATTAGCGCGAGATTATACAGGATCCAACCAATTATCCGATGACTTAATCCTTGATGCCGCACGGCATTTTGAGAAGGCATTACGGGAAAATCCATCTTCCGACTCCCTGCACTTGATTATGGCACAATACCTTTTTGGGCTCATGACCCTCAGCACTGAGCTTTCCACTCCCTATGGCGATGTGCAAACCATGAGCGACCGGGGCATGGAGAGCATAAACAACGCGCTTTCTTACGGAGCCAATCCAGCAGCGTGTTATTATCTAAAGGGGAAGATGTATCGTTATCAAAACAACTTTCTTGATGCTATGGAGGCCTTTCGTGAAAGTGTAAATAGTGACCCATCATTTATCATTGCCTACGAAGCTGGATTTAATGTGAGCATAGAACTGGGCTATCCAGATCAGGCAGCAAGCTGGTTAGCTGAAGGCATTGAGCGCAATCCGACAAGTTATGAGCTCTCTAGTATTCTAGCACATCATTATGCTCAAGAAGAAGACTATTCAAAGGCAATTAAGATCATGTCAACCTACTTGGATAAGGCAGTCTCTATTCCCAAAGAAGCATTTTTTGACTACGGCTACTTCTTTGAAAAGGATAATCAACGTGCCAGGGCAATTGAGCAGTATAACCTTGCGGTTGCTCAAGATTCAACTTTTTTAGATGTGTATTACCGACTAGGAATGATGTACAAGGAGGATAGCCGATGGAATGATGCCTATGAAACTTTTTCAGAACTCCTAAAGCGATTACCTTTGAATCATTCATACCGAGAAGAGATACGTAAGACCCTCGAAACTATAGAAAGAGAGCTATGATAAAACTTACCATGCCCGATGGATCAATCCGCGAAGTAGCGTCGGGAATAACAGCCTACGAGGTAGCTAAATCCATTAGCCACGGTCTAGCTAAAAAAGTACTTTCTGCTGAGATTAATGGCGAAGTATGGGACTTAACGCGCCCAATAACTATTGACTCATCCTTTAAATTGCTCACTTGGGATGATGACGGTGGAGCATCCACCTTCTGGCATTCTTCAGCCCATTTGCTTGCAGAGGCGCTTGAAAACCTTTACCCAGGAGTTAAGTTTGGTATTGGACCCTCGATCGACAATGGCTTTTATTACGACGTGGATTTAGGGGATTATCAATTATCGCCTGAAGACTTGCCTAAAATTGAAAAGGAGATGCTATCCCTGGCAAGTCAAAAAAACACCTACGAACGGAAAGAGGTAAGCAAAAAAGAGGCCTTAGCTTATTTCGAAGAAAAGGGAGATGAATACAAAGTTGAACTTCTTCAAGATCTCCAGGATGGAGATATAACCTTCTACAGCCAAGGGAATTTTACGGATTTATGCAAAGGACCTCATATTCCTGATACAGGTAAAATCAAGGCTATTAAGCTTCTCAATATCGCAGGAGCCTACTGGCGAGGTGATGAGAGCCGCAAGCAGCTCACAAGGATTTATGGCGTATCATTTCCAAAAAAGGAAGCACTTAATGAACATCTAGAGCGCCTAGAGGAAGCTAAAAAGCGAGATCATCGTAAGCTGGGTGCTGAATTAGGATTATTTATGTTTTCAGAGCGTGTCGGTGCAGGCTTGCCAATTTGGCTACCGAAAGGTGCCGCCCTTCGAAGACGATTAGAGGACTTCCTTCGAGAAGAACAGGAGCGAAGAGGCTACCAAGCCGTTCGCACCCCACATATTGGAAAAAAAGAATTGTACGAGACCTCTGGTCACTATGCAAAGTATGGAGAGGATAGCTTTCAACCCATACATACTCCTAAAACCAATGAAGAGTTTCTGCTCAAACCAATGAACTGTCCTCATCACTGCGAAGTGTATGCCCATGTACCGCATTCGTACAGGGACCTTCCTGTTAGATTTGCTGAATTTGGAACAGTCTATCGATATGAACAGTCTGGCGAACTCCATGGCCTAACCCGCGTACGATGCTTCACTCAAGACGACGCCCATATTTTCTGTACAGCAGATCAACTCAAAGGAGAATTTTTAGAGGTACTTGATTTGACGCTCTTTGTCTTCCGTGCCTTAGGCTTTGACGACTTTACCGCGCAAATATCCCTTCGTGATCCGGATAATCCAGATAAGTATATCGGCTCCGAGAATAATTGGGTAGCTGCTGAATCTGCCATAATTGAGGCGACAAAAGAAGCCGGCATTCAAACCATTACAGAATATGGTGAGGCCGCATTCTATGGGCCAAAGCTGGATTTCATGGTCAAAGATGCCCTCGGCCGAAGCTGGCAACTAGGCACTATCCAAGTGGATTACAATTTACCCGAACGCTTTGACCTCACCTATATTGGAGAGGATAATGCTAAGCATCGACCGATTATGATTCACAGAGCACCCTTTGGATCCTTTGAACGATTTATTGGAGTGCTCACAGAACATTGCGCAGGAAAGTTCCCTCTTTGGTTGACCCCAACACAGATTATTCTTTTACCCATAAGCAATGTCTTTAATGACTACGCCAAAGTCGTACAAAGTGCCTTGGTAAAAGAAGGAATTCGAGTAGAAATCGATGAACGACATGAGAAGATTGGTCGTAAAATCCGAGATGCCGAGGTAAACAAGATACCCTACATGGCTATACTTGGCGAACGAGAAATGGAAGAGAACACCGTGGCAATTCGGCAACAGGGAAAGGGCAACATCGGCACGTTTTCAATCGAAGAGTGGACTAATTCCATGAAAAAGTTTGCAGCAATCACTCAAGATTAACCATATTTACATCAAACTAAGACTAATTTGCAACACAGACGACGTCAACGAGGTAGAAGAGTAGTTCGCGAAAACCCTCACCGTATCAATGATTTCATACGCGTTTCAGAAGTTCGCCTCGTAGGCGATAATGTTGAAATGGGGGTGTATTCCACCGACAAAGCAAAAGATCTTGCTCGAGAACTAGAGCTCGACCTCGTAGAAATTTCTCCGAATGCAGAACCACCGGTCTGCAAAATCATGGATTACCGCAAATTCCTTTTCGAAAAGAAAAAGAAAGAAAAAGAGATTAAATCCAAGACGCAAAAAACCGTCATCAAGGAGATCCGTTTCGGACCGAACACGGATGACCACGACTTTGAGTTTAAAGCAAAGCACGGAGAAAAATTCTTAAAAGAAGGATCAAAAGTCAGAGCCTTTGTTTTCTTCCGAGGAAGAAGTATCGTATTCAAGGACCGAGGAGAGCTTCTCCTGCTTAAACTTGCCCAGCGTCTAGAGGAATTTGGAGCGGTTGAACAGCTGCCAAAACTCGAAGGAAAAAAGATGGCCATTGTTATTGCGCCAAAGAAAAAAGGCAAATAGGTTTTTTTCAGCTTGTCGTTTACAAGTCTTTTCTTAAATTTGCAGTCCCAAAAATGACAGGCTATGCCTAAAATGAAGACAAAATCAAGCGCGAAAAAGCGCTTTAAGCTTACTGGAAGCGGTAAAATCAAGAGACGAAAGGCTTATTTGCGTCACCTTGCTAACGCTAAAACAAAAAAGCAGAAGAAAAATTTATCTAAGTCTGATATCATCTTTAAAGGAGATGAGCCACGCGTGAAGCGGATGCTAGGCTTGAAATAAGTTAGAGAAACTATCCCTTACAAACTATAAAGAGAAACTATGCCACGCGCTACAAACCACCCCGCCATCAAGGCTCGAAAGAAAAAGGTTTATAAACTAGCCAAAGGATACTTCGGTCGTCGCAAGAATGTCTGGACTGTTACTAAAAATGCAGTTGACAAAGGATTGCAATACGCCTATGCTCACCGAAGACTAAAAAAGAGAGAGTTCCGTGCACTTTGGATCCAAAGGATTAATGCAGGTGTTCGCGAGCACGGTATGACATACAGTACGTTTATTCATGCCTTAGAGCAGGCTAACATCAATCTTAATCGTAAGGTTTTAGCAGACCTGGCAATGAATGATCCGGCGTCTTTTAAAGAAATTGTTAACTTTTTGAAAAAAGATTAAGAAACTGTTAAGAATTATCAATACCTTTACAATAGGTTGTTGGTTATGTTTAAGGGTGGACGTCAAGTCCGCCCTTTTTTTTTGTCTTATAAATTCAACTGCTCACTCCCTAGCCTACCTTCTCCTTTCCAAAGAATAAGTGTTTTGTTCGCTGATCTTTTCCATCCATCATAATAAGATTTCTCCTCCCCTAAATATTCTTTGAAAAAAAGCGGATCACTAAGTAGAACTTAACTATATTTGCAATCCGTTTGAAAAAGCGGTAAACAATGAAAAACTACGAGACTACATTTATCATTACTCCCGTGCTTTCTGAAAAAGAAGTTCAGGAGACTGTTAGCACCTACAAGAAATTCATCGAATCGAATGGTGGAAAAATCATTAATGAAGAAGCCTGGGGCCTAAAGCAATTGGCATATGCCATTGAAAAGAAAACCACAGGTGTCTACCATCACTTTGAGTTTCAGTCGAACGGTGATCTTATCGATACTCTAGAATTAGCATTTCGAAGAGATGAGAACATCCTACGCTTTTTAACCATTGCACTTGACCGTTATGGCGTGGAGTACAATGAAAAGAAAAGAAATAAGCAATCTGCTCCTGAGGTAGTTTCTGAAGAACAAGAGAATTAGAATTATGGCAACGAATAAAAATGTACGTTTTCTTCGCACCGTAAACATCGGTAAAGCTGAAAAGAAGTATTGTCGTTTTAAAAAGTACAATATCAAGTTTGTGGACTATAAGAATCCTGATTTTCTTATGAGTTTCATTAACGAACAAGGAAAGTTGCTTCCGCGACGTATTACGGGCAATAGCCTAAAGTATCAGCGTAAAGTTGCCCAAGCGGTTAAAAGAGCTCGACACTTAGCGCTCCTTCCATACCAAACAGACCTTTTGAAATAATTGACCATGGAGATTATCTTAAAAAAAGATGTTAAAGGATTAGGCATTGCAGAAGATCTAGTATCTGTAAAAGCTGGTTATGCAAGAAACTTCCTAATTCCACAAGGAATCGCTGAAGCTGCGACAACTGAAGCAAAAGCTGCATGGGAATCACGCAGAGAAGAGAGAGAAGCAAAACGTGCTGCACTTGTTGAAGAATTCAAAAAGTCAGCTGCTGTTCTTGAGTCTGCAAAGCTTTCTATTGGTGCTAAAGTAGGAACTACAGATAAGATATTTGGTAGTGTTTCCACTCATCAATTGGCCCAGACGATTCAAGATCAGTTTAGCATTACAGTGGACAGACGCGATATTATCCTCCCTGCTGGTGAAATCAAGACTTTAGGGACATACAAAGCAATCATTCGTTTGTTTGAAGATATTCAAGCTGAAATGGAGCTTGAAGTAGTTGCTGAATAGTCAGCAATACTGAGATACCCTCTCCCACTCTCTGCAACCTTATTTATAGTTTACTCCGTCCGGAGTGCGACGATAGGATCGAGCCTAGCCGCTCTAATACCTGGTAAAATACCTGCACTTATTCCCGTAAAAAGGGTCACTACAAAGGATGCACCAATCCATTGAATAGGAATTATAAACGGCCCCTCCAGATAGTCAGCGACAAAATATCCTGTCATAAGGCCTATCGCAATACCTAGAAAGGTGCCCAGTAAACAAAGGGTAATGGATTCATACAAAAACTGCCATGCAATCGAAGATCTTCGAGCGCCTAATGACTTTTTTAGGCCGATTTCCCGTTGACGTTCTCCAACAGCAACAAGCAACATATTCATGAGCGCTATGGCCGATGCGAGAATGGTTAAAAGCCCTATTACAAGTGTTGCACCCGATAGACTTAACACGAGCGTGTTAAGCTCCGAATAGAGCTTTTCGCTGCGAATCACTCGAAAGTTGTTGGGCAAAGCAGCCTCGACGCCCCGTATCTGACGAAACACGCCTATAATCTCTTGTTCTATTCGAATAGGACTCCTCTTATCCGGAACATTGACCACGATATCATAACTTCCTTCATCAGGGTATTGCTGATCTAGATAGGCTGCTGGAAGTACCACGAATCGATCGTTGGAGTTTTGACTATTCCCACGCGGAGCACATATGCCTATCGCATTAACTCTTAGACCGTCAATTACAAGGCTTGCACTCGTGAGCTCATCCTTTCCTATACCTAGTTTGTTTGCCGTCTCACTCCCAAGTATAACAGAAGGAATCCCATTCCTGGACTCCGCCTCAGAAAAATTTCTTCCATAAGCGATTGAATAACCATTGTTTGCGATATAATGCAAATTGCCCCCTATCAAGCTAATGTTGGGATTTGTCGAACGCGATGAAAACAATATCTCCGCGTTAGGTTTAAATCGACGATGATAAGAAGTGATAAAACCCAATTCCAAAAAATGGTTAGCACATCGTCGTGCTTCATCTAAGGTAATCGGTGGAACGTCACTTTGCCCCTTCTCTTGTATTACGTTATCATCAACTTTTATGGAGTTTGCACCAAGGTCAACAAACTGATTCGTCAGGTTGGATTTTATGCTAACAATAGCAGACTGCATGGCGATGAGGCCTGCCACACCTATTGAGATTATTAAAATTGTAAGGAAGGTCCTGAAACCAGAACTTCGTATAGCAACAAGGGCTCTTAAAAGATTATGACCACGCATTCTATGCAAAGTACGCTATACGGACAAAATCAGTCACTGAATCAGTGCTAAAAAGTTTAAAGTAAAGGCGTGAAATCCGTACCTTCATGGCAAAGAATTAGACGATGGCCTTTGACATTAGCATGATTAAAGCGGTTTACGATCGCTATCCAGAAGCCGTTAAGAATGCGAGAGCTACCCTTAACCGACCTTTAACATTAACCGAAAAGATTCTATATAGTCACCTTCATCCTTCTGCAGGAGTGCAGGAATATACACGAGGTGCTGCCTACGTGGACTTTGCTCCCGATCGCGTAGCGATGCAAGATGCTACTGCCCAAATGGCTCTGCTGCAATTTATGCAAGCTGGCAAAATAAAGGTTGCAGTACCCTCAACAGTTCACTTAGATCACCTTATACAAGCACGAGTAGGCGCAGATAAGGATTTACAAGAAGCCATAAATACCAACAATGAAGTTTACAATTTCCTTGAAAGTGTTTCGCGCAAGTATGGCATTGGCTTCTGGAAACCCGGAGCAGGAATTATTCACCAGGTTGTTTTAGAAAACTACGCCTTCCCAGGGGGAATGATGATTGGCACAGATTCTCATACCGTAAATGCCGGTGGATTAGGAATGATTGCTATTGGTGTTGGTGGTGCGGATGCCGTTGATGTTATGGCAGGTATGCCTTGGGAGCTTTTAATGCCTAAACTTATTGGTATTAAACTCACAGGAAAACTGAACGGGTGGGCCTCGCCAAAAGATATCATTCTCAAGGTTGCAGGAATCCTAACCGTAAAAGGTGGAACAGGTGCGGTAGTCGAATACTTTGGAGAAGGTGCCAATAACCTTAGCTGTACAGGAAAAGGAACCATTTGTAACATGGGTGCCGAAATTGGTGCGACAACCTCTACCTTTGGCTACGATGCGTCCATGGCTCGTTATCTAGAAGCAACAGGGCGTGCCGATGTAGCTCAGTTAGCTAACGAAGTCAAAGAGCATCTTACAGGAGACCCAGAGGTATATGCCGAGCCTGAAAAGTACTTTGACCAAGTCATTGAAATTAATCTGGACGAATTAGAGCCGCACCTTAACGGACCCTTTACCCCTGACTTAGCGACTCCCATTTCCGAAATGAAGGCGAAAGCTGAAGCGGAAGGTTGGCCAACTGAACTTGAATATGGACTCATCGGATCATGTACTAATTCATCCTATGAGGATCTATCACGATCAGCAGCTATTGCAAAAGATGCCACTGCAAAAGGTATTGAAGCCAAAGCGAAGCTTACCATCACCCCTGGTTCAGAGCAGATTCGATATACCATAGAACGAGACGGTTTGATTGATACTTTTTCAGAGCTTGGAGCCTCTGTATTTGCCAATGCTTGTGGACCATGTATCGGACAATGGGCGAGAGCCGGAGCAGAGCGAAAGGAAAAGAATAGTATCGTACACTCGTTTAACCGGAACTTCGCAAAGCGGGCCGATGGCAATCCCAATACGCATGCTTTTGTAGCTTCTCCAGAAGTCACAACCGCCCTCGCCATCGCAGGAAGCTTGACCTTTAATCCGCTCACTGATCGTTTAGTCAACGCACAAGGTGAAGAGGTTATGCTCAGTGAGCCCAAAGGCGAAGAACTTCCAGCAAAAGGATTTGATGTGGAGGATGCTGGATATGTTGCTCCTGCTGAAGATGGATCCGATATTGAGGTAATTGTCAGTGCATCGAGTGATCGACTCGAGCTGTTAACGCCTTTCCATGCTTGGAATGGCGAAGATCTTACGGGAATGCCTGTGCTTATCAAAGCGCATGGAAAATGTACAACCGATCATATCTCAATGGCTGGTCCTTGGTTAAAGTATCGCGGGCACCTCGACAACATTTCAAACAACTGTCTGATTGGAGCTGTAAATGCATTCAATAAAGAGACAAATACCGTAAAGAATCAATTGACAGGAAGCTACGGAGAAGTTCCTGCTACAGCGAGAGCCTACAAAGCAGCAGGGATCGGTTCTGTCGTATTTGGAGATGAAAACTATGGAGAAGGATCATCCCGTGAACATGCTGCCATGGAACCTCGTCATCTCGGTGTGCGTGCGGTAATCGTGAAGTCATTTGCTAGAATTCATGAAACCAATCTTAAGAAGCAAGGAATGCTGGCATTAACCTTCGTAAATCCATCAGATTATGATTTGATTCAAGAAGATGACCGCGTAAGCATTCTAGGACTTGCTGATTTTACTCCTGGACAACCCCTAATGCTAGAAGCGTTGCACAGTGACGGAAGCAAAGATGTATTTCCAGTACACCATACCTACAATGAAGCGCAAATTCAGTGGTTCAAAGCAGGGAGTGCGCTCAACGAGATCAGAGCGAATCAATAAAATAAAGCCTCTAGAGCTTTTCTACGTGGGTAAAGAAGTTGCCGAGCAAGGTGTAGCCCACTTCGGTTAAAATCGATTCAGGATGAAACTGAAGGCCTACTATGGGCTTTGAAGCATGAGCTAGTGCCATGACTTCTCCCTTTGAGGTTTCAGCAATCACTTCTAAAGGATGGGAAACCTTGTTAGCCACCAGCGCATGATAACGCATTACGTCAAAATACTTTGGAAGACCTTGAAACATCCAATGCTCTTTACATTCAATTTTACTCGTGTGGCCAAAACAAACTTGATCAGCTAACTGAATGGTGCCCTTGTAATAATGGTTTATTAACTGATGGCCAAAACATATCCCCAGTATTGCTTTATCATTTACCCATGAATCAAGTTGCTGAGATAAGTCAGGAAAATGTTCGGGATTCCCAGGACCTGGAGACAAGACCACAATATCTGCTTCTTCGCCTACATCGTCTATCCGGGGATCATCATTACGTAAAACAATAGTCTTTCGGCCAAATTGGTGTACTAGATCGACCAAATTATAGGTAAAGGAATCATAGTTATCAATAACTAATACTAAAGAATTTTTATCCGCCATAAACGTTGTATTCCTTGGTCAGATCTTCAAGATAATCAATACTTTCCGGCATTACCCTCTCAAACAATGTATAGATCGGCTCAGACAACGTGTTTAGATATCCCTGTGTTAAGGAATCCTCAGTAAATGAAGGCGGAATAGCGCCTAATCTATTGACGATGACATAAAGAGAAGCTAAGCTTAATGCACCGAATAGGGTAAAGACCAATACGCCCAAGATTCGATTACCGATACCCAAGGTAGCCACTTTAATCACCTTAGATAGAAGGTTAGGCAAGTAGCTGACGAGGCCATAAAATACCAGTATATCTAACCCTAACACTAAAATGGAGGGAAGAACATAACCATCTATTCCCAAAGGCTGAATTACTTTATCCATTAACAATAAAACAATAGACGAAGTCATGGTAAATGCCAAAAACAATGCGATACCAAAACCTATGGCGAATGCTAGTCCCTTCTTAAATCCATAAAGGGCAAAAAGCGCAAGAACACCTAAAAAGATAAGATCTAAAATCACTGCAATTGAGATTTTACTTCCTGAGCAATGCGCTTACCATCAGCGCGCCCTTCAGCTTGCTTGGTGACCTCTTTAATAACTTTTCCCATATCCTTTAAAGAACTAGCACCTTCTGCAACTACGACCTTTTTGACTAATTCCTTTAATGAATCCTCGTCCATAGGTTCAGGCAAAAACTCTTGTATAACATCCAACTCACTAGCTTCTACTTCGAAAAGGTCATCGCGTCCTTGTTCCTTATAGATTGCCATAGAATCCACTCGTTGTTTTGCCAATTTCTGCAACACCTTTAGCTCTTCAGAAAGGGCTAAATCGCCATCATTTTTTTCCAGCGTAGCGAGTTGCAGTGCGGCTTTTATTCCTCGAAGTGCTGTTAGCCGAGACTTAGCCTTCGCTTTCATAGCCTCCTTAAGCTTTGTTTGTACTTGGGATGATATTGACATGGTACGTTGGTTTTATTCTGTTAAAAAAACAATTTCATGCTCAGCCTTCATGTGAAAATGTTCTCGAGCAAATCGTTCTTTTTGCTCTAAACTAGAGTTTAATTGCTCACGATCCTCTCGAACCTCTTCAATCTGCTCAGTATACCACTGAAGTTCCTCTTTTGAATTATCAACTTTCGCCCGAATTTCCCGGAGGTTCATGTAACTGTAGCGATCGAAAAAAGTCATCCATACCACAAAAAGGGTTATGGAAAAGACATAGGGATTTAACAAGATAGTTAGCACTCGCTTACGCATAACTTAAAGTTATGTATTCGTAAGTCCTAAAATAACTCAACTACGAACAGAAAGAATGTGTATTATCCTATGACCGACCCAACTTAAAAGAATCGGTTAGACGAGCCATACACAGCTTCTGAGCCTAATTCTTCTTCTATTCGTAATAGTTGATTGTACTTAGCTGTTCGATCACTTCTACTAGCCGAACCTGTCTTGATCTGTCCGGTGTTTAGCGCCACTGCTAAGTCAGCAATTGTAGTATCTTCTGTTTCGCCCGAACGATGGCTCATCACCGATGTCATGCCGTTTCGATGGGCTAAGTCCACCGTCTCAATTGTTTCGGTAAGTGTCCCAATCTGATTCACTTTGACTAAGACAGAATTTGCGCAATTCATATCGATGCCGCGTTGTAGACGCTTGGCGTTCGTAACAAACAAATCATCACCGACTAATTGAATTGAATCGCCTAAGCTTTCGTTTAACTTTTTCCAGCCAGACCAATCCTCTTCGTCCAGACCATCTTCGATAGAAATGATAGGATACTTTGCACTCCAATCCTTCCAATAGGCTACCATTTCATCACTAGTCATTGATTGGCCTGTGGATTCGAAAGTGTATAAACCCGTCTCTTTGTTGTAAAATTCCGAGGATGCCGCATCAAGCGCTATCTTAATATCCTCCCCAATTTTATACCCTGCTCGTTCAACAGCCTTTAATACGACTTCAATGGCCGCTTCATTAGAAGGCAGATTGGGAGCAAATCCTCCCTCGTCGCCAACATTTGTAGAGAATCCTCCTTCGGACAATGTTTTTTTCAAGTGATGAAAAATTTCTACTCCATAGCGTAATCCCTCAGAAAAGGAAGGCGCTCCGATAGGCATAATCATGAATTCTTGAATATCGATTGCATTATCGGCATGGCTCCCCCCATTGAGAATATTCATCATAGGAACAGGCATGATATGACTGTACGCACCACCGATGTATCGATAAAGTGGAAGATTAACGGCATCAGCCGCTGCCTTGGCACAGGCCAAGGATATTCCAAGAATTGCATTCGCGCCCATCTTGGATTTGTTATCCGTTTCATCACAAGCAATCAATAGATTGTCAATAAGTTTTTGCTCAGTAACATCTACACCTATCAGTGCTTCTGACAAGGTACTTTCAATATTAGCAAGCGCTTTTTGAACGCCCTTTCCCATCCACTGATCACCACCATCGCGGAGTTCTACGGCCTCAAAAGCACCGGTTGACGCCCCTGATGGGACCGCCGCACGGCCATAAAAGCCACCGTCCGTGATAACATCTACCTCTACGGTAGGATTACCCCGGCTATCTAAAATTTGTCTTGCTGTAATGTTGGTTATAATGTTCATTATGGTTGAATTAAATGGGCAAATTGATCAAACAGATACCGAGAGTCATGAGGACCAGGATTGGACTCAGGATGATATTGCACCGCAAAAGCCGGAGCATTTTTCAGTCGAATCCCTTCTACGGTATTGTCATTAAGGTTTACATGACTTTCCAAAACTCCCGATGCTTCTGTAATGCTAGCTCTATCGACAGCAAAGCCATGGTTTTGGGAAGTAATTTCTGAAAGGTTAGTTTCTAAGTTTTTCACCGGATGATTGAGGCCTCTATGGCCAAAGTGCATCTTGTAGGTAGTTAACCCTTGAGATAAGGCTAAAATCTGCATTCCAAGGCAGATACCAAACAAAGGCTTCCCCGTTTGGAGCATGGCTTGACATGTCTTGATGGCGTAGTCTGTAGCTGATGGGTCACCTGGACCATTAGAGATAAAAAAGCCTCTGAAATCATTGACATCGATGGTATCTAAGGAGGTATGCGCTGGGAAAACCGTACCATAAAATCCTCTCGTACTTAAACAATCTAGAATACTTTTTTTTATGCCTAGATCAAGTACCGCTATACGATGACTCCCTTCTGCTTCCGACCCAAAAGTATAGGGCGAATCAGTAGACACTTTTGAAGCGAGTTCAGCGTGATGCATAGAGGGGGCTTCCTTTAGCAGCTTTTGCAATTCATTGACCTCATTGACTTCGGTGGAAATCACCACATTCACTGCCCCATTATCCCGTACTTCTTGCACAAGTTGTCGAGTATCTAGACCTTGAATACCCACAATACCGGACTCTTTGAGCCGATCGTCCAAATGCTGCACACCCTCTCCAATTCTCGAGGTTACTTCAGCTATGAATCCACAAACTAGCCCTGCAACTTGAAAGCCCTTTGACTGAAACTCCTTGTCATGATTGCCATAATTCCCTATATGGGGAGAAGTCATGATGATGGTTTGTCCAAAGTAGGAGGGATCAGAGAAAACTTCTTGGTATCCTGTCATTCCTGTATTAAAACATAACTCGCCAAGCGATGTGCCCTGTGCTCCAAAGGATTTACCCTTGAGTAAGGTGCCATTTTCTGTCAATAAATATGCTGTGTTCATAAACGATGTAAAAGTAAGGCTTACTAAAGTTTATGAATTCGCGTTATTAACAATGTATTCTATGTATTATGTATCCTCTATGAGAAAAGCCATTCTTTATATCGTAGCACTCCTTATGATAACTGTGCAGTGTAAATCATCAGTTCCCAATGGAACTGCCAAATCAACCAATGAAATTCCTACTATCAAGCGATCCAATATCCAAGAGGAGCCCTTTGATTTTATCGATTCTAGTGCCGTTTATGCGCTTAAGATAAATGGTCATGATGCTGCAAAACAGCTCGATCTCACACCAGAAAAAGTCCAACAAATTATAGAAGAACAGTTTGATTTATCCGGCAAACCCATGATGCAGAAAATCATTCTCAACAATATAAGGGCCATAATGGAAGAAGACATGCTGATCTATATCTTTCAAGACAGTTTGTCGAATTCCAATAATCTCAAGACAGCGTTAAAACCTTATATAATTCTTGAGTCTACTGAGCTATGTAAGTTCTTGAGACTAAGCAAGTTTAATCGCGATATAAAAACCCGAAAAAAGGGTGGTCTGCGCTCTTTAGAAAATGAGAGTATTCCCTATCACATTGTATGGTCCAAAAAAAATGTTCTCATTGCTCAAAAGAGCACACATACTATTGATGAGGTGTACAAGAAATTTGAAAAACAAGAAAAGTCAACATTTACCAGCCATCCATTGTATGATTCTTTACCATCGAAACCTTATTCAGGATACATAAACATTAAGGCCTTTCGTGACCTTGGCGCGCTTGATTTTAAAAACCTCCTTTCAACTTTACCCAATGAAGCACAATTCTACTTGGAAAATCTTCTAGAGCAAAGTCTTTCTATCAGTCATGGCATTCTAAGTGGAAATCATTTAGAAGACACCACTACCTTGCATGCAGATTTTTTCACGAGTGATTTTCAGCCGTGTCCATCAAAACCATCAACCCCAACTATACAAGATTTAAGGCTTGTTGTGAACTCCAAAGCGATTGGTTATGGTAACCTTACCCTTGAGCGTGAAGTTATTGATACTATACTCAATGAGATTGATCTAACTGAGATGATTGAACGGCTTATTGGAGAATCAAAGCTTGATGAGTTGAAAAAATTAGATCCGTTTGGCATTTTGCAAAAGGTAGAAGATGCTATCACTGAGAGAATAGACGTCGAGGTTATCAAACGGTTTAACCCTAGCGGTCAAATCAGTTTTGGTTTGTATGGCAATACTGATGAACAACCAGACATCGCCATATTAATCCACGGTAGCACAAGGGGAATGTCCAGTCTTCAACCATGGATTGAGAAGATACCATCCTCGTGGATTCCAGATGATCGAGGAATCTACATTAGCGCACGAGGATTAGTAGTTGGCTATGGTTTGTCATCTGATGAATTACAGCGAATCGCCAAAACGAATGATATGGCGCTATCTAGCACTGTTCTGCAGCATAATACGAGTCTTTGGGCTTCTCATGATCTCATTAAGCAGTATCAAGATGTTATTCCCAAATTTGAGGCTTTTCAAGAAAACTTGGTTCTAGATGAGATTTTAAGGAGCTTTACCGAAGGGGAATACTCGATAAGTATTGGTTGTAATCCCGTTTCCCAACTAGAAATTACTGTAACCAGCAGACCTACACGCTAAGCCCAATTGAACTATTTTTTATCGAATATATTTACCTAACGAATCATTACCCATGAGACATAACTATGTTAAGCATCTCTTTGCTGCTACCCTACTCTTGTTTACAGCTATTCTAGGTTGCAAGGATGGCGATACCGAAAGCGAAAAGGTTCCCGAATCACAATCAAGCCTTCAAAATGCCGCTCAGCTTATCTCAGCTAATAATGCACTAGCCTATTTCTCCATGGATGTACAATCCCTCTCAGATGCCATGGATCTCGATAAACCAGATCAATGGCAAGAGCTAGCTCCTATCCAAGAATTGCTGTTCATGTATTCAAATGATCCTGTATTCCAACCGTTGCTTGAGCATATTTTTTCACAAGGAATCCAGGATGGGAAAATCATAGGATCTGTAGGAATAACTACCAATCTTATGCAGTTGTATAGTGCGTTACAAAGCGAGCAGACTTTTGCTGAAGAATGGCAGGAGGTTCTTTCTTTTGACATGGCCATAGTCTCAACAAGTGTGCCCTTAACAATTAACGCCATGGAGGCAGAAGGTATCCTTGAAGATGCTTCGTCTATTCCTGCAAATCAATATGGCTTCAAAACACATACCATTGAGGAGATAACTATCGGGTGGTGCGACACCATTCTTTTGTTTTCGAACAATCCAGCAACACGATTGGGTAAACCACACAAGGAAAACATTGGAAACTTTGCGCATCATAAAGAACTATTCAACCATGATGCGAGTATACTGATTGACATGCCTAGTAGCCTTTCAAAAAGCTTGGTACGCGCAATACCCTTGGCTGTAAAAAGGGCACCTAATATTGAAATCACCAATGGATTAGAGCGTCTATTAATTGACTTTACAGAAGCTTTTGACTTTATGCTCTATACCGCTAACGTTAAGGATAACAGTGTGAACTTGGCAATGGAAGTTCAAATGGATCCCCAAACCAAGCTTGCACAAATCATGTATCAATCCTGTGATGGCAAGGAAACTATAGATATGCCTCTTGGAAAGGTAAGTCCGACCGACAATAACTTACTACATGGCTTTGGACATACCTGCCTAGATTATGTAGACGCTTTGGATAAGGAATATGAATATTTTGATGCCATTTACACCCTACAGGAAGGGATGCAAGGTGGGCCAAGCAATAACCCCGTGTCAGCATTGTTTGATTTTCCTCATGAGGAAATCATGAAATTCTATAGCGACTTATCGGGTGAATACTCCTACAGCTTCAACATCGATTCAATCAAAGGAATGCATCTCAGCCTTTTTCTTGGCATGGACTCAGTGCTATCAAAAGGTCTTCAGCAACAATTAGATGGCATGCTATCATTTATGGCACTCTTTGGAATATTACCTCCTGAATCGACAGCTATCGATTATACCAATGATGGCATCTACTTAGTCGTAGGTGAGCATGCAGGGGACATACAACGCTTTGAACAAGGACAATGGCCTAAATTTTCCTATATCCCTAAGGAGCACAGAATAGGTTATGGAGAGATTGACGTAGTAGCCCTCGTAGAGAACTTTGGATTATCTGAAGATTTCAATGATATAGAATACGATGAACAACTTCTTGAAAGCGTTCAACTTGAATTACTTAGTAATCCATCAAGTGCACGGTCCACTGCTGCAATGGAATGGACAATCAACAGAAATAAAACAAACGCAGATCAAGGCACATTATGGGTACTTCTGTCTCCCCTCTTCGAACAATTCTAGCATTTCCTTTTAAAAGGGATGGGGACATAAAAAAAGGGATGGCAAAACCATCCCTTTCTATTTTTTAAAAGAATATTGAAGGATTTTACTCCTTATCTTCTTCAGCTGCTTCTTCTGAAGCTTCCTCCTCAGCAGGTGCCTCTTCCTCAGCCTCTTCAGCAACTACTGGTGCCTCTTCCTCGGCAGGCGCTTCTTCTGAAGCTTCCTCCTCAGCAGGTGCTTCTTCTGAAACCTCTTCCTCAGCAGGTGCCTCTTCAACAACTGGTGCCTCTTCAGCTACTGGAGCTTCCTCCTCAGCAGGTGCCTCCTCCGCAGCAGGTGCCTCCTCTACAGCAGGCGCTTCTTCAGCAACCGGTGCTTCCTCAACAGCAGGTGCTTCAGCTACTGGAGCTGTTTCTTTAGCAGCACTGCCACTGCTCTTTCTCTTGCGCGAACGTCGAGTTTTCGACTTATCTGCCTTGCCTTCCTTAGCATTTGAATAGATTTCATTGAAATCAACGAACTCAACCATCGCCATTTCAGCTCCATCCGATGGTCTGAAAGGCAACTTCACAATACGTAAATATCCACCTGGGCGATCTTGAACTTTAGCGGAGATAACATCAAACAACTCCTTGATAGCTTCCTTATCCTTTAGGTAAGAAAAGACTACACGACGGTTATGTGTGCTGTTAACTTTTGCCTTAGTTACCATTGGCTCGAGATAAACGCGAAGCGCCTTAGCCTTGGCTACCGTAGTCGTTATGCGCTTGTGCTTAACAAGTGAAGACGCCATATTCGCAAGCATTGCTTTACGATGGGATGCCGTTCGACTTAGGTGGTTTACTTTTTTTCCGTGTCTCATAATCTACAATTCTCGGGACATCTATTCCCTATTAGTCTTCTATTTGATATTTTGAAATATCCATACCGAATGATAATCCTTGTTCTACGAGTAAGGCCTCGATTTCTACAAGAGATTTACGTCCGAAGTTTCTGAATTTCAACAACTCATTAGTATTGTAATGTACCAACTCTTCTAAGGTGTTAATCTTAGCAGCCTTTAGACAGTTGTATGCTCTAACTGAAAGGTCAAGATCTTCGAGATTCGTCTTGAGCAACTTACGCATTTGTAATACGTGCTCATCGACAAATTCATCCTCACGCTTTTCAGCAACGCCAAATGAGAAGTTCTCATCAGAGATAAGGAGTAGGTGCTGAATAAGAATTCGCGCTCCTTGCTTTACAGCATCCTCTGGATGGATTGTACCATCAGTGACAACTTCTAATTCGAGTGCTTCGAAATCTGTACGTTGCTCAACACGAACGTTATTGATTGAATAGCGCACGTTTCGAATAGGAGTAAAAATTGAATCTACGGTGATAAAGCCTAAAGCCAACTCCCCAAGATTTTGATCTTCCGAGATTGTATAACCGCGACCACGAGCTATAATCATTTCGATTTCTAAGGTTACCGAAGGATCCATCGAACAGATATGCTGATCTGGGTTCACTACTTTGAACACATTCGTATGACGTTCAATCATTCCTGCATTGAACGCTTCTTTACCTGAGATGCTTAGATAAATCTTATCGGCAGGGCTGTTATCATCAATCAACTTTTTGAGGCGAACCTGCTTAAGGTTTAGAATGATTTCAGTGACATCCTCAATGATTCCATCAATGGTAGAGAACTCGTGGTCCACACCGCTGATTTTGATAGCAGCGATAGCATGTCCCTCCAGAGATGATAAGAGTACTCGACGAAGAGCATTACCCACTGTCACACCAAATCCAGGCTCAAGCGGTTTAAATTCGAAAAGTCCGTGATTGTCACTTGACTTTTGAAGGATGATTTTTTCGGGTTTAATGAAGGATAAGAAACTCATATTGCGCTGTAATTATTGTTTTAAAAAGCTCGTTTACTTCGAATACAATTCGACGATTAACTGCTCATTGATATTTTCTGGAATTTGCTCACGTTCGGGCATGGAGATGATTTCACCTTGGAATTGACTTGAATCAAATCTCAACCATTCCAAGAGGGTTGTGGAACGTCCTAAGTTCTCCTCAATAACAAGGAGAGTTCGTGAACGCTCACGGACAGAAACCACATCTCCTGGACGTACAGTGTACGAAGGAATATTTACCACGTCTCCGTTTACCATAATGTGACGGTGACTAACGAGCTGACGTGATTGTCTTCTTGAATTCGCCAAACCGAATCGGTATACCACGTTATCTAAGCGGCTCTCCAATAGTTGGAGCAAATTCGTACCGGTAATCCCTTCTTTACGGCTCGCTTTTTCGAATGTCTTACGGAACTGGCGCTCCAATACTCCGTAAGTATATTTTGCTTTCTGCTTTTCCTTTAACTGAATAGCATACTCGGAAACCGACTTACGACGTCGAGAATTACCATGTTGCCCAGGAGGATATTTCCTGCGCTCGAAAGACTTGTCTTCTCCATAAATAG
Organism: Chitinophagales bacterium; assembly: GCA_049610685.1. Classification (GTDB taxonomy): domain Bacteria; phylum Bacteroidota; class Bacteroidia; order Chitinophagales; family UBA8649; genus UBA8649. Next base: position 52,238 of record JBMYZU010000013.1, read on the forward strand.
CTTCGCCGAATTTGCGAGCAATTTTTGTCTTTGGACCTCTATATCTTGCCATCTTATTCTAGATTATTATGTTAGACGCGACGTCGTTTAGGTGGACGACAACCGTTGTGGGGAACTGGAGTAATATCATTAATCACCGTTACATCAATACCACATGCTCCGACGGTGCGTATTGCACTTTCCCGTCCAGAACCAGGGCCTTTGACATAGACTGCTGCGCGACGCATTCCTGCATCATAAGCAACCTTACCAGCATCCTCTGTTGCAACTTGCGCTGCATACGGAGTATTCTTTTTTGACCCACGGAAACCTGCTTTACCGGCAGAACCCCATGAGATAACCTGGCCACGAGTATTCGTGAAGGTTACAATAATGTTATTGAACGATGCGGTGATGTATACACATCCCTCAACATCGACTTGAACGTTGCGCTTCTTTTGTCCGCGCTTTCCTGAATTAGACTTTGCCATCAGTTATTTATTTAGTTACCTTTTTCTTATTCGCTACAGTCTTTCTGCGACCCTTACGAGTTCTTGAATTGTTTTTGGTACGCTGTCCACGTAATGGAAGTCCTTTACGGTGACGTAGGCCTCTGTAGGAAACAATATCCATCAAACGCTTTATACTCATCTGAACCTCCGTTCGGAGCTCTCCCTCGACGGTTAGATTTTCTGCGATGTACTTATTGATCTGAGTAATTTCATCATCCGACCAATCTTTCACCTTTTTATCTCGATCAATTTTTAGATCATCGAGAATTTTGCCGCTAGTCGTAAGACCAACACCATACACATAAGTCAAGGCAATAATTCCTCGCTTATTCTTTGGTAAATCGTTTCCTGCAATACGTGCCATATCTTATCCTTGACGCTGTTTAAACTTTGGGTTTTTCTTATTGATAATGTAAACCTTACCTTTTCTTCGAACGACCTTACAGTCTGCTGTTCGTTTTTTTACTGATGCTCTAACTTTCATGTCTAGCTTTTAAATCTGTAGGTTATTCTTCCTTTATCTAAATCATAAGGAGACATCTCAACGGATACTTTGTCACCTGGAAGGATTTTGATGTAGTGCATTCGCATCTTACCTGAAATATGGGCGGTAATGATATGTCCATTTTCCAATTGCACACGAAACATGGCATTGGAAAGTGACTCAGTGATCACCCCATCTTGTTTTATCAATCCTTGTTTACTCATATCCTTTTATTCTTTATGAGATGTTTTCCTTTTATTTTTCTTCTCCATCCCAACTTGGGACTTCAATTACATTTTCATTTTTTGCGATCGCCTCATCTACGAGATCAAACGTAGTTAAGATGTCCGCTTTGGGTCCTATTGCAACATCATGTTCAAAGTGTGCGCTCGGTTTGCCGTCGGCCGTCTTTATCGTCCAACCATCTTCCGCCAAACGAACTCTTCGACTCCCAAGATTAATCATAGGCTCAATAGCTATAACCAATCCATTTAAGAGGCGACGACCATATCCTTTCCGTCCAAAGTTGGGAATCTCAGGTTCCTCATGAATTGAACTTCCAAGACCATGACCAACAAGCTCTCGCACGACACCATATCCATGTTGTCTTTCACAGAAGTTTTGCACTGCATATCCTATATCGCCCACGCGATTTGAAGAAGTAGCCTTTTCCACTCCGAGCTCCAGCGATCTGCGCGTTACTCTCAGAAGCTTTATGACTTCCTGAGTAGCCCCTGCTAATGCAAAGGAAAACGCCTGATCCCCATGAAAACCGTTCATGTAGGCTCCACAGTCTACCGAGACAACATCCCCCTCTTGGAAGGCTTTGTCATTGGGTATTCCGTGGACCACTTCATCATTGACAGATATACACAAAGCATTAGGAAAACCATTGTACCCTTTGAAACTTGGGCTAGCTCCATGATCCTTGAGGAAATCCTCAGCGATTTTATCTAACTCAAGACCTGATACACCAGGTTTAATATGCTTGGCAATTTCTGCTAAAGTCTTCGATACTAATAAAGAACTCTTTCGAAGAACCTCTACCTCCTCCACCGATTTAATCACCATCACTAAAACGCCGCACCTACCCCTTGACGTCCTTTAATCCGCCCAGACTTAGTCAAGCCGTCATAGTGACGTGATAACAAATGACTTTCCACTTGTTGAAGCGTATCTAGAATTACCGCTACTGCGATAAGTAAAGACGTCCCTCCAAAAAACAGTGCAAAATTTTGATCTACACCAGCAAGCATTGCGAATGCTGGAAGAATCGCTACAATACCAAGGAACAATGATCCAGGTAATGTGATGCGAGAAATAACGTTGTCGACATACTCTTCAGTTTTACGGCCAGGTTTAACGCCTGGAATAAAACCACCATCCTTTTTGAGTTGATCGGCGATTTGTTTTGGATTAACTACCAATGCTGTGTAGAAATAGGTAAAGCCAACCACCAAGAAAAATGTGATTAAGCTATACGACCAATGCATTGGGTTTGATAAGTTGTTTAAGAATACGCTGTTTGAACCTGCATAGGAAGCAATCGTTCCTGGAACAAACATGATAGCCTGAGCAAAGATGATCGGCATTACCCCAGAAGCATTAACCTTCATTGGTAAATACTGACGCACACCACCAGCCTGCATCATACGACCACCGCGCATTACATTTCGTTTCGCATACTGAATTGGAATTCTTCGAGTCCCCTGCACCAAAAGAATAACCACCATGACAATGGAGAAGAGCACGGCTGTCTCAACCACAAAGAAGATCATTCCACCACCTTCACCGCCTAATAGGCGAGTAAACTCCCGAACAATGGCTCCCGGTAATTCTGCCAAGATTCCAATCATGATAAGAATCGAGATACCATTACCAATTCCACCATCGGTAATACGCTCTCCAATCCACATCGCAAATAACGTACCCGCACTCAGGATGACCATAGAACTGATACGGAAAGTCATATCACTCATGACTCCCGGCTCTGGACCCATACCAATAGAGCGTAAATAGGCTAAGTAACCAAAGCCTTGAAGCAAGGTAACTCCTACCGTTAGGTATCGTGTGATTTGGTTAATTGTACGTCGACCGCTCTCGCCCTCCTTCTGTAGTTTTTGAAAGTAAGGGACGGCAATGGTCAAAAGCTGAATCGCAATACTGGCACTGATGTAAGGCATAATACCTAATGCTAAAATTGAAGCTCTTGAAAAAGCACCCCCCGCGAAAATATTAAGTAGCCCAGCAATACCTCCGTTATCTTGAGCCACCGGCGTTGCAGGGAAAGGATTAATTCCAGGTAAAAGGATATACGTACCTATTCTAAACACAAGGATGAGTCCCAGCGTATACAGGATTTTCTGACGTAAATCGTCAATTTTCCAAATGTTTTGTAAGGTTTGTAGGAATTTCACAGTCGTTAATTATGCTTCTACCTTTTCAAATGATCCACCAGCAGCCTCAAGTTTCTCAAGGGCCTTTTTACTCGCAGCGTGGAATTTAACTTGGACAGGTTTTGTCAACTCTCCATTACCCAACAACTTTACGAGTTCTGATTTCTGGATGATATTCATATCGCGCAAGAAGTCTACACTTAACTCCTTGACACCAAACTTCTCTGCATAGTGCTCTACCATGCTTAAGTTCATTGCCGCATACTCTGTGCGGAAAGGATTCTTAAATCCACGCTTAGGAAGACGACGTTGGATAGGCATCTGACCTCCTTCGAAACCGATCTTTCTTGAATAACCTGATCTCGACTGAGCACCTTTATGTCCACGCTTAGACGTACCGCCTTTACCTGAACCTTGTCCACGTCCTACACGCTTGCTGTTGTGAAGCGAGCCTTTCGCCGGTGTTAACTTGTTTAATGCCATCTTATACTTCTTCTACTTTTAGTAAATGGGCAACAGAAGCAATCATACCCTTCATTTCTGGAGTATTGGCTACTTCTACTGTTTGATTCATTTTACGCAAGCCAATCGCCTTCATCGTGCGCTTTTGACGCTCAGGACGATCAATGATACTGCGTACCTGTGTAACTCTTAACTTGCTCATGATTATCCGTTAAATACTTTAGTTAACTCAATACCACGGTCCTTAGCCACAGTGTAAGGATCTCTCATCTTGTTTAAGGCATCAAGTGTAGCTCCAATCACATTACCTGGATTGGTCGATCCTTGTGACTTAGCAAGAACGTTCTTGATACCTGCAGCCTCAAGGACGGCGCGCATAGCACCTCCTGCGATAACTCCCGTACCACCAGAAGCCGGCTTCAAAAGAACCTTAGCTGCCCCGAACTTACCGAGTTGCTCATGAGGAATCGTGTTACGAATGATGTGCACACGTTGAAGGTTTTTCTTCGCGTCATCAATTCCTTTTTGGATAGCTCCAGTTACTTCACGTGATTTACCCGTGCCGTATCCTACGATACCATCCTTATTTCCTACTACAACAAGTGCACTGAAAGAAAACGTACGTCCTCCCTTGGTAACCTTAGCTACACGACGGATGGCAACTACCTTTTCTTCAAGTTCGATTTCTGCTGCGCGTAAAATGCTTGACGATGAATTCGACATATCTTTTAATTAAAATTTTAGACCTCCTTCACGTGCCCCCTCAGCGAGAGACTTCACGCGACCATGATACTGATAGCCACCACGGTCAAAAACCACGGTGTCAATTCCTGCTTTTTTCGCACGCTCGGCAATTGCTTTTCCAACTTCAGCGGATTGACCTGCCTTAGCGCCACCACCACTAAGCTCACGGCTACTTGCCGATGCTAGCGTAGTTCCTGTCAAGTCGTCGATCAACTGAGCGTAGATAAACTTGTTGCTTCGAAAAACGGAAAGACGTGGGCGTTCAGCCGTGCCTTTAATTTTTCGACGAAGTCCGAGACGGATGCG
>JBMYZU010000014.1:0-53741 GCA_049610685.1 Chitinophagales bacterium
CGAAGCCCACTTCAAGATGAGGTCTCTTAGAGTCGTTCGAGATGAGGACGTTGATAGGCGATAGATGTAAAGGTGGCAACATCAAAGTCGAGTCGTACTAATTACTCAAGAGCTTTCGCTTAACAACTTGATTTTCTAACATGTCAGACACATAGTCTGATATTGTAACGCGGGAACGCGAATTCAGACAAAGACTTGTTGGTGATTATTGCTATAGGAAACACCTCTTCCCATGCCGAACAGAGAAGTTAAGCCTATAAGCGCCGATGGTACTGCTAAGGTGGGAGAGTAGGTCGTTGCCAACAAAATATTTTAAGCCTGATCTTCGGATCGGGCTTTTTTATTTATACTACTTTGTTCGCACAAGAGGAAGAGGCAAAGGCGTCGGGTTTGGCTTTAAATGCGTAGCCCATTCCCAGAATATAACCCATGGCCTCTTTCAAGGCAGGATGTGATTTAAACTGAGGATCTGTATTGATATCAGCGTGGACTTCCAGGCCAATAGAGTACTTTTCTAAAACTGGACAAATCTTGTAGGCAATCTCTATGCTTTTACTTACTTCTATAAGCATGCGTTCTTTGATCGAGATCGGTCCATGTCCCTTATCGGATTTGATGAACATAAAACCTCCTCGTCCTTCACGCAAGACTACGACGACTGTGGCATATTCAATTTTATCCTTGTACACTTGCGAGTCTGTTCCTACACAAATCTTGAGTTGATTTCCTAAGTTGTATTCACGTTGGATGGCCCCTTCAAGAATCTCTTCAATAGACCCTTCATAATATTTTCCGTTGAGTGATCTCCAGTTCATTTTGGGAAGCTAACACAAGTCGCTTGATTCACGCAGCTCGACTTATTGACGATTAATATTTTTTGCGAAAAACTAATTCGTGGATCCAAGGGTTTTTTACTATATTCGCATTCCCTTAATAAAGAGATTATGAAAACCGGGATTCATCCAGAAGATTATCGACTAGTTGTGTTTAAAGACATTTCTAATGATCAAGCCTTTCTATGCCGTTCTTGTGCCCCTACTCGGGAGACCATTAAATGGGATGATGGTAATGAGTATCCTTTAGTAAAACTTGAGATCTCTAGTTTTTCACATCCTTTCTTCACAGGTAAGATGAAGTTCGTCGATACTGCAGGACGTATCGAGAAGTTCAAGAAGCGTTACGCGCGCAAATAGACTCCTTTTTATTGCTCTCCCAATTCCTTACGAATTGGATAAATCATTGGATTACTAGGAACTGCATCGGTCTTCCAGTCTACGGTCTGAAGGTTCAGTAGATAGATTCCGTCTGAAATTTTCTTAGGTATTCGAACCATCTCAGTTATCGTGCATGAAGTTCGGTTGTATGCTTTGTTCTTGTAGCCCCAAAAAATGCGATGAGCTACCAGCTTCCCATCATCGAATTCTGGATCTACAGAAGGAAGGTCAATCAGCAAGTGATTTACCCCCAAGGCAACAATGCCTTCCATTGCTTTTGGGCTTAAATAACTCGGTTCTGAATTCGAAAAATCCTTTGCAGAGAACCCTTCTACACTCGTCCTTAAGATAAGTGCTTGTTGTGAGGCCGTGGGCAAGTGTTTCTCTTCTATTGGTTCGCCATAGGGCTGGTCAATACTGTGTAGAGTTGCTAAGCCAAGATATCCTTTAAAGACATCGCCGAGCGCCACGCGTGCATCTGTTAGATGGCCATAGCATTCTGTGTGGGTGCCATGATTATGGGGCTGGATCCTGATCTCATTGGAATTGACACTTCCACCCAATCGTATATCCCCTGAAAAACCTTCTTGTTGTATAGCATTTATGGATGGGTTCGAGCTATACCATGCTTTAGGAGTAGCTCCGTTATTATCTAGTTGGTGGCCTAACGAAATTCCATCACCTGAGTCGTAGGAGTATTTTTTGTTCTTATCAATGAAGCTAAAGATGGGCATAACAGACAATGTAAGGTAAGGCTTTGAGGGGAAAGGAATTTGCTCTAAAAAAATAGGGTGGCGGCAATGCCATCGGAATAGAGTTTTCCTTCGTCACTCAGTCTAATATTCCTTGAATCATATTTAATATGTAAGGGATTTACAGTTTGTAAACTCTTGTCAAGTGCTCTTCGTTCAATTTCGCTTAGTCCAAGATGATCGATTTTAATCCCTTTTGATTGCCGTAACCCAAGCATTATTTTTTCATTGATAAAATCTATTCGGCTGAGGCACTCTTCTTTTCGACTTGCGGTGGCAGATGCGATATACTCATTGAGGTTGCGACTATTCCAATAGCGCTTTTTCCCATCAAAGGAATGAGCACTTGGTCCGATGCCTAGATAGGGACTGTGGTTCCAATAGTTAGCGTTGTGTCGGGCGTGATATCCGTCGAATGCGAAACTCGATGTTTCATAATGTGCATATCCCCACCCTCGTGCCCATTCCATAAGATGTAAATAGTGTTCTTCTTGAGTTCTGTCAGCAACGTCAGGCAACCTCTTACGTTGAATTTCCTTATGTAAGTGGGTCTTTTCCTCAACCGTTAAGAGATAGGTAGATAGGTGAGGAGGTTTAAATGATTCCAAATGACGCAGATCTTGGCCAAGCATGGTAAGATCTTGATGAATCTGACCAATGATTAAATCAAATGAAAAATTGCTAAAGGAGCTTTGTTTTATAATTGAGGCAGCATGGAGCGCTTCCTTTCCGTTGTGAGCTCTTCGCATAAGTGCGAGCAAGTCGTCATTAAAGGATTGTATCCCTAAACTTATTCTGTTTACACCAAGATTGAACCATGCATTGACAATATCCTTGGAGATGTCCTCTGGATTAGCTTCTAGCGTTATCTCAGCGTCAGTACTTACTGTAAAGGTTGAGCGGACTTGATTGAGTATTGATTCAAGCTCTTTTAATGTAAGCCTCGAAGGGGTGCCCCCGCCAAAGTAGATGGAATGAATCATCCGCTCCTTGCCAAAGAATTCAGAGGATTCTTTAATCTCCTTGTTGGCTGCTTTGATAAAACCCGCGTGATCACGTTGACCGGTGACAAAGTAGAAATTACAGTAACTGCAAGCTTGTTTGCAAAAAGGTATGTGGATGTATACGCCTTGTTCTTGTTTAGGGCCTATCATGATATTAAATTTACAAGGTGAGCCACTTTTATTTTGGAAATATTCAAATTGCTAACACTATGATGGCAATGGATAACTCCCTCTTTTCTCTTTTAATTGTGGTTGTACTAACGCTACTATCTTTTGGGTATTCAAGTCCAAATGCGCGGTCAATTCACGTTTTGCAGTTATTGCTAAGTGCTCAAGTACTGCAGCGGCAGTTTAATGCAGAAAAGGGCGGATCGTGGTTCCAACACGCTGCTTTTGGATTGGCAAGCTTGATTTTGCTTGGGATATTTGCGAATGCCCTTATCATTGAAATCGGCATCATAGAGGGTAATAGTTTTAGTCTTTTATCCTCTCTCAAGTGTAGCTTCTTAATTTTTGTAGCCCTAGCTGTTCAATATTTTCTTGTTGTGCTGGCTATGAATGTGATTAAAATTACCGATGCCTCTAATTTGTTCTTGTTTTCTCTCTTGCAATACGCACGTTTTGCTGCCTATATGTGGTTGCCATTAGTGAGCTTAATGTTGTTTAGTATAGGGTGGCTACCCGTGTTTTCCTTTTACTTGGTATCGATTAGTCTTTTCGTATTGGGCAGTCTCTCTTTTTTGCGAACGGTGCAATTGTCACTTAGAATGAAGATAAAGGTCATTACCCTCCACTATCTTTTGTATCTTTGTTTTTTGAAGGGAGCTATGATAGGGGTTGTTTATGGAGGGTTTCTATGGCTTTTTCCTTGAATTTCTTGATGTTGAATCATGGCGAAGAAAAGTAAAAATCCAATCCGATCCATTCTGGTTTCTCAACCGAAGCCGCAGGGAAGGTCTCCTTATGACGCAATCATTAAAAAGCACAAAGTGGCCATCGATTTTATGCCCTTCATAGAAGTAGAAGGTGTTAGTTTAAAAGAGTTTCGAAAGGCAAGAATCAACCCTAATCATTTTAGCTGCGTCATATTCATGAGCCGCAATGCCATGGATCATTTTTTTCGCATATGTGCTGATTTAAGAGTAACGATGTCACAGGAGACAAAATACTTTTGTAAATCAGAGGCTATCGCCCTTTATCTTCAAAAACACATTCAATATCGCAAGCGAAAGGTGTTTTACGGAGATGGCACGATAAAGAGCTTCAAGGAATTATTACTCAAATACAAAAAATCAGGCAAGATTCTATTTATCTGCAGCGATAAGAATAAGGGAAGTATCCCGGCTTTCTTAACGGAAAATGAGTTTGAGTTTAAAGAGGCTATACTATTCAAAACTGTACCTACTGATCTTTCAGATTTTGAGGTTTCAAACTTTGATTTAATGGCATTTTTCAGCCCTTACGGTGTCCAATCTTTAATGCATAATTTCCCAAAATACAAACAGAAGGATGCACGAATTGCGGCCTTCGGCCCTCAAACATGTCAGGCAGTGGAGGATGCTGGTTTGCGCCTGGACCTTCAAGTTCCTTCTAAGGAATATCGATCCATGAGTGAAGCGATATCAAGTTATATCCAAAGTCAAGGATAATTTATATGGCGCGAAAAAGCTACTTATCGCTGTTAAAAAGACGATTGGCTCTAGGGACACTATGCATGTTGTTTCAGGGACTTCTTATGGCTCAGTCATACAACCATTTTACCCTCCATCAGTATAATCCCTCTTATTTAAATCCTGCAAGTGCTGCGCAGCATGATGCGGTGCGCCTAGCTGCTTTTCATCGAAGCCAGTATGTTGGATTGTCTTCGGAAGTAATTGGGGCCCAAGTAGTCAGTGTTGATGCTAAACTGCCAAATAGTCCTTTTACGACAGGAATGCACTTTAGTCATGATTACATTGGTTTGCAACGCTCTATGGGGCTTCGAATAGATGGTGGGTGGCAGGCAATTCGCAAGGATAACTTTCTGTTAACTACTGGATTTGGATTGGGTTTTAGGAATCTTTCCTGGGATGGAAATCAAATGATAACACCTGAAGGACTTTACACAGGGGGAATCGACCATCAAGATGAGGTCTTATTCAACACAGTCTTCAATGCTCAAGGGTTTGAATGGCGCGGAGGTATCCAATTGAAATACAAAAGACTTGCCGTTGATTTTGGATCACTCAACTTTCCTACAGCACGAAGAGGGGGTGAAAACAATTACAACGTAAAAGCTTCTTCGCAAAGTTGGTTAAGGATGAAATATCAATTTGATGTGGGTGATCAATGGAGGCTCATTCCTCAAACCCTTGTCCTTACTGACGGTAGGATTTTTCAATATAGCCTATCCGTTCATTTGACTCATGACAAATGGTTGCTTGGACTCAATCAACGAGGCCTTTCTTCTACGTCGCTTGAAGCGTTAGGCACAACGGTTGGCTACAATTTTGGAAAAAACTTTCAGGTGCTATACAATTACGAGTATAACTTGTCGTTATTGAAAAGTGTAAATGTGGGTTCTCATGAGCTATGCCTGAAGTGGAGGCGTCCATTAAAGGCGAGAACAGGGACTTGGGGCCGTGTTTACCACGGAAGATATTTGTAAAAAAAATAACAAACAAAGCAGGAATATTCTTTTATATTTAGGCTTTCAAATTTTAGGAAGATTATACGTATGAAATTCTCAAAAATTCTTTCAGCTCTCTCAATGGGCTTAATTTTAGTCAGCTGTTCTTCATCCGACCGTGGTGTTTTAACAGGGGTAGAGCGTCGTCCAGTAGCCGATGTGCCAAAGCCTTACGGCATGGCATTCATTCCTGGTGGAAGCTTTCAAATGGGTATTCAGGGTCATGATATACTCAGTCGGAAAACCTCTCCTGAGATGACATCATCCGTTACAGCGTTTTACATGGATGAAACGGAAATCACGAATAATGAATACCGTCAGTTTGTGGAGTGGACGAGAGACTCCCTGATTCACGTTGCTCTCGAAGACAATGGAATTGAAGCAGGCGGAGGGAAGTATATGAAGGAAAATCCAATTACCGGAAATATGGAGGTGAATTGGGAGGATGGTGAAGTGGACTTCAGAGAGATGTACCTAGAGGCTAAGGGGAAAGAAACTTTAGCGGATGCTGACGATACTAATTTTGGTCGTTTAAAGGGTACGGTTATCAATAATGAAGGAAAAATAGACATCAATTACGTCCAATTCGCCTACAGAGAATTTGATATTGTCAATGCGGCTTATGGTCAAAAAGATCCAGATCGCCTTCAAAACCTTTACAAGGACACAAGTATTGCGGTATACCCTGATACGTTATGTATCATCAGAGACTTGGAATATTCATACAATGAGCCATTTGCTCGTAGATATTTCTCTCATCCTGCTTATGATGATTACCCAGTGGTAGGTGTAACGTGGGATCAAGCCAATGCATTTTGTGCATGGAGAACTCAGTATTCGGTGAACTACACAACAGAAATGAACAATCCTCGAGAAATCGACAATTATCGTCTTCCTTCCGAGTCTGAATGGGAATATGCAGCTCAAGGTGGAAATGATAAGCCAGATTATCCATGGGGTGGACCCTATCTAAGAAATAGCAAAGGCTGTTTGTTAGCAAACTTCAAACCGAACAGAGGGGTTTATCACAATGATGGAATGACTTATCCTGCTCCCGTAGAATCATACTGGGCTAACAATTATGGCCTGTTTTGCATGGCGGGGAACGTTTCGGAGTGGACACTCACACAATACCAAGAAGGTTCATTTGCGTTTTACCACGATTTGAACCCGAGTTACCGAAGAGACTACGATTACAATTCTGGTGAAGATCGAACGCGTAATCGAAAAGTAGTCAAAGGCGGCTCATGGTCAGATATGGCATATTTTCTTCAAACGGGTACTCGTAGTTGGGAGTATGCCAATGAGCCTCGAAGTTTTATAGGATTCCGTTGTGTTACCAGTGTATTGGGCGAAGGAATTGAATAGATACCATCAAAACAAAAAATATTTTTACATAAACATTTAATTATTTAGAACATGGCAAAGAAACATCCATTAACGTCGAAAAAAGGAAAGATAATTTTAGGCTTCGCCTACGGGTGGGGTGCATCTGTAGTAATCGTTGGAGCACTTTTTAAAATTCTTCACTGGCCTGGAGCTAATGAAATGCTTATGGTTGGTCTAGGTACAGAGGCCATTATATTCTTTGTCTCTGCTTTTGAGCCTCCACATATGGATCTTGATTGGGCAAAAGTATATCCAGAGCTCGCTGATGGTAGTGGTGGAAACAAAAGCATTACCAAAAGCTTAGATGATCTTCTTGAAGAAAGTAATATTGAGCAAGCTATGTTAAATCGTCTAGGCGAAAACATGGGTAAGCTCAGTGAAAATGTTTCTAAAATGGGCGAAATGGGAGATGTTGTGAACTCGACTTCAGAATTCTCCTCAAGTGCTAAAGGCGCGTCTCAAGCATTGAATGATTTAACACAAGCCTACCAAGGTGCCTCTGATTCAGCAAACTCCATGAGTTCAGGCATGAATTCTTTCAATGAAGTTATGCAGTCTACTTCTGGAGTAGGAGATTTTGCGGATAATGCAAAAATGGCAGCACAGGCCATGGGTGAGCTAAGCCAAGCGTATCAGGCTTCTATTGCTGCTGCCTCTGAACTAAATAGTGGCATTGCTGATGCGAGCAGTGGTTTACAAAATTCTATGTCAACGTTATCCAACTCTATGGATAGTTTGAATTCTATAGCTGATGATGCAGAAAGTATCAAGACGCAAATGAGTCACTTGTCATCAAACCTCACGTCATTGAATCAGGTATACGGTAATATGTTGAATGCGATGCGTCCATCGTAATCTGATTTTATTCGATACTTTTTTTAAATCTTAACAAAGAGAAAATATGGCAGGAGGTAATGTAAGCCCAAGGCAGAAGATGATTAACATGATGTATCTCGTGTTAACGGCCCTTCTAGCACTTAATGTATCCGCAGAGATTCTCAACGCTTTTAAACTGGTAAAAGGCAGCCTTGAGAAGACCAATATTGGAATTGATGAGTCTATTGAGTCTCAAAAAATTTCAGTGACCAACTTGGCGGAAAAGAACAAGAATAATCAAAACATCCCAGTCTTTCAGGCATTGTATGCTGAGCTTGAAGCAGAAATTGTAGTTATGGAGGAATTCATTGCTGTGATTGATGGTAAAATCGAGAAAGAGGCAAAGGGAAAAGATGATGATACGGAATCAACTGATCGATTACTCGCTGAGGGAAAAGATGGGAAGGATTTACAATCTAGTTTGGAATCTTTGGCCGGTCTAATACAGGGTTACTCTCTTAGAGACCGGGTATCTGCAGTCATCGCATCGGGAGATTTCGGAAACCTTCCAGAAGGTTTTGTAGATCAATTCGTCAAGAAGTTTGCCGGAGAAAATGCTGATTACGATTATGAGGGAAATATACAAGCTGCTCTCACCTATGACTTAACAGTAGATAACCCTGAAGCGGAAACGAAAGTTTGGCATAAATACAATTTTCACGGTGTTCCAGCAATAGGCGCTCGCACGATTCTTACCAAGTTGATCACAGACTTAAAGAATATGAAAAAAGCGGTTGCAGGATATACTTTGCAGGGTGCAAAGGCCAGTACTACACAGAAGGTATTCTTCTATCCTATCACGGCTGAAAATTCAACATTCCTTGCACCAGGTGAAATGTTTGAGGCTACCATTAGTCTTGGTGCATACGATCCTGATGCTGCCTCAGCAGGTGGGGAAACTGTTCCTGAATATTATGTAGGAACGTATACTGCGGAATTTACCCAAGCAATTGCTGATTTAAAGGCTCGTAACGAGGCAGGTGAAGAATCTCCCGGAGGGCCTTATGCTATTGCTTTTGAAGGCTGGCCATTTACTCAAAGCGCTGAGCAATTAGCTCAACTGCAAAAGAATGCGGATGGTAATGGTGTCTATAGTGAGAAAGCTAGCGGTGGAGGTGTTAAGGCTGGGGCTGTCAAACGGGGTAACTTCTGGTTTCCATTTGAAACAGGCTATAATGTTCAAAAAGCAGGGAATGCTAGTTATATCCTGAAGAAAATGAACGTAATGTTCGCAGGGGTAAGTAATCCTATCGAAGTATCTCTTGGAGGTGCGCAAGTTAGCAGTGCTTCATTCTCGTGTGGATCTGTATCGGGATCAGGCGTGAGCTATACTGTTAAACCTAGTTCTCCCGGAGGAAAGGAGAAGGAATGTACACTTACTGTAAAGGGTAAGGATAAGGGGAAAGCGGTTTCATCGAGTTTTCCGATTCGAGTACGTGATTTTCCAGCGCCTGCTGCGCGTCATAAGTCATTAAAAGTTGGTGATATAAAAATGACTCGTGGCCAGGTATGCGGTTTCAGTAGTTCAAGTATTGTGGCTACTCCAGATGCTAATTCTTTAGCTTCTTTGTTTGATGCAAAATTTGATGTACTCAGCTGGGATGCTACGGTAACACTTAAGGGTGAAATGCCCGTTAAAGCAAAAGCAAGTCAGATTGCAGCTGCATGTGAAGAGCCAACTGCTGTTGGTGCCACAATCACTATATATAATATAAAAGCTAGAGCGCCATCGGGAACGGTCGTCGATTTAGCGCCAGTTTCTTACTCAGTAAAATAGTCTACAATGAAAACCTTTGTAACCATTCCATTATGTCTTTTCCTTCTGACAGTGTCGGTTGGATTCAGTCAAAATATAGGGGATCTCTATCAATATGAAGCGATGGAGGGACGAGAGATTTTGGATTATCCAGAGCTGTTAGAACGAGATGTCTCTTGGCAGAAAAGAGTATATCGTAGAATCGATGTTCGCGAAAAAATGAATTTACGTTTCATCGATGAGAAGAATCCTTTTCTCAATGTCCTTTTAGAAGCAATTGATGACGGAGTTCCTTTCTATGGTGTAAAGACTAAGGAAAATGTAATGGCACGTGCAGAGTATGCTATACCATTCACGGTAAATGCTCAATTTCCTAAAGATGACATCACGATGAAGAAGAAGAAGGGTTACATGATTGACTTTTCTGACACTGTTTCTTCTGTTGTGTCGAGCACAGATCGTTCAATGACTCACAAGGAATGGAAGCCTACCGATGTTGTGTATTATGAGATTGTTGAAGACTGGTACGTAGATGATCGTTATGGTAAAATGCAAGTTCGCATTGCAGGCATCAGACCTCAACTCGAGTTCTCAACATATGATGCTATTGCAGATGCAACACAGTTCAATGAGCTTTCTTACTGGGTGCCTTACGATTTGTTAAGACCCTATTTAGCGCATGCGCAGGCTCCTAATTACGATAATGGAGTGCACACCATCAGTTGGGATGAAATCTTCCAATTCCGCATGTTTACTTCGTATATTGCAAAAGATGATTTAACACCTCAGAATCAGTACTTAGAGGATATGTTTCCAAATAGTAGCTTCAGAAAGAAGTTGTCAGCTGATGAGTTGTTCAATGAATTGTTTATGCTTGAGCAGTCTCTCTGGTCTTACTAGGAGCTTAGCTTAAATACTTACTCAAGCCCAGCTTTTATTAGCTGGGCTTTTTTTTGTCCTATAATCGCCGCAATTTCTTCCATGGTGGCCTTTCGTATGGTTTCCACACTTCCAAAGGATCGTAAGAGTTGGATGGCTGTTTTTTCTCCGATTCCGTCAATTGATTCAAGGGAGGTTCTTGTGAAATGTTGACTGCGTTTCTTTCTGTGAAAGGTGATGGCGAATCGATGCGCTTCATTTCGAATCTGTTGGATGAGCTTGAGCGCTGGACTCCTCTTGTTTAACATTAATGGTAGTGGGTCATTCGGGTAAAATAGCTCTTCTAATTGTTTAGCTATACCAATGACGGCTATCTTCTCGTAAATGCCAGCTTCCTTTAAGGCCTCAATAGCCGCGTTGAGCTGCCCCTTGCCTCCGTCTATGACAATTAGGTCGGGTAAGGCTTCTCCTTTCTTGATCTGTCCTGTGTATCGTCTTTTGACGATCTCTCTCATGCTGGCATAATCATCGGGACCATCGACTGACTTTACATTAAAGTGTCGATAAGCGGATTTTGCAGGTCTTCCATTAATAAAGACCACACATGAGGCAACTGGATTGCTTCCCTGGATGTTGGAGTTGTCAAAGCACTCAATGTGCTTTGGTAAGCTTGTTAGACGAAGATCTTTCTGTATTTGTTCAAGGTGGTCTTGGTTGACTTTTGATTTGGATTTAAACTTGTGTTCCATCAAGTTCTTCTTCATCATAAGAAGTATTCTATTTTTTTCTCCTCTCTCTGGTACAATGACTGGGGCAAAAGGGAAATCAATATTTATAGGAGCTATAATTGGTGGAATGGATTCTAAGGGTTGGCTCATAGTGAATTTTCTTATGGCCTGTAATAGAAGTTCTTCGTCGTCTTCATGCAGTTTTGGAATGACTTGATTGATAGTCGAAAATATGATGGAGTATTCTCTAATCTTAATGTGTTGAATCGCACTTCCGTTCTCTTTGTGTAAAATCTGATAAACATCCGCTTGCTCAATACCTAAGTTCTCGACGAGTGATGGCCTTCTAAACTCCTGAATTTTTTCAATTTTCTTTTGATAGTCATGGGCGAGCTCAAAGTCGAGTTGTTCTGTGGCTTGATTACGGCGGTCTATTAGGGTTTCAATTATCTTTGACGTCTTGCCTTCAAGTATTTTTCTGATTGTATCGATGCCTTCATTATAATGCGATGCACTTTGCTCGCCAATGCATGGGGCAAGGCAGTTGCCGATGTGATATTCTAGGCACACCTTATACTTTCCTTGGTTGATTTTGTCAGGACTCAGGTCAAGTTTACATGTTCTTAAGGGATGAAGTTCTTTGGCAAGATTAAGTATTGCCCTCACATGTTTGACTCCGGTATATGGACCAAAGTATTCTGAGCCGTCTTGCACTTTCCTCCTTGTAAAGTATAATCTCGGTATAGGTTCGTTTCGAATAACAATGTATGGGTAAGATTTGTCATCTTTTAGCTGAATATTGTACTTCGGCTGGTGTTCTTTGATCAGGTTGTTTTCCAATAAGAAAGCTTCTTGGTCAGATTCAACAGTTGTGAATTCTATGGAGGTAATCTTTTTTACTAAAAGCTTTAATCGGGCACTGTTCGGCTCTTTTTGAAAGTAGGATTGAACGCGCTTTTTTAGCCTTTTAGCCTTTCCAACGTAAAGAATTTTTTGGTTAGCATCATAGAATTCATAGACTCCTGGCTTATTGGGAATAAGGGAAATGGATGCCTTAATTTCTTCTCCAGGAAGACCGTTCATGCCTGTTGTTGGGTTTTGTTAGATTATTCCAGCTAGTTAGGGCATATCATCATCGAAGAAATCGTCGTCTTCATTGTTGAATATACTGTTCTCATTACTCGGTGTATTGGGAGGACTTTGACCGTTGCCATTGTTGTCCTCTGCGGGACTTGTATTAAACACAGGATTAAAAAAATCATCATCGGCATCAAAGAAACTTTCTTCACTCATTTCACTGGAGAAAACACTTGTATTCTTTGCAATCGTGTTAGGGCACTCATTATATCGCAATGGCGTGGTGAACTTTTCTTTTCTTGTTTCGGCATCGGAGTACCTGAAGTTTTTATCGTTGTATACGCTTTCCATAAAGTAGCCCCAAACCGGAAGTGCCATGCGCGCACCCTGTCCGTAGTAGTTGCTTCGGAATCGCACATGTCTTTCGTTACCACCTACCCAAACGCCTGCTAATAAGTCTGGCGTATAACCGATAAACCATCCATCGGTGTTGTTCTGTGTTGTACCTGTTTTTCCGGCAAGCATAACTTTACTCGGTATATTGTAGGAAGAGGAGTTTAGTGATCTTGCAGTGCCTGATCTTGTTACTTCATTCATCAGGGTTACGACACGACGGTTTGTAGCTGAATCAATAGCGACATGATAGTTCTGATCATTTTGATAAATAACCTGTCCATCACTATTTTCTATGCGAGTGATAAATCGCGGTGGTGTATGAATTCCACTATTGGCAAATGCTGAGAAAGATGCCATCATTTTATACACGGTGATATCAGCACTACCGAGGCATATGGTAGCCGATTCGGGAATCTGTTTTTCTGATATTCCTAATTCTCCAGCGAATCGTATAAGGGGGAGTGGTCCGCCTAATCCATACATAAGGTTTACTGAGCAACTGTTGTTTGACGATGCTAGACAGCTTTTCATAGACAAGGTGCCATCATTGCCTTTTGTCCATCGCCATTTAGCTTGCCAATCGCGACCTTCAAACACTCGTGAACTCATGGGAATCTGTGCACATGGGTCAAGTTCTCGTCTGCGATCAATAAGTGCCTTTGCATACAATAGTGGCTTAAAGGTAGAGCCTACTTGCCGTCGTACATTCAAGTGGTCAAGCGGGGATTGATTAAAATCTAAACCGCCAATCCAAGCTAACACATCGCCACTCTGTGGATCCATGACCATAAATCCTACCTGCAGTAAGGATTCATTATAGCGAACAAATTCTTTTCCGGTCATAACCGAATCAACAAACCCTCTGTCATGAGTGAAGACCTGGTAATTCATTTCCTCCTCCATCAACTCATTTAAGATGGTTTCTTCATCCCCTCCATCTGCTGCAAACTGAGCATAGATTTGGCTGCTTTTATACAGCGCTTTAAGACGGTTTTCTTTGTTTTTCCATAAATCTCTTCCCGACCAATTTTTATCAAATTGGACTTGAAGCTCCCGCATATGTTTTGATACGGCTTGTTCGGCAAGTTCTTGCATACGCAAGTCAATCGATGTATAAATTCTCAAGCCATCAGTATAGAGATTGTATTTAGAGCCGTCTGACTTAGTTAACTCCTCACTATTGAGGATTTTAGCAAGCTCCAATCGAACTTGCTCTCGAAAATAAAGGGCTTCACCCGTGGTTATTCCTGACCCTTTTACATTTAATCCTAGAGGCTGGTTTCTGTAATATTGATGCTCCGCTTCGCTGAGGTAATCATACTTTAACATCTGATCGATCACCGTATTTCTTCGCTCCATGGAAGCTTCTGGATTGATCTGCGGGTTATATTGCGTAGGGGCTTTGAGCATTCCAATCAATGTGGCGGCTTGCTCGAGTCGTAAATCTTTTGGATCGACGCCGAAATAGGTTTGGGCTGCAGCTTTGATTCCAAACGAGTTGCTACTGAACTCTACGGTATTTAAATAAAGGGTTAAGATCTCTTCCTTTGAGTAACGCTGCTCTAATTGGCTAGAGATCACATATTCTTTTAGCTTATCAAACCCTTTGTCAACAAGCGGTTTGTTTTCAGTCCACTCCTCCCAATCCGTGGGTGCGGCTGTATTTTTTCTTGTTTTATATAAGTTTTTAGCAAGTTGCTGAGTAATGGTACTACCCCCCCCACGTTTTCCTAGGAAAACAATAGCTCGAGACGTTGCCTTAAAGTCGATACCGGGGTGTTGAATAAACCGTGCATCTTCTGTGGCTAGCAAGGCATGAACAAGGTGTTGAGGAAGTTCGTGAAAGGTTACATCCGAACGGTTTTCAGAATAGTATTTACCTAGACTGACATTGTTGCGGCTATAAATCTCGCTTGCCCGTATGACTTCTGGATTTTCGAGTTCTTCATAGCTAGGAAGGGGGCCAAATTCACCCTCTTTTACCATGCTGTAGGTTGATTTTGTTATTCGAACTCCTATAGCTAGCGTTAACCAAACCAATGCGATGATAGCAAGTAGAACAGGATGAAAAAACCGCAGAGCTGGTATAGCTTTCCATCTCGCCCATAGACGCGTAAGTAACTCTTTGCCTTTATTCTTTTTCATTAAGGTCGCTTGAATTTTCTTCAGGATTGTTTTCTTCTTTTCCAAGATTAAAAGACTTGTTTCCTATAGTCATTTTCACTTTGCCGTCCTCTTCACTGTTTTCCTGATTTATAGTGTCCGGGTTACGTTCATCAATCAGACCAGTCGATTCTTTTTTGTTGGATTTAGGAAAGGGTAGAGAAGTGCTATTCTGCTCTGGAGCTAGACCAAGTTGATCTAAGAGCTCATAAGCATATAGACTCTCTTCACTTCCTTTAAAGTCCTTTAAGATACCCGTTAAGCTATTGACAAAAAACTCATGATTGGATTCCTTGGCATAAATCATCGCTTTGAGTAGATCAAATTTTGCCTGTATTGGGTTGGGATTGAATCGGGCACCAGCGATATCGATAGCTCGATGAAGGCCTTGAAGTGAATCCATTAAATACCGTCCATAAAGGCTATCATAGTAAATTTGCGCCGCTTGAAGTAAAGCATCAGTCTTATCTGCTTTGGCATCTTTAGTTTTGCCAAACATGTCGTCATACTTGACTTGGCCATACTCTTTGAGAAAATCAGTTTGTATAGTCAGCATTTTTGCTGAGTCTCCTTCTTCTTGGGCAATCAAGTAAAGATTATAGATTGTATTGGGACGATAAGTAGTTTCTTCTGGTGCCAAAAGAACTACTAGCTGTTCAAATTTATCCTTCGCATAGCTTAGCTCACGAAGGTTAACTCGAAAGATGAATCCAGCGCCATAAAAAGCTTCATAAACAATCTTCATGTCCTCCGCACTCTTATTGGAAGCTGAGCGCAAAGATTCTGCACGCTCTTGAACTCTTTGTTCGAACTGATCTTCTTCAGATAAAGATTCTGCAGTATTCACTTCAGCGAAACTAAGTTTATCGGAACGACGCCAATTATCTTCTAAAGGGCGATCGCCCCATATACTCGCAAACAAAACTTGACCCTGTTTCATGGCTTCAACACTATTGAAGTAAAACCCAGACCCCCCGTCTGACGAGGTAGATAGTGCATTTAGTCGCTCTTGCCTAGCTTTTGCTTCTTGGAGTGTGCGATCCTCTTCTTCTATCTGCTCTTTGGCTAACGCATAGAGCTCCTCCTCACTCAGAGCATCGATTGCCTGTTGATTGGTAAATGTTTCAATTGTTTCAAGGTAATCCGCGAGTTGAGCTAAATTTTGTCTTCGCATTTCTAATGCTCCACTTGCGGCTAATTCTCTATTTGCATGATTCGATGCGCTATCATAGTATGCGGAAGCTTGGATATAATCCTTTTGATCATAGAATATATCTCCCAAGATTGTATATGAGGCGCACAGCACTTCTTCAACTGTTCCATCTTCTTGACATGCTTTTTGGAAATACAATGTGGCATTTTCAAGATCACCTGCTTTTTGGGCAAGCTCCGCTCGTGCAAACCAAATCTCGCCAAAGAAATTATTGTATTTATTCTCTTTTAACAACTTACTTAGCAGCTTATCCGCCTCATCGTTTGGGCTTTCTTTTGCCTGATTCAACCGGGCATAAAACAACATATCTAGATTCCCATTTCTCTTAATGCATTGGCTAAACCAAGCATTTGCTTCCAGATTTCTGTTGGTTTCTTGGTAGAGCTGACCTAGAACAAACTCCATAGTTTTTCGTTCCAACTTAGGGGCTTCCTGGGTAGAGCGTTCTAAGGATTGAATAGCACGTTCAATATCATTTTGCCGCAGGGCTAAGTCGGCTTCGATTCGATGGATTTCCCAATCTAAGTTTTGGAGAAAGTCAAGATCGCTACGAATGAAAGTTAGGATAGATTCAGCAAGATCATATTGTCCGCTTTCTACGTAGGCTCGAAGCATTGACGTTAAGGCCTCACTTCTTGCGTATTCATGAACAAAAAGTTTGGCTTTTGGACGAATATCTTTTCCTTCTTTTAAGGCTTCAAACCGTGCCCTTTCCTCATCCTTTTCTTTTTGACGTCGTTTGGAATTTGAGTTTTGTTTGCGTTGCTTTTTATTCGACCGTGCATCGATACCTTCTTCGTAAAAGGTAGTAACATATCGACAGGCATCTATAGCCGCTTCAAAATTTCCCTCGTAAAGAAATGCTTTACCTACCAATAACCATGCATCGTCTGTTTGGTGGCTGATTTCTCGATCCATTTTCTCACGATTTTGTTTTTGAATCATAGCTTGAGCTTTTTCAATAACATCCTCGCAACGCATTTGGCCTGGGACAATGGGCCCTTCAGGATAAACCGATAAGCGCTCATTGTATTTTACTTCATAATTCTGACGGGTCGCATCAATTTTTTCATCTAGCAGCAATTCTGCATTAAACAAGCCATTATAGTAACCCGTCAAGTCATGATAAACTTGCTTGGGTAATCCCGCATTGTTTTTGGAACACCCAGCTATAAAGACCCATGTAAAGCAAAAGATGCCAAGGGTTTTAAGTGGATTGCGATACCACTGAAAATTTATCTTACTGACAAGGTTTTGGGCCATAGTTGATGTCCTTCAAGATTAATATTAAATATAACGTATCAATTGCACACCTGTTGCTTTCATTCTACACGTACTTTCGATAAAAAGTCTTTATTTCGTACAATGCGTGCACCATTGCATATAGCCTATCAAATGGTCGTGATCATGGCCCTTGGCGGTATTGCAGGAATCTATTGTAAAAACACTTTTCCAATATATGGACTGTGGTACATGATTGGTATCCTGCTTTTTGCTCTGGTTGCGGCTGTTTACCTAGCCATAAAAGATTTTCTCTGATGGTTTTCTTTATCTGGACTAGCTATTTTGTTTTTGCACTGGTCATTTACTATGCAGGCAATAAGCTGATCGTCAACAATGATGCTCAGCATCTCAAATGGACCTTCGCCTTTTCCGCTATAAAGACAATCGCTGCGTTAGTTTTATTTCTTGGACTGCATCTCATGGACATCTTACCCATAAACAAACAAAACGCCTTAATATTTGTGGGATTCTACTTTGTACACCTCTTGATCACGAGCTTACTCGCTATCCGAGGACGGTTGTAGGACATCAAAATCGAATCGATTCATAATACCCGTGTCATAGCTCCCTGAGGCAAACTCTTCATTTTCAAGGATAGCTAAGTGTAAAGGTATCGTCGTGTGAATTCCTTCTACGACAAACTCATTAAGTGCTCGCTTCATTCGGCTTATGGCCTCCTTCCGTGATTTTGCTCGAACAATGACCTTGGCAATCATGGAGTCATAATAGGGGGGAACTCGGTACATAGCATGAGCGTGAGTATCGACACGCACTCCATACCCTTTTGGCGTGTGCCAAGAGGTGATCTCCCCGGGCGATGGCTGAAAGTTGAGGATGGGATTCTCGGCGTTGATTCTGCATTCGATGGCATGTCGTCCGTCAGGGAAGTATCTAGATTGGGTGATGCTCTCACCTGCAGCCAATTTGATTTGTTCTTGAATCAAGTCTACGCCAATCACTTCTTCGGTCACAGGATGTTCCACTTGAATTCGAGTGTTCATTTCCATGAAATAGAAATTCTTGTCTTTGTCAACTAGAAATTCTACGGTTCCCATCCCTTCAAAGTTGATGTACTTAGCCGCTTTGATGGCTACATCACCCATTTTTTTTCTAAGCTTTTCATCAACAAAAGGTGATGGACATTCTTCGATCAATTTTTGATGGCGTCGCTGCACAGAACAGTCTCTTTCTGAAAGGTGACAGACATTACCTTTTTGGTCACCAGCGATTTGAATCTCAATGTGTCGTGGCTGAACAATGAATTTTTCGATATAGATACCATCGTTTCCAAAACTTGCTCGCGCTTCTTGCTGAGCGCTTTCAAAGTTCTTCTCAAAATCTTCTTCGGCTTCTACGATTCGCATACCCTTTCCACCCCCACCAGCAGTAGCCTTAATCATTACAGGATAGCCGATTTTATTCGCCATTTTTTTGCCAACTGCAACGTTTTTGACGAGACCATCTGATCCTGGCACGACAGGCACTCCAGCAGCTTTCATGGTGTCTTTAGCAGTGACCTTGTCACCCATCTTTGTGATCTGCTCAGCAGTAGGTCCAATAAACTTGATGCCTGATTCTGTACAAATCTCAGCAAATGAGGCATTTTCGGATAGAAAACCATAGCCTGGGTGAATGGCCTCAGCATTGGTGATTTCTGCCGCCGCCATGATATTTTTTATCTCTAAATAAGACTTAGCACTTTGTGCTGGTCCAATACAAACGGCTTCGTCAGCGAATTTGACATGCAGGCTATCCTTGTCGGCTTCAGAATAGACTGCGACAGTTTGAATACCCATTTCACGGCAGGTGCGAATAATACGCAATGCAATTTCACCGCGATTGGCGATTAAAATTTTCTTAAACATGATGTAAGGTTGTCAGATTTTTAAGCTGGGTCAATTAGAAAGAGAGGCTGGCCAAACTCAACAGGTGATGCATCGTCAACTAGAATTTTGGTAACCACTCCATCATGATCTGATTCGATCTCATTGAACAATTTCATAGCCTCAATAATGCAAATCACATCACCCTTCTTCACTGTATCCCCAATTTTGACAAAAGCAGGTTTATCTGGGCCTGATTTACGATAGAACGTACCAATCATTGGAGACTTTTGTTCGACTCCGCTAGGAGCAGCTTCTTCAGCTTTTTCTTTTGCTGGAGCTTTCTCCGCAGGTGCTTCCGCTGCAGCTGGCGTAGGGGAAGGAGTTGCAGCAGCAACTGGAATTGCGGCAGGGGCGCTTGGAGCACTTACCACTACTTGCTGTGTTACTTTATCCGTTTGAATGGTAATCTCGAACTCACCTTCTTTGATGTTTAGTTCGCTTACATTGCTGTCCGCTAGGAGCTGGATAAGTTTTTGTATTTCTTGAAACTTCATGTGTTACTGTTTTACTCTTTCTATATATGATCTTGTAGTAGAATCGATTCGCACACTATCTCCTTCATTGATAAATAGAGGAACTTGTACTTCGGCACCCGATTCAAGTTTTGCCGGTTTACTTGCATTCGTTGCAGTATCACCTTTTAGTCCTGGTTCTGTGTAGGCTACTTTTTGAGTAACACTCTGAGGTAGCTCACAGGTAAGGATTGTCTCATCCTCTGATAAAACAAGGACGTCTACGTTAACTCCTTCCATTAAGAGATCGGCATTGGTTATGGCTTCTTCCTGGAGGGCAATCTGCTCCCAGGTTTCGGTATTCATAAACTGCAGCCCTGTATCATCTTTGTATGAGTACTGAAACTTACGTCGCTCAACACGAACGGTCTCAATCTTATGTCCAGAGGGCCAAGTATTATCCAGTACTTTTCCTGAAGTCAATGACTTGATTTTGCAACGCACGAAGGCTGGTCCTTTACCCGGCTTTACGTGTTGAAATTCTACCACGCTGTAGATATCGCTATTGTGCTTAAGACAAAGGCCATTTTTAATATCCGATGTACTTGCCATAATGTGAATTTATTCGAAAATAGGAAAAACCAATCCAAAAATTAGCAGCCCCAAGTCAGAATAATTGCACCCCATGTGAATCCTCCTCCAAATGCAGTGAGTAAGAGACGATCACCAGGTTTCAACTGATCCTTGTACTCCCATAAGCAGAGGGGTAGGGTGCCGGCAGTTGTGTTACCGTATTTGTGAATGTTAATCATGGTTTTTTCTTTCGGCAATCCCATGCGCTCCCGAGTAGCGTCAATGATCCGAATATTGGCTTGATGGGGCACTAACCAATCAATATCATCACCAGTAAGGCCATTGCGATCGAGAATATCTTGGCAGACTCCAGACATTGCTTGTACAGCTGCTTTAAAGACCTGTTTGCCATCTTGATAGATGAAGTGTTCGCGATTGGCTACGGTTTCTTGACTTGGTGGATAGGCTGAGCCACCAGCGTGTTGATACAGGAGTTCAACACCTGATCCATCCGCTCGTAAAATAGCATCTTGTATACCAAATCCATTAGTACTTGGTTGTAAAAGCGCAGCTCCTGCACCATCGCCAAAAATGATACAGGTATTGCGGTCTTGATAATCGATGATGGAAGACATTTTGTCTGCTCCGATTACAATAACATTTTTGTAAGAACCTGATTCGACAAAACGTCGGCCAGTTTCCAGACCATAAAGAAAGCCTGAGCATGCCGCATTCAAGTCAAATCCAAACGCATTGACTAGCCCACATCGCTGAGCAACATGCATGGCGGTGGCGGGCAGCATACGGTCGGGCGTAATGGTTGCTACAATGACTAAGTCGACGTCTTCTGGTCGTACTTGTGAGTTGTTGAGTAGGTTATTGACTGTAGGAACAATCATATCTGATGTTCCTTTGCCTTCTCCTTTAAGCATACGTCGTTCATGGATGCCCGTTCGGGTTTTGATCCACTCATCGTTGGTATCCACCATTTTCTCTAAATCTTTATTAGAGAGAATATCATGCGGCACGAATCCCGTGACGTCACGAATACATGCAGTAATTGGAGAACCTTGGGTTTTGGTTGTCGGCTTGGAAAGTGCCATGGTGAAACTAGTCGTTGGCCTCTACAAGGAGTTTTCCTCGGTAGTAAAGGTTCCCGTCAACGTAATATGCTCGGTGTCTTAGGTGGCCTTCACCAGTTTCCTTGCATATGCTAAATGTTGGCATGCTAGCTTTTACATGAGTACGGCGCTTATCACGACGAGTCTTAGATGTTTTGCGTTTAGGATGTGCCATGAGTCTATTTTTTTATTCTAGGGTTATAGCGTTTTATCGTTTCTTTTTTCGATCACGGAGTAAAGTGGGTTGACCTACTTTTTTGATTGTAATTTCTTTAGAGCATCCCATCGAGGGTCGGTCTCATCTGCCTTTTGGGAAGTCTCGTTTCCAACTTTTGATGAACCTTGAGATACCATGGTTTGGTCACAGTGCTCAATTTTTTGATGGAAGTGGCCCAAGGGAATAGCTAGCAAGATATAATCATAGATAATCTTTGAGACATCTAAGAAAGGATCAGTTCGTGCGATATAAACACAATCTGCTTCATCTGCATTTTCTCCCTCACCTCGATTGTTCGCAAACTTTACCCAGACCTCTGCATCGTCAAACAACGATTGCTCATAGGGTGCAAGACAGCGGTCACAAGGGAGTTCTAGCCAACCATCAATTTCAAATTTTAAGATGAATAGATGTTCACTCTTTTGAAATTTGAGATCAATATGAATGTCACACCGCTTTATTTCGGCGTGATCGAAATACGTAAAGAACGATTCATCAATTTCGAAGTGGAAGTTGTGCTCTCCATTTTTGAGCCCAACCCAAGGGATTTGATAATCTCTGATGTGCACCACTCCAAAATTTAATGGGCGTCAAAGGTAAGAATAATTTATGGCATTGAGTATTACAATTTAGGCCGCAAGGCCGTCTTCTCTACTTTTTCAAAGTTTGTCCGATTGGAGTGGATGTCCATGGCAGTATAAATTGCCTGGATAAATGAGGAGTAATCGATCGTTGAGTGACCTACTTTGTCGTAGGCTGGACCATGATCAGGACTTGTGCGGATAATGGGCAGACCTGCCGTAAAGTTTACGCCGTCGAAGTTTGTTGATTTAAACGGAATAAGGCCTTGATCGTGATACATAGCCAGTGTGGCATCAAAGGCTCTATATTGATGTAGCCCAAAAAAGCCATCGGCGGCATAGGGTCCAAAAACCGTCGATATACTTGATCGGATAGCTTGTATGCTCGGAACGATTATTTCTTTTTCCTCACTGCCCAATAATCCTCTATCTCCATTATGTGGATTAAGGGCCAATAGAGCAATTTTTTGTGTTGGGCAATTGAAATCTTCGATTAGTGCCTTGTGAAGCAATGTTATTTTTCGTGTAATAAGATCTTTATTTATCGCCTTAGGAACCTGTGCTAGGGATAAATGCTCGGTGACCAAGGCAATCTTCATAACATCAGATACCATCATCATAAGGCTATCTTCTGCATTAGCATAGGATTGAATGTAGCCGGTTTGGCCTGTAAAGTTTGCACTGCTTGCTTCGCTGACACTTTGTTTATCAAGAGGAGCAGTGACTAAAACATCATAGGCATTGCTTGCAAAATGCTCAAGCGCATTGTCGAGGGATTCCAGTGATTGAATTCCTCCTTCCTTTGATGCCTTGCCTACTGTAAATTGTTCAGGAACTTTAGTGGCGTTACCGACAATATTGTGATGGCTAAGTGCTTTATTGGCATAATCTTGCGCCTCATCTGGCAGGGACTTGATTCTTTTCTTTAAAATGCTTTCAGAACCAAAAACGGTAAACTTCACCCGTTTTCTGAAGTGGCGATGCATTAAGGCATGCAACACTAGATCTGGTCCAATGCCTCCAGGGTCGCCGAGGGTGAGGCCAACGCGCAATGGCTTTTTTTGATGCTGCATTAGCCCCAAGATTTAAGAAACTCTAATAGTAAACGAACGCCATACCCTGATCCTCCTTTGCCTCGATAGTTTTTGGTTTGGTGGTTGAATGAGGGCCCTGCAATATCAATATGCATCCACGGATAGTCGATGTATTTTTCTAAGAATTTACCTGCGATAATGAGACCAGCCTCTCGATTGCCCACATTCTTTTGATCTGCGATATCGGATTTTAGCGATTTTCCATAGCATGCCCAAAGGGGAAATTCCACAAGCCTTTCATCGACGGCGTTTGCCGATTCCAGAAGTGTCGTGGTGACTTCTTGATCACAGGATGTCATAAGTGCTGCGGCTTCTCCACCTAAGGCCGCCACTGCGGACCCTGTCAGGGTGGCCAAGTCTATAACAAGCTTGGGCTCAAACTGCTTGGCATAATGAAGTGCATCGGCTAAGGTTAATCGCCCTTCGGCGTCGGTATTGAGCACTTCAACGGTAGTGCCATCCATCATAGTAATCACGTCGCCCGGTGCATAGGCATCTCCTCCTGGACGATTGTCCGTTGCGGCCACTAAGCCGATTACATTGCAATCCGCTTGCTGACGAGCTAGAGCACATAGGGTGCCTACGACAGCCGCTGACCCTGCCATATCCGCCTTCATGAAATCCATGGAATTTTTGGTGGGCTTTAAGCTCAATCCTCCTGTATCGTAAGTCACTCCTTTACCGACTAATACGATAGGTTTTTTGTTCTTACTGCTCGCTGAACAATAGTGCATCTCAATAAACACTGGAGGCTCAATGCTTCCGCGATTTACCGCAAGTACACCGCCCATTTTCATAGACTCTATGGCTGCCTTGTCGTGTAGTTTCACCTCAAAACCCAGCTCGCTACCAAGTTCCTTGACGCGCTTTCCATACGTTGTTGGGTTGAGGAAATTTTGAGGGAGATTTACGAGATCTCGCGCAATGAAGTTCGATTCGCAAAGGATATCTAATGTTTCAAGTGTATCGTTGTTTACTTTGCCCCGATAGCCTACTGTCCAGTTGTTGGAAGATGGCTTGTTGTCACCCAAGTGCTCAGGCTTATGACAGGATAGGGAAAATCCTTCAAGGAAAGCATAGTCGGCCGAGGCATCTAGGGTTGATTCGATAAACACCGCCTGCATTTTGTCCCGGAGCAATTCCTGTACAAGACGAAAGCCCTTGAGTCGATTTTTTTCATCATCTTCATTTAGACGTACGGCAATGCACTCCGTGCTTGGATCGAGATCATCCTTGTTAGGCATAGCATCGCTAGCTGAAAAGAATCGATAGAGACTTCGAGACGCATCAGCCTCTTCTATACGCTGAACTGTTTCTTTACTGAAACCAAGCTGTTGTAGGTCATCAGTTGTTTGGAAGAGGACGACATGTACTTGAAAATTTTCTCCATTTGGGGTTTGAATCAATGGCATTTTTAATCTTTATGGGCAAATGTAGCAAACCTATTGATGTCCCATACCCCAAAACATAACAAAGCATTCGGCCAGCACTTCCTTGTGGATCAGGGCGTTTTGGAGTCCATTGTTGCAGCAATAAAGAAAGAAGAGCACAGCGTTTCGGTGAATCATTTAATTGAAGTTGGACCAGGCGATGGGGCCTTGACTCAATTTTTTGTAGGCCAGTCCAATTTTAGTGCCTTAGAAATCGATTCGAGGTGGCATCGTCGCTTAGTGGAGCGATATCCAGCCAGCGAAGAAAAGATACACTTGGCGGATGTGCTGAGAACAAATCTCTTGGAAAAGTTTAAGTCACCTATGGCTGTCATTGGCAATTTTCCTTATAATATTTCTTCGCAAATTGTTTTTAAGATCTTAGACAATCGGGAGCATGTGCCTTGGGTTGTCGGTATGTTTCAAAAGGAGGTAGCTCATCGTTTAGCCGCTAACCATGGAAGCAAGGTGTATGGAGTAACCAGTGTGTTGACTCAAGCGTATTATGAAGTCGACATTCTTTTTGACATTGCTCCATCATCCTTTGATCCTCCTCCGAAAGTAGAATCGAGTGTCCTTGTTATGCGGAGGTATCGAACGGATGTGCCAAAATGCACGTATGGGGCATTGCGTCATGTTGTTAAGACTGCTTTTGGTCAGCGACGTAAGATGCTGCGAAACAGCTTAAAGTTCTTGGATATCGCTCACCGTGAAGAGCTTCTGACCATGCGACCAGAACAGCTTCCCCTCGAAACCTTTATTGAGTTAGCTGAATTATATAGTAAACAAAGTTCATCATGAAGCAAAAGGCAGGTGGAAGGGTTTTAGTGTGCGACGCAGTGCATGATTGCCTTCTTGAGGGTCTGAGTGGTCTTGGGTATGAGGTGGATTATCAGCCGAATATTACACTACCTGAGTTGGATCAATGTATCTCAAATCTATCTGGTATCGTGATCAATAGCCGAAGTCTTTTACCCAAAGAACGGCTAGAAAAGGCGACTTCTTTGCGATTTATTGCACGCCTCGGGTCGGGTATGGAAATTGTCGATGTGCCCTATGCAACGTCATGTGGTATAGCCTGTCTTTCTGCACCGGAAGGCAATGCCTTTAGTGTAGCTGAACAGGCCTTGGCTGCCATGCTTTCATGGATGAACAATATGACTTCAGCTGATCGTTTTCTTCGTGGGGGTTCTTGGGAAAGAGAGCGTTTCAGGGGGAGGTCTTGTCAAGACACCCAACTGGGTATCATTGGCTATGGTCATACAGGAAGAGCCCTAGCTCAAAAAGCAAAGGCCTTGGGTGTAAAGGTCTATGCTTATGATAAATACCATCAAGACTTCAATGACGGATTTGCCTTGAAGTCGGATCTGTCTGGACTACTGCAAAGGGCTCATGTGGTGTCTCTTCATCTACCCCTTACCGAAGAAACAAAGTACTATGTCGACGACAGCTTTTTGTCCCAACTTCAACCGGGAACCATGCTGATAAATACGTCAAGAGGTTCAATGATTAAGCTCGATGATACACTAAAAGCTTTGGATGACGGCCACCTTGATTTTTTGTATTGTGATGTGCTTCCCTTCGAAGGTGATGCCTTTCTACAAGCCTTTGATGATGAAAACTTTAGACGCTTTATCCAGCATCCACGTGTCGCTGTTAGCCCTCATGTTGCGGGTTGGTCTTTTGCTTCGTACCGCAAGTTGTCTGAAGTGCTACTTGATAAAATTCGCAACCTAACGTAAAAGAATTTTAACATTTTTTGTTTCATTTCGAAATCAAGGGCACAAAGTCCTATATTTGGAAGAATGTTATCTAATTGTTAACGTATGACTATGCGCAGTTTACATATTTCTATTTTTCTCCTATGTGTCTCCGTCATCAGCGCTTTTGCGCAGGGTGGGGAAGTTAGTGGTCGTGTGACGGATGAGTTTGGTGATGGACTCCCTTACGCCGACGTCCTCATTGTTGTCGACGGAGTCCCTTCAGGACAAAGTGCCCAAACCAATATGGATGGTTTCTAT
Organism: Chitinophagales bacterium; assembly: GCA_049610685.1. Taxonomy (GTDB): domain Bacteria; phylum Bacteroidota; class Bacteroidia; order Chitinophagales; family UBA8649; genus UBA8649. The sequence goes on from JBMYZU010000014.1 coordinate 26,775, forward strand.
TCTATCAAGCCGCTTACGCCTGGTAACTATGATGTAGAAGCTCAATATCTTGGGTATGCTAATCTTATGCAGCGTGGGGTTGTTGTAAAAAATGACCAAACGACTTACATCGACTTTCCGATGACTGCTGCTGAGGATGTCTTAGAGGATGTAATCGTTATTGATTACAAGGTTCCATTGATTGATCCAGGAGAAACTTCTTCAAAACAAACTGTTCTTGCTGAGGATATCAAAGACCTTGCAACAAGGGATATTGCATCGATCGCTGCAACTACTGCGGGGGTTTACCAAGCAGATGAAGAAGGCGGACTTAACGTTCGTGGAGGTCGTGGTGATGCCGTAGTATATTATGTAGACGGGATTCGTATTACGGGTAGTCCGAACATTCCAATTAACTCGGTTGAGCAAATCGATATTATCACTGGGGGTGTGCCTGCTCGCTATGGGGATGCTACTTCAGGGGTAATCAATGTAACTACTAAAGGAGCACGTGAGACCTTCTCTGGAGGAATCGAAGCGCGTTCCTCGCTAGATATATGGAGAGATGACCTAGTGAATATGAACTTTTCAGGTCCGTTAATTCGCAATAAAGCAACGGGTAAGCCAGTGGTTGGTTTCTTCTTCGCGGGAGAATACCGCCGTCGCCTAGATCCAAACCCTTCTGCAGTTGATATGTACAAGGTGAAGGATGATCTTTTTGCCGATCTTCAAAATACACCGCTTTTCATCGATTCTTTAGGAAATATCCAGGTGCGTGCGGAGACCTTGACATTTGATGATTTAGAGGTTAATCGAATCAAGCGCAATACCACATCAAATACGGCAACGGGTTCAGCGCGCTTTGATTTCAACTTAAGCCAGAATATGTTCCTTGCTGTCGGTGGTAACTTCAACTACAGTTTAGGAAGAGGTTGGATTGAGGAATATTCCTTGCTTAACCCAGAAAACAACCCTCAAACAAGAACGTATAACTACAAGGGATTTGCACGATTCACACACAATCTAGGTAAGAGAAATACTGGAATAGAGGGTGAGGAGCAGAATAATAGTGTTTTCCAAAACGCCTTTTATCAAGTTCAGTTTGACTACGAAAAATTGAATGTCCTAACCGAAGATGACTCTCACCAAGATCGTTACTTCGATTATGGATATATCGGAGAATTTCAAACTGCCCAGGCTCCTTCTGTAGCCTACCAATCAGGATTTACAGGTCCTAACGGTGAGTCATGGGATCTCTACGTTCAAAACGGATTTACCGACACTGCAGTAGTTTTTAATCCATCTTCAGTCAATGAGCGCGGAGCAAACTACACTTCTCAATGGTTCTATTATATGGATTCTATGGGAACAAGTGTTACTGACTTAAACCAAGTACAATCAGGTCTTGCATTGATCAATGGAGAGCGTGCAGAGATTCCTTACAGCTTGTGGTATAACACAGGACGTCAGTACAATGGATACTTTACTTCAGAGATCGACCAGTTCCGTGGTCAAATCACTGGATCATTTGATATCGTGAAGCGAGGGTCTGACACGCGTAACAAACACGCGATTAGTTTTGGAGCAGAGTTTCAGCAGCAGTCAACGCGTAGTTTCACAGTCAGTCCGCTAAGTTTATGGGATATTGCTCGATTACAGGCGAATTCACACATCCAATCGCTCGACGAAAGCAATCCCTACGTATTAGTGAATGGAGAGCGAGTATACTACCAAGACGGTAACTTCCCTGATCTTTATTTTCAGGATACGGTCTATTTTGACCGCTTAGTTGATGCTGATGCGCAGTCTGTTTTTGATCAGCGTCTTCGTGAGCGAATCGGTGCGGCAGACAATGAATTTATCGATGTCTTTGCGTTACCGCTCGAGACATTCTCACTTGATTTATTCTCTCCAGATGAATTACTAAACTCCGGTAGTCCAGTTGTTCAATGGCAAGGATATGATGCTTATGGTAATCGATTTAACGAGCCATGGAAATTCGAAGATTTCTGGAAAAAGCGTGATGCGGAAGGAAACTACTTAAGACCAATTGGCGCGTATCGCCCAACTTATGGTGCTTTCTTTATTGAAGACAAATTCCAACTAAAGGATTTAACCTTCCGATTAGGTCTTCGTATCGACCGATATGACCTCAACCAAGCCGTTCTGCGTGATCCGCTTATCGTGGAAGGTTTCCAAAGCGTTGGTGACGTGAACTATCTCTACAACGTGTCAAATTATGCGAATGCAGCAGACGTGCCAGAAGCGGAACGTACTTACATTACTCACCCGGGTAATATCGGTTCTGACTACGTTATCTATGTTGATAATGCCTTAAATCCTACATCGGTTACAGGATACCGTAACGGTGATGTTTGGTATAATGCAGAAGGTGTAGAATTAGCCGACGGAAATGCGATTGCATTACAAACTGGTGGAACACCTCAGCCGTTCTTGACAGATACTTTTGGTATTAAAGACCCTGGATTTGATCCAAACTCGACGTTTGATGATTATGATCCGGAATACGTTTTCATGCCTCGTTTACAATTCTCATTCAACATTACTGACAAGGCACTCTTCTTTGCGCATTATGATGTTCTTACACAAGGACCACAGGCTCGAATTGGAGGAACGAATTCATTGATTCAGCGTGCTACAGGATCTCCATTGAATTATTACTTCTTAGAGGAGTTTGGTGGATCGCCAATTGCAAACCCTGCGATTCGTCCAGAAACTACAGTAGATTTCCAAGTAGGTTTCAAACAAAAGTTGACGAATTCATCGGCCTTTACGATCTCAGCGTACTTCAAAGAGTTTAGAAATCAGGTACAAATCAAACAATTGAACAATGCCTATCCACAGACATATTTCTCTTATGCCAATATTGACTTCGGAAATACTAAAGGATTTGATTTTGTATATGACTTAAGACGTACACGAAATTTCAAAGCAAGCGCATCATACACCCTTCAGTTTGCTGAAGGATCGGGCTCTGATGACCAAACGCAGTTACAGGTTGTTCAAAACACGGGAATCAACTTCCGAACAGTTTCTCCACTCGACTATGATGCAAGACACCTTATGAATTTAGTGCTTGACTATCGTTTTGCAGATGGTAGAGATTACAACGGCCCGGTGTCTAAGAGAGGCAAGCAGATCTTATCTAATGCGGGTTTAAATATTCGAGTTAATGCTAACTCAGGTACTCCTTACACGCAGATTGAAAATCCGATCGCTACTCGTCAGATTGGTGGACAGCGTGTAACCACTGCAGGATACATCAACGGTTCTCGTATTGGATGGAACTTTAGAGTTGATCTTAAACTTGATAAATCATTTACGATCAAATTCAAGCAAAAGGATGACGCTGAAGGTCCTGCGAAATCAATGTATTTCAATGCCTATGTGATGGCACAAAATGTACTTGGAACGCTCAATGTTCGAAACGTTTATCGATACACGGGTTCTGCTACAGAAGATGGATGGCTTCAGAGTCCAGAGGCGCAAACTGTAATTAACAGTTCAGTTAGCCCTGACTCTTATCGCGACCTTTACTCTGCTAGTGTGAATCGTCCTGGAAACTTCACATTACCGCGGAGAATTTTCTTAGGCCTATCCATGAACTTCTAAAAGAAAAATTTAAAGATTTAATAAACCGAGATTATGAGTTTACAACAACGTATAATTCTTACTGTCCTCGTTCTAGCAGGAAATACTGCTTTTGGTGCATTGTGGCTTGGAGCTCCTGAGCGTCCAGCACAAGAAAGCCCCCAGCTAGAGAAGTTAGGAGATTGTCTTCCATCGAATTCTGATAAGGACTTGAACATTAACAATGTTCGAGCAAAAATCCTTGGTGGAGGAGATATGTGGTGGGATGGTGTCAATGACGCCCAGTACGAGGTGCCTAAGATTGATCCTTCTTCTGGACAAACGCCGGTCAATGCCATTTTTGCCGGAGCTCTTTGGTTTTCTGCTTTAGATGATGCGGGCCAGCTTAAAGTAGCTGCGCAGACTTATCGTAACCAAGGACACGATTTCTGGACAGGTCCACTTCGCCCTGATGGTGAAATTGATAAGTCGACTTGTGCTGCATGGGATAACCACTTTGAAGTGCTTGGAGCTGATGTAGATAATTTCTTGCTTGCCTTCCAAGAGGCTGGTGGGGTTTCTCTAGCGGAATCACAAATTCCAACGAGCATCAAAAATTGGCCAGGTCGCGGTAATCCACTGATTGCTTCTGAATTATATTACAATGATGGGCCGCTTGCGCCTTTCTTTGATTTCGATGACAATGGAATTTATGATCCTAGAAAAGGAGACTATCCTGTGATTGGAGTGAAGGATAATAATGGCAACACCGTGCCGAACTATGCCGATCAGATGATATTCTGGGTGATGAATGACAAAGGAAATATTCATGGTCGAACAGGAGGCCAAGCATTAGGAGTTCAAGTAAACGCCATCGCTTTTGCTTTTCAAACAAATGATGAGGTGAATAACATGACATTCTACTCTTTTGATATTGTTAAGAAAACACCTGGTTCTCTTAATGAAACCTATATGGGAATATTTTGTGATCCCGATCTAGGGGATTATGAGGATGATTGGATTGGTTGTGATACGTCACGTGCTCTAGGATTTGTATACAATTCTCAGGCATCTGATGACCAATATGGAACACCTCCCCCCGTATTGGGAATCGATTATTTCGAAGGCCCATTAGATGATAATGGCAATGAATTAGGCATGTCTTCTTTCGTCTATTTCAATAATGCGGCTTCTGGTCCTCAAACTGACCCTGATAACGCAGCACAGTTCAGAAATTTCCAAACTGGTCTTTGGAAGGACGGAACACCTATTACAGAAGGTGGAACGGGATATGGTGGAGCCACACCTACAAACTATGTCTATCCATCTAATCCATCAGATGCAACTGGATGGTCTGAGTGTGCGGAATCCATTCCTGGGGATGATCGACGTTTTGTACAAAACTCGGGTCCATTTACTTTGAGAAATGGTGAATTCCAGAAAATTACAATTGGAGCGATTTGGGTTAAGCCTGACAACTATGGCCTTTGTCCAGACATTGAAGCGATAATAGGCCGTGCTGACGATCGGGCTCAATTCCTCTTTGATAACAATTTCGATAAGCTTGATGGCCCAGATGCGCCAGACCTCAATGTACGTGAGTTAAATGAAGAGTTCATATTTACATTAACCTATGCGCAAAACTCTAACAACTTTGGCGAGAATTACGCTGAAAATGTGCCGGGTTCAAGCGGGTTTGCCGACTCAACATACAAGTTTCAAGGTTACCTTATCTATCAGTTAGCTGACGCAACAGTAACTGCACAGGAATTGAGTGATGCATCAAGAGCTCGTCTTCTTTATCAATGTGATATTAAGGATGACATTGTCGATATCTACAATTATGAGCCAATAACGGCAAATGGTCAAACAATTTACAGTCCTGTACTAAAAGTATCAGGCTCCAACGAAGGCATAGAAAGAAGCCTCCAAGTGACTACTGACCTCTTCGCTGTAGGCGATAATAAACTAGTGAATCATAAAGATTATTACTATATGGCATTGGCTTATGGTTACAATAACTTCTACCCCTATGTTGTAGGTGATACGTCAAGTGTTGTACCGCAGTACGAACCCTACATATTGGGCCAAGGTAATATCAAGCAATACACGTGTACGCCGCACAGGTCCAATCCTGGTGTAGGGGGTACAGAGCTTAATGCTGTATATGGCCAAGGGCTTCCGGTTACAAGAGTTGAAGGTCAAGGAAATGGTGGTAACGCTATTGAGATTACCGAAGCAAGTGAAGAGGAAATCCTCAATAGTTTCACAAGCTATGTTGATGATATCACGTACAAAGGAAACAAAACACCGATAGGAGTCCGCGTAGTTGATCCATTTGCTCTACAGGATGTAGACTTTGAATTACGCATTCTACCATCAACAAATCCTGCCAATGTTTTCCCAGCAGGGGCAACTTGGGAGTTAACGGTTAGCCGTGATGGCGTGGTGGAGACAACGATTCAATCCGAGCGCACACTCGATCGACCTTTTGATCAGATTATTCCTGAATATGGAATTGCTCTAAAACTTGGAAATCCATTGCCGGTTAATACAAATCGAAACAATAACGAAGATGTGTATGGCTATTTAACTTCTTCCATTGAGTTTGCAGATGATGACCAGCAATGGTTAACATTTATTGCGGATGGTTCGAATGGTGGAGATGAGAGTCCATCCAACTGGTTGCGTTCTGGACAATTTAAATTGTTTGAATCAGAGTATGCACTAAGAAGAGTTTATGATGACCAGTACTATCCAACGGCACCAGCCTACACAAACGCTGCTCAGCCGCCTTCAGAGACTTTCTTCTACGATGCTAATGGAGAATTCGGCGATATATTAGGAGGCCAATGGGCACCCTATTGCTTAACGTCAAACTACGGTCGATTTACTTCTTCTAACTTGACGAATCCTGCGAATACAAACCAGTCAACTCAGCCGCCGACCTTTATGCATGGTCCTGCGTTTAAGATTGATGACCATAATAAGACCAATGGTCCATTCCGCGCGACGGATTTTGCACCTCCTGTGAATACGCTTGAAAATCTTCAGAGTGTCGATATTGTAATTACTCCCGATAAGAGTAAGTGGTCTTTGAGTCTCGTTTTAGAAACGGGTGAGGAGCCATTATTCACTCAAGGTGGAGCGTACAAGGGGCAGTTGCGTCAAGATACCTCACTAACAATCTCCGGTAATATTGCTTTTGGTGAGCAAGGATTGTCTTACTTCCCAGGTTATGCTATTAACCAAGAAACAGGAGAGCGCCTCAATATTTTCTTTGGTGAGGCTTCTTCTCGTGGAGACAATAATGGTAACAATCTAGTTTGGGATCCAACAGATAGTCGATATGACATTCTTACCACTATTCCTGGAACGGATGATAATGTTCCAGCATGGGGAGGTAAGCACTTTATCTATGTTCTAAACAGTCGTTATGATGAGCAGTTTGTTCGAGATACTCGTGACTTAATGGAGAACAATTTCAATCAGTTCTCTGGGGGTAATGAAAGTATTCCTGCCGTCTTTGGATCAATCTATGAAAACTTCATGTACACAGCAATTCCTGTGCTTACGGAAGGCACTACACTTGAAAGAGATGTATCAACCAATAGAAGGTTCCCGATTATTCCGACGGAAACGAGAATTAAGATTCGTGTTGAAAAACCATTCGCTGCGTTTGGAACGGCATCGTCTGTTCAGGCATCAAGCAATGATTCACTTCCTCGCTATTCGTTCTCAACAACGGGACTTTCACCAACTACAGAGGACGTGGATATCGCGGTGAAAGAATTAGACAACATTCGCGTTGTGCCAAATCCCTATTATGCATTCAGTGAATATGAAGCAAATCAATTAAGCAACATTGTTAAGTTCACCAACTTGCCCAATGTGTGCACCATTAAGATTCTAACGCTTGATGGTAAGTTTGTTCGTCAGTATGATCGTTCTGTTGCATCCATTGATATCTCTCGTGGAGGTGTTGTTGGAGGAGATCTTAACCTAGATAATAGTTTAGTTTGGGATCTTAAAAACTTTGCTGGAATTCCAGTAGGAAGTGGGGTATACTTAATTCACGTTGATGTACCTAACGTCGGTCAAAAATCATTAAAATCTGTAGTATTCTTGCGTCCAACAGACGTGAGTGACTTCTAAACAAAGAACTATGAAGAAGGCTTTTAATTATATACTAACTCTTGGTCTTGTAGCCACATCATTCACCGTCTATGCGGGTAACGCCGATCGTATTGGCGAAAGTGGAGCATCCCAGTTACTCATGAATGGTTGGGGAAGATCAACGGGGCTTTGGGACATGTACTGTGCTCGGGTATCAGGACTTGAGTCCACAAGGTTAAATCCTGCAGGACTCAGCCGAATTGACAATATGCAATTCGCAGCTGCACAGACTCTTTGGTTACAGGGATCCGATATCGGGATAACGCAAGCTGGTGTTGGCTTTAAGTTAAATGATCAGGACGCTCTCGGCATCAGTATCTTTTCGTTAAATCTTGGGGATATCCCTCGAACTACGGTAAATAATCCAAACCCACAAAACGGCCTAGGAACGTTCTCCCCTTCCTTTATAAATATTGGGTTAACGTATTCTCGTGCCTTCACGGATAACATCTATGGTGGGGTAACCTTCCGTCTGATCAATGAAGGTATTGAAGACGTTCGTGCATCAGGTGTATCATTAGATGCAGGTCTTCAATATATAACGGGCGATAAGGAGAATTTGCGTTTTGGTGTTGCTATTCGAAATGTAGGTACACCGATGAAGTACGGAGGGGACGGGTTTACATACCGTGCGACGAGTCCTGATGGAGACAACTATGAGTTGACGCAGAGTATTTTACCTACGAAGTTTGAGCTACCTTCTCTATTGCATATTGGGGCATCTTATGATTTTTGGTTTGGTCCAGAATATCGTTGCAACGGAGCCTATAACGCACACCGGGTTACGGTTATTGGAAACTTCACATCAAATTCTTTTGGTAATGACCACTTTGGCGGAGGAGTAGAGTATGGTTTTAAAGAGATGTTTATGGCTCGCCTAGGCTATCGCCACGAAAAAGGCCTTTGGACGGAGAATTCGTCAACGGTTTACTACGGTCTTGCTGGTGGTTTCTCTGTAGAAGTTCCGTTCAAACAAAATGGACCATCTATGGGTATTGATTACAGTTATAGAGCATCAGATTTAAATATGTATAATGGAACGCACAGTATCGGACTTCGTTTCGATCTCCGCTCTGGAAGCCCTTGCGATTTAGACAATAAGGAGGAGGCGCGCGCGTTATAAATACAAACTAGAACTTATTATACGTCATTCTACCTATGTAGGATGACGTTTTTGTTTATATATCAAGAGTATATTATGGAAACTATCTATCTATCTCAAGAGGGTATGGATCGCTTACAGGCGGAGTTAAAACACATGAAGGCTGTGGAACGTCCGGCAGCCGCTAAGGCTATAGCTGAAGCCCGAGAAAAGGGTGATCTCTCTGAGAATGCTGAGTATGATGCAGCGAAGGAAGCACAAGGATTATTGGAGGCCAAGATCGCCGAGCTAGACAGTCAATTGGGTCGCGCTCGTGTCATCGATTTGAGTCAGATTGATCAGAGTAAGGCAATGATGTTTGCTAAGGTGCGCATCAAGAACCTTCGTCGTGGAGCGGAAATGGAATATCAATTAGTTTCTGAAAGCGAAGCTGACCTTAAGGCTAAGAAGATCTCAGTGGAATCTCCAATTGGTAAAGGCCTCTTAGGAAAAAAGGTAGGCGATAAGGCTGAAGTCCAAACTCCAGCGGGTATCCAGGAATTTGAGATCCTTGGTATAACCTACGACTTTTAATGTCCTCTCTATTTACCAAGATCATTCAAGGAGAAATTCCTTGTCATAAAGTATTCGAAACTGACACTTGTTTTGCCTTCATGGATATTCGGCCTGTGCAGAATGGTCATGTTCTTGTCGTTCCCAAGGTTGAGGTTGATCGCTTTTTCGACCTAAGTGCCAATCAATTGGCCGATATCATGGCATTTGCACAGCAAGTTGCTGGTGGGATTGAAAAAGTATTCCCATGTGATCGTGTTGGAATGAGTGTGATTGGCTTAGAAGTTCCTCATGCCCATATCCATCTTATGCCGATAAACTCATTGGACGACATGGATTTTACAACGCCAAAGGGAAACGGTAGTCCTGAGTATTTAAAGCAGGTGGCCATACAAATTGCGGAAGCGATAAAGTCCTAACGCAGTTTCCCTGGATTCTTCTTTATAAAATCTGCCCAACCTTTACTGCCCTTCCCTTGAATAATGTTCTTGGTGGAGTAATAATGGCAAAGGGCTATCGCTAGTCCGTCAGTAGCATCGTTGTAGCGGGGTTCTTCGGTATAGCCACAGATTTGTTTGACCATGGCCGCTACCTGCTCCTTACTTGCATTGCCATTGCCCGTAATGGCTTGCTTTACTCTTCTTGGAGAATACTCTTCCACAGGGATGTCTCTCGCCATAGCCACGGCCATACAAACCCCTTGGGCTCTTCCTAGCTTAAGCATGCTTTGTACATTCTTTCCAAAGAAGGGCGCTTCAATGGCGCATTCATCGGGCAGATAGGTTTCCACGAGACGACTCAAGCTTTTTTGAAGTTCGGAAAGTCGTTTCGGGTGGTCGGTGTGCTTCGACAAAAGAAGGGCACCCATGGCGAGCAACTGTATTTGTTGTTCTTCAATTCGGATTACACCATATCCCGTCACCTGAGTTCCTGGGTCAATGCCTAAAATGATACGCTCACTTGCCATATACTTCGAGTAAATATCTTAGATTTTACGGTAGGCTACATGGTATTCTATCCCCGTTATGTTCTCTTTTTATTGAATTGTGGTCAGTTTAAAGGACGGCATGACTAGGTTCAAAAAAAGAAAGGCCCAGGATTTCCTCCCAGGCCTTTCATCTGCTTCTTCCTTTAAGAGAGGGCCTCGTCTATAGGGTAGCTTTCTGTTTGCCAGCAAATCGTAGACTCACTCCACCCATGGCATTGATGGTCGCTTGTGGGTAGTAGCTTGGGAATCCAGCGTAGACATACCCGTTAGATACATACTTCGTATTGGTCAAGTTGTTTACACGAAGGTGAAATCCTAGATCAAGCCCACAATCCAACGTTGTTGTATACTGCGCTTGAGCATTACATACAAAGTAGGAAGGAATCGATACAGCATCCAACCCACTGTTATCTAAGTATTGCTTTCCAACATACTTATTGATGAGATCGAAGGCGAAGCCTCCTTTCTCCACTCCAAGTATTACGGACGATACGGCGTTTGGCGAATAGGCAAGCGGTTGAGTCACATTAGCTCCTGTGCTATCACTATCGATAAAGCGGTTGTTACTCAAGGCTATATTTCCTCGGATGTTAAGCCAAGAGTTTACTTGGTATCGACCATCGATTTCAATTCCCATACGGTCGCTGTCTTCTACATTAATACGCAGAGCATTTCCTACAGGGTCTAAAGCGCCGGATAATACAAGTTGGTCTTTGTATCGCATGAGGTATCCATTGACATTCAGATAGCTTTTACCCCATGTCCCACGCCAGCCAATTTCAATATCGTGCATGTACTCAGGGCGAATCGTAGTATTGCCATTAGCATCTTTTGTGCTGAATAGTAAGTCTGCTCGAGTTGCCTCACGACCTGCATAGGCATACGATGCATACACCACATGGTCATCTTGTAGGAAGTAGGATATACCTGTCTTAGGATTTATAAAGAGCTGGTTTTGCTCAAAGGCGTAGCTTGATCGGTCATCTTCTATCCCCGATCCCTCGTAGTTTACTTGACGTAACTGAAGGTCACCGTAGAGGTGGAGGCGATCGATAGGATTATAGTTGATCTTTGCAAATCCATGGACTTCAGATTTCACGCTACTTCCATCATAATACATGTAATCAGGACTTGCTGCACCGGCATATTGCATCCAAGGCAAGGTGCCAAAGTGTCTACCGCTGTATCGGTGATATCCTCCTCCGGCTATCAGGTCAAGGTGCTCAATGCCTGAATGAGTATAGGAGGTCGAAAAACCATAAAATTCATTGTCAAGCCAACGTCGCTTTACAATGTGCGTGCTGGTAATAGTATCCCCACCATCTGTTATGATATTGTCTAAGCCGAGGTCAGCAAAGTTGATTCCAAAACCATAACCCGAAGCATAGTTTTCGTAGAAGCCTTTACCTCGCGTATAAAAGGTATTCACCTTGAGTAAAGAGTTTTCAGTAATGTCCCACGCGAAAATTCCTTGAAACTGATCCTGGCGATAATCATCTACATCATTTTCGTAGGCAGGAAAGAAGGTTCCAAAGTCTGTACCCGCCGAATTATAGGTTCTGTTGTCGGCAAGGGTAGCACTATCAATTCCGTTCCAGGCCTGTCCTGTGACTTCATGTCCTGAAAAGGCATTGAGCCATACGCGCACTTTATCGCCCTTGTATTGCCCAGAGACATACAGAGACTGGAGATCAGCAGATGCCCGATCAACATAACCATCCGACTGAATTTTCGACAATCGTGACTCGAGGATAAAGCGATTGGCGATAAGTCCAGTAGAGGCCTGAACCGTATGACGGCGGGCATTAAAGGAACCAAAGCGGTTATCGATAGAGATGTAAGGAGAGGTGTTGTCCGAGGTCGTTCTCAAGGCAAGACTTCCTCCAAAAGCTCCTCCTCCTATGGTGGTAGAACCGATTCCTCGTTGAATTTGAATCGATTGCGTTGACGAGGCGAGGTCCGGTAGATTCACCCAAAAAACCGCTTGAGATTCCGCATCGTTATAGGGTATTCCATTAAGCGTGACATTGATTCGGCTTGCGTCCACACCACGAATTCGTATCCCAGTATAACCAATACCGTTGCCGGCATCGGAAGTGGCCACTGCAGACACGGTATTCTCAAGCACTAACGGGATATCCTGTCCATGATTGTTCCTTTGGATGTCGGCAAGATTGAGTTTCTCAAAGGCCATAGGTGTTTGGCGATAGACCGCCACTTCCTTGATCACTACATCGGGTAGCTGGCTGGCCACGTCTACCTCAATAGCTTGAGCTGTGTCTGTTTTTTGCGCCGTCGCATGAACGAATGTGCCTAAGAGAAAGACAAAAATTAAAAGAGATGATTTGTACATAATGAGCATTTTTAAATTAAAAAAACACTCCAGTCGGCAACCAAAAAAAGGTATGCTTTCACACTCGCTTCCTACGCAGGTATCAGCCTGATCAGGTGCAAAGGGTAAGTCTCATTCCATTATAGAAACCCCTGGAGTACTGCAAACTTAATGTAAGGTCGACCAGTCTTGCAATAGACTTTTTGCCATATTTTCTCGTGAAGTGTAGTCTCCATCAATCACTTCGTAGTGCAAACCATATTGATCAAGGGTTTGGGCATAGAGCGTAAACCACTTTCTGCGTAAGGATTGGTCTGATATGTTTCGAAAGCCGTCATTCACCCAGGGCACATCGACTTGTAAGAGAAGATTATATCGATAGGGCTGATTATCTATCGCTGCTATTAACCATTGTGGAACAGTAAAATTCTCCCAAGTAAGCCAAACTACAAAGTTGATAAGATTGGTGTCCGCAAGGATGAGGCCACTTTCCTGAGATTGAATAGCTTTTTTCTCTGCTTCATATTGTAACTGGGCGAGCCTTAGAATATCTTTTACAGTAAAGCTTTGCCCCTTAATAATATGATTGCGTGCTTCTTCCGCGATCCACGGCAAGGTAAATGCGTTAGCTAGGGCCAGGGCAAGTGTTGTCTTGCCTGTACTCTCAGGACCATGAACGGTGACAAACTGTATAGACTTTTCCAAATGCAGTATCTACCTTTACGGAAAAGGTAATATTTTTCAATCATATGGGAAACCGCCGTCGCTTTACAATAACAGCCGCCTTGCCCTATGCTAACGGCCCATTGCACATCGGACATATAGCAGGGGCTTACTTGTCGTCTGATATCTATGCTCGCTTTCGAAGACTTCAGGGCCATGATGTCTTCTTTGTCTGTGGCTCGGACGAGCACGGTGCTGCCATTACAATGCGTGCGAAAAAAGAAGGTCGAAGCCCACAGGATATTATCGATACCTATCATTTAAGAAACTCTAAAGCGTTTGAGGCCATAGGCATAAGCTTTGATATATTTCACAGGACGTCTACTGAGCTCCACCACAAAGAAGCGCAAGCTTGGTTTAAGGCATTTTTTGAGAGCGATGTTTTTTCGGTAAAGACTACGGAGCAACTTTATGATACATCCTACAATCAGTTTCTGGCTGATCGGTACGTCAAGGGAACATGCCCTAAATGCGGCTATGAGGAAGCCTATGGCGATCAATGCGAAAGCTGTGGTTCGAGTCTAAGTCCCAATGAATTAATCAATCCTAAGTCAACCCTCAGTGGCAGTAAGCCAGAACTGCGTGAAACAAGCCATTGGTATCTGCCCTTGGACAAAGAATCAAATTGGCTTAATGAATGGCTTAATACGGGGGTGTTTGAAGGAGATTCTTTGCATGATGTAAAGGCTTGGAAAAAGCACGTGCTTGGCGCATGTAATTCGTGGCTAGAAGAAGGACTTCAGCCCAGAGCAATAACGCGTGATTTGGACTGGGGAGTGGACGTCCCAAGTGAAATAGAGGGCAGTGAAGGCAAGAAGCTTTATGTATGGCTTGATGCGCCCATTGGCTACGTGTCAGCCACCAAGGCAGCAGAAGCGGAAGGCATTATTGACGATTGGAAGCCTTACTGGCAAGATAAAGACACCGAGCTCCTTCATTTTATTGGAAAGGATAACATTGTGTTTCACTGCATTATTTTTCCTGCGATGCTTCGTCATCGAGACGGCTACATTTTACCTATAAACGTTCCGGCCAATGAGTTTCTCAATCTTGAGGGACGCAAGATCTCTACGTCAAGGGATTGGGCAGTATGGGTAGATACTTTCTTAGAAAATAATCCAAGCCATGTTGATGCGCTGCGCTATGTGCTTGCCGCCAATATGCCTGAGACAAAGGATGCAGAATTCACCTGGGATGACTACCAAGCAAGGGTCAACAATGAATTGGTTGCTACGATTGGGAACTATGTCAATCGAGTATTACAACTCTTCCATCGATTTAATGAAGGAAGGTTGGGAGAAACTAAAGATTATGCCGTGGAGTATAAGACGGCTATGCAAGATATTGATACGTTTATAGAAGCTTTTCGATTTAGAGACGCGCTTCAAGGTATGCTGCAGCTGGCTCGTACAGGAGATAAATTCCTTGCCGACAATGAGCCCTGGAAGTGCTTTAAAACCGATCCAGCAGAGGCGCAAGCCATGCTTAACGCTTCCATGCATCAAGTTGCTCGGCTTGCAGGCGTTATGCAAGTCTTCCTACCGCACGCAGCTAATCGCTTGCTTGAGATGATAAATTGGTCTTCTCCGGATTGGACGACTCTCGCTTCGAAAGACAAGTTACTAGAACTCGATCATACGATTTCACCCTTTGGATTGTTGTTTGAAAAAATTGACGATTCCTGGATAGCTGATCAAAAGCAGCAACTTCAAAATACCCTAAAATCAAACCCTAATGCTATGCCTCAAAAAGATGAGATAACCTACGATGCCTTTCAAACGATGGACCTTCGCGTTGGCAAAATTTTAGAGGCTTCTCGCGTTCCCAAGACCGATAAGCTGATGCAGATGCAAGTGGATGTTGGATTTGAAACACGAACCATCGTATCAGGTATTGCGGAACATTTTTCTGAAGAGGAGTTACCTGGGCAAATGGTACAAGTCTTAGCCAATTTAGCTCCTAGAAAAATTCGAGGGGTAGAATCAAAGGGAATGATCTTGCTGTCCGAGACATCAGAGGGCAAGCTCTATTTTGTTAAACCGAGTGCTGATGCCACTCCAGGAGATATCGTTGCATAAGATGGCTAATTTTCGTTTATCCAGTAAAGAGGAAGTCGTTCAGGCTCAGCAGGCAGCAATTCAGCATCCGGAAACGTTCTGGTCTACCTATGCGAAGGAATCATTTGAATGGTTTAGCCCTTGGGATAAGGTACTCGACTATGACTTTCATAAAGCCAAGATTTCTTGGTTTGAAGGAGGAAAAGTTAATATAACAGTTAACTGCCTTGATCGATATGCGCAAACCAAGCCCAATGCACGCGCCATTGTTTGGGAACCCAACAATCCTGAAGATGAGGGTATCGTGTACACCTACGCTGAATTATTAAGCGCGGTCAATAAAATGGCCAATACCCTCAAGCAACAGGGTGTGTCAAAAGGCGATAGAGTTTGTCTTTATTTACCGATGATTCCGGAGCTAGCTATAGCTGTTTTAGCTTGTGCAAGAATTGGTGCAATTCATTCTGTAGTATTTGCAGGCTTTTCAGCCCAGGCCCTTGCTGCGCGAATCAATGATGCATCGTGCTCTTTAGTCGTTTGCTCGGATGGTGCGAATCGCGGAAGTAAGGTCCTTGACTTGAAGTCCATTGTTGATGAAGCATTACAATCCTGTGATTGTGTCCACCGCGTTCTAGTAGTAAACCATGTGGGCCTCAATTCAAATTGGGTTGAAGGTCGTGATATTGATCTAAAGCCGTTGTTAAGCAAAGCATCGGATGTCTGTGAAGCTGAGGTAATGGATGCAGAAGATCCGCTTTTCATCCTATATACTTCAGGATCTACTGGCAAGCCTAAAGGAATGTTGCATACCACTGGAGGTTATATGACCTACACGGCCTATACTTTCCAAAATGTTTTTCAATACCATGAAGGAGATGTCTATTGGTGTACTGCGGATATTGGTTGGATTACCGGTCATAGCTACATTGTCTACGGTCCTCTTTTAAATGGCGCTACGACATTGATGTTTGAGGGCGTCCCCTCTTACCCAGATTACGGGCGATTTTGGGCAATGATTGAAAAGTATCAGGTAAATCAGTTTTACACTGCGCCAACCGCAATACGAGCGCTTGCCAAGGCAAGTGATTCTTTGGTGGATGACTATGATTTATCCTCGCTCAAAGTATTGGGTACAGTGGGTGAGCCCATTAATGAAGAAGCCTGGCAATGGTATAACAAGCGGATAGGAAAAGACATGTGCCCAATTGTCGATACTTGGTGGCAAACGGAAACGGGCGGGATTATGATATCATCCATTCCAGGATCTACACCAAGCATTCCCACCTTTGCTACTCAGCCGATGCCTGGGATACAAGCTCAGTTAATGGATGATGATGGTCAACCTATTGAGGACAAAGAAGCTTCAGGTAAACTGTGTATTGGTTTTCCTTGGCCATCTATGGCACGCACGATTTATGGTGACCACCAACGCTATATTGATACCTACTTCTCTGCCTATCCTGGATATTACTTTACAGGCGATGGGGCTGATCGAGATGCCGAGGGTAACTACCGCATAACAGGTAGAGTAGACGATGTAATCATTGTATCCGGGCATAATTTGGGTACGGCGCCGATTGAAGATGCTATCAATGAGCATGATTCCGTCGCAGAGTCGGCTATTGTCGGCATTCCTCACGACATAAAGGGCAATGCATTGTGTGCCTTTGTGGTGTGTTCCGGCGATAATGAGGAGGTCACCTTATCGGAAGTCAATGCGCTTATCTCCTCTAAAGTTGGACCCATTGCCAAGCTTGATGTCCTTTATGTTGTAAAAGGTTTACCTAAGACGCGAAGTGGAAAAATTATGCGCCGCATTTTGCGAAAAGTTGCCCAAGGTCAGTTTACTAAATTGGGTGATATCTCCACCTTATTGAATCCAGATGTTGTGGACTCAATCATTCAAACGGTTCGCGATTAAATTAATGAAGCTTATTGTAGAAGACGGTCTCTTCTCCTTCGGTGGCTACCACGTTGATTAGGTACTGTGTAGATGGGTAGTCAGAGACATCGATGGTTACACTTCCTTGCGGATCGTTACGAAGATCAATAACTTCTTTGGTGCTTCCAAGAATATCAATAACCCGGATGGTTTGAATTTCACTGCCTTGTACAGAAACGGTTACCTCATCTTTTCTTGGATTAGCCTTAAGCTTAATTCGCTTGGAAAGTGGTGCGGAACGGTCATATCCTTCTTCGTCATTGTTTCCTTCGCTAGCCTCCTCATCAATACTCGTTGTTTCTCCGCAGCCTACGGTATAGTTCTTACTACCTGATCGAAAAAATCGCCAGATGGTTTTTTCGTAGTTGATTTCATCTTGAAAGCTATTTGACCAAACGTGATCCACACTATCGACTCTGAAGTGCTCAAAGACTAATCCGTCTTCTGAGAAAAATCGTTTCGTAGTAACATTCACATTGTTCGAAGGGTTTGCATTGGTCAGGATATCCTCGATATGGTCTACATTGCCACAAGCTGCTTTATCCGCCCAGTAGTCGCTAAATTCCTCAGCGTAGGCTCCGGCAATACGCCATAAATCCCCTCCTTGGTTAAAGGTCTCGTCGTAGGGCACGGTTACGTCAGCCGTCCCATGGATATACATCATAGGTACTTTGCTTGCCGAGGTATTGTCACAGGAAACGGACTCGCCAATAGTACCTGCAACGGGAGCGGCGGCTGCAAAGCGTTCACCTAATTCACAAACCAAGCGCGTCGTCATAAATGCCCCCATTGAAAAACCGGTGACATATATTTCATCGGTATTAATCTGATATTGACTGATCATACTATCGATAAGTGCATTGATAAAGCCCACATCATCGATGGTTGAGTTGGGATAGGCAACTTGTCCAATGGGAACAATCTCCGCACCAACCCCCGAATTCCAAATGCGCTCAATAGTATAGATTCCAAGAATATCAAAATCCAAGGCCTGAGGTGCTAAAATGATGAAGTTTGCTGTATCGGCAATGTCATCATAGCCAAGCCCAGTGAAGTTTAGTGCATTATCGCTTATCCCATGAAGGTTGACTAAAAGAGGTACTGACGTGGAATCTTGATGATAGATGTTAGGAACATAGGTTGCGTAGGTTCTCTGCTGACCATCATAGGACATGGTATGCGATGTCCGCTGGGCATAAGAAGGGAAACTTATACCAATAAGAAAAAGAGAGACCAGTAAACGCGTCATAGTTTCAAGATACGCTAATTGCACAAAGAAAGTGCCAAAGTTTACGGTGGAATTTTCAAGATTTCCGAACGATTTAAGCCATTACAAGGTTATTTCTTTATGGAACGTTCTGAACGCGACATCGATCGGATTATTGAAATGGCATGGGAAGACCGAACCTCTTTTGATGCGATTAAGGCCCAATTTGGTCTTTCAGAAAAAGAAGTGATTCATCTGATGCGGCGGGAAATGAAGCCATCTTCTTTTCTTATGTGGCGTAAACGCGTGCAAGGCCGAAAAACAAAACACCGCCTTCAATCCGAAGCCCTTCGGTTTAAGTGCAGCCGTCAACGAAGTATATCCAATAATAAAATTAGTAAGCGGTAGGCTTACATCCGCAATTCCCGCATTCGAAGCTCGGCGGTGTAAACGTCCTTAACGGACATGGGGATGTTCAGATAGCCCGTAACATATCGTCCATCAGCACGCTCTTCTGTCGCAATGTCGGATAGGTAATAGGCAATTCCACCGCCTAAGATCGACCCGTTTGTTCGAATAGTGAGGTATTCTCCATTGAGCAATTCATGTTTTTGTTCGGTGACGTCGAGGTAGGAAAGGTTATCGTTGATTTCTAACGTAGCAAATCCTTCGTTGCTGAATCCGTTAAAGACTTGATGGTCCCATTCAATGACATTGGCGCGCTTGTCCATTTTAAACACAAAGGGAATAGAGATTTCACCTGTACGCGGTGAGGACGACCAATGCTTAAAGCGATTGCTTACATCGCGGAGAAGGCCTACATGCCATGTCTTCTCATGCACGTCAAGCTGGCCTTGATTTCGGTTCACGTCGAGCCACCATAGTACTTCATAAGGATGAATCTCTGGATGACAACGATGGTTGCAGTCGAGTACAAAGTTGCCATATACACCAACACTGGGTTTGGACTCTAAAAAGTTAGGATGTCGCGCAAGGTGCATGGGCGCCACAGTAGGGTAGAAGAAGGCATTCAGCGCGTCGCGACTATCGGCATGCGGTGTTAGTTCGCTGTGCAGACGAAACTTGGTGAGATCGGCCGTGCTGTCAGGCGCGGCATAAGGTGGTTCGTCTCGATTGTCTTCAGGGACAGCCTTTCGTCCTTTGACCTTCGTTAATCGTGCCTGCCACCCTTCAAGCGCTATGTCAATGTAGTGGGGGAGGTGAGGATAGATGTCGTAATTCACATCGTATTCGGTAAATCGATCGCTATCCCTGCCTGGAATGCGCTCTTTGTTAATCGTCCCTACAAACTTGATGCGTCGTCGATCAATGGTCTGCCAGCGGTATCCGAAGATTCTGATAATAGCACCCACCATAAAGAGACGATGGCGCTCAGAACGTCTTTTATACGTAGAGTCTACCAAATACACATCAACCAAATCCAACGCCGTTTCATTGAGTACAGGATTCTCTTTTAATTCCTCATCATCAACAAACAAAATATCGAAAGGGCTCTGAGCGTGTGCTAGTGCACCAGTAGCTAAGAAAAGACCGAAAAAAAGCGTTTTGAATAGGTTCATAGGGTAAAGGTAAAACCTCAACGTCATGGTTTGACCTTTTGGCAAAAAAAAAGGCCATCTCACTGAGATGGCCGAAACACGACTATGAAACACTCTAATCTTTGCTACTAAATACTAGTATACTTTGGATACGTAGTAGGTGCTAGTAGCGGCATTGTTTTGGTTTTCGATGTCGAGGGTGTAATGCCCATCGGCAATCAAACTCATATCGAGGCGCAATGCATTATTTTCTTGGTCAAGGATTTGCTCATGTACGAGATCACCTTTCAGTGTGCGCATTCTTACGAATACTTCGTTCTCTTGAGCATCATCCAACTGGATTCTTACGTAATTCGATTCAGGAGCATCGAAGGCAGCGATATCGATTCCTTCATTTTCTCCTCGCACTGCTTCTACGCGAAGATCAACTTCTTGGTAAGCAGGCATGTTAGTGTTTTCAGTAGCTCTGTTTTCTGAAATATCGAAGTAATCAACATCATTAAACTGAGCGTAGCTAACCGTAGTGGCAGCAAGGGCGATTATTGTGATTATTGCTTTCATAACAAAGTGCTTTGGTAGGATATACGACTTCGTTACAAGAAAGGTTACAGCAAAGACAAAAAAAGTTTTGAGCCCATATACAAGAAAGGGGCGGCAAATGCCACCCCTCTTTACAGTATAAATATTTGGATAATGGTTTGTGCTGTCGTTTAGCGTTTAATCACCTGCAGGCTCTGACGCGTGCCATCAACGTCAAGGGTAACGCTGTAGGCACCCTTACTCCAAGTCGATGTATTGATAAGCATGTTTTCATTAGACATTCCTTGATAGACTACCTGGCCAATCATATCGGTGATGGTAACGTCTAACAATCTTCCTTCTTGATTAATAATGGATAAATCAGCTATGCTTGGATTAGGGAATATTTGGATACCCATAGCGGATAGGTCAGCAATCGCGGTCGACGTATCATTCATTAGCATCACGCAATTGGATACAGCAATACAGGTATCGTTTCCAATTGGGAAAGAACCTTGTACAGAAACCTCAATACTCGTTACATCCGATGGAATCGCATAGCTCCCCATATCTTCTCCTGCAATCGCAGTATTGGATGCACAGTCAAACCACTGCCATAGCACGGGAATGCCTATGATTGGGTCAATAGTAGCTTCCGTATTTTCCGCATTGGCTGAAACGGAAACCGCTTGTTCAAAGACCATGATGGTATAGGTGACCGTAGAGTCGCACCCTGCACTCGCTGTATACGTTCGGACTACCGTAGTATCTGCGGTTAGGTTGGTGAGGTTAATATCAGCAGTGACATAATCACTTCCAAAACAGACTTCCTCCATTACATCAGAGGTAATGGCCGATAGCGGATTAACAGTTGTTGTAACTAGACTATCGCACCCTGCTCCTGTACTAAGATTGCTTGTATACGTTGTGGAGGCTGTGATATTTGTTTGTGTGCTGCCATCAGGGAAGGTGTAGTCATCTCCGCTACAGATTTGCACGGTCTCGTTGAGATCATAGGTTGGATTAACAACTAATTCGACTTGAATCACACTATCACACCCAGCACTATTGGTCTGTGTATCGCGGTATATTCCTGCTGTGTTTTCGCTGTTTCCAAAGATTGTTGTGGATTCTCCTTGGCATATTGAAATGGAACCTAAGTCAGTAAGAGCGCTTGAGGAGTTGGCGATAACTTCTTGGTATTGGATGATACTATCGCATCCAGTGGAAGAGAGAATCGTATCGGTAAATAACCCTGAGAAATTTACTGAGGTGCCAAATACATCTACGGATTGACCATCACAAATGTTTATCACTGGAAGCGTTTCATCTGCTGCCGGAGGGCATGGCTCGCTTAGCGTTATAATTGTATTACCTCGATTACTGCTATGATAGCCATAGCTTAGACTATTTCCGTTTGCCCAAATAACAGGGATCGATCCTGCTGTATTGGGAAAGGTGTAATAATTGCTGGTTAATCCAACTCGGCTTCGAGTGAAGACCACAGTTCTGCGTCCACCTGAAGTAACATCACTGGTTACGGCTCCTGAGCTCGATAGGACTGTGCCTGAACCATTTCCCCCATGCGATCGCTCGTTCATTTGAAAAGTAGCACCTGATACATGAAGTGTATAGGCTCCTGACATATTTGAGCTTCCAAAACCAACACCAAACCACTTATTGCTCGGTCCTTCCATAGTGAGGGTTACGGAGTTATTGGCCACATCTACTGATACCGTTAAGTCGATGTTTTCGTTACCGAGGTTGGAAACGCTGCCTGTAAATATCTGAGCAAGGGCAGTAGTTGACGTCAAACTCACGGCAAGCAATAGGGTTATAAGGTGTCTCATTATAGGGTGTTTTAAAATTTTAAGGCTATTTGTCTGATTCTGTACATGGAGTAAACAAACAAATCACACAAGGGTTCTCTAATTTGTCTGCATATTCTCGTGCTGTCATATTGGAATTGTCATTGATATCATATCGAGCTCCTCGAGCTAGAAGGAATTCAACAAGCTCACAATTGCTCCCAAGTACGGCATAATGTAGTGGCGTGCTCCCTTGACTATCAGTCACATCAAGAGATGCACCATGGTAGACAAGGTGTTTAATGATCTCAGTAAATCCTTTGTAGGCCGCCCCGTGGATTGGGTTTCCCATAGCGCCTCCTACATTAGGATCTGCTGCTGCATACAATAACTTATCCAACATATACAATCGGTTATAATACGCCGCTAAAACAAGGGCTGTGCTTCCACGTTCATCAGCAGCATCTAAATCTTCAATGGTTGGCAATACCTCATCAAATAGGGTGGTGTCGTCCTGACGAATCGCATCAAATAGCATATTCAGTGAAGAATGATTTTGGTCGTCCTTTATTTGGTCTACTGGGTCTTCTGCAGTCGACTGGCTAAAATTTGGTGTAGCCAACAATAAAAGCGCAAGACTTACAAGACCGCAAAGGATTTGATTTCTCATACCTTTAAGTTAATGGAAATGTTTAATTGTCATGAATTTATGACATATGTCCAGTCTTATTCTGGTCTTTTGGAGGCCTCTGCGGTCGTCCTTGGACTGGCATTTATCGTGTGTATCATTCGTCGCCAGCGCGTAGGTTGGTTCTTTGGTGTGGCGCAATGCCTATTGAGTGTAGCGCTTTTTGTGGAGTTAAAGCTTTATGCTGAGGCAGGGCTTTATGGTCTATATGCCCTTTTTGGTCTGTATGGCTGGTGGTCTTGGTCAGCCAATCAAGGGGGAGAGGTAATTATTGGAAGGATATCCTTAGCCGTATTGATGACGCTTTCTGCCATTGGCGTAGTGCTAAGTATTGGAACGGGCTATCTAATGCGCACCTTAACCGATTCGCCACGTCCCTTTTTGGACAGTTTTACTTCGGTTTTTGGTTTGCTTGCAACCTGGTTAGAGGCTAAACGGTTTTTAGAAGCGTGGCATTACTGGATAATACTAAATGGTATTTCTATTGGTCTATACATTGATCGCGGAGCCTCTTTTTATGCAGGACTAATGGGTATTTATTTCGTGATGAGTTTTATCGGTCTTCGTCAGTGGAAGAGGGCTTTATCAAGCTAAGTACCCTCTATCATTTTTTGTACGCTTAAAAGCGTAGAATTTGTTATCTTAAATAGCAAATACAAAAAATGAACCGTCTATTAACTATTCTCTTTGTTTCCAGTGTTTTCTGCACAACGGGCGTTTACGCTCAGAATGTAGGTGTAGGAACCTCTTCCCCGGATAACTCCGCAAAGCTTGATGTATCGGCTACTGATGGAGGATTATTAATCCCTCGAATGACTGAAGTCCAGCGTGACGCGATTTCTTCGCCTGCGACAGGTCTGATGATTTTCCAAACGGATGGAACAGTAGGTTTTTATTTCTATGATGGAACAGCTTGGACGGCGTTAAGCGGTTCAGGTCCTGCTGGCCCACAAGGTCCTGCCGGTGCTGACGGTGCGGATGGAGCACAAGGTCCTGCAGGTCCTGCTGGAGCAGACGGAGCCGATGGTGCTACAGGCCCTGCTGGCCCACAAGGTCCTGCCGGCGTTGCCGGCCCTGTTGGTCCTGCTGGAGCAAATGGTGCTGACGGTGCTGACGGTGCTCAAGGTCCCGCCGGTCCTGCTGGTCCTGCTGGTGCGGACGGAGCCGATGGTGACACTTGGTGGACAGAGGCTTCTGGTAATATCTATCGAGCATCTGGTTATGTTGGATTTTGGACAACCACGCCTTCATATCACCTCGATGCACGAGGATCAAATAATGATGATGGTGCGACATTGAGTTTATCCAACGCTGACTACTCTCGATGGTTACGTGTTTTCCCTGGAAAGTCGTCTGACGTTGATCCCCTTGTAATGTTTGCTGATAATGGGGCCTTACGTTTTGCGGATGATCAAAATGGCTACACCGAAATTGCAAGAATGTTTACCGGATTAAATGGCGATCCAACGATCGAAATGGGTAATGGAACATCAGCTTGGGGACGTATTGGTTCGGTGAACGGTCTTGCCCTATGGGGGAATGGGGATGCTGATGTAAGCAACAACCCTCACGTCCTTCTTCATAGTTCTTTTTTGGATGTTCGTGTAGATGCTATTTTCAGCGGTGGTTTTGTGAATATGGGACCCGCTACTACTACATTAGTCGATGGGGCTATAGGTTTTTATGATCTAGTAGATTTTCAGTCTAGCTTAATAGGGCTAAATGATAATCAACTGCGCTTGAGAGGTCCATTTGACGGCAATCACTACATCGCCTATCACGGTGATCCTGGATTTGATGGTGCCAAGATTAGAGGTAATCAGACGATATCCTTGCAAACAGGTAACATGGAAGTCGTGCTTCGCGACGGCAGAATGGGTGTAGGGACGGCGAGCCCTTCCAATGGTCGCTTACATGTTTCTGGGAATACTCCCTATGGTTCAGGTGGAGGTAACTACTTTGATCAAGGATTTGGCAATGGGCAGGGAACCGCTGACTACGGTCCATTCACATTTAACGTAAGTATCTACAGTGAAAACGATTTAGTAGTGTCTGGTAAGATTGCCGCAGAATCAGATGCGCGAATCAAAGATATTCAAGGTATCTCGAATGCTAGTAGCGACTTGAATACTCTAATGGATATCGAGATTACTGACTATATGCTAAAAGACAAAGTGCGCTTTGGAGATCAGCAATTCAAAAAGGTAATTGCCCAACAAATTGAAGAGGTCTTCCCTCAAGCGGTAAATACCATGACGAATTTCATTCCCAATGTCTACGCTACCGCTATGGTTGAAAAGGGTATGGTTTCTTTAGAGGGAGACATCGAAGTAGGGGATAAGCTCAAGGTGTTTACTAAAGAGGGCGAAGAGCGTGTCTTAGAGGTTCAAGCTATGGAAGGAACTTCCTATGTTCTTGAAGGTGAGTTCACGGGAGAAGTATTTGTTTACGGAAAACAAGTAGATGACTTTTTAGGGGTTGACTACGATGCCCTTTCTATGCTTAATATCTCAGCTACGCAAGCACTTTACCAGCGCTTAGTTGAATTAGAGGAGGCTAATGGTCAATTCCAAGTTCAAGTGGACGACGTTAAAGCAGAACTTAACGAGATTAAGGCAAGTCTTGGACTACAAGACAATAAAACGGCTACAACCAAATAGGTTAGGTTTTTCAATTATAAAAAGCCTCTTCACATGAAGGGGCTTTTTTTTTGTTAACCCAAAAGGACTTTTTATCTTCAATCCAAATGAATTCAATGAACCGTCTATTAACTCTTCTTTTTGTTTCAAGCGTTTTCTGCACAACGAGTGTTTACGCTCAGAATGTCGGTGTAGGAACCTCTTCGCCGGATAACTCGGCAAAGCTCGATGTATCCTCTACCGATGGAGGATTACTTATCCCTCGTATGACCGAAGTGCAGCGCGATGCTATTGCTACACCTGCGACCGGTCTAATGATATTCCAAACTGATGGAAGTGCGGGTTTTTACTATTATGATGGAACAGCTTGGACAGCCATTGGCAGTGGTTCAGGAACGCAAGGTCCTGCTGGTTCTGATGGAGCATCAGCTTATCAAGTTGCGGTAAACAATGGTTTTGTCGGAACTGAGGCGGATTGGCTGAACAGTTTGGAAGGAGCAGATGGTGCTACAGGAGCAACGGGACCACAAGGCCCTGCTGGAGCAGACGGTGCAGATGGTGCTCAAGGTCCTCAAGGCCCTGCTGGCCCACAAGGCCCTGCCGGTCCTGCCGGTGCAGACGGACAAGACGGAGCCGATGGCGGAACATTAATTCTTGAAGAAATTTCATATACACCTCCTATTGTTGGCGCGACACAAACAGGGTATCGCATAGTTGGGCGTGATCCAGCTCTCTATAACCCTATAGGAGATGAAGCAATGGATTTTAGTAAGGCAAATTCGGCTTATGGACCATCAGGTGCTTCAGGTGCGAACAGTATTGCTTTCGGTTCTGGCACAAAATCCTCAGGGCAATGGAGTCTAGCAGGCGGAATTAGATCAGTGGCCCAAGGTGCTGGTAGTTTTGCAATGGGATCTCGAGCAAGTGCAACGGGCGGCCATAGTTTTGCTCAGGGAGTTCAAACAACTGCTTCATATGATCAGACCTTCGCTACTGGAAGGGGGTCAACTGCCGATGGAAAGTATAGCACGGCTATGGGGGAAAATACAATTGCCCGTTCACGTTCAGAATTTGTAGTTGGTATGAACAACACAGATACTGCCCA
>JBMYZU010000015.1:0-37535 GCA_049610685.1 Chitinophagales bacterium
AGGTAAATGTAGATGCAGAGCTTGTCAAAAGTGAAAACACGCTTTCCCGTACAGAAGAGAAGTTGGTTGAAATGAGCAATGGATGTATATGCTGCACGCTTCGCGAAGACCTAATCGTAGAAGTAGAGCGTCTTGCCCGAGAGGAACGATTTGATTATCTCCTTATTGAAAGCACGGGTATTAGTGAGCCAATTCCTGTGGCGCAAACCTTCTCTTTTGTCCATGAAGAAGAGGGTATTGACCTCTCGCAGTTCAGTTATGTTGATACTATGGTAACGGTAGTCGATGCGTTTAACTTCTTCAAGGACTTTGGTAGTCCTGAGACCTTGATGGATCGCAAGCTTACTGACATCGAAGGCGACTCGCGAACGATTGTTAACCTACTCACTGATCAAATTGAGTTTGCTAACGTAATTGTGCTCAACAAAACAGACCTTGTCGATCAAGATCGCATTGGCATATTGCGGGCTGCCATCCATAAGCTTAATCCAGGTGCTAAAATTCTTGAATCAAGCTATAGCAAAATTCCTTGTTCAGAAATCATCAATACTGGGATGTTCAACTTTGATGAGGCAGAACAAAGTGCTGGATGGATAGAGGAGTTAAAGAAGGATGGCCATACTCCCGAGACGGAAGAGTATGGCATTTCATCTTTTGTATATCGAAGCAGAAAGCCTTTTGATCCAGAAAGATTTTGGACATATATCGAGCAGGAATTCCCTACGACAATAATTCGGAGTAAAGGATTGTTCTGGCTGGCTTCTCGTCCTGATCAAGCCATGGTATGGGGACAGGCTGGCGGTTCACTAAAGGCAGACAGCGCCGGAGTTTGGTGGAGTAGTATGCCTTTTGAAAAACGAATTCAATACGCTTCATTTATCGATAATAAAGAGCATATCGAAGCAGGATGGGATAAAACCTTTGGCGATCGCAAAACGGAAATTGTCTTTATTGGACAAGACATGGACGAAGCTCAAATTCGAAGAGAATTGGATGCATGTCTATCGACAGACGAGGAAATCGCTACTGATTTTTGGCGGGAAGGATTTCAAGACCGCTGGCCCGTGCAACGTATGTTTCCGTTAGAGTAAACTACATCGATAGTTTAACAGATTTGATCGTGTTATTTACATTAATCTTAAAGATTAATAGCCATTGCCCCATCGATATTGTATGGCTTCCTGCTGTTCCTCTAACTGCTCAATTTCATCAACAAAATCATTGAGTGTCTTAACATTTTTTCGTTCAGTTGCATTGAGATCTGAATAAACATCATCATCAATAGGCAGGTACCAAGCTTGCTTCTCAAAATGGTTTCTAATCCATCGTACACCAAAGGAATAGCCACGTCTAGCAAAGATTTCATTGCTCATTAGAATAAAATCTTCTTTGTCATAAATGCCATCAAGCCATTGTTCCCATAAAACATCTTTGTTTAAAATTCGATTTGATCCTTCAGGCCACTGACCTACATTAGGATTATATCGATAGGTGACCTTTTTGTTATTATATGTGGCGGATTTCGTAGCGGAGGATTTGTATGGGGTCCATGAGCCCTTCATTCGGTTACTATTTAAGTCAATTTCTGCTTCAAACTGGCCGTCATACTTATCATCACCTGGTTCATCTAAAACTATTTCATACACGTTATCTCCTAAATATTTGTAGGTGCCATCGAGCGGTCGGTGATTACCAGCGCATACACTGCGGCCCGAGAGTTGTCCTTTTTCGGCATGTTCAATGGTAACATTGAT
Organism: Chitinophagales bacterium; assembly: GCA_049610685.1. Taxonomy (GTDB): domain Bacteria; phylum Bacteroidota; class Bacteroidia; order Chitinophagales; family UBA8649; genus UBA8649. The sequence continues at coordinate 1,755 of JBMYZU010000015.1, forward strand.
CATATTACCTGTACTAAACGTTCCAATGTACATACCTATCAAGTCTTCAGAACGCTCATTTCTTGACGTACTTTTTCCATCAGTCATTCCGCGGTACAAAGGACATTCATCGAGTTTTGAATACAATTCACCACGATCATTCATAAGACGCATAAATCCACTACACTGTCTCATAGACGTTGGATAGATTCCTCCTACTCCATAATCCCAATTGTTCATGCCTCGTCCACTGGAAGGCCATAGATCGTTGTCGATCCCCCATGATTTAAAGTCTTCATATGTCGCTATGTCATGTTCGTCCATAAGTGCTTTATGGCAGTCACATACCGATAGATCAGCATATTCAGCAGGTATGTCATTCTCCGAAGCATCTCCTTCAGATTCTGCACTTCCTGTGCATTGGATAAAAACGCTTAGAGATGCGAAAAGAGCTATGATGAATATATTTTGAGAAATCAACGATTTGAGCGAAAAAGAATTCATGGTAAACTTGTTTTTTGTAATAAGTTGTTAAGGTAATGCATTCGCTGCTAAATATAGTATTTTGCTTTACTAGCAACGTATTATGATCGAATCTTAGGTATTATTGTTCATGCATAGAAGGCATAGATTTTTACAGGATAAAAATGTCAGGGTCTTCAATGTTAAAATCTTCGAGATTGAGTATAGTTTTAATATTTTTGGTCTCTAATTCAGAATTATGCGTGGACTTCTTTTGATTTTTCTTGCCGCTGTGTTATCGTTTTCTAGCAATGCCCAGTCAAGCTCATATGCAATGTCAAACAACAGTGATGTCCGAGCCAAGCCATATAATTGGTGTTTCAAGTTTGGTTATCAGATGTTTTCTAATCCTATATCAACGGATTTGTTTAAAACGAATACCGTACACGGCGTCTTTAAAGAAACTTCGCGTTCGATGTATTCTAACTTTACTTTTGGTATCTACAAAAAGTTTGGTATCAAAGAGCGACCGAAGCGTTCTGTACGCGAGCGCTATGTTGAAGCTGGTATAAGTTTTAGGGATCGTTCATGGAGTGACTTAGTTGGATTGAAGTATGAGTTTATCGCCGCTCCTCCTTTATCTTTCTCACAAAATACGCAAGAGCGATTAAGTTTTAACTCAAGGTTGAGTATTGACGTGATGTTAGCTAAGTTTCTAAACTTTGGTGTAGGAGCTGCTTTCCTTACGGATTACACTGCCCTTCCACAATCACTCTTTTCTCCCTCTGTTGGGATGACTTTCCCTGTATGGCGCTTTAACCTTACAGGCCATGTCCACTACTTTACTAATTTCAATCAAGTAAGTCTTTGGAATTTCTCAGGGGGAATTCTTTATAACATAAACTTCGGACGAAGCGCTTGGCGGTAAGTTTTGCTGTCTAGTCGTTTGTGCGGCAGCTGGCCCAATTTGTTTTGGCGACAGAGTTCTGTCGCTGTTCACCATTTCAATATCAAAATCAAATGAAAAGGATCATACTGACAAATATTTTCTTGTTATGTCTAACGACCATAAGTTTTGCACAGCTCAGATCAGGTACCTATGAGTTTAGAAGTACAGATTTGGATTTGGAAAATATTAACTGTGCAGAACATTTAGATAAGAGCTTTATATTGACTTTAGTGATAGACTATGACGTGATTGAAAGCGTGCAGTTTAGTACGAGCTCGGAGGTGCTTAACCATGGTGGTTGGATGCGACCTTCTCAAGGGTGGGATTGTAAAACGTGCGATGGGTGGTACCAGTTCAGTACAAATCAATGTTCATACTATGATTTTGATATTCCAAAGAATGGAATAACTACTTTACGAATCTCCGAATGTGGGGATGACTGTGATTCTCGAGAAATTGGACTTACCCTTGTAAGATCTTACTAGTAATAACGAAGCATCCTCCGTTTTAACTCCTCGTTTATGTGAGTTCCTGTTGCCAGGAAAAGGTTGTGGCGCGGAGGGATTTCTTAGATAAATTTCTGAGAGAACCCTATAATGCTAAATGGAGGAATACAACCTTTTAATGCCTTGCATTATGCTCCCACCACTACGTTCGCCATCTAAAGCAAGCTTTGCTGTCTCCTCGTTTTTGTGAGATCCTGTTGCCAGGAAAAAGGTTGTGGGCGCGGAGGGATTTGAACCCCCGACCAATTGATTATGAGTCAACTGCTCTAACCCCTGAGCTACGCGCCCTTCGGATGCATTGCTGCGTTACCGAAGCACAAAGGTAGAAATTCACGACTTTTGTAGAGTATTTCTTTTAAATTTCTGTTTTGGAAACATCATGATGACGCCCGAAAACCTTTTACACATTATTATAGCCATCCTCACATTCAACTTTTTGTTGGGTCGAATCATGCAGTTTCTTACAGCCCAAAGCTGGAAAAAGGCTTCCATTCCCAAAGAGGTTCAAGGACTGTATGATGAGGCTAAATACGAGAAAGCACGTCAATATCACAGCGAAGGGGGTAAAGTAGGCTTACTACGTCGAAGCCTTGCATTTGCCATGACCTTTGCTTTCTTAGCTTTTGGCTGGTACGGTTGGCTCTATGCAAATTGCCTCGCATGGGCTGGAGGAAGTTCTGTAGGGGCTGGATTGTTGTTTTTTGGCATTTTAGGTGTTTTATCCTCAATCATCAGTCTGCCTTTTTCCTTATACAGCAATTTTGTCATAGAGGCTAAGTATGGGTTTAATCGCATGACCTTGGGGACGTTCTTTGCAGATCTAGGCAAAGGAGCCATGTTGCAAGCCATTATTGGTGGAGGTTTATTATCCCTTTTGATCATTGTATTTGAACAAATTGGAATGCATTTTTGGTGGATTGGGTGGGGTGTTATGGCATTGTTTTCCATTTTAATGTCGGGCCTATATGTTCGATTGTTTCTGCCGCTATTCAATAAGCTTACCCCTATGGAGGATGGTGTGCTGAAAACGAAAATTGAGGAATATGCAAAGGGTATAGACTTCCCTGTCACAAAGATTTTTGTGATGGATGGCTCAAAGCGATCTAATAAAGCCAATGCCTTTTTTACTGGACTTGGGCGGCAAAAAACTATTGTATTGTACGATACGCTCATTGAGAAATTTGACGATGATGAGCTTTTGGCCGTGCTGGCTCATGAAGTGGGGCATTATAAACGACGTCATATTCCAATTCAGATGGTAACAGGAGTCTTACAACTTGGTTTAGTATTTGGATTGTTTCAGCTCGTAGCCTTTGGATATGGCGATCTTATTGCTTCAATGCTTAATCTACCTTCGATTAACTTACCTGTGGCACTCCTCATTTTCGGATTTATGTATTCTCCACTACAATTGATTACAGGATACTTATCCTCCTCCTTGTCTCGAAAGTTTGAGTATGAGGCTGATGCCTTTGCTAAGGAAACATCAAGTGGTGAAGCGTTGGCCAGTGCATTGCGGAAGCTTTCGGTAGAGCATTTGTCCAATCTGAACCCTAATAAGTTTGTCGTTTCAATGACCTATTCACACCCGCCGTTGTGGCAGCGACTGCGGGCGTTAGCTCAAAATTGAGGCCTGAATCGATGAAAGGATTCTTCGGCATGGAAAAGATGTCCTTGAGTGAATGGAAAATAAATGATGCACTTTCGCCTATTTTCCTTGCATTAGCAGAATAATTCACTATTTTTGCAGACCAAAATTTTATGGATATGTACGCTGTAGTGGAAATCGCAGGACAACAATTTCGAGTTGAGAAGGGCCAAGAAATCTTCGTTCATCGCTTAGAGGCTGAAGAAGGTAGCTCGGTATCATTCGACCAAGTGCTTATGAAAAGCAAGGATGGTAAAGTGGAATTAGGACAGCCTGTGTTGGAAAAAGCTTCGGTAAAAGCTAAAGTACTTGAGCACGTCAAAGGAGACAAAGTGATTGTCTTCAAAAAGAAGCGTCGCAAAGGATACCGCGTGAAAAATGGACACCGTCAGGCATTTACCAAAATCGCTATCGAGGGTATCAAATAGGTTCAGAAAGTTTTAAAGTCAACAAGACGAAATATTAAAAAAGTAAATCATGGCACATAAGAAAGGTCAAGGTAGTTCGAAAAACGGTCGCGAGTCACATAGTAAACGGTTAGGTGTAAAGAAATTCGGCGGTGAATTTGTTTTAGCCGGAAACATTCTAGTACGTCAACGCGGTACTCAGTTTCACCCAGGTCTCGGAGTAGGTCTTGGGAAAGATCATACGCTATTTGCTAAGCGCCATGGTGTTGTAGAGTTTGAAACAAAACGAAACAACAGAAAATATATCCACGTCCAGCCTATAGCTGAATTAGAGGAAGCTATGCAAAATGCAGTGAAGGCTGCACAAGAGGAAGTGGTAGAGGCTCCAAAGGCCGCCGCTAAGAAGGAAGCGAAAAAAGCTGAACCGAAAGCAGAAGCGCCTAAGGCTGCTAAAAAAGAGGCTCCAAAAGCTGATGCTGCTGACGACCTAACCGCGCTTGCAGGTGTTGGGCCAAAAATGGCTGACAAAATGAACGCTGCAGGTATCACTTCCTTTGCTCAACTTGCCGCTATGACTGAAGAGTCAATTGCTGCGCTAGAAGCAGAGAAAGGCAAAATCACTACCCCCGCAAACTGGGCGAAGTGGACTGCTGAGGCAAAGACCAAGTAATCTCTGCATTTAATACTTCTATATGCCACGCGCACTAGCCATTGATTATGGTAAAAAGCGATGCGGCATTGCCGTAACTGATCCTTTAAATATCATTGCCACAGCTCTTGATACGGTGGCAACCAAAGATCTTGTCGAATACGTAATACGCTATTGTAGCGAAGAGGAGGTGAATCATATCATATTGGGTAAACCGATGCATCGCGATGGCAATCCTGTAGAGTTATATCAGGATATTGTAGGATGTAAGGCAAAGCTCAAAAAGGCATTGCCTCATATTGAGTTTCATGAGGAGGATGAGCGCTTTACTTCTAAAATGGCGTCGCAAACTTTGGTGCAAGCGGGATACAAGAAAAAGGATCGTCAAAAGCGTGAAAACATCGATAAGATAAGTGCGGTGCTTATCTTGCAGTCTTGGATGCAGCGTTAGTATACTTTGATTTAGACACCCGATCCACCCCCTCCCGTTGGGAAGATAAAGTCCTCAAAAAGTGTGCCGCTGAACAAATGATTTTTCCGTCCATAATAACTGCTATTGCTCCTCGTAGGATGAGTATTTCAATTGCCTTACCTTTAACGCTATGCTAACACCTTTAACAGAACTTAAGCAGGGTCAACGAGCCGTAATCAAGCAGATTGTGGATGCAGAGCGACTCAATGCACTAATAGAAATGGGGTGTGTTGAAGGCGAAGAGGTATTCATTGAAAACATTGCACCATACGGTGATCCAATCGCTATTCAGTTTGCCTCCCAAAAGCTTGCCCTGCGTAAAGTTGATGCCCAATGCATCCTCGTTACGACCTATGACAAGATGTAATAGGCGGTAAATCCTGAGAGATACGCTATTCCACCAAAGACTATAAATTGAAGAATGGGCCAGATCCACCCACCGGTCTCCCTTCGCATAATGGCCATGGTGGACATACATTGCATGGCAAAAACGAAGAATAACAGTATGGCTACAGAGTTTGCTCTGTTTAATAGAGGTTTACCAGTTTTGGGGTTGGTTTCTTTGGCGAGTTTGTCTTGAAGAGCTCCGATTCCAGCATTCTCACTATCAATTGCATAAATGGTAGACATCGATCCAACAAAAACCTCTCTCGCAGCAAAGGAGGTAATGACCGCAATACTCATGCGCCAATCCATCCCTAAAGGCTCCATGACGGGCTCAATAGTTTTTCCAAGGATCCCAGCATAGCTTGCTTCGAGCAGTGCCGCCTCTTTATCAAGGGTAAGCTCATCAATATTGGATTGGTTGGTTGTAGAATCGGTTGCTTCTACCTCGGCCACATATTGGTTATGAATTGCCTCTCGTTGTTTTTTTGGACCAAAGGATGAAAGAAACCATAAGGCTATAGATACGATCATGATTATCTTTCCTGCATCAATTAAGAACACCTTGCCTTTACCCAACATGGTTGTTCCGATCAGCTTTAGATTGGGCCATTTATACTTTGGTAGTTCGAGCACAAACACCTCTTGCTCTGTAGCGTCTTTGAGAAATTGATTCATGATGTAAGCAATCGGGAAAGCTGAAACCAATCCTAAGAGATATAATCCAAGCATCACTAAGCCTTGAAGTCCGAAAGGTCCCCAAGAGGCACTCACAGGAATCACAAAAGCAATCAAAAAGACATATACAGGTAATCTTGCCGAGCAACTCATTAACGGTGTGATAAACATTGTAATCAAGCGCTCTCTTCTTGATTCAATATTTCGAGCTGCCATGATTGCTGGTACAGCACAGGCAAATCCGCCCACAATGGGAATGGTAGACTTTCCGTTCATGCCAAAGTACCGAAAGAGTCGATCATTGATGAAACTCACTCGTGCCATATATCCGGTATCCTCAAGTATGGTAATCAGCCCAAAAAGAATCATGATTTGAGGAAGGAATATCACAATACCGGCTATACCACTTAGTACTCCCTCTACTAGGAAATCACTCAGGAGACCTGATGGTAAACTTTCTGCGGTAAACTCAATGAGTCCGCCCATTAGATAGTCAATTCCATCCATAGGGAAGGAGGCTAAGAAAAATAATGCCTGAAAAACCAAAAAGAAAATGCCAATCAAGGCAATGCCTCCCCAGATAGGGTGGGTAAGTACCTTATCGACCCGATTGGATTTTCGCTGTGCCTTTCGTTCTGCGCTGTGAGGTACAATGAATTGTTCTAGCTTTTCGCCAATCCAAACATAACGGGCTTCAATATCTGAAGTCTTGAGTTGCTTAAATGCATTCCGCTCATTTTCTGTGAGCTGTTGCATTTTTTGTTGTTCTTCAGCATTCAGCCAAGGGTTTGAGTAGATATTAGTTAAGTGCAAGAAGGCTTCATATCGCGTCTTATTAGGTAGTAAGGCGTGCATAGAAGAGGGTATCCCAAAGGGCTCTATACTCATCGCACTAGGCCTCGTATTGATGAGCTCTTCAATGCCATCAATCCCTTGATTGCTTCTTGGATTGATTGAGACTACTTCTACACCTAAGCTTTCTTTCAGTGCTTCAATATTGATTGAATACCCCTCGTCATGCGCAATGTCATTCATGGTAAGGGCTACATGGAACGGAATATCTAGATCAATGAGCTGGGTAGCTAAGAGCAAGTTGCGCTTTAAGTTACTTGCGTCTAAGACGTAGATTATCAAATCAGGATGATCTTCGTGGTTCTTGTCAAGAAGCACTTCACGCACAACGTGCTCCCCAATAGACTTTGGATGTAAACTATATACTCCGGGTAGATCAATGAGCTGATGGTTTCCGTGGTTGCGTGTTTTCCAAGTGCCGCTAAATCGATCGACGGTAACACCAGAAAAATTACCTACCTGCTGATTCAGTCCGGTTAGGGCATTAAACAAGGAGGACTTTCCCGAGTTGGGGTTGCCCAAAAGAGCAATTTTATATGGATCAGGAGATGTTGCCATGTTTAACTGACTGCGAATTTCACACTTAATTAGAATGAATCCAAACAATAATGCTGCTGTTTAACCACTGTGGTTAACTAGTATGATGCCTAGTTGTGAAACAAATCACCGCTCCAACACGTTCTAGATAAAAAGTGTCATGGAAAATTTACAATTGAGCAACAGCTGCGTGAACTGCAGCAATCACTCTGAGTCTGAAAACATGTGTGCTATCCACAAGATGATTGTAAGCATCAAAAACACTTGTGATAGTTTTGATTTAGAGGAGAAGTCCGCCTAATTTTTAGTCAGAGTACTTTCTATTCTAGCATTAAAAAAGCACCCATTAAAGGGTGCTTTTTTATTGTCGGGATGACTGGACTTGAACCAGCGACCACACGCCCCCCAGACGTGTACTCTACCAACTGAGCTACATCCCGTGGGCCTGCAAATCTAAGACTTAAAAGTGAACTTCAATGAGATTATAGCGGTCAAATAGTATCTCCTCATTCATGGTATCCGAATAAAAATTTTGCAATGCTACTTTCAAAAGTAATCCAGATCTTCCCCGAAGGGAGGCGGGATGTGGTGGGCCAAGATACCCCGGGATAGCTCCTTGCCTTATTCAATCAAATGCTTTACAGAAACCTACTATTCCAAACTCGCCTTAAGACTCACATCAATGATCTTAAAGCTATGAGTCATAAGGCCACTTGATACATAGTCGACTCCAGTCTCGGCATAATCGACAATGTTCTCCATAGTTATACCACCCGTTGCTTCTAAAGGCACTTTTCCATTGATCTCCTTTACAGCTTGAGCTACTTCGTCTACAGAAAAGTTATCAAGCATTATCCGATCAACGCCCCCTTCTTCAAGAATTGAATTCACCTCCTCCATGTCTCTGGCTTCAACGAGCAAAGGAATAGATGGCTTGATGGCTGCTCGGTATTGATTGGCCTGTCGTATTGCCTTTTGTACACTTCCACAGAAATCGATGTGGTTGTCTTTAAGCATAATCATATCATAAAGCCCCATTCGGTGATTTACACCACCACCATGCAGTACTGCTAACTTATCGGTGTAGCGATGATTAGGGCAAGTTTTGCGCGTATCAAGAAGTTTCGTCTTAGTGTGCTTTATGCGGCTTACCATCTGATATGTTAAGGTGCTAATACCCATCATCCTCTGGATATAGTTTAGGGCTGTTCTTTCTGCAAGCAAAATACTTTGAGCATTTCCTTTAACCTTAAACAGTACAGTACCCTTGTCGCACCAAGTACCCTCCTTGCATTCTGTTGTAAACAGGAGATTAGAATCCACATATTGGAAAATTCTTCTGGCCATTTCTATACCAGATAAGCAACCCTCTTCCTTTAATATGGCATATCCTTCGGAAACGGAATGCTTCGGAACGATGGCCAAGCTTGAATGATCCCCTGTGGGGAATTGGTGAAAAGGATCTTTTAAATCTTCATTTAAAGCCTTTTCAATTAAATGGCGTATATGAATCTCCGATATAATCATAGCAGGACTTCATTCGAATATAATGTAATTCCTTGGTCTACAGCGCAGTTGTTTTTACCTTGTGCTTGAATCTAACCATGCGAAAAACAGCCCTTATAATACTTGATGGGTGGGGTGCAGGAAATCAGAGTGATGAAAATGCGATCCATCAAGCAAATACTCCCTTTACAGATAGCTTGTCTTCACGTTATCCTTTAGCACATCTTCAAGCGAGCGGACATGCCGTTGGACTACCCGATGGCCAAATGGGGAATTCGGAAGTTGGTCATATGCACCTTGGTGCTGGTAAGGTAGTTTGGCAAGACTTACCACGTATCTCTCAAGCCATTGAGAAACAGGAGTTACCCTCCAATTCCGCTTGGATCGATTTGATGGACTTCTGCCTGCGCCATAAAAAGCCTTTACACTTAATGGGGCTGCTCTCAGATGGTGGGGTTCATGCTCATATCGATCATGTACTCGGTTTGGTCGACGCGGCGGTTGCTGCGGGACTCGATGACATTCGTCTACATGTGTTTACCGATGGCCGGGATACCGATCCACAAGGTGGCGTGGACTACCTAGGTAAGTTAATCGACCACATACAACCGCATAGTCAGGTACGCGTTGTGTCGGTTATAGGGCGATACTATGCTATGGATAGAGATCAGCGATGGGAACGAACTAAGAAAGCTTATGATCTACTCCTTCATGGTCAAGCAGACCACCAGGTAGCTATTGAAAATGTGGAAGAGCACATTAATTCACTCTACGAAAAAGGAATAACCGATGAGTTCCTAGAAGCTACTCTATGTGATCACAAAGCCTTATGTGTTGCTGAAGGCGATGCGGTCTTATGCTGGAATTTCCGAACAGACCGTTGCCGACAAATTACTCAGGCTCTTTGTTATGGAATAGCCGATGATGGATTAGTGCTTGAATCCATCGATACGAATTATGTAACTATGACTCGTTATGATGCATCCTTTGAAACGATTCCGGTCTTGTTTGCCAAAGAAAATATTGAGAACACACTCGGTGAGGCCATCGCAAACGCGGGACTAACGCAGCTCAGAATGGCAGAAACGGAAAAGTACCCTCATGTAACCTACTTCTTTAATGGGGGGCGTGAAACACCATTTGATGGCGAAGAGCGATGTGTGATTCCTTCACCGAAGGTAGCTACCTATGATTTGCAGCCTGAAATGTCGGCCTTTGAGTTAACGGCGGAAGCCAAGCGGCGTATCAAGGAAGATCAGCCAGATTTTCTATGCTTAAATTTTGCTAATCCTGATATGGTTGGTCACACGGGAGATTTTTCTGCTGTAATCAAAGCGGTAGAAACAGTAGACGGTTGTGCCCAAGATGTGATAGAAATCCTTCTCGAGGAGGACTACCAGATCTTTTTAACCGCCGATCATGGTAATGCTGATTTTATGATAAACGCTGATGGAAGTCCCAATACCGCGCATACAACGAATCTTGTTCCGGTATGGTCAATCGCGCAAAGTAATCCCTTGCCCATTCATGATGGATCACTCTGCGATATCGCTACTTGGGTAAAAGCGTGTTTAGGGATTCGCTAGCCCTACTGCTCTCTGTAAGTTATGGCTCCACCATAGTTTAAGACAAACTCATTGTAGCCTTCAACTCTTTTGATCCTGGTGTTTGATTCGGTGCTGTATTCAAATGTAAAGGATACGCCATAAGTCCATGAACTAGCCTGTGTTGAGATTAGCCGGATACCATAGCTCGGAATTATATGGTTTTTATAAGTGTAATTGTTGTAGCTATTCCCCTCAAGAGCTTGACAGCTTGAATACGCTTCTCCAACATAGTAGTTCTTGAGATAAGACTGCATGTCCTGATAGGAATAGGCTTGGTCATAGGCTGCGAAACAATCCCTGATCGTTTGTTTGTGATGCGCATAACCACTTTCCCCTTCAGCCAACTCGATGTCCCTTGATTGTTCTGATGAGCTTGATCGATTTGAGGACGAGCTATTGGATGATTGAAATTCCTGGCGATCGATAATTAAACCTTCCTCATTAAAGGTTATAAGATTATAGCCTTTGGATACACCCTTTCGATTGTTGAGATCATAGTCGAAGGAGAAATCAACTCGATATTGATAGGAGTTCTTAGACTCGTTTACCAGGGAGATATTTTCAATGTAATGTGTTTTTTTCTTGTATTGATAGGGAGTTTTGCCCTCTTGTTTTCTGTACTTTTTCCATAACTTCTTAGAATAATAACTAATCAGATATTGGTCAAAATCGTCTGCGTTTTTTGCTGTATCGTAGGCTAAGAAAAAGTTTCTGATAAGCATCTTTCGGTCTTCATTATCTAATTGTTCATCTACATCGGGAACATCACTTTTTGGTTTAGGTTTTGGAGATTCTATACCTGGTTCTGCTTGTTTCTCTGAAGACGAATTGCATGAAGTAAACACCAGACTGCTAAAGGTTAAAGCGATCAGCACGAAGAGCAAATTATAAGATTTCATGTATGATAATTTCATTGTTCAATTTAAACAATGTCCGTGACTTCCAGAGTATCACGAGGAGCTGATATTATAATGGACAATGGCTTTTGTCTCAAAGAAAGGCAAATCGATGAATTGACAAATTGGGCTTATGCTGTAATGCAGACGAGCCTCGTCAATCTCTTCACGGAGATCACCTCCTTTCAGAAAAGCGAAACGCGGTTTTCCTTTAAATTTCCCTTTACTCCATGTCTCAAGTTTGGCAGTGCGCGCAACAGCACGACTCACTACAAGGTCTACTTTCTCTGAAAAGGACTCTGCTCGCTGATGGGTCGCGCGGACATTTTGTAGGCCTAATGTTTTAGCTAATTCTTGGACTACTTTAATCTTTTTGCCTATAGAGTCTACGAGGTAGAACTGTGTTTCGGGGAACATAATGGCGAGCGGTAATCCAGGGAAGCCGCCGCCTGTGCCAATATCTAGGACATGCTGATAGGATGAAAAGTTTACTACAAACTGCAGAGAAAGGCTATGGAGGATATGACGCTCTAGTAGGTGGTCGGTGTCCTTTCGGCTAACCATGTTGATTTGGCTATTCCAAGCTATAAATTCTGAAGCGAGCAGACTGAACTGATCATGCTGTTCCTTTGTAAGGCCAGATATAAATGTCTCAAGTTGAACCAAAACTAAATGGTAAAGCGACGATCGTCTAGCATGGAGGCCAAGAGTTTCTTAGCCCGAGATAGTCGAACCTTAACGGTCCCGATAGGAAGGCCGGTGCGCTCAACAATCTCATCATACTTTAACTCTTCAAAATGTCTTAGCTTGATCAATTCGCCATATTTAGGATCCATGGAGGCCACTAGATCCTGGAGTTTATCACTTCGTTGTGTTCGAATAATTTCCTCTTCTGGATCGAGTTTGTCATCGGAAAGCATATTGGCTATACTGGTCCCTCCTTCTCCATCTTCTCCTCCAATTTTTCGATCAATCGAGGTAGTCTCTATTCTCTTTTTTCGAATGAAGTCAATGGCACCATTGGAGGCAATCTTAAATATCCATGTTGAGAAGGCATAGCTATTGTCATACTTATGGATGTTCTTGTAGGCCTTGGTAAAGCATTCTAAGGTAAGATCATCAGCATCTTCCCGATTGTTTACCATTTTTAGGATCGTGAAGAATATAGGCTTTCGGTATTTCTCCATGAGCGCTCCGAAGGCAAATTGGTCGCCCTCATCACGAACTCTCTTTACTAAGACGTTATCCTCTAGTTTTGTTAACCTAGCCATTTCCTTTTATCTGTCCAAAAGGTGCGCAGGATGCTGTAAGGAAAGATGATTCCATAACACCAACGCCCTAGAACAAAAGTGAGAAATTTCTTGGTATTTCTTGGTCTTATAAGGTTACTACCACTGCCTAAATAGTGTATCAATGTGGATAACATGAAAATCATGGGTATCGACCAACTTAGAAAGGAGAAAAATAGTGTCCACGAAAAGATTAATGTCGGCAGATTGAGCACAAATAGTCGCCCTTGAATAGGCAAGGGGTAAATCCTGCCACTCTGCTGATGTCTTGACTTACGCTGAATGTAGTGACTTATCGAAGTAGGCGGAGTCGAGTAAACCCATGATCTATGATCGAGTACAACATCACATTGTTTGTTCTTTGCGCAGTATTGTATGAACAAGTCGTCATCTCCTGTGGCTAACTTATTGGCGTTTTTAGCCTTCCATTCCATGAAATCAGGTTTCCAAAGCATCATGTTTCGTCCTGTACCCATGTAGGCCTTCCCTTCAGAAGCCGTCTTTAAGTAATCTTCACCAAGCAGTTTCATGTCAAACTGCATCAATCCATTTAACAGAGAATGCCTTGCATAATGATAAGGAGCAAACCCGATGAGACAACCCTGTTGATTGAAGTGCTTTGCCATGATGCTTAGCCACTGATTTGAACTTGGAAAGCAATCAATATCCGTCAATGCTATACAAGGGAAGGTTGCCTTTTGAATACCCGTTTCAAGTGCTTTCTTTTTACCCTGGTGGGTAATGCTATGAACCTGAATATGAGCTTGGCCTTTTGTAAGCTCGTGGATGATGTTAAGGCTGTTATCTTCCGAGCCATCATTGATAATGATAAGTTCAAGGTTTGGATAGTCTATGTTAATCCAAGACTCAAGGTATTGTTTTAGGTGCTCAGCTTCATTGTATATGCATAAAACGAGTGATATGCCCTTAGGCTCTGTCTTTGCTTTTGCGGAATGTGTTCTTTCTATGAACTTCTTGTTCAGCCATGGACGCTGAATGTGATATATTCGCTCAAGGATAAATACGCCCAAGACGATATAATCTATTACGGTGAAGTTTAACATTGACGCAAAAGATACGAATAGCCAAGCGCGAAGTGGTAGTATAACCACGGATCATGGTGTCATTGAAACACCAATCTTTATGCCTGTTGGCACGCAGGCCAGTGTAAAAGGTATTCATTTCGCGGAATTAGAGGATTCGATTAAGGCCCAGATCATTTTGGGAAACACCTATCATTTGTTTTTACGTCCTGGCTTAGATATCATTAGAGAAGCAGGTGGTCTTCATGGGTTTACAACTTGGGATCGTCCTATGTTAACCGACAGTGGGGGATATCAGATTTTCTCTCTTGCCGATCGAATCAAAATCACGGAGGAAGGTGCGCTTTTTCATTCACATATCGATGGATCTAAGCACCAATTCACGCCAGAAAGAGCTGTAGAAATTCAACGCACTCTTGGTGCCGATTTTTTTATGGCCTTTGATGAATGTCCAGCATGGCCGGCTAGCTACGAGGATACAAGAAAGTCTATGGAACTCACTCATCGATGGTTAAAGCGATGCTGGGACGCTTATCAATCGACGGATTGCCCTTATGGTCATGAGCAAGCCATGCTGCCTATTGTCCAGGGTGGCACCTTTGCGGATTTGCGAAAGCAATCTTGTGAAGCTGTGATGCAGTACGATTCCTTTGCTTATGCGATCGGTGGATTGTCGGTAGGGGAGCCCAAGGAGGAATTGTATGCCATGACGGAAGTATGCACGGCCGAGCTACCTCAAGAGAAACCCCGCTACTTAATGGGTGTTGGTACTCCAGAAAATCTATTGGAATGCATTGCCTTGGGCGTTGATATGTTTGATTGTGTAATGCCTACGCGCAATGGACGTAATGGTATGTTGTTTACCCATGAGGGGATCATCAACATTAAAAACAGAAAGTGGGCGACCGACTTCTCACCGATTAGTGATGCTTCAGAAGCGATCACCTCGAGGCGTCACAGCAAAGCCTACCTCCGTCATCTGTTTGTAGCCGGTGAACGGTTAGGGCCGCAAATTGCTTCCCTGCAAAACTTGTCTTTTTATTTAAGTCTAATGGCAGGTGCACGTAAGGCTATTCAAGAAGGGGTGTTCTCATCATGGAAAGATGAAACACTTGGCCGTTGTATGAAGCGTCTATAAAGGATCATGGAATAGGGCAGTATGCGTATTATCGATCGATATATTATAGCGAAGTTTGTAAAGAGCTTTTTATTTACGGTATTCCTCTTTACCCTGGTCGCTACAGCGGTTGATTTTTCTGAGAAGCTCGATAATTTTATTGAAAAGTCTATTCCTGCTAATGAGGTGATAATGGACTACTACATTCATTTCATCCCTCATATCGCTGTGCTTCTTGCGCCCTTGTTCTTATTGATTTCGATTGTCTATTTCACCTCAAAGTTGGCGTATCGTAACGAGTTTGTAACCTCAGTAAGTGGAGGCATCTCTTTTTATAGGCTTCTTCTTCCGTATCTATTGGGAGCCTGTTTTTTTGCTTCAGGACTTTATGTGATTAATCATAAGGTCTTGCCGGAATCCAACAAATCTCGTGTCGATTTTGAAGAAAGACGACTGAGGAATAAAGAGGTTGACCTTCAGCATGATTTGCATCGTTTCCTTAATCCGAACACGTCAATGTATTTCCAACAATGGAATGCCTACGACCGCAGTGCTGTCGCCTTTTCAATTGAACGATTTCAGAATCACCGTTTAGTTTGGAAATTAAGTTCCACGAAGGCTACTTTGGTTAAGGATATTAATGACAAGGAAGGTCAATGGCGAATTCAAAATTACCTTATTCGTTCGAGGGGAGAAGACGGTGTTATGTCCATGAGGCGTGCTTCATTTAAAGAGCCTTACCTTGATACGATTCTTCCCATAACAGAGAAAACATTTGTTGCATTACCCTCTACAAGAGAAACTATGACAACAAAGCAACTACGAGACTATATCAAAGTAGTGAAGTCTTCGGGTGCAGGTGGTGAATCTTATTGGGCCTATGAAATGCATAGAAGGAGTGCTAGTGCATTCTCCATGATCATCATGACGTTGATTGGTTTTTCGATTGCCTCAAGAAAGGTTCGAGGAGGAATCGGACTTCATTTGGCAGGCGCGGTAGTAGTCGCTGTGGCTTATGTCTTTTTTAACAAGTTCTCAGAGACTTGGACCATGGGCTATGCGCTGAACCCGATGTTGGGAGCATGGTTGCCTAATATCTTCTTTGCATGTATGGCAATATTCATGATATGGCGAGCTCAAAAGTAGGCTGAGATTGCTCAGTGACTTTTATTCGATTTACTTAGAATGGAGCGTCGTCAGTCTTTGGATTAAGGCCATCAAGAATATCATCGTCATCATTGATTTTTGAGGAGAAGGTGCGTGTTTCTTGATCCGACTCTGGAGGAAGAACCTTCCCATCGTTATTGGTGAACTTGGCAAACTTGTCAAGGAATTTCAAGCGTACGGTTTGAATGGCACCATGTCTGTTTTTGGCAATGATTACTTCGGCACTTCCTCGGGCATCGGATCCATCTTCATTTTCTGTAATTCCATAGTACTCTGGTCGATAGAGAAAGATGACCATATCAGCATCCTGTTCAATGGCACCTGATTCTCGAAGATCAGAAAGCTGAGGGCGTTTTACGCCTCCGCGTGTTTCAACCGCACGACTTAACTGACTTAAGGCAATTACAGGAACGTCAAGTTCTTTGGCAAGACCCTTAAGTGCTCTGGATATTTGGCTGATTTCTTGCTCTCGATTCCCCCCTTTATCTACGGAGCCCGACATAAGTTGGAGATAGTCTATAACGATAAGGTCGATACCTTGTTTCGCGAGTCTTCGACATTTTGCGCGTAACTCAAAGACATTGATGGCCGGCGTATCGTCCACATAGATCTTGGCATTCTGCAGTGCATCGATGTTTTCAGTAAGGCTTACCCATTCCCTTTCGAGTAAAGTACCCTTCCTAAGTTTATCCCCTGCAATCTCTGTCTCCATCGAAATTAATCGCGAGACTAATTGATTGTTTGACATCTCAAGCGAGAAAAAGGCAACCCCCTTATCAAACTCCACGGCAGCATTTCGTGCTAGTGCCAAGGTAAAAGCGGTTTTACCCATACCTGGACGAGCAGCGACAATGATTAAGTCAGACTTTTGCCATCCTGCAGTAATTCGATCGAGGTCAGTAAATGCGGTACCCACACCGGTCAAGACGTTGCCATCTACTGCTTTTTTCCGCCGTTCATCAATTTCTTGAAGTTCGTCGGTCAACACACTATTAATTTGTGCTGCACTCTTTCTCAAGTTGTCTTCGGATAAGGCAAAAAGTGATGCCTCGGCTTTGTCCATCAGATTAAAGACATCAACAGTCTCATCAAAGGCATCGCGAATAAAATCATTGGACAGAGAAATGAGCTCTCGCTTCAAGTGCTTTTGAGCAAGCAATCTTGCATGGTATTCCAGATTGGCACTCGATGCAATCTTGTTGGTTAACGCGGCGATGTAATACGCTCCACCTACTGTTTCAAGGTCACCATTGAGTTTGACTTGCTCAACTACGGTGAGGATATCAATAGGCTGGTTTTCCTCATAGCACTGCCTCATAGCCTTGTAAATACGCTGATGCGTATCGATGTAAAAGCTTTCTTCCTTAAGAATTCCTGAGACCACATCAAAAGACTCCTTTTCGAGCATTATCGCACCAAGAACAGCTTCTTCAAGATGCCTTGCTTGGGGCATTATGCGCCCACGTTCATCTATTTCTCCTTGGCGTTGACTTCTTTGTTGTGATAGGTTCTCACTTACTTTTTTGGTCAGCGATTCAATCCGTTTGGCCTTATCATCCATAAGTCAAAAAAAGATAATTATACCCTGCTAGCCTAGACCTTTAAAAGGAAGTAACACACAATCGAAAAAAAAGTCGTGTATTTCGTGTGTATAACTCCAAATTCTAAGGGCGAGAATATTACGGAAAGCCTTGATACATATGGCTTACTCTATAATTAAGGGAAGCGTATAGTTGAATCCCTTGTTTTCAATGGAGACCCAATAGATTCCTTGACTCCATGTTGCGGTATTAAGCACGTTCTTCCTGTTTCCTGCATGGGCGTCAATACGCTTGATGAACTTGCCATCAGCACTAAACACTTGGACAATGTAGTCCTCTAAGGATTCTACATGTAGAATGACAAGGTCTTTTCCAGGATTTGGATATAGCTGGATGCTAATGGTAGATTCTGGGTCTTCAATGTTGGAGATTGTAGTAATTGAAATGACGGTGTCTCTCGAACATCCCTTGTTGGCCGTGACACGCACGGTATAGTCCCCTACATTATAATAGGTATGGCTGGGTGTAGCATCAGTAGAACTGCCTCCATCACCAAAATCCCATAGCCACTCATCATTGAGGCTGCTATTGCTGGTCGATGCGCTAAAGTCAATATTGTTGTCTAAACCGCTTGCATTGATACTGATGCCTATGGGCTCGGCAAATACATTAACTACGTTTCCGATACATGGTCCTAACGCAATTTCCCAATCATAGAAGTAATAATAGTAAGCATTGGGATCCGTAGTAGCCGTAGAACGGGTTATCGTTACGATACCTTCTGTGATGTAGGGATAATCTGTTCCTGAGTTATTGCGATATAACTCCATTCCATTTCCTCCTATAAAGTAAGTCCCAGGTCCTGGAATTGCAGCGTCAAGGTCTATGCGTTGAGGACCATCTATTAGTGAAAAGGTTTCACTGTAAATAGCATTCCCATTGGATGTGCCTTGTCGGATTTCGATGGTTCGGTTTCCTGCACCATCCGCATCCACTAAAACAGACTTTAGAACAAAGGGAGTGTCGGCCTCAAACTCCAGGGCAGGGAAGAAGCCATTTGATCCATGATAACCACCTCCTCCGAAGTCAGTTCCCATTGGCCCTGCTTGAAGAGAACTTGAGGGAATTGTTTGCTGGGCTTGGTAAAATCTAGGAAAGGCTAGGCTCGGGGTTGTGAAGGTTGGTCCTTGACCCACAGGATTTCCATTGTCAAACCAAGTGACCTCTCCAAGTAGGTTGTCAAACGTCAATACTGCGGGTTCATTAAGACAACCTTGTTGCGTGGTGTTGTCGGGCAAGTCTGCCTTAGCAAGGGTTATGGTGCGATATAAGGTATCGTTGCATTGGGTACTATCACCGTTTGTGCTTGTCCATATTTTTAGCGTGTTGCTTCCTGGGCGGTCAATGAAGAGAATACTTCCGAAGCTGTGTGCCGTCGTACTTCGTGCATCGAGTGTCCCGGAGAGATATTCTGATACTATAGGTCCATCATTGACCTGAAAATTCACTTCGACTAATCCTAAGTCTATGTCGCCGAGGTTTTCAACTACAATGTCAAGACCTTCAGCTATGTTTTGATTACATAAGTCTCCATCAGGAAGGCTTGATGAAATGGCTTGAATTCCGGCATCGATATCACTTTTGCAAGATAGAACGCAGGAGTTTTGGCCCCCAGAGCCGAGGCCTTCAAATGGAATCGCGATGGTGCGATTACTTCGCATACCATTCATTCCTTTTGCTCGAACGGCAAGCCACTGTTCCTCGGAAAGATTGTTCACAGTTACGTTAAAAGATGTATCGGTGGTACTTCCAATAGAATCCATGAATTGGTTTCCTAAAAGAAAAACATCGTAAGCTAATGCTTCATCAACAGGATCCCATGCTAAAACAAGTTGGTTATCATCTTGGCAAACACGATCAATTCGAACATTGTCTGGTCGCCTCATGAGGCTAAAGTCCTCAGTACTTGTGCCGCTCAAACCATTTTGTGATATGCGAATGCGTGCTTGACCTGTTTGGATGTTGGGGGTGGTCCATGTGAGAATGCGCAGACTGCCCAAAACCGTTGAAATCGGTGACCAAGTATTCCCACCATCGATTGAATATTCGATAAAGAAGTTGTCATTAGAATTCCATGCATCCCATTGGATCCGGACATTTGTGTTGGGTTCTAATCCTTCACCTCCCATGGGAAAGACCACTATGGGGGTATCGTTGATGTATTCCCAAGTAACCCAATACTGAGCGCTTCCAAAAGGAATGGTCGTCCCGCTCACCGTTAATGTATAACTGGATGCACTTGGATTATCAATGGCAATTTGTTCGACATTGTTGAGATTATCTACGCCTCTTGAAGCGGGTTGATTGAGGCTTGCGGCATTAGCTGTTGTATTGAGGAGCCATGGAAAGAACGAATTACTGCCATCGGTTACAGTGGCATCCAAGTCATTAACAAGCGCCTGAGCGGCTGAAGTTGAACCTTCCGGATCTGCCCAATAGACCATGACTTTGACGCGACTTGTTCCACTAGGTACGTTAATGGTGTGCGTATTGATTGTGCCTTGACTGACGGAATTGGAGAAGTATCTTCCCTCTTCGAGGGCAATGGTAGCCTTTAAGGTATTGACCTTTCCCCATCCATGAATAAAGTCTGGTCCATCATTACCCAAATCATTTGCTGTGTTAAGCATAATAGCTTTTAACAATGCGGAAGGCCCATCACTTCCATTATTCAGCGTCTTGTAAACATGCTGTAGTTGAGTAAAGCAACCTGCAATGCCAGGGGCAGCGGCAGAGGTCCCGCTTCCCGAAGCGTATGTATTGTTTGGATCGGTAGAAGTCTGGTAATTCCCATGGGCTGAGATGTCGGGTTTTATTCGACCATCCGAAGCTGGTCCTCGGCTTGAACTCGATTGGATATTATCATTCTCTCCAAGGTTAGCCGTAGCAATAACATTCTTTCCTACTTTATGACCCCCTGTAATATTGCCCCATTGGTTGCCGGCTCCATACCCACAGTCATCACCATTGCTATTTCCTGCTGAGAAGACTTGCATGAGTGTAGGATTATCATAGATTTCTTGGTCGACAAGCACAGTCGTATTGGTATAGCCCGCGTTGCACCCATTGCTGTACGATGAGTTGAAGACAAGGACATTGCTGTCGAGATGGTAGTCCAAGGTGCCACCCATATTGGCATTATACTGTCTTATATATAAAAAGCTACCTGGAGCCATTCCGCGCATCGTTGGGTCAAGATTTCCTGCACCTCCTGCAATTCCTGCTACCATATCTCCATGGTCTCCATTTAAATCATTAGCTACAGTGGCTTGAGCATTTCTTCCCTTGAAATCGATATGGGGACCTGCAAAGCCATCATCATTAACCGCTTGACTAACTCCGGTACCATCATAGTGTCGTCCTCCGTAAAAGTCATTATCAATTGCATTTGATCGGTGAAGATGCCTTCCCTCGTCAGATTCTGGTTTTCCAGGTTCAGACTGTAGGTCAATAGAGCGCAGTGTATTTATAGAGAGTAAACTGCTTAATGCTTGTTGGGGAATTCTTACAGCAAGTAAGTGGCTATGTGGAATAATCTCCTCTATTCGTCCTCCGATTTTTTCAATCCGATCAATGCTAGCCATAAGGTTGACGTGAGCATACGTGCGCACGGAGAGCTTGATATCATCTCCTTCAAGGGCCCAAGCTGGGTAGGGCGTCGACCAAATTCTGTTATGTTCTTTGTGCTCACTTGTAATGGGGGTAATCGCTTCTACATGATAGTTGAGTAAGGTTGAAGGCGATAGATGGGATGGTATCGCAGCGAGATAGGTATTGGTTTTGACATACTCCTGTAGATCAATGCCTACTCGTTGTATGTTCTCAAGCTCAGCTTGATTAGGAATGTGCTCGAACGTGAGCCATGCCATTTTATATCCCTCAACTTCTTCGAGGGTAAAGTCTTGCCACTGAATGTTTTCCTTAATGTTTGGATTGACATTGACGGTTTCATGAGTGAAAAAGACAGCAGTTTGCGACCAACCTGTAGTATGTAGGAGGACAAAAAAGACAGTGCCTACTAGAGATAGTGGTACAATACGCTTCATGCAAAGATGTTTTATGTTATTATTTAAAGGCGTTTTCGCCTGTGATATCTAACCCTGTAATTAGTAGATGTATATCATGTGTTCCTTCATAGGTGATAACCGTCTCGAGGTTCATCAGATGCCGCATAATCGGATATTCACCTGTGATTCCCATGCCACCAAGGACTTGTCGGGCCTCTCGAGCCACTTCAAGGGCCATCATACAGTTGTTTCGCTTACACATAGAAATCTGTGCTGGGCTTGCTTTTCCTTCGTTTTTGAGGCTTCCGCATCGCCACACAAGAAGTTGCGCTTTGGTGATTTCAGTAATCATTTCCGCGAGCTTCTTTTGCTGTAGCTGAAATCCTGCAATTGGTCTTCCAAACTGAATACGCTCTTTAGAGTAGCGTAAGGCCGTATCATAACAGTCGAGCGCGGCACCAATCGTTCCCCATGCGATGCCATAACGCGCAGAAGATAAACAGGACAAAGGACCTTTTAGTCCAACGACGCCAGGTAAGATATTCGCTTTGGGTACCCGCACATTGTCGAAAACGAGCTCTCCAGTAATGGATGCACGCAAACTCCATTTGTTGTCGATTTTGGGCGCCGAAAAGCCTTCCATGTCTTTTTCTACAATTAATCCTTGGATTTTCCCTTCCGGATTTTTAGCCCAAACAATGGCTACATCAGCTAAAGGTGAGTTTGAAATCCAAGTTTTCGCTCCATTGAGAATAACATCATCTCCGTCTTCGACAAACTTGGTTTCCATACCTCCAGGATTTGATCCATGGTTGGGCTCCGTGAGTCCAAAACAACCGAATAGTTCCCCGGTAGCTAGTTTTGGAAGGTATTTCATGCGCTGCTCTTCCGAACCAAACTTCCATATAGGATACATAACCAATGAGCCTTGTACGGAGGCTGTTGAGCGTAATCCAGAGTCGCAGCGTTCAAGTTCTTGCATGATGATGCCGTAGGCAATTTCATCCATACCTCCGCCTCCATATTCAGCGGGGATATTCGGTCCGAAGGCTCCAATCTCTCCAAGCTCTTTCACAACCCATTCTGGAAATTCTGAGCGCTGAGCATAATCATTAATTACAGGACTCATTCGTTTCTTCACCCAGTCGCGCACCGATTCACGAATTATTTTGTGCTCTTCGGTGAGCAAATCATCTACATTAAAATAGTCGTGGTATGTGTAATTATCTTGTTGCATCGTACTATAAATTTTTGATGATTGAGGCTATGTTTTCGAACATTGGTGTTGTGAAAATACCCAAGTCCATGGATATTTATTCATCCTTTTTGTCACCTTACTGTGATGATGTATAAAACTTGTCCTGAAAGGGAATAGGATTCTTGAATTCCGTGTATTTTACTCACGAATAATTGAAGTGTCTATGATAGTAATCAAAATACAAGATCTAACTTTTCATTCGTATCATGGTGTGCATGCAACAGAGCGGAAAGTAGGGGGTAAGTATGTTGTCCAAATTGAAATGAAGGCTTCGGTAGAAGAATCTTTTCAAACAGACAATCTCAGTGACACGATTGATTATGCAGCGGTGGCAAAGCGTGTCGAGCACATCATGAATATGCCACAAAATCTAATTGAAAAAGTGGCGGCAGATATTGCGAATGCTTTGTTAAACTTCGATTCGCGGATAGAAGGCATCACGGTGACGGTTGAAAAACATAAGCCTCCAATTCATCAAGAAATAAGGTCAACGGCGGTGACTATCTCTAAAAATAGATAACTGAACGTCGCTAGATATGTCATACTCGCTTCTAGAGCGCTAGACGTTAGCTGCAAAATTCAAGTAAATAATGTAGGAGGGGAAAAAGAGGTCGGTGGCGGATTCGAACCGCCGTACAAGCTTTTGCAGAGCCTTGCCTAGCCACTCGGCCAACCGACCTTAGGACGCAAATGTAAGGGAATAAAAGAGAATTTTCCTAGGGTGTGTAGGTGACTTGTCTAAAGTCTTCTGCCGTGCAGTTTTGATTTTCAGGGTTACCCATCACATAATCTGTCGATAGCACAGCACTAGAATCCCGATAGAGCGTCATTTGAACCGTTGCACATTCAATATCCGAGTATTGAATGGAGGTCTTTATCACCAGATCGAGGTTGTTAGCATGTGATATTGTAGGGCTTGTATAATTTCCCTGGCTCGCAGCACTTCCTGTAGAATTGCTATAATATTGCTGCTCGCTGCTTTGAAGCCAGTAGGTAATGGCGTACTCTGCTTCGCCTTCCCAAGAATATATCACGTAGTAGTCACTTGAAGGTGGAGGAGGAGTGGATTCTTCTTTACATCCAATGCTTAGAAAAAAAGTAATCGCTAACATGGAACAAATCCATGCACCGTGACTCATGTATTGGTTGTTTGATGATTTCATCACCTTAAGATAATCGGATTGTTAAGATAATCGGAACGTTGTATGATGAAATGAAAGTGATTTGGATTGCTACGCCCTTCAGCGTAGGTTATACACATTGGAAATTTGAGTGTCTACTATATTCTAAATTTTTTTTTGAAACATAAGTCGCTGATATACAGCATTGTAATCGCTTTGAAATAATTTTGACACTACCTAATTGTGAAATATTAACGTTTTGTTAACTATCTTCACTCGGTCCTAAAGGACTATTTAAAATTTTTTAGAACTGTAAACTATTCTATGAAAACTCGATTTTTCTCTTCTCTTGCCGTTGTATTTACGGTAATTTTCTGTGCTTTGTCCATGACAAAAGCGGACGCACAATGTATCTATCAACTTGAACTCACTGATTCATGGGGTGATGGTTGGAACGGAAGCACAATTGATGTGCTCGTTGACGGTGTTACCGTGCTTGATGATGTAACATTAAGTGTAGGAAACAGCGGTACTCTCGATATCACAGTAAATACTGGCCAATCCATTACGACCTTGTGGAACGGGGGTGGTATTTACGATAATGAAATTACCTATGCTATACTGGATCCCGGTGGGGCGTCCGTTGCTAGTGATGGACCATCTCCTGCAATAGGAAGTGGAGTCTCTGTTATTGCTAGTTGTCCTGCATGTTTGCCTCCTACGGTTCCTATCGTTTTCGGTGTCACAGAAAGTACAGCGGATTACACCTTTACAGATAACCAAGGTGCATTAGAGTGGGAAGTATCTTATGGAGCTAGCGGATTTACTGCGGGTTCTGGTACAGAGTTTATATCACCTTCAACCAACACTGGTCTCTCAGGTCTTACAGCTGAAACGGCATATGACGTTTACGTAAGAGCTATTTGTGGAGTTGGTGATACTTCTCCATGGAGTGGTGTTTCGACTTTTACAACGCTAAGAACTTGTCCTACCGGGGCAATATGTGCTACTTACAGTTCAGGTCAAACCCCATCAGATTACGGAGCAAGTGCTCCAAGTACACCTTCAACATGTCCTTCATCAGTTAGTATTACAGTTCCTGCTGGTGAACGATTAGACAGTGTTTCGGTGTATTACACTTTTGTTGCAACTGCGGGTGCTTACATGAGCGAACAACGTTCATGGTTAGAATGTGTTGAAACAGGTCAAACATCAACTGTTGCCAATGGTAGTGGTTCTACTGGAGGAACACAGAACTATGCACGCACGGGCTTAACCTTTGCTGCCAATGCCACAGGTACACTCACCTTCGAATTAAACGTTGGTCGTACTTGGGGTGGCTCAGGATGTAACACAACATACAATTACGTCGAAAGTGGCTGGTTCCTTGAAGCTTACACAAGTGCAATTCCTGCATGCCTCGACATAGCTGGACTTTCAGCAGTTGCTGTAACTTCTTCAACAGCCAATGTTTCTTTTACAGATCCTAATACGGGATCGCTTGGTTATATTATAACATACTCAGATGGTTTGACGTCAGATACAATAAATACTGCGTCAGCATCAGCTGCATTAAGTGGCCTTTCGGCAAATACTACTTATTCAGTAAGCGTTCAAGCGCTTTGCTCAGCTGGTGATACAAGTGCGGCTGTTTCTACATCATTCAGTACGCCTTGTGCTG
This sequence comes from Chitinophagales bacterium, assembly GCA_049610685.1. Classification (GTDB taxonomy): domain Bacteria; phylum Bacteroidota; class Bacteroidia; order Chitinophagales; family UBA8649; genus UBA8649. The sequence continues at coordinate 27,571 of JBMYZU010000015.1, forward strand.
CGGTAGCTGCTCCATACTCTGAATCATTTAGTAGTGGGTCACTACCTACTTGTTTTAGCTTAAGTGCACTCGCCGGCGGGCCATGGGTATTTACTGGAACTCCAGGTTATGATGCTGCTAATAATGGACGTGCATCAGGTACTTACGCCTGGATGGACCATTCAGGAACGGATGATGAGGTCATCATGCAGATGGTTGATGTGGATATTGCAGCGCTTACAGACCCTACGCTCTACTTTGACCACTTCTCTTATTACAACGGAACCGTTACTCCAAATAATACGTTGATTGTTGAGGCATTTGATGGAACATCTTGGAATAATATTCTGCCACTTAGTGTGAACGTGGCGGATTGGCAAAACTATAATGTATCGTTAGTCGGTCAAGAAATTTCAGGTACATCAATTGTTCGATTAAGATTCCGAGCTGAGTCAGGGGGGTCTACTGCAGACTACAACTTAGATCCGCTACTTGATAATATCGAGATAGTTAATGCAATTACTTGTTCTCCGATAAGTGCTCTTGCTTCATCAAATATCACTTCTTCTAGTGCGGATTTCAGTTGGACTGATCCAAACTCTGCATCAGAGTGGGAAGTTTCTTATGGTCCTTCTGGTTTCACAGCGGGCGCTGGAACGGAGTCAGTGGTTACTGCTCCTTCAGCTTCTCTAAGTGGATTATCTGGAAATACGTCGTATGATGTTTACGTAAGAGCTATTTGTGCTCCTGGTGATACGAGTTCTTGGAGCTCAGTGTCTTCGTTTACCACATTGTGTAATGTTTCAAGTGCACCTTTCAGTGAGCCATTTGATTTGACATCCACTCCATCTTGTTGGTTTAACACAGGAGGAGAATCTTGGGCTTTCCAAACGGCCTCAGGTGCAGGTGCATCAGCGTATGCAGCTACACCAGGTGGTACAGACCATACGGGTAATGGAGGTGCTTTTGCGGCGTTAGATGGATCTACTCCTAACCCGGCATCTACTGATTTAGCTACGTTAACATCACCACAAATAGACTTGACGGCATTATCTGCACCACGCCTTCGTTTTTATGTTTTCAGTAACAACACGACTGCACCTGGTGACAATGCAACATTCTATGCTATTGTTGATGGAACAACGGATACATTAGTTCGCTATTCTGGCGACAATGCAAACTGGGTTGAATTGACTGCTGACTTATCAGCATATGCTGGTCAAACCATTGCAATCCAAATTAAGGCTGATCACAACACTATGACAGGGTCTGCATTCTACAATGACCTTCTTGTAGATGACTTCTTTATCGAAGAAACGCCTTCTTGTTTTGCACCATCAGCACTAGTTTTCTCAAACATCACTGTCTCTTCTGCTGATGTTTCTTGGACGGATAACAATACACCGGCTTCCTCGCTATTTGAGGTTAGCATTGGTGCTCCTGGTTTCACTCCAGGTTCAGGAACTGAAACGTTTGTTTCGGTAGCAAGTGAGTCATTTACTGGTCTAGCGCAAGAAACAACTTATGATGTATATGTTCGTGCTAATTGTGGCGTCAACAGTGCATGGTCTTCAGCGGGTACATTTACTACGCCACCATCTTGTTTCGCTCCAACCGGTGCAGCAATTGCCAATGTAACTGATGCAAGTGCTGACTTTTCGTGGGCTGATGCTAATAATTCTCCAGCTCCTGCAGGATACCAAGTTAGTATTGGTGCAGCAGGATTCACTGCTGGTTCGGGAACGCAAACAGTTGTTACTGGCACTAGTGAGTCATTTACTGGGTTGGCACAAGAAACAGCATACGATGTTTATGTTCGCTCGATCTGTGCAGTTGGTGATACCAGCTCATGGACTTCTGTCGTTTCATTCACAACATTAAAAACACCACCTCCAGTAGCTCAAGGAGTGAACTGTGTGAGTGGTGGTAATTCTTCTGTAGTATTCAGCGAGAGCTTCGAAACAGCACTTTCTGGATGGACTGGAGATTATGGTACTGCGAATGGAGATTGGGAAGTTCCAGATGGTTCTACATCAACTGGAACAGGTGCATCTGATGGATATAATGGAGGAAACTACATGAATTACGAGGCATCTAATACAGCCTCTAACACTGGAACAATCGTATCTCCTGCTATAGATTTATCAGCAGGTGCTGACGATGCTGAGCTATCTTTCTGGATGCATGCTTGGGGTGCTAATATGGGTACGCTCAATGTTGGCGTTGGTACATCAGCTGCAGGTCCTTTCACGACCGAATTTACATGGTCTGGACAGTTACAAACATCAGGAACTGAGGCGTGGGTAAATGTAGGAGTAGATTTATCTGCATACCTCGGCCAAACGATTTACGTGTCATTCCAACAAGTTGATGATCAAGGAGGCTTTAACGGTGATATGTGTATTGACGAAATGACGGTTTCTACATGTGTTGCGTGTGCTGCACCTTCTGGTCTTACTGCAAGTAACGTTTCAGCTGATGCTGCTGACTTAGCATGGACTGAGAATGGTTCTGCAACAGAGTGGCAAGTTTCATATGGTGCTGCAGGATTTACTGCCGGTGCTGGAACTGAGTCAATTGTTTCTTCGGCAACAGCTAGCCTTGGTGGTCTGTCTGCTACTACAGATTATGATGTTTATGTACGTTCAATTTGTGGTGCAGGTGATACATCAAGTTGGTCTGTGGTTGCAAGTTTCACGACACCATGTCCGAATGTGGCGGTTCCTTACACTCAAGATTTCTCTACCTTCCTTCCTGACGCATGTTGGGATGAAGCAGGAAGTGGTACGCCTGCGACAGGACCTACAGGTTTAGGTTTTGGTGATTGGAGATCTGTAGGTGGTGAGGTTCGTTTGAATATATACTCGTCTACAGATCAAGAATGGGTATTAACGCCTAACTTCGATTTAGGTAGTGGTACAGCGTACCAAGCGTCGTTCGATTTCGCGATTTACTCTTGGCAGGGAACGACTCCAGCGACTTGTGGATCAGATGATGAATTCCAATTCTTGATTTCAACAGATGGAGGTACTACATGGACATCACTCTACACGGCTGATGTCACCTACGGTACAACTGGTTTATCAAACCAAATCATTGACTTAACATCGTATAGCGGTGTTGTTCAATTTGCATTCTATGGCACGGATGGTGCTGTCAATGACGCGCCAGATGTAGACTTTGTCTTCGATAACTTTGTAATTGAGGAAATTCCTGCATGTCAGGCTGTTGCAGGATTAACAGCGACTGCTACAAGTTCTTCAACTGCAGATGTGTCGTTTACTGATCCTAACACAGGTGCACTTGGTTACATCGTGATTTACGGCGATGGATTAACTGCTGACACGATTAACTCAGCATCAGCTACTGTATCATTAAGTGGATTGACTGCAAACACAAGCTATTCAGTGAGTGTAGCAGTATTATGTTCAACTGGTGACACTAGTACTGTTTCTACGTCATTTGCTACGCCATGTGCGCCATTCACAGCGCCATTGACAGAGACTTTCTCAACGTCTTCAACGCCAACATGTTGGACGAATGCTGGTGGTGAGTCTTGGATATTTAGCACAGGTGCTGGATATGGTGCTGCATCAGCTGGTGATAATACGGGTGACGGTGGAAACTATGCTTGGGTAGATGGTTCAACATCGAACCCACCATCATCGAACTTAGCGACATTGACATTCTCTGCTGATATCTCTGCTCTGTCGACTCCACGTCTACGTTACTTTACTTTCCAGAATAACACCAATGCACCTGGTGATAATGCTACATTGTATGTAATTGTTAACGGTACGGATACTGTTGATACGTATGCAAGCGATAACGCTGCATGGGTAGAGCGTACAGTAGACTTATCATCATATTCTGGAGTTGTTTCCTTTGCATTCAAAGCGGATCACAACGGAATGACAGGATCACAGTTCTATGCTGATGTTCTTATCGACGATGTTTCTATTGAAGAAACACCATCATGTTTCGCAGTTTCTGCATTAACAGCTACTGCTACTGGTGGAACAACAGCTGACGTTTCTTGGACTGATCCAAATGGAGCATCTGAGTGGGAGGTATCGTATGGTGCTTCTGGCTTTGCTGCAGGTTCAGGAACTGAGTCAATTGTTTCTTCAGCAACAGCTAGCCTGAGTGGATTGACTGCTGCTACAGATTATGATGTCTATGTGCGTGCAATCTGTTCTGCTGGAGATACAAGTGCTTGGAGTAGCGTTGCAAGCTTTACAACAGCGTGTGATGTATTTTCTGCGCCGTACAGCCAAGATTTTGAGACGGGCTCGACCGCGCTACCTGTTTGTTGGAGTCAAATCGACAACAATTCAGATGGTGACGCTTGGTCAAACTTCAACTCGTCATTTTATGCGCAAAGTGGTCTTTACAGTGCCGCTCTGTACACTGACTTTAACGGAGGTAATAACGATGATTATTTGATTACTCCTGGTTTCGTTGTAACGGGCGGTCAGCGATTGATTTACTCATATCGAGTGCGATCGGCTGGTGAGCCTAACGACTTCGAAGTAGTTCTTTCTACAACAGGAACAGCACCAGCAGACTTTTCAACTACATTAGTTGCAAATGCTACATACAGTAATACTTCTTATGCTTCTGATACCATTGATCTATCGGCTTACAGTAATGATACAGTCTATGTAGCATGGTATGTCCCTGCTGGTGGTCTTGACGGATGGTATATTTACATCGATGATGTCATTTTCGAGGATATCCCAGCGTGTAATACACCAACGAGTGTCTCTTTCTCTAACATTACAGCAACTTCAGCTGATGTAACCATTACCGATGCACAGCCTACCGCTTTAGAATGGAGAGTTAGCTATGGTGTGGGTAATACTACTGACGCTAGTCAGCAATTTACTTCTACAACAGGTCAGTTAACAGGTCTTCTACCTCAGACTACCTATGACGTAACAGTTACAACATTCTGTGATGGTTCAAACTCTGTTGCTTCGTCGGTATATCAGTTTACGACGGCTTGCGGTACTCAAAGTGTACCTTACAGCACAGACTTTTCAACCTTCTTGCCGGATGCTTGTTGGAATGAGGCTACTGGTGGAAATGCATCTACTGGACCTACAACCATTGGATCTGGGGGCTGGAGAGCATTTTCTGGAGAGGCAAGATTTAACTCATACTCCACGGGTAGTGAGGAATGGATTCTTACCCCAGAGTTTGACTTGGGAACTGGATCTTACCAAGCTGAGTTTGATTTTGGAATCTACACTTGGAATGGAACGACTCCAGCAACTTGTGGATCAGATGATAGCTTCGACTTCCTGATTACAACTGATGGAGGTGCGACATGGTCTTCCTTATTCAGTGCTGATGGTAATTATGCAACTTCAATTGGCGGTAATCGTCAATTCGCAGACTTATCCGCTTACTCAGGGGTTGTTCAATTCGCCTTCTTCGCTACAGATGGAGTTATTGATGATCCTCAAGATGTGGATTTCACCTTCGATAACTTTGCGATTAACCAGCTTACTACTTGTTATGCTCTATCGGGTATAGCAGTCGGAGTAGGTTTCCCAACGGCTACACAGGCTAACATTGTTTTCACAGATAACAACACGGTTGCTGCTGGTAATTATGTGGTTGAGTATGGTCTATCAGGATTCACTTTAGGAACTGGTACACAGCTAAGTGGAGTATCTTCTGGAATCCTGATTTCAGGACTTACTGGAGAAACAACGTATGACTACTACGTACGTGCTATTTGTGGACCTGGCGATTCAAGTGCTTGGTCATCTGTAGACAGCTTCACAACATCAAGAACCCCACCTGCAGTAGCTCAAGGAGTAAACTGTGTGAGTGGTGGTAATTCTTCTGTAATATTCAGTGAGAGCTTTGAAACTGCACTTTCTGGATGGACGGGAGATTATGGTTCAGGTAACGGTTTTTGGGAAGTTCCAGATGGTTCTGGTTCATCTAATACGGGAGCGTCTGATGGATATAATGGAGGAAACTTTATGAACTATGAGGCGTCAAGTACAGCGGTAAATATTGGAACAATTGTATCTCCTGCTATAGATTTATCAGCAGGTGCTGACGATGCTGAGCTATCTTTCTGGATGCATGCTTGGGGTGCTAATATGGGTACGCTCAATGTTGGCGTTGGTACATCAGCTGCAGGTCCTTTCACGACCGAATTTACATGGTCTGGACAGTTACAAACATCAGGAACTGAGGCGTGGGTAAATGTAGGAGTAGATTTATCTGCATACCTCGGCCAAACGATTTACGTGTCATTCCAACAAGTTGATGATCAAGGAGGCTTTAACGGTGATATGTGTATTGACGAAATGACGGTTTCTACATGTGTTGCGTGTGCTGCACCTTCTGGTCTTACTGCAAGTAACGTTTCAGCTGATGCTGCTGACTTAGCATGGACTGAGAATGGTTCTGCAACAGAGTGGCAAGTTTCATATGGTGCTGCAGGATTTACTGCCGGTGCTGGAACTGAGTCAATTGTTTCTTCGGCAACAGCTAGCCTTGGTGGTCTGTCTGCTACTACAGATTATGATGTTTATGTACGTTCAATTTGTGGTGCAGGTGATACATCAAGTTGGTCTGTGGTTGCAAGTTTCACGACACCATGTCCGAATGTGGCGGTTCCTTACACTCAAGATTTCTCTACCTTCCTTCCTGACGCATGTTGGGATGAAGCAGGAAGTGGTACGCCTGCGACAGGACCTACAGGTTTAGGTTTTGGTGATTGGAGATCTGTAGGTGGTGAGGTTCGTTTGAATATATACTCGTCTACAGATCAAGAATGGGTATTAACGCCTAACTTCGATTTAGGTAGTGGTACAGCGTACCAAGCGTCGTTCGATTTCGCGATTTACTCTTGGCAGGGAACGACTCCAGCGACTTGTGGATCAGATGATGAATTCCAATTCTTGATTTCAACAGATGGAGGTACTACATGGACATCACTCTACACGGCTGATGTCACCTACGGTACAACTGGTTTATCAAACCAAATCATTGACTTAACATCGTATAGCGGTGTTGTTCAATTTGCATTCTATGGCACGGATGGTGCTGTCAATGACGCGCCAGATGTAGACTTTGTCTTCGATAACTTTGTAATTGAGGAAATTCCTGCATGTCAGGCTGTTGCAGGATTAACAGCGACTGCTACAAGTTCTTCAACTGCAGATGTGTCGTTTACTGATCCTAACACAGGTGCACTTGGTTACATCGTGATTTACGGCGATGGATTAACTGCTGACACGATTAACTCAGCATCAGCTACTGTATCATTAAGTGGATTGACTGCAAACACAAGCTATTCAGTGAGTGTAGCAGTATTATGTTCAACTGGTGACACTAGTACTGTTTCTACGTCATTTGCTACGCCATGTGCGCCATTCACAGCGCCATTGACAGAGACTTTCTCAACGTCTTCAACGCCAACATGTTGGACGAATGCTGGTGGTGAGTCTTGGATATTTAGCACAGGTGCTGGATATGGTGCTGCATCAGCTGGTGATAATACGGGTGACGGTGGAAACTATGCTTGGGTAGATGGTTCAACATCGAACCCACCATCATCGAACTTAGCGACATTGACATTCTCTGCTGATATCTCTGCTCTGTCGACTCCACGTCTACGTTACTTTACTTTCCAGAATAACACCAATGCACCTGGTGATAATGCTACATTGTATGTAATTGTTAACGGTACGGATACTGTTGATACGTATGCAAGCGATAACGCTGCATGGGTAGAGCGTACAGTAGACTTATCATCATATTCTGGAGTTGTTTCCTTTGCATTCAAAGCGGATCACAACGGAATGACAGGATCACAGTTCTATGCTGATGTTCTTATCGACGATGTTTCTATTGAAGAAACACCATCATGTTTCGCAGTTTCTGCATTAACAGCTACTGCTACTAGTGGAACAACAGCTGACGTTTCTTGGACTGATCCAAATGGAGCATCTGAGTGGGAGGTATCGTATGGTGCTTCTGGCTTTGCTGCAGGTTCAGGAACTGAGTCAATTGTTTCTTCGGCAACAGCAAGTCTAAGTGGATTAGCATCAGAGACAGATTATGACGTCTATGTACGTGCAATCTGTTCTGCTGGAGATACAAGTGCTTGGAGTAGCGTTGCTAGCTTTACAACACCTTGTGCTGCAATTGTGCCAGCATACAGTACTGATTTCTCAACATTCCTTCCAGGTTCTTGTTGGGATGAGGCTACATCGGGTACACCGGCTACAGGTCCTACAAGTTTAGGCTTCGGTAACTGGGGTGCTGATGGGTTCGGAAACGTTGGGTTCTCCGGAGCAGCCAGAATCAATCTTTATGGATCGTCAATTAGTGATTGGTTAATCACACCAAGCTTTGACCTATCTTCTGGAGGTCCTTGGGAAGCTAACTTTGATGTTGGAGTCTTCGGATGGAATTCATCTTCTGCTAGTTCTCTAGACTCAGATGATGTATTCGGATTGTATGCTTCAGCTGATGGTGGAGCTACTTGGACAGCGATATGGTCTGCAGATGACACGTATGTTACTGCAGCGGCAGGAAATAATGAGACAGTTGATTTATCAACCTTCACAGGAACTGTTCAATTCGCTTTCTATGCTTCTTCAACAGGTGGTTCTGCTGATAATGACCTTTTCGTAGACAACTTTGCTATCCGTTTAGCAAATACGAACTTCACTTGGTCAGGAGCAACTGATAATGACTGGGCAAATAATGCTAACTGGGCGAATGGAACTGCGCCATCGGCTGCAACTGATGTTGTAATTGTTCCATCGGCTACTAACCAACCTGTTATTGCGGCTTCGCAAGCAGTAGGTGAGTTAACGGTTGCAGATAATGTTACAGTGACTATCTCTGCTGGAGGTGACCTCGAGGTTAATGGAAACTTAAACCTAGGTGCAGGTTCTTCATTCATTGGTGACGGTTCAGTTGATTTAGCCGGTGCCAATGGTGGTACTGACCTTGTAATCAACGGTTCTAGTACTATTGAAAACCTAGAAGTGTCTTCTAACTATTCATTAACTGCTGGTATCCTTAATATCACTGGTGGTCTATTCCTTAATGGAGGTGACTTCACAGGAGGTGTTAACGTAGTATTGATTTCCGATGCTAACGGTACGGCTCACCTAGATGACTTCTCTGGTGCTGGTGGAACGTATAATGGACAAATCACTTGTCAGCTATACGTACCAGGTACTACTGGAATTCAGCACTTGATTAGTTCTCCGGTAAGTACACCTAACTTAACTGAGTTAGCAGATGACTTATCAGGTTATGGTGCTGGTCTAACAGGTACTAACGGTGTTGCTGTAACACCAACAGCAACTTGTGATCCTAACGCCCTTGATCCTTCGTCAAACTATGGTAACATGTTTGAGTGGAGTGCATCAACTGCTCAGAACATCGCTTGTCCTCAACAAGGAGGATGGATCGTTCGTTCTGCCGGAACTATGGATAACGCAAGAGGTTATTCTGCATACCTAACAGGAGCTGGTGCAACACTTGATATGAGTGGTACACCAAACTCAGGTGATGTTACGATTAACATGGCTTCACTAGCGATTACAAACAATATTGTGATGAGTAACTGGGATATCTTAGGTAACCCATACCCATCAGGTCTTGACCGTAACGCCTTAATCACTGGTAACAATACAGGTACTGGTTTGAACTCTATATCGTACTGGAACCCATCAGGTACTTACTCTGGAACATATGCTCCATACTTACCAGGTGATGTAATCGCTTCTTTCCAAGGCTTCAGTGCGAAATGGGATGGCGCAGGAACAAGCCCTGCAATTACATTCAGTAATTCAATGCGTTCTACTGCTTCCGGTACCTGGAGAACAGGTTGGTACAATGAGCGTATTGATGTTGAGCTACGTGGTAATGGATTTGCTGATCGCACGATCATCTTATTCGCTGACGACGCTACAAATGGCTTCGATGCTATGTAC
>JBMYZU010000016.1:0-30055 GCA_049610685.1 Chitinophagales bacterium
ATGTAATTAGTCAAGGAGGTAGAGACTTTAAAAAAGTCATTGCCCAACAAGTAGAAGAAGTATTCCCTCAGGCAGTAAGCACTACGTCTAATTATATTCCTAATATCTATGAAGTAGCAGAGGTTGCTAATGGACAAGTTATGGTAACTGCTGAAGTAGCTGTAGGAGATAAAATCAAGATGTTCAAAGAGGATGGTAGTGCGTTACATGTTAATGTAGTAGCCACCGATGCTAATAGCTTTACTGTAGACAGCGATTATGAAGGACAGGTCTTTATCTATGGAAAGGAGGTTGATGACTTCCGCGGCGTTGACTACGATGCCCTATCTATGCTCAACATCTCCGCCACGCAAGAATTACATCGCTTAGTTCAAGAGTTGCAACAAGAAAATGCATCGCTTAAAGAAGTTAATGCTTCATTTCAAACTCAGCTTGACGAGATCAAGGTCATGTTAAACATGGGTGAAAGCAATACCGCAGTTAAATAAGGTAGTCTATTACTTCACAATTCAGAGCCCCTTCGTTTGGAGGGGCTTTTTTATTGTCTCTTTTATGTCGCCTCTATGTTGTCTTTTGGCGACGCTACTTAGTGTTCCCAAGTAATTGAGACTTCTTTATCTAAGCCATTAGAAGGTATGTCGATATATGGGAGGTCAAGCATATCATCTTTTCCATCGCCGTCTTCATAGAAGGGATCAAAATTGGAGATAGGGAGAAGGTGTTGCAGGTTTTCCCGCTTGATTGACTGCGCATTCCCATCGATCGTGCAGCCTTGAACGCCTGCTTGTCCTTCTTTCCCATGCCAGTACAGGCGAATCGTCTTAAAGGATAGAGGGTGTCCATTGCTTTCTTGCGCCATGGTTAACATATTTCCTTGGAGCGAAAGGTTAAGCGATACAGACTTAGGGTTCTCAAGCATTTCATCATCATCATAGACTACAAGACGGCCCTCAACTTGGTTAGCTTGGTTGTCGTTATCGCCGAGGTAGATATGAAGCCTTAGGAAACCATCATGATCTTCACCGGTATGCGCTATACTGCTTTGCATAGGTAGGATTCCTCCTGCGCGCACAAAGACCGGTAAACGATGTAGTGGGCTTTCTACCAAGTGTGCTTGCCCACCAGCATAGTGCTTATCCGAATAAAAATCAAACCAATCGCCTTTGGGTAGATAGACTTTAGAGATACTTTGATCACTCGGTACAGGGCAGATAAGTAAATCATCTCCAAGCATAAATTGGGAGTCATAGGCCTGAGACCACACCTCTTCTTCTTGGCCGTATTGCATACAAAGACTTCGCTGAATAGGCATTCCCTTCGTGTGCGCTTCGTAAAATAGCGAATAGAGTAGGGGCATAAGGCGATAACGCAGCTTGGCATAGTTGCGCGCAATCTCTGTCACTTCCTCACCATAAGTCCACGGTTCGGCGGAATTGGAGTTAATCATTTTATGGCAACGGAAAAAAGGACTAAAGGCCGCAATAGAAAACCATCGTGCAAAGAGCTCCTTATCTCCTTCACCCATAAAGCCACCCACATCGTAGCCACTAAAGGGAAATCCACTCAGCCCAAGACTGGTGATCATACGGCTACCCATAAGCATGTGCTCATTAGACGCCACGTTGTCTCCCGTCCACTTGGCAGCAAAGCGCTGTCCTCCCGCATAGGTTGCGCGTGTTAGGATGAAAGGCCGCTCACCGTTACTTGCTTGAAGGGCGCCCTCATAGGTTGCTCGGCTCATTTGCATGCCATAGACATTGCGTCCTTCTTTATGGCTTGTGCCCTCGCCTTCCCAATCAAACTGCACGATGTTCGGGGTGTCTTGCCCCCAACTTGCCGGCTCATTCATATCATTCCAAAATCCTGCTACGCCGTCTTGTTTTAACTGGGCGAATTGACTAGCCCACCAGCTTCTCGTCAATGGCTTGGTGTAATCGGGGAAACTGCTCTTTCCAGGCCATACATCGGCCGTCCATGGACTACCGTCGGGATAGGTGAGGTATACATTTCCTTCTTTTCCTTGTTGATGGATGGGGTAGTTGTCGTCCTCTTTGATGCCAGGATCAACAATGGTGACCGTATGAAATCCGAGGTCTTTGAGTTCTTGGTTTAAGCGTTTAGGATCAGGGAATCGATCCTTGTCCCAAGTAAACACCTTGTATTTATCCATGTAATGAATGTCGTAATACAGGACATCGCAGGGAATGTCCTTTTCGCGGAAGGTCTGCGCAAGGCGAATAAATTCAGTATCGGGATAATAAGAGTAGCGGCATTGCTGCAGCCCCAGTGCCCATTTTGGAGGCATGGGAGTGGCTCCCGTCAGGTTCTTGTATTCCGATAGTATAGCTGCAGGATTCTCTCCATGGATAAAGTAGTAGTCCATGAGTCCAGCTTCGGCAGAAAAGTAGGCGAAACGATGGTTTGACGCGCCGAAGTTAAACTTACTTCGATGACTGTTGTCAAAGAAAATACCGTACCATAGCCCATCATTACACCCCATATAAAAAGGAATCGTCGAATAGAGCTCGCGTGCACTTTCAGGATAACCGAGGTAGTCTGTATTCCAATTGCTAAAGGCTGTTTGTCTTCGATTGAGGTGCCCTGTTTTTTCGCCAAGTCCTACGAAGCGTTCCTCAGCATGAATCTTTTTATAACATCCTACTTCCTCACCATTCCATAGAATACCAAAGTCATCGGCATTAATCACTCGACCGTCAAGCGTGGAGAAGGTGAGTCGACCGTTATCGACCTCCATTTCAACCCTAAACTTCATTCCACTGATTTGGTAATGATTTCCCTGCGCTTCAAAGGATAGTGCACCATGCGTATCTTCTGATTGAATTACAGCGTAAGGGTTGGGCTTTGAAGACGGATGCTGTTCTTGATGCAAGCGGGCTGTAATGCGTAACACATTATCGCTGTATCGCACGAGCTCAAGTTTAGCATGTTCACCTGAGGCTACGGTACGCTGCTGACTCGTTTTTACGTCTTGTATACTACCTATTCCTTTCATGATGTTGTCGTGGTTTGTTGCGTTGTTTTGGACTATGAAGAAATTGTAAAATATGAGAAAACTTACGATTCTGAGTACTCCATTTTTTAGAAAAATAATTAATTTCCAAAATGAACCGAAATACGTCCTATGGCGTACAAAAAAATACAAAACCACTTTACCATGCCTAGAGTATATCTTTTAGGCGTTCTTCTCGCATTATGTACAGGTAACCTTTTTGGACAGGGCTCTATTTCTGGAGTTGTCGTTGATGAAAACGATGAACCAACCTATGGTGCTGCTGTAAAAATTATTGAGTTAGAACGTGCTGCCCTTACAGATTTAGATGGTGTTTTCTTTTTTGATGACATCCCGGAAGGTCGATATCTAATATCCATTGAGTCATTGGGATATGACAAGATCGTTCAGTCCGTCAATGTAGGTCCCGATGCTGCGGTTGCTATGGGAAGCATTTCCCTCATGGAAAATATTGAGCTTACCGAAGAGATTGTCGTCGTAGGATATGGTGTCTCCAAGAAACGAGACATCGTTGGGGCGATTACCAAAATTGGTGGCGATGACGCGAGCGATGCCTTAGGGAATAGCTTTGAGGCCAACCTTCAGGGAAAGGCCGCTGGGGTGCAAGTATTGCAGTCGAGCGGTATTGCAGGGTCTGGAGCACGGATTCGAATTCGTGGAACGGGATCTATTACTTCAGGTGGTGATCCGCTTTATGTGATTGATGGGATTCCGATTACCCAAGATCCCTTTATCAATGGATCAGAAGGCGGTCAAAACTATAATCCACTGTCAACAATTAACCCCAATGACATTGAATCTATTGAGATACTAAAGGATGCTTCGGCTGCTGCGATCTACGGATCGCGTGGAGCTAACGGGGTCGTTCTAATTACCACAAAGAAGGGAAAGACCAAAAAGCCTAAGTGGAATTATAATTCAAATCTTGGTTTCTCAGGATTAGCGGTAGATATTACAGATGACTACCTGACCACTTCAGAGTGGATTCAACTCAACCAAGAGGCTTGGGAAAATGATGGTAATGTAGGCCGTGCTCCGCTACCTGGTGGAATGTCTTATGATGATTTGCCTGCCGAGGATTATGATTGGTTTGATGCCTTATTGCGCACGGGAATAAAGCAAGAGCACAACCTATCGGTGGCCTTTGGAAAAGAGAAACTCGATGTCTATGCCAGCTTTAACTACCTCAATACGGAAAGTTATCAGGTGGGTAACAACTTTGAGCGACTTGCAGGACGTCTTAACCTTGGTTATACTCCCATTAAATGGTTTAATGTAAATCTGCGTTCCTCTCTTTCTCAAGGACTGAATAACAGAGTCTCTCAAGCATGGGATGGCGGTCTTGGAACGGCAGAATCTACGCTCTTGCCATTTTACTCGGTCGACTCATTCCAGTATGCTACCGGTCAGCGTAACCCACTCTTTAAGACAAACTATCTTGATTGGAATACGCTTGAACTTCGTACGATTAACAATTTAACCCTAGCTCTTACTCCGGTCAAAAACTTACAGATCAAGGCCTTTGGAGGATTGGACTACATGGATCTTAGGGATAGCCGACTAGAGGATTCCTTATGGACGCTAACCGATGTATTTTCCAAGCTTGACCAGAAAAACATTACGAACTACATGGTCAATGGTACGGTAGATTATCGCACCGACTTTTGGGAGAATCACACATTGTCTCTTTTAGGCGGGTGGGAGTATCAGCAGTCAACCACTGTTGGCGAATACACAGAGATAAAAAATGCATTAGGGCATATCTATAATACCATGGAGGTATATGATTCACCGAATGCGGATACTACAGTTACGGAATACGACGATAATCAATGGCGTTTTACCTCCAGTCTCTTTCGCCTGAACTATAACTTCAAAGACAAGCTTATTGTCAATATGAATCATCGTATTGATGCATCTTCGAAGTTTGGTAAGGATCGAAAGACAGGGCACTTCCCTGGGCTAGGACTCGCCTACATTATGTCAGAAGATACTTGGTTAGCCAACTCTGATAAGATTAGTTTCCTTAAAGTACGAGCTAGTGTAGGACGTACGGGTAATGCCGACATCCCTTACGATGCTCAATTTGGGGGATATAGTCCTGGAAGTTCGTCAAACCTTTATGCTGGTCAGCCGATTGTGTCTTATGCAAGCCTTCCCAACAGCCAACTTGCCTGGGAAACGACTTGGACAACTGATGCTGGTATCGAGGTTGGATTCCTTCGAGATCGAATCACTGCCGAGTTAGGATACTACAATAAGATTACCCGTGATGCCATCATTTTTGTGCGTGTACCGACGTCTACAGGACAGGCGGGATACTTTGATAATATCGCTCAAATTCGAAACCGTGGGGTAGAGTTTATGATTACTTCGCGCAACCTTGTAGGTGATCGTTTTAGCTGGCGAACCGATCTAAACCTGACGCATAACCGCAATAAGGTGATTGATGTTGGAACAGCCCAACCCGATGCATTGGCAGGAAGTGGTGATACCCGAGTTATCGAGGGAATGCCCATGGGGGTAAATTATCTCGTACGATTCTCACACGTTGATCCCGACAATGGCTTGCCAGTATTCCTTGATGCCGACGGTAATGAGACCTACGAATGGTCAGAAGAAAATCGAGTGCCTGTAGGGAACGTTCAGCCTAAGGTAGTCGGAGGATTGACCAACACCTTTACCATTGGTCAGAACCTTGAAATTGAAATCTTGGGAACCTTTACTATCGGAGGAAACATTTACGATGACGCAGCTAAACGACAGTTGGGTGTTTGGACCGAATGGAATATGCAGCGTGACATCTTAAATCGATGGACGGGCCCAGGCGATGTGGATGCTCTATATCCTCGCCTTACACGAAACTCGACAACTTATGGTGGAATGGGATCTGAGTGGTTCTACAATACCGACCAGTGGTTGTATGATGCGAGTTATTTCCGCTTGAAGAAACTTGCTATAAAATACTCTCTACCCAATAAGCTCTTTGCCAATAAATCATGGATTGCAGGCTGTGATGTTGGGTTTACGACCATCAACTTATTTACCATTGCGGCCTACCGTCGCGATCCCGAAATTGTGCGTGATCTCGATGGTCCACAGGCTATGAACTTGAGTCCTAATGTGACTTACCTCACACCGCCTCAAGAGCGCACCTTTAACTTTTCTGTAAACGTAAACTTCTAAGCCATGACAAAGTATTCTATTCTTTTTCTATCACTGGGTTTGTTGTTGGGGACGTCTTGCGAGAAGTTAGTCGAAACGGAGTCTCCTTATCTTGATCAGGATGCCTACTTCCAAAACGAAGCGGAAGTACTAGCTTCTTTAAACGAGGGATATCGCATTCTGGCCTTTGGTGAGGTTATGGGCGGTAATACCTGGTTAGCGAGCGAGTTAATGGCCGATAACATCAATGGTTCTAATCTATCGGGTGATTTCAAAGCCTACCATACCCACAATACAGGAATTTTCATTGGCTTTACACGAGGCATCTGGCAACAGAACTTTGCCGCTGTAGGTGAGATTAATCGCCTTCTTGCAGGAAAGGCTAATGCCAACCTTCCGCAGGCCTTAGACGATGAGGTCACAGGTTCTGCCCTTTTTGTGCGTGCCTTTGTGCATTTCGAAATGGTTCGCCTATTTGCACAGCCTTATGGATACACCTCAGACAATAGCCATTTAGGAATACCCTACCGTGATGCATGGAGTGTGGATCCTCAACCTCGACTTACGGTCGATGAGGTATACACTAAAATCATTGATGATTTAACTACGGCTATTGCCTTGCTTCCGAGTCAGAGTTCCATTAGTGCAGCGCATGCCAATCGTTGGGCAGCAAAAGCCTTACTAGCCCAGGTATACTTCCAGATGAATGATTACTCCAATGCGCACAGCTTAGCGCAGGAGATTGTTGATATGGGGCCATATTACCTGGTTGATTCTATTGGGGATCGATTTGATGAAATGATGACTACTGAAGATATCCTCGTTCAGCCTGATGGTGGTGGGTTTAACAGCGGAGCGAATTGGCAAGGTCATTACCGAAATGATAACGGTACACCTACGATACGTATGTCAGAATCAGTGTATGCAGAAGCTACGGCCAATACCCTTGATCTCCGTGGTCAGCAGTGGTTTACCGAAAGTGGTAACAATATCTTTTTAAACAAAGCCAATGGCTCGAATGACTTGTTTCATCCCGTGTTACACCTTACTGAAGTACTATTGATTAAAGCGGAATCCGCTGCCATTCTTGGTTTAACGGCTGAGGCAGAAAACGATGTCAACCAAATTATAGTCCGTGCGGGTATGACTCCTGTCTCAGGGCTGTCAAGCAGCGATTTAATCAGCCTTATTCGAACGCAACGTCGATTAGAAATGGTAGGGGAGGGGAATCGATTGCACGATTTGAAACGAATTGCCGTATCGGAAAATCAGAACCTCTCCATTAATGGAGCGCCATGGGATTGTCCAGGCATGGTGGTTCAATTCCCCGATGATGAGTTAAACGGAAACCCTGGCATGCCAGCCAATGAAGAAGGCGGATGCTAAACCTATGCTTATGAAAAAGATTTTATTACTCCCTATTGCCATCTTGATGCTCGCAATAACTGCTTGCCAAGATGATTTAGTCCTAGATAACGAGCCATTGAAAACCGATGGTATCCAAGGGGATTGGGTGCTTTCTGTCGTGGAAATGCAAGATTATAAGGCCATTAATGTATCAGACCGAAGCCTTGATGTTTCTCCCGTATTTACTGAAGTAGCCCAACTCACTACGATGTCCTTTAACTCAGCGGACTTCACCTTTACGTATAATGAAGGAGATAATCCGTCCTATTTACCTGAATCAGGAACTTGGCGTTTTGTCAATACAGCAAACAATGATTGGAGTGCGAACTATCCTGATGAGTTACACCTCATTGCTGGTGGGGATACCACAGAGTTAGCCCTTGCTGGGCCTGTGCGACCTCAAGATGAGTATCTCCAGTTTACCATTCGAAAAAATTGTCCAGAAGACAATCAAGGATATGGCTATTTATTCAAATTCGTACGTCAATAATATGCGCTTTATGAAACGATTATTACCATCAATTTTTGTGCTTCTGGGTGTATGTCTTAGCCCAGTCTATGGCCAAGTGTCCACGGTGCCTTCTTCTGTAGAAGATCCAACGCAACCCGTAACAATTACTGTAAATATTGCCGCCATGGACGGATCAATCGACCATGTTGCTGCGCTTCAAGCAGCTGTGGCGAGTGGTGAAGACCTTTACGTGTGGACTTGGAAGCCTGCGGAACATCCCGACGGACATCCCAATGTCAACGGCCTAGGAGCGCAACCCTGGAAAGATTCCAATCCTAATCTGATCATGACCAACAATTTCGATGGTACATTTTCTTGGACCATTGTTCCTACAGATTTCTATGAAGTGTCAGCCTCGGACGTCTTCAACGAAGACATTCATTTTTTGGTGAAGCCTAAAGATGGTGGTGGATACGGCGATCCGGATATAAAGTCTGAGGACTTGGTGGTTCCCGTTGATCCACCGGCTCTTCCAGTAACGAAGGTGCGTTCATTCCCATCGATTGCTACAGGAGACTCTCTCGTACGTATAGGGTCAGATGATGTGTTTACTCTGATTTATGACAACAACTATGAAGAGAAACCCTCCATGCAAGGAGTCAATGATCTTTGCGTCTATGTTGTAGCTACATGGACGGATTACCTCGGCACTCAAAATACTACAGAATACGCTCCTATAACGCAAGTGGGTAACCAATCAGAATTGGCTATGCGTGATATAGGGAAAGGACTTTTTCAGTTTTCTTTTTGGCCAACACGTTTCTTCAACTTACCTGAAGGAAGTGTCGTTCGTCAACTTGAATTCAGGGTTTTACGTCAAAATGTAATCAACTCCAATGATGTCTCAGATGGAACCTTCATCTACAGACTCAGCTGTTTCTAACCAAAACAAATTTTCATTTTAAACACCAAATCAAACACTATGAAAACTTTTTTTTCAACCCTTATGGCAAGCATTATGCTTTGTGCTGTTTTACAAGCGCAGACCTATAATGTGACCTTTCAAGTCGATATGAATACTCAGACGTCAGTACCGGATACCATATCTGTGGCTGGTAGCTTTCAAGAGTTTACTTCGGTGGGGGCTGCATGGCAAGCCGGTGCAACGCAAATGACCGATGACAATATGGACGGAGTTTATGAAGTAACCGTGGCAATGACGGGAGCTCCTGATACCATTCAATATAAATTTATCAATGGTCTTGCATGGGGAAACAACGAGGGTATTTCAGGTCCTTGTGCGTATTCTGGTTCAGATAACCGATATGCAGCGATTACTTCGGATACTACCTTGACGTATTGCTACAATACGTGCGACGCATCTTGTCCTACTATCGATACAGTGAACGTTACTTTCCGCGTCGATATGAGCATGGAGCCAGTAGTAAATGCCCCAATTACAGTCGCAGGAAACTTCTTGAGCAGTGTAATTGATAGTAACTGGTCTGATTGGGCGGGTGGACAGTTTAATCTGTCAAATACTTGTGGAGGATTCTACGAGGGTACAGTACGTATGCTCTCAGGAACCTATCAGTTTAAGTTTCAAAATGGTATTGATGGTTGGGAAGGATTTGCCAATAACAGAGCGTTAGTCGTCCCTGCTGGTGGCGGTGATGTTCTGTTAGATCGTGCGCTCTTTAACAACGAAGATTCTGCTGTCGTGGCTTCGACGAATGTGACCTTCCAGGCTGATATGCGTCGCCAATTTGTCGACCCATCACTAAGTGATCCTGATACGGTAATCGTAGCAGGTTCTTTTGGTAGCTCTGTGGTTGGAGGAACCTTTGGTGATTGGAATGATTGCGGCTATACGCTGTTAGAAGGGGCTACGGTAGATTCTATGTTTTCTGGCACCTACACCATTACAGAAGGTAATTATGAGTATAAGTACTTAAATGGCTGCGGAGGCTGGGAAAGTGTTGCTAATGCTTCTTTAGATCTTGATGGTTGTGTTACCGATACAGTGATTACGCGATGCTTTAACCGTCCTACGGAAGACTGCGGTCCTATTTTAGCCCCAATTGATGTTACCTTCCGTGTGGACATGAGTGAGCAAATTGTGAATGCGAGCGGAGTCTATGTGGCCGGAACCTTCCAAAATCCTGCATGGATTAAGTATACACTGGGTATGGATGATAGCGATGCCAACAAGGTCTACGAGTACACTACAACAGTTATCCCTGATCGCTATGCCTTCTTATTTTTTAACGGAGCGGATACAGCGAACACGGATATCTATGCTGAGGTGCACAACTTTGAAATGTCAGGATGTGGAGAACCTAACGGTATCGGAGGATACAATCGCGTAGCCGATTTATCTATGGCAACAGGTGACACCATTCTTCCAATCTGGAAGTTCGAGTCTTGTGACCTTGGCGTAGGCGACACGACAACACCTCCTCCAACGAGCCTTGATAACATTGACCTGTCAACGGCAATCTATCCAAACCCTGCGGAGGTAAGCCTTACCATCGAGCTTTTGGATAATGGCATCTATCAGGTTTCTTTGATGAATGCTGTGGGGCAAGAAGTTCGCGCTTTGACATTAACTGATGGCCAAGGCACATTGGATGTATCCAATATACATTCCGGTGTCTACACTATCTTAATCGAAAATTTACACACTGGACGACGTGGAACGCGTTCAGTAATCATTGAATAATTCAAACGATATCCGGATGATCAAGTTGACCAACAGACTTACCATATTCCTTGGATCATTGCTTATTGCAATAGGTGTACAGGCTCAAGTGACCGTTGATCCTGCCTTTCCTACCGCAGATGATAATGTAGTGATCACATTTGATGCGAGTGGTGGAAATGGAGCCCTTGCGGGCGTCTCGCCAATTTATGCGCACACAGGAGTGATAACGTCCAATAGTACAACAGGAAATGATTGGAAGTATGTCCAAGGAAACTGGGGGATTGATGATGCAAGCGTATTGATGAATTCCCAAGGAGGTGATATCCATACGATAAGTTTTAACATCCGGAATTACTATGATATTCCAGCCAACGAGGAAGTACTCTCTATGGCTTTTGTATTTCGTAACGAAGATGGCACCGTCGTTGGTCGGTCAACCGACGGCAGTGACATTTTTTACCCTGTATACACAGGAGGGTTTAATGTGAGCTTTACCGTTCCTTCTGATAATCTGTTGATTTATGAGGAGGGAGATCCCATTGACTTTACAGTATCGGCATCTACGACTTGTGATCTAACTATTTTCCATGATGGCAATCAGATTGCGAGTCAGACAGCAGAAAATTATACAGGTCAGGTAGGTGCCCTTCCTTCGGGTAATCATAATCTTATAGTCAATGCCTTTGATGGGAACGAAACGGTGTCCGATACGATTTACTATGCGGTTAATCCCAATGTCACACCTCAAGATGTGCCAGGTTCGACAAAGTATGGTATAACCGACATCGATAACTCAACGATGCGGCTTTATCTTCATGCGCCATTGCATGACTATGTGTATGTGATAGGTAATTTCACTGACTGGAGGGCTGATGTCAATTACTTTATGACGCCGACGGTCGATGGAAGTGGATATTGGCTTGATGTGCCCAACTTAGTGCCCGGTCAAGAAATCCAGTTTCAGTATCTAGTCGATGGCTCAATTACTATTGCTGATCCCTATGCCGAAGTAGTGCTCGATCAAGGAAATGATGGATGGATTGAAGAGGAAAATTATCCCAATCTTCCTGTCTATCCTTTCGGACAGGCTTCGGGCTTTGTTACACAGCACATTTTTCAAGAGCCCGACTTTCAGTGGCTTTTTCCAAACTTCGTAAAACCTCCTGCTGACAACTTAGTGATTTATGAGTTACTCGTACGTGATTTTTCCGAAGAGCAGAGTTTTAAAGAGGTATTGGATCGATTAGATTATTTGGAGCAGTTAGGCATCACGGCTGTGCAATTTATGCCTCCTCAAGAGTATGAAGGCAATAACAGTTGGGGCTATAATCCCAGTTACCATGGAGCGTTGGATAAGTATTACGGCAGTCAAGAGATGTTTAAGACCTTGATTGATCAATGCCACGCACGCGGTATTGCGGTTATTGTTGATGTCGTATTTAATCACGGCTTTAGTCAAAACCCACTTTGTCAGTTGTGGTGGGATGATTCACTACAGCGTCCTGCACCCAACAATCCATATTTCAATGTAACGGATCGTCACCCATTGAGTGTAGGTTTTGATTTTAACCACGAATCTGTTGAAACACAGCGGTACATGGATGATATCCTTAAGTTCTGGGTTGAGGAGTATCATATTGATGGATTCCGATTTGACCTTTCTAAGGGTTTTACTCAAAACAATACGCTTGGCGATATTGGGCTATGGAGTCAATATGATCAGAGCCGAATCAACTTATTGAACCGAATGAAAAATGAGGTCTTGAGTTATGCGCCCGATCACTATATGATTCTAGAGCATCTCGGTAGCAATGATGAGGAGATTGTGCTAGCAGATAATGGTTTTATGCTGTGGGGAAATTCTAACGATCAGTACGCTGAGGCAGCTATGGGCTACTCCAGTAACATGTCTAATGGGGTCTATAATGCGCGTTCGTGGTCACAACCCCGCCTTGTAACCTATATGGAGTCTCATGACGAGGAGCGCTTAATGTATAAGACGCTTGTCTATGGTAACAGCGGGGGTGGCTATGATTGTCGCGATTTAAGCACTGCGCTTGACCGCGTAGAAATGGTGGCCAATGCTTTCATTCCGCTACCTGGCCCTAAAATGATATGGCAATTCGGGGAGTTGGGCTATGAATTCTCAATCAATCGATGTCTTGACGGAACGGTACAAGAGGGTTGTCGTCTGGTAGAGAAGCCCGTACGTTGGGATTATCTTCAAGATCAACGTCGTGTTGATGTCTACGAGACCTTCCGTAACCTCAATTATTTGAAAAAAACCTATAGTGTTTTCCGCACTACGAACTTTGACTATTCACTCTGGCAGCCTGTCAAGACGGTCAATCTTTATGGTGACTTTGATGTGGCAGCTATTTCCAATACCGATGTGAGTGATCGACTATGGCGTCCTAATTTTAGTCGTCTTGGTACGTGGTATGAGTATTTCTCAGGTGACAGTGTGGAGGTTACAGATTATAACCAAGATGTGGAATTAGGTCCAGGCGAGTATAGGCTATATACGAGTCAAAAAATCGAGCGTTTAGGGCCTGCTGACTTAAATACGTCAACAGGTCTTCGTACAGATGATTACAAGGCCTCTTCATGGTCTGTATTCCCTAATCCTAGCAGTGGCGCGTTTCTCATTCAAGCCAATACAGCAATTCCTGTTGAAGTCCTTCGAACGGATGTCTTTAATAGTTCAGGCCAGCGCATTGCGGTTGAAGTGCACTCGATTGCCAATGGTGTAAGCCTTGACTTATCTGACTATCCTGATGGAATATATTACTTGCGTTGTTATACCGCGAATGGCGGGTCGACCACCGTCCTTCAGAAACAGTAGGAAGTAGACGTTATATAGAACAAAAAAGCCTAGCAATTTGCTAGGCTTTTTTTATGCTAGTTGTTGGAGTATATCAGATAATCCCATGCCGCTAAGGATGTAATATCAGAACTGGCATGTCGACTGGTTTCTAATGTCATATTACTTACATCAATCAAGCCGGCGTCCAATGGAATGGGAAGGTTAGATAGGTTAAATATGGCAAGTATACTATTGTCGCCTTTCGAACGCTCTAGAACAAGGACACTCCCTTTCTCAAGGCGTGCCGTGTAATCTCCACCGAAATCTCCATTCCAAAGCGCTTCATTACCTTTTTTCAATGCGTTGAGTTCACGGTAGAAGTCTCCCATTACTTCTTGACCGCTCCATCCAATGTCATCCTTGTCAAAAAAGGCTAATTGGTGGGCTAAGCTGTCTTCTTGTCCATTATAGATAAGTGGCATTGAAGAAGGCATTACATAGGATAAGGCTGCCATGGTGCGAGCCGCATCCCCCATTCTTTCCCAAACCGTTCCATTCCATGTATTCTCATCATGATTTGACGTGAAGTACATGCGGTAGGCCGATTTACCATAGGTATTATCGTTTTTTGTGAAATAAGCGAGTAGGTCGTTGGCGGTCATGTGCCCCTTGGCTATCTCATTAAGGATATGGTGGTTTTCCCATCCATAGGTCATATGAAAGGCATTGTCGTGCATAATGACTTCATCAGCTTCAGCAAGTAAGAATGCATCTTCTTTTATCGAACGTACTTCGCGACTCATATCTTGCCAAAAGTCAATAGGCACCATGCCTGCTACATCACATCGATAACCATCAATGTCGAATTCTTTCACCCAATAGCGAAAGGCATCAAGCATCGAATCACGCATTTCTACATTGTCATAATTGAGATCAGCTACGTCAGCCCAATCCTCAACAGGAGGGATGCGCTCACCCGTTACACTATCTTTTGTATAAAAGTCATCGTGTTGCGGATACCAAACATTATCCCATGCACTATGATTGGCTACCCAGTCTAAAATGACCTTCATGCCGCGATTGTGGGCTTCATCGACAAAGGTTTGAAAGTCAGCGTCTGTGCCGAATTCAGGATTCACCGCCTTATAATCTTGTACGCTGTAATAGCTACCTAAACTTCCTTTTCGTCGGTCCAAACCAATGGGATGAATCGGCATAACCCAAAGGATGTCAACGCCAAGATTTTTAATACGATCGAGGTCGCTTGTTACCGCCGCAAAATCTCCAGCCGGAGAATACTGGCGTACATTGATTTCATAGATAATGGCATCCTTTGACCATTCAGGGGGTGTCAGTTGGTTGACTGACACAGGACTTCCTTCTTCGTCATCGATATTGATTCTTCGGCCTACGGCCTCAGATTCACAAGAAGTCAATGCCAAAAAGGCTAATGAAGAATAGATTAATACAGAGAGAGGGTTTTTGATTAGTCGCATATTCTATAGGTTATATATTGAAATGAATAAGGTTCTAAGTCGATTATGTCTGTTCTGGTTTGATCATGCAGCCTGTCGGTTACACAAGCTTCTTTACACGGTAGGTTAAAGATATGGGATGTAGCTGATTTATTGAGATAAATCCGTGTTGTCTCATCGTTATAATGTCGTTCTGCTACGAGGTAGTCTTTACTCGTTTCAATAACTCTCCAGTCCCCGAAAATCAAGCTCATATGGTTACCTCGATAGGTGTTTAGTTTTTGAACGACGTCATGCACCGCTTCTTCATGGCGATTCCATCCCTCGAAGTACATCATTCGGCGATTATCCGGGTCATTGCCTCCGGGGATCCCAATCTCATCACCGTAAAATAAAATCGGGATACCTGGTATGGCATAGTTCCATGCATGTAAGAGCTTTAGTCGGGCGTATCCAATGGTGTCGGTGACTTGGATGTCGCGAGTCCAGCCGGCAAGCTTAGGATCCTCATTACGGTCAATATCTCCACTGGCAAGCGAGATAAAGCGCGTTAAATCGTGATTTCCAGAAATATTACCCATTAGGTGGTGAAATCCATAATAGGTTAAGCTTTCATCGAGTGATTTCGCAAGGTTAATCAACGAACCGTCTTCGTAGGCAAAGCAATTGACGGCATCGAAGTATAGATTGAAGTCAAATTGCGCATCAAGCCTTGAAGGCCGCACATAACTTCCAATCAACTCACGTGTGCCAAAGGTTTCCCCAATTTGGAAGGGCATAGCTTGATGCTTAGCTCGGCTCTGCGAATAAATCTTTTGCGTTAAATCCTCCCAAAAGGAATAGGGTATATGTTTTGTAGCATCATGTCGGAAGCCGTCCAAATCAAAGTTTTCCATCCAAAAGGCGGCGGAGTCCACTTGGTTTTTTCGAACCTCAGGATTCTCTAAGTCCAGTGTAGGTAAAAAGGGATCAAACCAAGTCGTTAGGCGCTGGGCATCCCAAATTCGAATGTTGACTACGCTGTCTTCGAGATAAAACGGAGTTTTCCAATCGGGATGATTAACAATTAATGGATGTTCTTCGTGCACGTGGTTGGCTACAAAGTCAAGAATGACGCTGTGGTTGTTGGTATGGGCATCCTCGATGAGCTCCGCGAAGATTTCATTGCTTCCAAATCGCTCATCGACTTTGCTAGATGATTTGGGCCAATAGCCGTGGTATCCTGAGTAAAAGCGCTTCGGTTCCATCCATTCTTGATAAGCACCCCATGGATTTTGAGCAATGGGAGATATCCAAAGCCCATTGGTTCCAAGTTCATTAAAATATCCGTTGGCAAGGGCAGCTTGGATACCCTCTAAATCCCCTCCGTAATAATTGGCTTTTGGATGAATTCGGTCATCCTCTACAGGGTGGTCGTTTGCCAAGTTTCCATTGTTGAATCGATCGACTAGGACGAAATACAATCTCCAATTTTCATAATCAGCTCGTGTAAGCTTATTCTCGGGATGAAGAATGACCTGTCCGTAATGCAGTGGAATAACCACATCTTGACTAAGGCTACTGCCTTGTTGTGCGATGAGGGTGATGTACGACCGCTCAATGGATTTAGCAGCCTCGGGAATAGACAACGCGTGGTCGCTGTTAAGTTCTTTATCGAGTAGAATTTTTCCGTTCCAAAGGGCGATACATCGGGTGAGTGGTTCGTCTATAATCACATTTACTTTGTAATCATACCCTCTCCACGACAAGGGGAAGGCTGCCTCGGAGGTTGATTCAACCGTCCACACTGAGTTAAATCCTCCCATGCCATTACCCGTTGAATCCTGATTATTTGGATCGACAAACCAGGTGTCAGTCGATACAGAATAGCCATTGTCAATGTCGGCAACCAATTGATAGGAATAGCGACCGGGATTTAAGGTGTCGTTATAATACCATATTCCGTCTCTTAGCTCCATGGGTTGAGGAATCCAATTGTTCACGTCGCCTGTAAGCCTGAGGTTAGAATAGCCTTCTGATGCTGGAAAAGTAAGGGTCGCTTGTTGCTTGCGAGGTCCTCTTACAATGCGCGAATTGGAATACTCTTCACTACTTGCTTGAATGGTATACAGTAGATCCAATTTCTCTGACGTTTTCACTACAAGACGCTCTCCTTTTTCCTCAAGAGAACATTCAATGCCATCAGGACAATCAACCTCGGTAAAGGGAGCGTTAAAGCCAAAATCTATCGGCGAGAAAGAGGTCGATCCTAAGTCAAGTGTCAGTATAGGATTTCGGTGATAGGCGTGATGTTGCTGCTGTTTTTGGCTAGTTTTTTCTGCAGAGGTGAAAAAATTACAAGAAAGGAAGGTAGAGCATAAAATTCCCGCAGTAATCCACAGATTTCTTGGCAGAGTATAAGGCTTCATAACGATAAGATTCGGTATCTTAATTATACCAAATCTAAACAAATGAAAACCAAACCCCAATTGTCGTTCTGGCAAATTTGGAACATGAGCTTTGGCTTCCTCGGAATCCAGTTTGGCTTTGCCTTACAGGGAGGATTTATGAGCTCTATTTTTGTCTCACTCGGCGCATCTAAAGATGAGATTCCTCTGCTATGGATTGCTGCCCCTTTGACCGGTCTTATTGTGCAGCCTATAATCGGTTATTTCAGCGATCGTACATGGCATCCCAGGCTCGGCAGAAGGAGGCCATTCTTTTTGATTGGAGCGGTGTTGGCGTCTATTGTTCTCTTTTTTGTGCCTCATTCTCCCACGCTATGGGTGGCTGCTGGATGTCTATGGTTATTAGATGCCTCAATTAACATCAGTATGGAGCCCTTTCGCGCGTTAGTGGCTGATAAGCTATCGAATGAACAACGAACCTATGGTTTTGTGGTACAGACGCTCGTCATTGGAGTCGGAACGTGGATTGCAAGCAATTTACCTTGGTTTGTTGATACGGTTCTTCAGCTTCCTGATGAAGCGAGCACAGGTGTTCCGTTGAATGTGAAAATTGCCTTTGCGGTAGGAGCGTTTGTCTTTTTAGCCTCCATCTTAATTACGGTATTCACGACCAAAGAATACAGCCCAGAAGAAATGGCTGAATACAGTGAGGAAAGTGAGGTTGAAGCCAGTGAGGGTTTTCAATTCAATCCGGTAATGGCAAAACTGGCTGTCGTTCAGTTCTTTTCATGGTTTGCCTTCTTTACCATGTGGAACTTTGCCACACTGGCCTTAGTCGATCATGTCTTTGAGGCACCTTCGCCCGATGAAAAGGTGTACAATATGCAGGTTGAAGATGAGGCTTCGACCTACAATTCATTGAAAGTTGCCAATGAAAAAGCAACAACTAAAGCAGGGGCTTATATGGGTACCTATGGCTTGTCTTCGATGGCCTTTGCGCTCATACTAACGTTTTTCTCTTCGAAACGAAAAGTAAACCGCCGTTGGGTTCATGCGCTATCGTTGGCTATTGGTGCCGCGGGCTTTTTCTCTATGAAGTTCGTAACAAGTCCTGAGATGCTTCATCTAAGTTATGCCTGCATTGGCGTGGCGTGGGGCAGTATTTTATCTATGCCCTATGCGATGTTATCGTCTTCGATTAAGGCAAGTCAAATGGGACTGGCTATGGGTGTCTTCAACATATTTATTGTTATCCCTCAAATTGTAGCCGCACTGGGCGGGATCACTTGGACGGCCGAGACTTTTTTGGGAAAAGACTTAATCCATACGATGACCTTGGCCGGCTTTTCCTTGCTACTTGCGAGCTTATTCACTTTGGTGATTACGGAGCGTTATGCGGTTTCGGATTAAGGGATTTAGGAGTTTGTAGAAGGCCCACGATCCACCCCCTCCCTACGGGCAAAATAACACCCTCAAAAAATGTGCCGCTGAAAGACTTTTTAAACGGTCTCCTCTAACGAGCATTCAGCACTATGGGGTAGTCCCAATTGAGCATAAACATCGGATGAAAGACCCATTCTCCCTTGGTGTTTACCTCGAGGGCAGGAGCAGGGCATTTAAATACATTTAGCACACCCATAAGCGTCTTCCAGCCTTTTTTTCGAACAGGTATTCGCTCGAAGTCAATATCGGGCGAGATAAAAAAGCGTCTATAGCGTTTGACATCTTGTCGTTCGATAAAATCGCCATTCTCGTTAGTCCAGATATTGTCAAAGCCGCCATACATACCACTTGCCCCGTAGCCAATTGCGACATTAAGCCATGTTAGTGGTCTTTGTCGCTCTTGATCTTTCATAAAGCTTGCAGGATTGACGCTGAGCCATGTTACAATACCATTATAATCTTTCAGTAAACGCTCTAAAGGAGAGGTGCCATAGAGTGCACCGGCTCTTTGGTCGAGTATGGCATCTGTATGATTGACTTCATGAAAGGAAAATTTACTGCGTATGCGCTGTTCGCCCCACAGTGCGTCCTGGCTTAAGCACAGTCCTGTGCCTGCGAAATTCGCTAACACATCCCATCCTGAGGCTCCCCATTTCTCACTAAAGCCATCAAAGAGTTCGATGGATGATTGGATGGTAAATCCAAGAGCTGCTCCGATCCATCGGCTTTTTTTCTCGTCAACGCCTGCCCATCGTAGGGATTGCATCATCCAATAGGTTTCAAAGTAGGCCGTGTGGCTATGTCCGAGTTTGTCGACTTGTTGCCACTCCTTGGCATCGTCAAAAAAATGAAAGCGATTCCGTTCGTTTTGATCATACCATGCAACACTTAATGCAGACATGGTTGCTCCGTAAGCTGTGGGAATTCCAATTGATAATCCGCGAATCCGTGCCCTGTTTCGGAAGGGGCTTGCTTCGAAAAACGATAGGTCAATTTCTGCTGAAGCAGAGGTGTCTTGCAAGTCGGAATTGATTTTTTGCGACCATGCTGGAGATATCATCAGCATAGTCAGGATGCAAAAAAGACCGAATCCCTGGTGCATACTTAACCGCCTTGGATCACGCGACTTGCTTCACTTAATATCTCATCCACTAAGTCCATAGTCGCTGATTCTGCATAGACCCGAAGAACAGGTTCCGTACCTGAAGGACGAATCATAACATAGCCACCTTCTTTGAAATGAAATTTGTATCCATCGATGTTTTCAATAAAGTCAATAGTGTACTTCCCAAATGTCTCATTGAATTCTCCATTTGCACAACGCTCCATAGTGGCTAGTTTAACTTCATTGGTGAGGTGCAAATCATTGCGATTGTAGGCAAGAGAGCCAGTGATCGCATATATTTCTTGAATAAGATCTTCGAGTGACTTTCCTGTTTGAGCAAGGTGCTCAATAACAAGCAGGGCATCCCAGATTCCATCTCGTTCAGGTATATGACCCTTCACAGCAATTCCTCCTGATTCCTCGCATCCGATAATTGAATCTACTTCAATCATTCGTCCTGATATGTGCTTAAATCCAATTTTCGTTACCTCGAGGTTTAGTTTGTGATGCTCACAGAGCGTTTTGACTTTAGGGGTAGCTGAGAATGCTGCGATGACCGTTCCATCATACTTTTTATACTCCTTTAGAATATGGAGTAAAATGAGGATCGCGTGGTGGGCATCGAGAATTTCCCCATTGCCTTTTACCAGCCCAATTCGATCAGCATCTCCATCGGTGGCAAATCCTATATCATGATGGTCCTTTTCAAGCATTGCTCCAAATTCTTGGAGATTTTTGGCAATAGGCTCTGGCGCTTGGCCATTGAATCCTGGATTGAGTTCAGCATGGAGCATGGTCGCTTCAGGAAGGATTTTTTTAAAGACGGGAAATCCTGCACCAAACATCGCATCATAGGCTACACGGAGCTTGCTTTTACGAATAGCATCCAAATCAAAGGATGCCTCTACTTTTTCTAGGTAGTGCTTTTCTAAATCGACAAGACTTACATGTCCAGATGCACATAGTTCCTCAAGACTTACGTTGGGTACGTCAATGGTATGATCAGGGATATGGGATTCCACTAAGGCAACATCGTCTGGCTTTGTAGGTCCACCATAAAAGGACTTCAGTTTGTATCCGCTGTATGCTGGGGGATTGTGACTTGCCGTAACCACGACACCAGCAAAGCATTTAAAGTCATGGGTTCCAAGGGAAACCATAGGTGTTGTGGCAATACCTTTGTGATACATGACGTGAACTCCTTCTTGTGCCATGACCTGCATAACCGCTAGTGAAAACATCTCACCGCCAAATCGGCAATCATGCCCTAAAACAATCGCTGGTTTGAGATCTGCGTGTTTGCCTGCTTCATTTTTGACCCACTGTGCTGTAGCATAGGCTACGCGTTTAACATTGTCAACTGTAAAATCTTGTGCGATGATGGCTCGCCATCCATCCGTTCCAAAGCGTATCTTGTACATTCGAGTACTTTTTTGATTTAGACTGTTAAGGTACTAAGCAATAAGAAACTCTCAGTTATCATATGATGAAGCATTTATTAAGTATTGTTTTTTTGACAGGTTTGCTGACTTCAGGGTTTGCCCAAGGCAGTTATAATCTCTATCAAGTGGAAGATAACTCCATCAAAATCGATGGTGCCCTTAATGATATCGCTTGGGAGGATAAGGAAATCAGTACTTCGTTTGTTCAAACCTTTCCCACTGATTCTCTTCTAGCTCAGCGCTCAACGGAGGTTAAAATGGCCTTTGATCAGCGCAATCTATATGTTGCAGTGCGCTGCTTTACGCCGTCTGACGATTATCAAGTCAATACCTTGATTCGAGACTTTTCATTTCCTAGAACTGATGCTTTTGCGGTGTTTCTAAGTCCGAGAAACGACGGCACGAATGCGCTCAGCTTTGCAGTTAGTCCTTATGGTTCTCAACGGGAGGGTATTGTAGCCAATGGAGGACTTTTTGGTGTGACCACAGCATGGGATAGTAAATGGAATTCTGCGGTTCAGCGCGATTCTTTGGGGTGGACGGCTGAAATGGCCATACCCTTTAAAAACATTCGATACGATCCAAGAGATACGCTGTGGTCTATAAATTTTGCTCGAAACGACCTTCAAATCAATGAGCGAAGCACTTGGTCCAAAGTTCCTGTAAATTTCAATGTGGCTTCTGTGATTAACTACGGACAGTTGCTATGGAAAGATCCGGCACCCAAGACCAAAGCCAATGTAAACCTCATTCCCTATGCCAGCGCTGGGTTAAAGCTAGACTACGGCGACCCTTCAAATACCGAGATTACAAACCTTTCCAAGGTAGGATTAGATGCTAAGATTGGGGTGAGTCAGAGTTTGAACCTTGATGTTACCATCAATCCAGATTTTTCCAATGTACGCGTGGATCAGCAGGTGATTAATCTGGACCGGTTTAGTGTGTTTTTCCCGGAGCTAAGACCTTTTTTCACAGAGAATAGCGACTTGTTTTCCGACTTTGGATTTCGAAGAATTCGTCCATTCTTTTCTCGAAACATTGGTTTATCTAGTGGCAGCCCGGTCAATATTCTGGGAGGATTGCGATTAAGTGGTAATGTTTCGGATAAGACACGCATTGGATTAATGACCATGCAGACAGAGGGTACAGCTGACGAACGCAACTTAGAAAGTGAGAACTATACGGTAGCTGCCTTTCAACAACAGGTATGGAATCGTTCAAGCATTGGAGCCATTCTAGTCAATAAACAAGCCTTTGATGGGGCAAGGGCTATTGGTGGTCAACGCAATACAGTAGCCGGTTTGGACTTTAACTTGTATTCGAAAAACAACTATTGGCGCGGTAAAATTTTCTATCACCAGAGTTTTGAGGATGGATTTGAAATCGATGGGGGAGCTCAGGCAGTCTGGTTAAACTATGATGATGGGAAGTGGCAGTTTGCCTATAATCATGAATATGTTGGCTCAAACTATTCAGCAGAGGTAGGATTCGTTCCTCGCACGGGATACTTTCGCTTTGAGCATTTTGTGGTGAGAAACTTCTTTCCGAAGAAGAAAAATCCCATCGTCTTCAACCATACACCGAAGATTTATTACAGCCAATATTGGAATAGCGATCCTACGCTTGAAGGGTTTGAGCGATTCTTGTCGACCGACCTCAATGCATGGCTTGGCTATGAAGTGACCTTTATGAATACGGCCTCATTAGAATTTAAAGTTCGTGAGTTGCAAACCCAGCTAACGCAGGATTTTGATTTGTTTGGGAATGGAGATCCGATTTTGGCGGATAACTACAGATACCGAGATGCGAGCGTCGAATGGCAGACCAATCGAAGAAAGGATTTTGTCTTTTCAGGACTCGTTCAAGGAGGACAGTTTTATGATGGAAATCGTTTGAGTTATCGCGCGAATCTATCGTATAGGGGGTGGCGCCCATGGCTTGTGGTCGATCTGAACTTTAGACGAGATGAGATTCGCTTTGATGAGCGTGAAGATGATTCACCGATGCTAATCGGTAGTAATATCGCCGTGAGTTTTAGTCAAAAGATTCAGTGCAACACCTTCGTTCAGTATAACACTCAACTGGATAATTTTAACGTCAATACACGCTTTCAGTGGCGTTACGCGCCTATGAGTGATCTATTTTTCGTCTACACGGATAATTATTTCGATGATTTTCGCGCTAAAAATCGTGCCCTTGTTTTACGTCTAAGTTATTGGTGGTAGAAGGTTTGGTAAGCTTTTCTCGAATGCTCACTGCGTGTAGAATATGGCGCTCAGATCTACTCTCTATTCTTTATTGCTAAGCATCCTGTCTATAGCATCATAACCACTTAAAATCGCACCGGGCACACCCAATTGTTGGTGTACATCATAGATCTCTCCTGCAAAGTAGACCTTGCGATTAAGCGACTTGTTTAAGGCATTTAAATCAAACGGCTTATTCAATGCTGCATTGGTCCATGTTCCTAAAGTGAAGCGATGACGACCCCAGTCTTCGATGTGAAAATTTCCTGTGAAGTATGTTGTCGCCTTGCCTTCATACATTCGATCCAATTCTTGGAGGGCATGATTCAAAATATCCTTTTCAGAACCAAGAGAATACATTTGCTCTACAGCTTCACCTGTCGCGAGCAGGCCAAGTACATTGTAGCTACTTTCTTTAGAAAATGCCATGTCATAGTAGGCTTTCTCACCATTACTAATCTTACAGTTAATCGCATCTGGGTAGAACTTCTCGGTAAAGGTCATGACTACTTTCATTCCAGGTAAAAAGTCTACCCGATCTATCGCGTTTTTTCGCTCCGTAGAAAGGGGAGGGTTGAAGGAGATGGCTTCGGATTGGAGAACACCAATTGAAACGGTTACTAGCGCTTTATCCGCATAATAGGTGTCACCATCGGCACAACGCAAAGCCACTTGGTCTCCTATATAATCAATAGAAACTACTTGCTTATTGTATTCGATATGGTGCAGTACGTTTTGTGCGAAATACTGATTGACATAATCATACCAGGAAGATCGTTTAAACTTGTATTCCGGAAAAAAGCTGAAACGAAAGTTGTTCATGGCTTGAGAAACTTCTTTTAGCTTTCGTCCGTTCCATTGATAGCCATCATTCAAATGATAAGGAATCAAATCCCTAACTAAAGAATCATGCTTAAGTCCAATTAATCGATTGATTATCAAAGGTTTGTTGTGAATCCACTCCGCGCCTAGATCTATCGGAAAATCTGCCAAAGACGTATCCCTTTTAAGTCTTCCTCCATACCGATCACTAGCTTCTAGGATAAGGTAGTCTACATTGTTTTTTTCACATACAGCAGCAGCAGCTAGACCCGAGGCACCCGCACCAATTATTATTACTTTGCCGGGATAGGTGTAGGTATTGTTGAGGGCAATATCTTCTGGAAAGTCATCAAATGCTCTGGCGCCCCATCGAAAACAGGATGAAAGGGAGAACAGAGAGAGGATAAGAAGAATATATCGTCTCATATAAGGCTGTTTTTGGTTGATTGAGAGGGCAATGTATCGAATTTTGAGAGCATATGCCTTTTTAAGCGGGAGATTTCGTACAAACCCACACGTATTCGGAGAATATCGCCTTTTTATTCAGCAGTTGGCACTGTTTTATGGCTAGTCCATGACTAGAAAGGAGGCTATCCATTTCTTTTTTTGTGATTTGGTGTGGATGTAAAACATCTCCTGGAATGAATCGGAAAATATTATGAAACACACTCCAATTGTGCACATCACATGAGAGGAATAGTGTGCCATTTTCGGACAAAATCTCCACCATTTTTTGCAATGCGCTTGACATATCCAGCACATGATTTATGGCATTGAAACAAAAGACAAATTCATGGTCCATTTTGCTTTCAAAATCTTCGATTTTCATTGAAAAAAGCTCTGATTTGCTTGGTGTGTTAAACGTATCAAAAAGGATGTAATCGTCTAATAAAGGATCAATCAAGGAGATTTTATGGGATTTTTCAAAGAGTTGAAATATGCCGTTTGGTCCGCATCCAATATCAGCGATTCGACCATGGAAATCTTCTTTTTTGTATCCTATTTTTTGTAAGACACTGAGCCAATAGCCCTGCTTCCATTGACGATATTCAACGGGATCTTTTTTCGATAAATAGCTCTTCCACCACCATCTTTCAGCGAACTGTGCTATCTTCCATCGACGATGTCTAACTCGGTACATTTCTCATTATGGTCAAGTCGTGAAAGTACGATTACTCAATTGGCTAATCTCCTATTGGTTGGATTGTTCACCTTTTCACTTTATACCTATAAGCTCGTCGAACTTGAGATGAAATCAGTTTTGACAATTACCTTGATCGTATCCCAAGTCTACCTGTTATTAGAGTCTTTAAATCGATTAGCTATGCGCCAAATAGGGGGTGCTTTTTTCGGGGCTTTACTTTTTGCTGTTCTACCTTGGACGCATGGCATCATAGAATCTGGAGTCAATCTAGTGCCTGAAATCTTCACCCTATTTTTTCTGTTACTTGTCTTGGTGTATCAGTTTAGTAGGTCATTGGAATTTCTTGTCGTAGGAGTCACTGTTTTGCTCATGCTTTTTGCCGTATGGGGTCATGTTGGGTATTCTGTCATTGCTATCTCTAGCTTTTTACTTTTAATGTTGGGTCTGATTGACCGAGTGAACATGGCCAATCAAAGCACGCGTTTTCTTGGCTTCTTTGGGATCCTTGTAAGTATCGGTCTTGGCTACAGTTGGTATTCAAATACCATGAGTGTTGAGTCATTCTCTTGGGTGCTTGGAGGACTGTTTCTGCTAGCTATGAGTTTTCTTGGCTTCCTTAAGACACCGGATTATTGGTGGCAACGTATTCTGTTTTTCTTGGCGCTATTGGGTGCAGTGATCAGTGTATTGGGAACCTTTTACTTTCCTCTCTTTCTAACGCTCTCAGTTCTTTTCATTCTTGGACTACTTCCTCGGTTCTGGATGAAGTATCCTTTTGTTGCCGGTTTTATCTATTGTTGCTGGGAGACTTGGGCGACCTAATTCTGTTATCTTTGCTGCGCGGAAGGATCCACTGCATGATGATATCATGAGGAAAGTCCGGGCTGCACAGGGAGGCGTGCCACCTAACGGGTGGTTTCCGAGAGGAAGGGAAAGTGCTACAGAGAATAACCGCCATACTATATGGTAAGGGTGAAAAGGTGGGGTAAGAGCCCACCAGTGCTTGATGTAAATCAGGTAGCTGAGTAAACCCCATGCGCTGAAAGACCATGTATACCGAGGATAGGGTGTCCCGTCCTTTTATTGATTTCGGTCAATAGCTTCGGGGGGTTGGTCGATTGAACCTCAGGGTGACTTGAGGTCTAGATAAATGGTGGAAGTTTAGCAGTCAATGTTAAATGAACAGAACCCGGCTTACGATTCCGCTCCATATAATAGAGACTCAAGTTTTCCACCTCGTGGAACTTGGGTCTCTTCTTTTTTTGCTTTTCGATGAATAAATCGCTTATCTTTTGCAAATTCTATTAAATTAGACACTCTATGGCACGAATACTAATCGTTGATGACGAAAAAAACATTAGACAATCCCTTCGAGAGATTTTAGAGTATGAGCACTATGAAGTTGATGAAGCTTCCGATGGTGAGGTAGCACTGAATATGATCTTAGAAGATGTCTATGATGTCGTCCTTTTAGATATCAAGATGCCAAAGCGTGATGGCATGGAAGTTCTTCAACTGGCCAAGGCGGCAGAAGTGGAAGCGCAATTCATTATGATTTCAGGCCACGGCCAAATTGATACGGCAGTGGAAACGGTTCGATCGGGAGCCTATGATTACTTATCTAAGCCACCGGATTTAAATCGCCTTCTGATCACCGTGCGCAATGCGCTGGATAAATCTACCTTGATTACCGAGACCAAGGTGCTCAAGCGAAAAGTATCTAAGACAAGAGAAATCGTAGGGGAGAGTTCAGCCATTGAGTCTATCAAACAGACTATAGCTAAGGTTGCTCCTACTGAGGCGCGGGTTTTGATTACAGGGGAAAATGGTACGGGAAAGGAGTTAGTTGCTCGTTGGATTCATGAACAAAGTCCACGCTCTAAAGGTCAGCTCGTTGAAGTGAATTGTGCTGCCATACCAGCAGAACTTATTGAAAGCGAATTATTCGGTCACGAAAAAGGAGCCTTTACTTCAGCGATTAAACAACGTATAGGAAAGTTCGAGCAAGCCAATGGAGGCACGCTTTTTCTAGATGAGATTGGTGATATGTCGATGTCTGCCCAAGCCAAGGTGCTTCGCGCATTACAGGAAAATAAAATCACACGCGTTGGCGGGGACAAGGAGATCAAAGTTGATGTTCGCATTGTTGCAGCTACCAATAAAGATCTTGCCAAGGAAATTGATCTGGGTAACTTCCGAATGGACCTTTATCACCGTTTGTCCGTCATTTTGATTCATGTTCCTTCATTAAATGATAGGGTAGAGGATATCCCGTTGATTACGGAGCGATTCCTCAAGGAGATTTGCCAAGACTATGGCATCCCACTCAAGAAAATTACCCCGTCGGCTGTTGCTGAGTTGCAGGAGGTAGAGTGGACGGGAAACATTCGTGAACTTCGAAATGTGGTGGAGCGTCTTGTGATTCTTTCTAAAGGCAACAAGATTGAAACCGAAGACGTCCAATCCAATGTGTCCAATGTGATGGCAAAAAGTCCACCCTTGCAATTGTTTGAATCCTTTGAGAAGTTCCAAGACTTTAAAGAGCATATCGAAAAACTCTTTATCGAGGATAAGCTTCGTAAGAACGGATGGAATGTTTCTAAAACCGCAGATGTTCTCGATATTCAGCGAAGCCATCTCTACAATAAAATAGAGAAGTACAATTTGAAGCGGTCCTAAGCTGGCTTTAATCCTTCTGTAGAGAGTTCAAAAGAATGGCCTTCAAGAGCTAGGTGACTTCTAGTGAATGAGGCTTGACATTCTTCTAACAAAGGCTCAAGGTTTTCATATCGAGCCGAAAAGTGTCCAATCAAAAGATCCTTTACCCCAGCTTCTTTTGCCATCCATGCAGCATCTTCCGCCGTACTGTGGCCGGTAGCTTCGGCGCGATCCTGACGGCTATTTAAAAAGGTAGCTTCGTGATACAGCACATCAGTATCTTTTAAATGTTGGATGTTTTCCGGTTTTCGAGCGGTATCTGCACAATAGGTGTAAATGCAACCACGACTGCTCGGCAGGGTGACATCTTCTAAATGGACTGGATTGCCGTGTTTGTCTGTGACTTCTTCACCGGCAAGTAATTGACCAATAGCCTTTCCCTCAATCCCTAAAGCCTGGAGTTTTTCAGCGGATACATTAGGCTTTGACTTGATTTGCTCAAACTGAAATCCAAGGCATGCAATGCTATGATTCATCACTAAGGTGCTCACTCGACAGTCTTTCGTCTCAAGAATGGTTTCCGCGCTATCCATAGTCAAGCCGTGAAAATTAAGATCGTATTGAAGTCGGTGGTTGTAATCTCCTAGGACACTTTGAAGCATTTCCTTAAGATCAGGGGGACCATAAACATTCAGAGCGGCTTCTCGACCATTTAGATTTAAGGTATTAATCAAGCCAAAAAGACCGAAATAATGATCTCCATGGAGGTGGGATATGAATATGTGGTCAAGTTTGCCTCGCTTGATATTGTACTTGCTCATTTGCAACTGACAACCTTCACCGCAATCGATGAGAAATTTATTGCCGTCTAGCGAGAGGACTTGACTTGATGGGTGCCTTCCAAATGCAGGCACGGCTGAGTTAGATCCTAAGATGGTGAGTTCAAAACTCATTAAGCATCTAAGTCTCCTTCTAGGTTCTCGAGCTTCACAAAATCAATAGCTTCTGCGTTGGTGGGTATTAAGGTTAACACATCATCTAATCTTGAGAGTGTGATCAGGCTTTTTACACTTGGGGCAATGTTGGTAATAATAAAAGAACCTTCGCTTTCCTCACGACAGAGACGGTGGCCAATAAGCAATGCACTCAACCCACTGGAGTCGATGTATTTCACGTCACTTAAATCACAGATGATCCGCGTATGTTCTTCTTGAAAGAGCAACATAAACTCAGACTTCAGTTTGGGAGCAATCATACTTGTCAGCTTCTCTTCTTGAGGCTGGATCAGTGCGTAGTGTTCATTTTTTTCGATACTGAATTTCATATTCTTGAACTTTTTCTTTTAGGCCTTGAAACCCACAAGTGGAAATTTACGCATATTACTTAAAAACTAAGGCATGAGTCTTAGGTATATTATTACTTTTATCTCAATAAGAAACTTAGGATACGATGGCGGAAAAATTCTCACCTCAAGTGCGCAATGTAATCTCCTACTCGCGAGAAGAGGCTTTACGATTAAATCACAACTACATTGGAATCGAACACCTATTACTCGGTTTGATTCGGGAAGGCGAGGGCTTGGCAATTAAAGTGCTCCATTCTTTGGATGTAGATCCTGTTGTGATTCGTCGTGCTGTGGAGCGTGCGGTGGCAGACAATAGTTCCCCTCTTAAAAGTCCTGATGAAAAACTTACCATCAACAAGCAGGCAGAGAAGGTGCTGAAAATTACGGTCCTCGAAGCCAAGCAATTGCGCAATGAGTGGGTAAG
>JBMYZU010000017.1:0-27899 GCA_049610685.1 Chitinophagales bacterium
GACGAAGGGGCCATATGAGTTGTTTTACTCCGTCGAGTTAACTTGATAATTCAACGTGACTTTCGTCCTGCGGAACGCGAATATAATTAAGAATTTTAGTTTACGAAAGTGCTGAGTGTAGTAAATTCTTTTAATTCCCTTTAAAGTCCTTAAAATCCGTTAAATCTTCGGGGATGTATCGATCATACTCAAGTTGAGCTAGGATATAATTGTCATATTTGCGGAAATATTTATTCGATGTCAGACCAATCTTCAAATCCGCTAACTCCTAAGTCCTCCCGCCGAAAGAAAATCCTAAGAGGCCTGGGAATTGCCTCTTTACTGCTATTAGTTATTGGCATCGTTCAGTTTTGGCCAAGACCTCATGATGCGTTGACACGTTATATACCCAACGATGCTTTAGTGGTGGTAAAAATTGAGCCATTTACTTTTATTGAAAATTTGAAAGGACATTACCAGGAAATTGCTAATAGTCCTTTAGTAGAGAAGTTGTCCAAGGACGATACATCGGCTTGTAAGCCACCAAAAAATCCTTTGCAGTTTGGCATTGATTTACAGCACATGGCATGGACTAGAGGGGGAGAGATTTATGGCTTTACCATGGCGGATCCTGTAAACAACACTTCATCCACTCATGTGGTCTTGGCGCTCACCAATAAAAACAAGTTCAAAAACTTTCTAGAAGCCATTTTCTGCCAAGACACCTTCACTATAGATGAAGGGAATAACTCGTCTCAGTTAACGACGAAGGATTCATCGTTGATTGTTACCTGGGACCATAAAGCGGCGTTGGTTACACTTAATTATTCTTCTTCGGTGAGTCTTGATTCAATGCAGGAGTGGGCGCGTTACCGAATAGAAAATCCAGATCGAAAGAATTGTGTTGAGCAACACAAAGATTTTAAGGCTTTTCGAAAGGAGGCTGAGGAAGTAGCTGTTTTTGTAAACTTAGAGGCACTAACTGAGGAGGCTTATGACTATTTCTCTTCGGAGTTAGCATCAAATGATCCAAATGGCATTTTATCTCCTCAGATTAGCGCAAATGGAATGCGTTCTATTCAATGTTACTTGACGATTGATTCGGGGCAGTTTGTCCTATCCTCAACATATACGGGAGATATTGAGGGTGTAGGCCCCTTGGCTTTTTTGGCAGAGCAAGGTTTATCTAAAGAGGGAAGTGACAATCTTCATTCAAAGGGCAATCCTCAGGTCGCATTCTCTATTGCCATGGACATGGATACGCTGTATGATAATCTTGACGCCTTGGTTCAACAGGGGTTAATAGGCGAACAGCCCTTGTCGCTCGCAGAAATTGATGAGCAACTTGGAGCATTTGTTCCGGCACTCGCTAACAAACAGTGGACTATCCAAGAATTGATAACATCACTCAATGGTCAGATTGCAGGGGCTGTAAGTGTTGACCTAGCGGAGATGTTTAGCCCAATCGATGAATTGCACGTACATATTGGCCTTGAAGAGGGCGACTCCTTGTTCAGTCAAACAGTTACAGAACTATCCAACGGGCTTATCCAAGAACGTGGACTTTCGCTTGATTTATTATTAGAGAATGAGCCCACTGCAAATATGCTGTACGAATCAGCCTTCGTTTTACCCAATACAGGGCGACAGCTAGTGAAAACATCTGATGGTTATACCCTGATTCTTGGGATGAAAGATGGACTTGATTCAGCCAATAATGTCAAGGGCCATAATGATGATGTAGATTATTTTATCCGGAATGCAGGCTATGGACAAGACAACGCAATCGGCGGTGATATTCAAGAAATCTTACAGCGCAACCCTATTGCTTTCTACGTCAGCTTGAATGGCAATGATTATGGACCGAAGTATAGTGATATTACTAAGGAACTTTTGGAGCTTAACCTAGAGGATGTTGAGTTATCAGAACAAGCTGTTGGTGACATCGTCAATCTTATGTCTCACCTTTCCTTTTCAGTCAGCGCACAGGGTGAAATGGAGTTTGTGTTAGCTCTTGATAATACTAAAGACAATCCATTTGTAACAATTTGGCAGACAATGGAACGTTTAGAAAAGGAGCTAGGAATGTTCGATTAAGTTTATACACGAATGGCCGAAATTGTATTTCATGATGTAATGCCGCATCCTCTGCGTGAGTTAGGTCGCGGCGAGGATACATTATGGTATGGTCGGCATACCTTCATTCAGGGAGATACTTATGGGATTTTTGCAGAAAGTGGTCGCGGTAAGACAACGGCACTTTCTTTAATTGCGGGGATTCGAAAAGATTATTCGGGGAGCTTGATTATACAAGGTGACTTATCAAGTAAGTGGACTGACAGCCAATGGTCAGCTTGGCGTGCTCACAGTCTTTCCATTGTTCCTCAGGGATTGCGCTTGTTTGACAACCTTACGGCATTGGAGAATATTCAGTTTGTCGCAAGTCGTTTTGAAGGCTCGGCGAGTCGAAATCAAATCGAAACGTGGGCAGAGCGCTTGGGTATTCAATCCTTACTCCACAAAAAGACGTCTATTCTGTCTTTTGGTCAACGCCAGCGAATTGCCCTAATAAGGGCTTTGTCGAAGCCGTATCAATGGCTTTTGCTTGATGAACCGTTTAGTCATCTCGATAAGGCTAACCAAGCAATTGTATGGGAACTTGTTTTAGATGATATCCAATCCAAGCAAGCAGGACTTATCATTACCTCGCTGGACACAGATAATAAACTCATAGACTTAACGATTAAAAAGGTATGAGAAGGCCGCCATTTCTTACACGGATTTTAATTAGTGGATTGCGCCCAAGCCAACTCGTAATGCAAGTTGCAGGCTTGCTGTTTAGTTTCGTTTTGATGGCCATTGCCATGCAGGGCTTTATTGATTATCAATCCATTAGAGACGCTAGCCAAGAGGGAATAGGGGAAGATGTAATGATTCTTTCTAAGCCTGTTATCGAGACAGGATTTGGTGATGCTGAGGAAGTGTTTTTCAGACAATCGGAACTGGATTCACTCGACTCGCTGTCCTCCGTGATCAATGTGTATCCCTTTCAAAGGAATTTGGTCAATATGTCCTTACTTATTGATGTCAAAGGTGCTCCGATTCGAAGTGATATGTTTGGGGTTGAGTGTGTGGATCCAGCCATAATTGATGGCATTGATTCGGATTGGTCTTGGTCATTATCTGATGATGGTGTGATGGATGTGCCTATTCTACTTCCCAAAGATTTTCTTCGCTTATCCAGTGTACTCACTAGCGGATTTATCTCCTTGGCAGAAGATGACTTAACTTCTCTTAAGCTCAAATTGCTGCCCTCTGATTCTCTTCGGTATCCAACAAAGGCTTCCTTTAATGCCAAAATCGCGGGTTACAGTGATCGAATCAGCGCTGTCTTGGTCCCCTGTGATTTTTTAGAGCATCTTAATACAACGTTTGCCTATCCTCGTACAGAAAGCGATACCCTTTCAAAACGGATTGCCGTCAGGTTTGCTCTTGAACGCATAGTAGAGCTCAAACAGTACCTTGTAGACCATGAATATGAAACCAATGAGACCAAGCTGAGAACAGGGGAAAATGCAGCCCTTTTCCGTGGTGCATTTATCGCCGTAGGGATGTTGGGCTTCTTTGTGCTATTACTCAGCTTGACAGGCGTTCTACTGACCGTTCAATTAATGTTGACACGATCTAAAAATCAAATTGAATCTATCTTGATCCAAGGAGTTCGACCTGTTGCTGTTTTGATGTGGTATGTAAAGGGATTAGCCCTGCTTTTTCTTATTGTGTCGGTCGTAGCATTTTTTGTGGTGTATGGTGTAAAGACTATGGTGGTTTTACCCTTTCTGGATGGGTTTAGCTTTGCGATTGAAGGCCAGGTGCTGTCCTGGAAAACCCTTGTTTTCTTGGGCTTTGTTGTGGTGGCGATGGTCGCTGTAAACGCGGCTATGATATTCATTGAGTTGCGCCGTATGTTTACACGCTAAACAATAACCATGAAAAATCTTGCTCTACAAGGAAAGCGCGTAGTGATGCGTGTGGACTTTAATGTTCCGATCAACGCTTCAGGAGAAATAACAAACACAGCGCGTATTGATGCTGCATTACCAACCTTACAATATGTTCTTGACCAAGGCGGTCAATTGGTATTAATGTCTCACTTAGGGCGACCCAAACAAGCTGTAAAGGCAGTTAAATATGGTGCTGATAAGGATAAGTCTCTACAGCAAATTGTTTCGACGTTAGAAGATAAGCTTGGGAGATCCGTTGCTTTTGTGGAGGATTGTGGAGATGCTTCTCTTCAGGCAGCGTGCTTGGCATCCAATCCATCTGTTGTTCTTCTAGAAAATCTTCGATTTTATCCTGAGGAAAAGAAAAATGATCTTGCGTTTGCAGAGCAATTGGCCACATGGGGAGATGTATACATCAACGATGCCTTTGGTACAGCGCATCGTGCTCATGCATCAACAGCTGGTATAGCTCAATTCTTTTCACCTGATCACAGAGCATTTGGCTTATTGATGCAAGCGGAGGTTGACAATGCAAACAATGCGCTTTCTCAGGGTGAAGCACCGAAAGTGGCCATCTTAGGAGGTGCGAAGGTGTCAGATAAACTGATGATTATTGAAAATCTTTGCCAGAAAGTGGATGCCATTCTTATCGGCGGCGGAATGTCCT
Organism: Chitinophagales bacterium; assembly: GCA_049610685.1. Lineage (GTDB taxonomy): Bacteria > Bacteroidota > Bacteroidia > Chitinophagales > UBA8649 > UBA8649. The sequence continues at coordinate 4,651 of JBMYZU010000017.1, forward strand.
ACACGTTTAAGGCTGCTCAGGGTGGTCAAATAGGGAATTCTTTATGCGAAGAAGATCGCTTTGATGATGCAAGGCGATTGCTGGAGTTAGCAGCTGCTGAAGGTTGTACGATACACCTACCTGCGGATTCTGTGTGCGCCGATGCATTCTCCAATGATGCGAATACCCAGGTTTGTGCAAGTGATGATATCCCTGAAGGTTGGATGGGGCTTGATATTGGCCCGCAGGCAGCAGCGCACTATGCTGAGGTTATCGCACAAGCTAAAACCATTATATGGAACGGCCCAATGGGGGTTTTTGAAATGCCTTCTTTCCAAGCAGGGAGCAAGGCGGTGGCTGAAGCGCTTGCAAACGTTTCTAATCAAGGAGCTTACACGCTGGTAGGTGGAGGAGACTCAGTGGCTGCCGTACATCAGTTTGATTTAGCGTCATCGATGTCTTTTATAAGTACTGGCGGAGGCGCGCTTCTTGAGCTTCTGGAGGGTAAAACCTTACCAGGAATCCATGCAATTGCCGGATAAATCGGCTATTTACGAATATTTTTTTCTTAAAAAAACATGTTGATAAGGGTGGCTAAGTCCTTATTAAATCGAGTATATATGTAGTTATCCACCATTTTTGATGCTTCATGTGGAAGAAATGTTAGTGGTTGTAGGTGGTAAAAAGTGGTAATAATTGGCTTTTTAATGTAGTTTTATCTACACTAGAAAGAAAAGTGGCGTTTTTAGGAGAACATACCGTTAAGATCGATGCAAAAGGTCGCATGCGTTTACCTGGTGGTTTAAAGCAACAAATGAAACCGGAAAACAAAGGCCGTTTTGTGGTCAATCGTGGCTTCGAGTCCTGCCTTGAAATCTATCCAATTGATGTATGGGAAAAGGTTAGGGCAAGAATAGAGCGCTTAAATCAGTTTAAGAAAAAGGAGAGAAGCTTTATTCGATACTTTATGCGAGGAGCCACCGAGGTGGTGCTCGATGGTCAGGATCGATTAAATCTTCCGAAGCATCTCCTTGAGTATGCTGGAATCACTGGTGAGGCTATTCTAACGCCAGGCAAAAACACTTTAGAGCTCTGGGATAGCAAGCGCTATGAAGCGGAACTCAATATAAGTTCCGACAACTTTGCAGACTTAGCAGAGGATGTACTTGGCGATTTATCGGTTGACGAATGATGGTGATGGATAACTATCATATTCCAGTTATGCTTGAAGAAGCCGTTGACGCATTGCATATCCAGGAAAATGGTACTTATGTCGATGCAACGTTTGGTGGGGGTGGACACAGTCGTGCCATTCTTAGTCGTCTCGGTTCAAAGGGAAGACTGATTGCCTTCGATCAAGATCCAGATGCTAAGCTCAATGCGGATATGCTATCCGACGATCGTCTTCTTTTTATTCCGAGGAATTTCAGGTTTATTCAATCCTTTTTAAACTATTTTGAAATTGGCCAAGTTGATGGTGTACTAGCTGATTTAGGAGTTTCATCTCATCAATTTGATGAGGGTACAAGGGGTTTTTCCACTCGTTTTGACGGTCCTCTCGATATGAGGATGAATTATAATCATGGAAAGACTGCTAAGGATGTCTTATTAGATTCTTCACCTGAAGACCTACTCAATATGTTTTCGAGCTATGGTGAGGTGCGTAATGCAAAGGAGCTTGTCAAAAGACTTCAAGCCCATCCTTCGTTAGGCAGTATTGAAACAACCCAAGATTTTAATGCCTGGATCGAACCGGTAATTCGCGGTCCTAGAGAAAAATATTTAGCACAAGTTTATCAGGCCTTGCGCATTGCGGTAAACGAGGAATTGTCTTCTTTAACGGATTTTCTTGATAGCCTGCCAAAGTGTATAAAACCTGGAGGCTATATGGCAATCATAACCTTTCATTCGTTGGAGGATCGTTTGGTGAAAAGGGCTATCAAGGGCCTTGGGGTTTCTAAAGAATCGTATGACCCAATTTTTGGCGCGCAGCCATCGAATTGGAAGGAGGATAAGGTACATAGTCAAACGCCGACTTCAGCAGAGGTAGCAAAAAATAGTCGAGCCCGAAGTGCAAGGCTTCGTGTAGCGTGTAAGGTAAACCAAGAGGCAAAATAGATTATGAGCAAATCGTCCAATACTCCACCCGATAAGGCGTCTCGTAAAATAGTGAGCAGCCAGTGGGGAAGTATGCCTTTTGTGCTCTTTCTAGCAGTTTTGTGTGGGATTCATGTCGCGAATAATCATCAAGTGGAGTCCATGTTAAAGGAGTATGATCGCGATCAAGATGCCATTGATGAATTGCGGTGGACTTATCTCAATGAAAAGGCTGATTTTATGCAAGAGTCAACCTTAATGGAAGTTAGTAAAGGCTTGGATACTATAGGTCTACATGTGCCAAATCAACCCTTGGAGTCAATCAAAATACCTGCTGATGAATAAGCGGGTTGATATCATATGGCGTGTATGGGTTGTTGGCCTCGCACTAGCAATATTTGGATTAACCATTTTTGCTCGCGCTGGATTTACACAATATAAATATGGAGACGAACTGATTGCCGAATCGGATAGTCTAGAGGTAACGATGGAAGTGATTCCTGCTCAACGGGGCAATTTACTTACTTCCGATGGCCGACTTTTATCCACTACGGTCAAGTTGTACGCCCTGCACATGGATTTTCAAATCAAGGGTATCCAAGGAGAGGAGTTTAATCAATTACTTCCTGATTTATGCGACTCACTTGCTTCAGTGCTCGATTTTAAAACAAAGGATGAATGGTTGGCCTACATGAAAAAAGGCTATGTTGACGGGGCACGTTATTATTTTTTAGCCGACGATTTAACCTACAGTCAAAAGGAACGTATCAAATCATTCCCTTGGTTCGATCAAGGTCGATACACATCAGGTCTGATCATCGAGCATTCCATTGACAGGATGCTTCCTTTTGGTGGATTAGCGCAACGCACCATAGGCTATATACGACAAACAGGTGATTCTTCTCAAGGAATTGTTGGACTTGAGCACTACTTCAATAAAGAGCTTGAGGGTGAAAAGGGCTTGGTCTTTAGAAAAGTTATGTCTGAACAAACAACAATTCCCCATATTGAAAGAGATGATGTAGAGCCTGATCCAGGATTAGATATACATACAACCTTAGACATTGATTTACAGGACTTTGCAGATGCAACTTTGCGGGAAAGTTTAGAGGAATACAATGCAAAAAATGGTTGTGTCGTGTTGATGGAAGTCCGCACAGGGAATGTCTTGACCATGGTCAACCTAGAACGCAATGGCGAAGGGCTTTACGTCGAAAACTATAATCATGCAGTAGGTACTTTGTTTGAACCAGGTTCTACTATGAAGATTCCAGTGATGGCTACGCTCTTAGAACATGGTATGCCACTGAATAATCTTGTTTCAATGCACAATGGTGATTATCGCGTAGCGGGAGTGAAAGTTCCGATTTCGTCTCGTCCAAAAAAAGATTATTATGACGCCTACGATGTTATCAAATACTCATCAAATATTGGAATAGTTCAAATGGTTGAAGAACGTTTCCCAGATAACATATCTTTTCGTGAAGCGCTCTTCGAACAATTCCCCTTTGAAACAACAGGTATAACAATACGGGGGGAAAAAGGACGAAAAATTCCTCCTGTTGAATCGTGGGGTGGTACCGACAAAGCATGGAAGTCTTTTGGTTATGGCCTCGAACTTACTGCGCTACATATTTTAACCCATTACAATGCTATCGCTAATCATGGTATCGCTGTCCAACCTCGTTTGGTAAGTCATACAAGCAAGCTCGGAAAAACAATCCAAACTTTTCCCGTGAACTCATTAGGACGGTTAATGTCCAGTCAGACAGCTCAGGATCTAACCTCGATGATGAAGCTCGTTGTCAATGACTCGCGGGGAACGGCTCACAAGGCCCTTTCTTCTCGGAATGTATCGATATGTGGGAAAACAGGTACTACTAAAATCAAAGATGGTGAATACTATTATGAGGATGATATGAAGCGAACCTTGTTTTGCGGATTTTTCCCTGTTGAGAAGCCTCAATACAGTATGATAGTGGTTCTGTCTTACATTGATTCTAAAGAGTATGAAGGAATTGGGGGGGGAAGCACTGCTGCTCCGGTCTTTGGCGATATTGCTGAATTCGCCTATGCAAGAATTGGAACACAACGTCAAATGCCTTCATCATTGATTGCAGGTGATGGAGTGGCGCTAAGCTCGATGCTTTCAGATGATTGGCAGATCCTCTCCAGTCTGTTAAACATTGATTCTGAGCAACCACTCTATGCGATTAGCCAAGTTGATTTAGATAAGTCCAATGATTATGCAACAATCAGCGCCGATGATCAATATAGAACGGAAGAAAATAGAGTTCCCTATCTCATGGGAATGGGTTTGTCAGATGCGGTAAGTCTTTGCTCTAGATATGGCTACACGGTGAGTTGTGAGGGTTATGGTTACGTGGCAACACAGTGGCCAGAGGCAGGAAGTGTCGTTGATAAGAACAGTAAAATTCATCTTGTTTTGCAATGAGAAACTTACGCGACATATTATATGAAGTAAACATGCTAGAGGTGCTGGGTAATACCGATCTAGCTATTCAAGATTTTACTTCTGATTCCCGCAAAGTGGAATCCAATATGATGTTTGTGGCGATAACTGGAAGCCACGTTGACGGACACGATTATATTGATCAGGCTATAAAAGCAGGAGCCCAAGCAATTTTATGTGAGCGAATACCTGATTCAGTAGATGAGCAGGTGCTTTACATCCGAGTTTTACGAAGCGATAAGGCCTATGCTAGGCTTTGTGAAAACTGGTATGATAATCCTTCCAAGGTCCTCAAGCTGGTAGGAGTCACGGGCACCAATGGCAAGACAAGTATCGCAAGCATGCTATGGGAGCTTCATACACAACTAGGACATATGTGTGGCTTGATTTCAACGAATGTCATACGCATCGGAAGCCGGGTTGTAGAAGCTACTCATACAACTCCTGATGCACGACAGATTTCCTCCATGCTACGCGAGATGGCAAATTTCAATTGCAGTCATGTCTTTATGGAGGTTTCTTCTCATGGATTGGTCCAGCGTCGTCCATCGGCTCTTGCTTTTGATGGTATGATTTTCACGAATCTGACGCATGATCATTTAGACTATCATAAATCCATGAAGGCTTATCGAGATGCCAAAAAACTGGCCTTTGATGGGCTGCACTCATCGGCTTTTGCACTGGTGAATATTGATGATAAAAATGGAACCTATATGGTTCAAAATACTAAGGCATCGATATACAGTTATAGTCAATACGGTCCGTCAGATTACCGAGTTCGGGTATTGGAGCAAGATATCGCGGGGCTTGTACTCAATATTGATGGCGCTGAAGTACATACTCACATGATTGGTGGTTTTAATGCCACGAATTTATTAGGAGTTTATGCCGCTTCTCATTTATTGGGAAGTAAAGAGGAAGATATACTTAGAACCTTATCGATGATCCGTGGGGCTAAAGGCCGGATGGAAATTGTGCTTTCTGAAGAAACTCAGATTACGGGTATAATTGATTATGCTCATACACCCGATGCCGTTCAAAAGGTTTTAGAGGTCATACGTGAGGTTTTACGTGGAGGGATGCGCGTTATAACGGTAATAGGTTGTGGTGGGAATCGAGACGTAACTAAGCGTCCCAAGATGGGTCAGCTATCCGCTCGATTAAGCGACCAAGTAATTTTTACTGCAGATAATCCTCGAAATGAAGATGCTCTAGATATCTGTAACGCCATGCTTCAGGGAGTCGAGCTCTCCTCTCGAAGAAAGTGTTCGATTATTGTTGATCGCAAGGAGGCAATTGAGAAAGCGGTAAGTATGGCTCAGCCTAATGATATTGTTCTTGTGGCGGGCAAAGGACATGAAACCACCCAAGTTTTTGGAGATAAGGTTTTCCCTTTTGACGATGGCAAGGTTTTGTTTGATGCACTTAAATCCGTGGGCTTATGATTTATCATTTGTGGAATTTTTTGTCGTCTAAATATGACTTCTATGGGGAGGGGATAATGCAGTATGTTTCGGTACGAGCTGGACTAGCATTATTGGTATCCCTACTTATCTCACTAATTTTTGGTGGTCGGATAATCAGCATTCTGCGTAAAAAACAAATCGGAGAGTCTATCCGGGATTTGGGATTAGAAGGTCAAAATGAAAAGGCGGGCACTCCTACTATGGGCGGGATTATAATTCTAGCGGCTATTCTCATTCCATTAATCCTTTTCGGTGATTTAAAAAATATCTATACCCAGTTACTTATTGTAAGTACAATTTGGATGGGGCTGATTGGATTTTTAGATGATTATATAAAGGTCTACCGAAAAAATAAGAAAGGGCTAGCTGGTCGTTTTAAAATATTAGGCCAAGTGGGCTTGGGACTTATTGTTGGTTGTGCTGTATATCTCCATCCAGAAATCTACGTAAAGCAGGAGATTGCTCAACATGAGGTGGAGCGTTTTGAGTCCTCTCGAATATCTTCTATGCGCGATGAAGGAGGTGACAGACATTTCTTTGTTAAAATCAAGGAGCCTGTGACAAATATCCCTTTCTTCAAGGGCAACGAATTCAATTATGAGGCACCATTAGTGTGGATTACACAGAGTGAGAATACAAGGAAATATGCTTGGCTCTTTTTTATCCCAATGGTGATATTTATCATTGCCGCGGTATCCAACGGAGCCAATCTTACCGACGGGTTGGACGGCCTTGCTACAGGAACAAGCGCCATTGTAGGGGTTACTTTGTTTGTTTTTGCCTATGTCTCGTCAAATATAGTTTTGGCGGAATACTTTAACGTACTGTACATACCCAACTCCCAAGAAACCGTGGTTTATCTCGCCGCATTTATTGGAGCTTGTGTTGGCTTTTTGTGGTACAATAGTTATCCGGCCACAGTGTTCATGGGAGATACTGGTAGCCTTGCGCTTGGTGGAATTATAGCCTCTTTAGCCATCTTGCTGCGCAAGGAATTACTCATACCGGTCCTTTGTGCCATCTTTTTAATCGAGAACCTCTCGGTGATTCTTCAGGTAGCTTACTTCAAGTACACCAGAAAAAAAACCGGTGTAGGACAAAGAATCTTTTTGATGTCCCCTCTCCATCACCATTATCAAAAGAAAGGTTGGCATGAAACGAAGATCGTTACGCGTTTTTGGATTATAGCTATTGCTATGGCGGCATTTTCAATCATAACTCTGAAGATTCGATGATGGTTAAGCCGACATATAATCTATCGACTTCCATCGTCGTGTTAGGTGGGGGAGAATCCGGAGTTGGGGCAGCTATATTAGCTGCAACGAAGGGATATAGTGTGTTTGTGAGCGACGCTTCTATGATCAAAGCTCGCTTTAAAGAAGAATTACACCATTATGATATCCCTTATGAAGAGGGAGGGCATGATCTTTCCCGAATTCAATCGGCTGATTTAATTATAAAAAGTCCGGGTATTCCCAACCACATTCCAGTGCTTGTAGATGCTCGTGAACGAGGACAAAAAGTGATTAGTGAATTAGAGTGGGCATGGCTTTTCCATAGAGGAAAGGTGATTGCCGTGACGGGTAGCAATGGCAAGACGACTACGGTAAATTGGATCTTTGATATGGTGCAGCGTGCAGGTATTTCCTCTGCACTTGTCGGTAACGTAGGTACAAGCTATGCGCGTTGTGTAGCTGAACAAGATGTGGATTGCTTTATTGTCGAAGTCAGCAGTTTCCAGCTCGATGATATCGATGCTTTTCGTCCAGATGTTGCGGTGATTTTAAACATCACCCCTGATCACCTTGATCGATATAATGGCTCTATGGAATTCTATTCCCAATCCAAATGGCGTATTACCAAAAATCAACAACCAGAGGATATTCTTATTCTATCGGCAGATGACCAACCTATTGCTCAGTTACTTGAAGAGGAGGGCAGCCGGGCGATGATTCAACAATTTTCAATTCAACAAACCGCTTGCTCAGCCTTTGTAAAGGACGGCGAGCTTCACTTTAACTTTTCTACAAACCCCATAACTATTGCTATGAATGATTTAATCTTAAAGGGAAATCACAATGTATATAATTCTCTTGCTGCAGGAATGGCTGCGCGTGCCTTGGAGGTAACGAATCCCAGTATTCGGGAGAGTTTAGAATGTTTTGATGGATTACCGCACCGTATGGAAAGGGTTTTACGTATTGGCGGAAGGAGTTTTATCAATGATTCCAAAGCAACAAATGTAAACTCCACTTGGTATGCCTTGGAGGCTATGACAACTGATGTAGTTTGGATTGCCGGTGGAGTCGACAAAGGAAATGATTATTCAATTCTCGAGGGACTAGTGCACAAAAAAGTAAAGTCATTGGTTTGTATTGGTGCTGATAATCGTAAACTTCATGAGGCCTTTGCCAAGCATGTAGGAATCTGTATCAATGTTTCTTCAATGGCCGAGGCAGTTCAAGTTTCTTATCAGTTCTCAGATCCTGGTGATAGCGTTATTCTTTCTCCTGCATGTGCCTCCTTTGATCGATTTTCAAACTATGAAGATCGTGGAGACCAATTCAAACAGGCTGTGCGTGAACTATGATATCAAAGTATAGCCATTTTATTCAAGGTGACCGTGTAATATGGTTTGCTGTTGTAATGCTTTCAATTTTTGGTATGCTTGCCGTGTATTCATCTACAGGTACTTTAGCATACAAGCTGCAAGATGGTAATACAGAATATTTTTTGGTTAAGCAATTGGGCATGGCCGCTATTGGTCTTATCCTTATGTGGTTTTTTCATTTTTTACCCTATCGATTATTTGCTCAAAACATTTTTTTCCCATTCTTTGGATTGAGTATTTTCTTACTCATTCTTGTTCTTTTTTGGGGTAATGATATCAACGACGCACGCCGGTGGGTAAAGGTTTTCGGTATAAGTTTTCAGGTATCTGATTTTGCTAAGGTGACCCTGGTGATGTACCTAGCTCGATATTTATCTCTTAAACAGGATACGATCAAGTCTTTCAAAGAAACCTTTGTACCTGCCATTGCATTTATTGTTGGCATATGTTTTCTAATTGCAATACACGACTTGTCTACGGCAGTCATTCTGTTTACAACCTCCTTTATTCTTTTGTTTATCGGTCGTGTCCACTTCTTACAACTTTTAAGTGTTGCCTTATTAATGGGTCTTGTTGCAGGGCTTTTTATTCTCTTCCTTAGTAATACTCCTGACACGAAACTTGAAAATACAGGACGGCTTTTGACTTGGAAGCACCGAATCGAGGGATATTCGAATCCAAGCGAACAAGCTATGGATATGTATCAAGTCCGTCAAGCAGAGATCGCTGTCGCTCGTGGTGGAATTTTCCCTAATGGTCCAGGTAACTCAAAACAGAAAAATTTCTTGCCCCACCCTTACTCAGATTATATCTATGCTATAATCATTGAAGAGTATGGGTTGCTTGGCGGGTTTGTAATTATTCTATTGTATTTAATCATATTGTTTCGTACGATTAGGATGGTGCTCAAAGCCCCAAAGGCATATCCTGTTTTCCTTGCCTTTGGGTTATGCCTGTTGATCGTATTCCAGGCATTTACCAATATGGCAGTTGCGGTCAATTTATTTCCAGTTACCGGGCTTACCCTACCTATGGTAAGTATGGGAGGGAGTTCCATGATCTTTACCAGTATTGCCATGGGAATAATTCTTAGTGTGAGTCAAGAATTGACTCAAGTAAAAGAAGTCACGGAAGGTGATTCAGTCAATCATATAAATCGTATATAGTTCATGGCAGCAAGACTTCCCTTACGCATTATACTAAGTGGTGGTGGCACAGGAGGTCATGTTTACCCTGCCATCGCTATTGCTGATGCGCTCAAGGAGTTACCCTATGAGGTTGATATTTTATTTGTCGGAGCCAAGGGTAAAGTTGAAATGAAAAGGGTTCCAGAGGCTGGTTATACCATAGAAGGTCTTCCCGTGCGAGGAATTCAGCCTGGCCTTTCGATGGCCAACCTGCTTTTCCCATTTCGGCTCTTAATTAGTTTTATAAAGGTTTTCAAGATATTGAAATCCTTCAAGCCGGATGCTGTTATCGGTCTAGGTGGATTTGCTAGTGGACCTTGCCTAAAAATGGCACAGTGGATGGGGCTGCCAACGTATTTACAGGAGCAAAATGCAGCACCAGGTATGACCAACAGACTTCTTGCAAAAAAGGTTAAGGCAGCTTTTGTTGCCTATCCCAATATGCAGCAATACTTTACTGAAACACCACTCTCCATAACGGGAAATCCTATTCGTTCCACGGTAGATAATTCGATCTCCAAAAAAGAAGCTTGTGAATACTTTGGTCTTGATTCCACACGCCCTGTAGTATTCATGACGGGTGGAAGCTTGGGGGCACAAACTCTCAATGATAGCATGGCTTTAGCACTCCCAAGATTCCGAGAAAGAGGAATTCAAGTACTATGGCAATCGGGTTCCTATTACTATGAACGGTTTAAGGTTCACCATTGCGATAGTGTGAGGGTGATGGCTTATGTCGATCGAATGGATCTAGCCTATATGGCAGCAGATATAATTGTAGCTAGAGCAGGGGCTTCGACAATATCCGAATTAGCATTAATCGCTAAGCCATCTGTTTTGATCCCATCACCTAATGTTACTGAGGATCACCAAAACAAAAATGCCAAGGCAATGGTAGATGCTCAGGCTATCATTAAGATTTCTGATGAGGATGCCCGTGAGAAAATGGGTTTGGCAGTTGTTGAGTTATTGCAAGATAAAGCGCGGCAAGAAGAACTTTCTATTGCTCTTAAGCAATTCGCTAAGCCATACGCTGCGGATGATATTGTACGCTACATATTGAAAGAAGGCAACCTTCCACACTACTTGAACCAACATGACCTATCCCAAGTAGGACATATTTATTTTATCGGAATCGGCGGGGCTGGTATGAATACCCTTGCGCACTATTTTCTCAATCAGGGAGTTAAGGTGTCTGGATATGATCGCCAGACTACTTCCATAACTCAACACCTAGAGGCTAGGGGTGCTAGCATTGGATATACCTTAGATGATGTTATTCCTGAAGCGGTTGATTTAGTAGTATATACACCTGCGATAAGTAAGGACAATCCGGTGTTCCTGCAAGCTACAGAACGAAAGTCTATCAGTCTCTTGAAACGATCGGAGTGCTTAGGCCTGTTGACACAAAATCGAACGACAATAGCCGTTGCAGGTAGTCATGGTAAAACAACTATTACCTCTATGATTGCTCATGTGTTTTTGGCCAATTCCCGACCGCTTACTGGATTTATCGGGGGGCAATTGGTTGGTCAAGAAGGTGGACTAGTAGGAGAAGGGGATATCTTTTTGGTTGAAGCTGATGAATTTGATCGGTCTTTTTTACACCTACGACCTAACACCGCGGTTATATCTACCATTGATGCCGATCACTTAGAAATTTATGGAGATCTGCAAGGCGTTCAGCGCGGATTTGAGCGTTTTATTCGCCGTATTGCCTCGGATGGACACTTAATTCTTGGTCCCGATGTCAATATACCCTCATCGTGCAACCCGAGGCTATCTCGCACCTCATATGGCTCATTGACTCAAAGTGATTGGACGTTAGTTAAAGCGCAATGGGATGGCGAGGCCTTTGCCTATGTCATTGAAACAGGTGGTAAGGAGTTCAGTGGTAAGCTTCCACTAGGGGGACTCCATAATGTATATAATGCAATCGCTTCTATTGCTGTTGCTCAAAATCATGACCTTTCGATAGAAAGTGCTATTGAAGCTCTGTCAACTTTCCCTGGAGTAAAACGACGATTCCAAGTTATAACGGGTGGAGAGGGATGGACGTATATAGATGACTATGCCCATCATCCAAGTGAGATTACCGCCTTGATTCATGGACTTCGAAATATGGAGCCTAGCTGGCCAGTGGTTGTCATCTTTCAACCCCATTTGTTTACTAGAACACAAATGCTCGCCAAGGAGTTTGGCGAAGCATTAAGTGCAGCCGATCAGGTTATTCTTCTGCCGATCTACCCAGCTCGCGAAAAACCGATAAAAGGTGTTACTAGCAAATTAGTTGCTGATCATGTTTCTGTTCCTTGTAGTACGCTTGAGCACGACAAAGAGGAAGTGTTGTCTCTTGTAGACACTTTACCCAAGGGATTTGTGGTCTCTGCGGGCGCTGGGGATATCTCTTCATTGATCCCTTCCATTCAGCAAAAACTTCATTTGACCTATGGTAAAGCGTAAGATATTTTCTAGAGTACAATTGCTCAATACTGCGTTTATTCTTCTTGGAATTGTAGCTCTTTTATCCTTTTCAGAAATGGATCGGTTTTGGGAGCAAAGTACTGTAAATCAATTAGATATAAGATTTAATGAAGGCGAACATGCCATGATTGATGAAGCTTTTGTTCATTCAATTCTTACCGAAGAATTTGGCCTTCAATTAGGAAAAACTAAACGTTCAGCGATCGAAGAAGAGATAATAGAATCGAGATTATCTAATTCGAAGTGGATTGATGATGCCGAAGTTTACTTAAACAACGAAGGAATTCTCTTCGTGGAAATTCAGCCAAAGCTTGCACTGTTTCACATTATAAACAATCGTGGTGTTCAATACTATGTTGACAAAAATGGTGACTCAGCTCCTGTATCGAATATCTTTATAGGGAAGCTATTGGTGTGTTCTGGTAGTATGCCAGATGATCACCTTTGGGCTGAATTTTCTTTGAAAAACACATTGAGAGAATATGCTCAGTCAATAAGCGGGGATCCGTTCCTTGAAGCCATTGTAGAGCAGATTCACTTAGATAGCGCGGATCAGTTAACTCTAGTCACGTCAATCAGCGGGCACAACGTGCGAATTGGACGTCCAGGAGCGGTTAAAAAAGAGATGCAAGATCTAAGTGCTTTTTATCAAGCTAAGTTTCATTCATTGGACTGGCAGCAGGTGGAGGAGCTAGATACGCGATATGAAGGGCAGGTGATATGTCGTCTCAAAGAGAATTAAAGAATAAAAGAAAGAAATGGAAAACAACATTTGTGTTGGTATTGATATCGGAACCACGAAGGTTACCGCTCTTGTTGCCAAAAAGCTAGAAGAGGGTAAACTAGAAATTATAGCTGTGGGTAAAGCGCCGTCATATGGTGTGGTTCGTGGTCAAGTTCAAAATGTAAGACAAACTCAGGAAGCGATTGAGAAGGCGGTGAGTATCGCAGAAGCCGCTTCGGGTATAACCATTGATGAAGTATATGTAGGAATCGCCGGATCTCACATACGAAGTAGCCAGCAAATGCATGTCATCAATATGCAAGAGCCAAATACAGACATCACAGAAGATGAAGTACAACGCTTGACAAGAGAAATGTACAACACAGCTGTTGGCCCAGATGAACGCATTATTCATGTTCTACCGCAAGAATATGCTATAGACGGCCAAACAAATATCTTAGAACCAGTTGGCTGCATGGGAAGTCGTTTAAGTGCAAATTTTCATGTGATCACAGGAAAAATTCAAGCGGCAAAGATGATTGAAGAATCCATCAAACGTGCTGAACTAACATTAAAAAATCTTGTGTTAGAACCTATCGCTTCTTCTGCTGCAGTCTTATCCGAAAAGGAAAAGAAGGCCGGCGTTGTTTTAGTGGATATCGGAGGAGGCACAACGGATATTGCCATTTTTCACAATAATGTTATTCGCCATTCAGCCGTCATTCCTTTTGGAGGACAAGTCATTACCAATGATATCCAACAAGGATGCCATATCCTTGAAGAGCAGGCTGAAAAACTCAAAACAAAGTTTGGCGCAGCGATTTCTGTCGATTCAGCAAAAAACCAAGTGGTTTCAATTCCAAGAGTCAGTGGAGGGCAGCCACGACAGATATCGGTAAAAACACTATCGGAAATTATTCGGTGTCGAATGGGAGAAATATTCGAATTGGTAGATGGAGAAATCCGAGCCTCTGGATATCATGATAAATTGCATGCTGGAATTGTACTCACTGGAGGTGGATCTAAACTAAGACACATTTCTCAGCTGGCGGAATACATCACAGGGATTGATGCGCGAGTAGGAGAGCCTATCGAGCGCTTAGCCAATAATTTCGATACAGAACTTCGTCATCCTCTTTTTGCTACAGGGATTGGACTATGTGAAATGGGCTTTCGATTCGAAGAATCTCAGGCGAAGCCTCATAAACCAAGAGTGTCCATGCCGAAGTGGGCGCAACTAAAAGAAATACTGCTTGGTGGACCTGAGCACGATGATTTTTAACAAAAAGCTATTGAATCTATGTCATCAATAATCAAGGTTATAGGAGTTGGAGGGGGTGGAAGTAATGCCGTCAATTTTATGCACAAGTCAGGCATAGAAGGAGTGGATTACATTGTGTGCAATACAGACGCGCAAGCATTAAATGATAGTGCGATTCTCAACAAACTTCAGTTAGGGCCGGAGTTGACCAAGGGATTGGGCGCTGGTTCTGACCCAGCAATTGGTGCTGAAGCGATGATCGAGTCAAAGCAAGCCTTAAAAGCGAAGATTGGTGATGAAGCAAGAATGGTATTTATCACAGCTTGTTTAGGAGGAGGAACAGGAACTGGTGCAGCACCAGTGGTAGGTCAATTGGCGCGAGAAATGGATCTACTAAGTGTTGGTATAGTTACCATGCCTTTTGAATTTGAAGGTAAGCGCAAGGCTAGCCAAGCAGAAGAAGGGCTCGAGCTCATCCGTGAGCAGGTTGATTGTCTTATTGTAATTAAAAATGACTATGTGCGTCAGTGTCATGGTGGTCTTCCTTTCCGAGAAGCGTTTGATAAAGCTAATGAGATTTTAGCCATAGCGGCTCGAACTATCAGTGAAATCATAACAATCAAAGGATTGATAAATATTGACTTCGCGGATGTTCGTATGGTTATGAAAGATTCTGGTGTAGCCATAATGGGCGAGGGAATAGGTAGTGGTGAAAGCCGTGCGGAAATGGCATGCAGTCAAGCTTTAGACTCTCCCTTGTTATTCTCGCAAAGTATTCGAGGTGCGAAGCACATTTTATTAAACATAACGAGTGGAAGTAAAGAAGTTACCCTTGACGAGATTCAATTGATTTCAGATCAGATCCAAGATGAAACCGGGGGCATTTGTGATATGATACTTGGAACTTCTCTTTGTGATGACCTTGGAGAAGAATTGAAGGTCACGTTGATTGCGACTGGATTTAACAGCCCTTCAACAAACAATCAGTCCATCGAAGAAGAAGTAAGTACAGTGTCTCTTGAAAGTCAATCACTGGCGGATACTACAAACGGTGATGTTCTTGAACCAATGATACAGGAAAACTCAATAACGAATACTGTAGGTCAAACAATGCTAACCCTGGACGATGTCATAGAAGCAGAAGTCGATCCAGTCAGCGTGAGTAATCAAATTGCTGAGCCATCTTCATTATTGTCAGGCGTTGATGATGCTCAATTTAAACCCGTTGATCGCGTTGAAAGATTGCGTAACGTAAGTGCAAAGTGGCGTGAGCCGAGTCACAGTGATAGGATGTATAACGAGCCTAGTTTCATGCGACGAGGAACAAGTCTCGGCAATGAAGACCAAGGAATTGGCGACGCTTCATCATTTACAATAGGCCCAGGGGATGGCGAGGGGAATCAATTTGAGATTCGTAAAGACAACGCCTATCTCAACAATAATATAGATTAACTACGGTAAAAGTTAATCGCTAGAGCAAGGCTGGACTGATAGTCCCCTTCTTTTATCTTATCCCGAATGATTTCATGGAGTTTTTCTTCATTTCTAGGTGTTTCATCTCGGTAGCGGAGCAAATCATCTTCTGAAGGAAGTTGAGTTTCCATTGCAAGTTGAGCCAGTTCTGCCCCGGTAAGGAGTCTGCTCTTCACAAGTCCTTGGGGTAGGTTGTCAAATCCTACATTTTGCTTTTCAAACGGATTATTAATACTAAAGACGGCATCTCCGGATGCCCGCACGTAGTCATTTCGTCCAAGTCTCCCAACGAGGTCAATCTTCTGTGCATCAATTAAGCCATCTTCAGCCAAAACGGATGAGTGGATATGTATCTTTTGTATGGCACAGATAAACAGTGTGCCTGCCCCACCTTCCTTTCCTAGATGTTTCGTGTCTTCAAGAATGCATTCCAATTGGACCTTGGCTTCCTTTACACGAAATGGTTTTACGACTTCAGAAGCAATTGGTGTGACGCCTGCTTTTGAAAACTCGTTGATATTCTCTGCATAATCTGTAGAAGAAATATTCATTTGATGCACTAGGTCGTAAGAAACAATATTGACTACTACTTCGCCATTATCAAGAAGATTATGGTAGGTGTCTTTTGTAGTGTTATCCCGACCCCTTCGATTGGAAGAAAAGACGATTATTGGGGGATTTGAACTAAACAGATTGAAAAAGCTATAGGGAGCAAGGTTGGCATGACCTTCTTTAGACAGCGTACTTGCCCAACAAATGGGTCGGGGGCCAATAGCACCGGTAAGTAATCGATGGCGATCACGTAATGGTAAGTCATAGGGATTATAGCTAACTATAGGTGTCATGCAATTGATTTTAGTTAAGGTCTTGCGGGGAGCAGTGTAAAAGAGCAAGGTCCAAAACCTATGCGTACCCCATCCTTCTCAGCATATCCTCTCATGGTACACGTATCTCCATCCGCTAGAAACTTGCGTTCGTTACCACTGTCGAGTGTAATGGGTTTACTTCCTCGCCAGGCAAGTTCTAACATAGAACCATAGGATGTTGGATCCGGTCCTGAAATGGTCCCCGAGGCATAAAGATCCCCTGTTCGAACATTACAACCATTTACCGTCTGATGGGCTAACTGCTGGAACATATTCCAGTACATGTACTTAAAGTTTGATTGGCAAATGGTTGTTGTTTCACCACTTTCTTCGGTTATCGCTACTTCTAGATTTACATTGAAATGCCCTTTTCCTTGGTATTGCAAATAGGGTAGTGGTTTAGGATCATCCTGCGCTGGGCTCTCTAGTCGAAAGGGCTCCAAGGCATCAAGCGTAACAACCCAGGGGGATAGAATCGATCCAAAATTCTTTGCGAGAAATGGCCCCAAGGGAACATATTCCCATTTTTGGATATCTCTGGCGGATAAATCATTAAAAAGCATCAAGCCTCCTATATGTTGTTCGGCTTGATCTATTGGTATAGGCTCACCTAGTGTGTTTTCGCCGCACGTAACAAAGGCCATTTCCAATTCAAAATCAACCAAGCGGCTAGGGCCGTATATTGGAGATGTGGCATCTTGCGGAAGAGTTTGTCCTTTGGGACGATGAATGGGTGTACCACTAACTACAATAGAGGAGGCCCTTCCGTGATATCCCACAGGAATGTGTTTCCAATTGGGTAGGAGCGCATTATCAGGATCTCTAAACATGGTGCCCACATTTCTTGCGTGGTCTT
This sequence comes from Chitinophagales bacterium, assembly GCA_049610685.1. Classification (GTDB taxonomy): domain Bacteria; phylum Bacteroidota; class Bacteroidia; order Chitinophagales; family UBA8649; genus UBA8649. The sequence goes on from JBMYZU010000017.1 coordinate 22,128, forward strand.
CACTTGAATAGAAGTCAGTATAATCCCCAATCGTAAAAGGCAAGTGCATAGTAGCTTCAGATTGCAAGACAAAAAATGCTTCTCGATCTTGGTGATCTTTTAGTTTGCTGCTGTCACCGGTTAGCAAACGGGAAATCTGGTCGCGCACTCGAGTTATCTCCTTTCGACCATAGCTAAAAAATGTATTGAGCGTTTCGAGCTCAAAGTAAGGGGCTTCGAGGTCGAGTAAATTGGCTTCTCCTAAAAGCTGAAGATCCAGTATGTATTGACCAATAGCTACTCCAGGTCGCTCACTGCGATCTTCAGTTGAAAAGATTCCAAAAGGTAAATTTTGCACCGGAAAGTCCGTGCCGGCATCAATAGATAACCATGTAGTTAAGTCAGGATGATTTGGAGAATAAGACATTCGCTCATTTTTTAGGAAGGTACAAAATGCACAGTGATTAGCGTAGGGTTACACTAATCGAAAAACCCATCACCTTCATCGCAGCGGTATTTTTTTCTTGTTTCTCTTTTTTTGATTTCGCGATGTATTATGAGATCGGCAAGTTCTTTTGCCCAGGCATTGCTGGGTGATTCACTAAAGACGCTTGCAAGCTTGGCTTCCTCAATATCGATTTGGTAAAGGATTTGTCGTAATCTTGAAGGATTGGAGGAAAGGGCCTTTTCAATTTGCTGAATGAGCCAGTTGTATTCTTTCTCGACTATATTCTCCGAGAGATTGGTCATGGTTTGCTTCCAATGTTCTACTTCAAAATTCATACTTTCAACATAGAACTAAATTCTCTTTTATGGCACGATTCATTTCGACAATGTGTATTCCAATGGTTATCTGCCTTTCGGCATGCGATGTTTTTCAGTCAATAGCCCAAGGGCCTGCGTTGGATCGAGGTAGCCTAAGTCAGGAAGAGATAAAAAGGGGGCTAAAAGAAGCCCTCCATGTCAGTACGGATACATCTGTCACAAAGGCAAGTGCGGTAAATGGTTTTCTTGGGAATGAAGCAATAAAAATTGCTGTGCCTCAAGAAGCACAGAGAGTCATTGATAAGACAAAAAAAATACCAATAGTAAATAAGGCAGTAGCACGCGTGATGGAAAATTTTGAGGAAAATATGAATCGAGCAGCGGAGGATGCCGCAGGGGAGGCCAAGGAGGTTTTTAAGGAAGTTATTCAAAACATCACCTTTCAAGATGTGGCACAAATCCTTAATGGCGAGGATAATGCAGCGACTCAATTTTTAGAGAATAATGCTCGTCAATCCCTCTACGATCGGTTTTACCCGATAGTCGATAACTCGATGTCAAAAAAGAACGTTGATCAAACCTGGTCGCAAGTCACGGGATTGTATAACCAACATGTGGGAGGAGAGATTGAAACCGACCTGAATGAATACATAACAAATAAAGCCCTTGACGGTCTTTTTCACCTTATTGCAGAGGAAGAAGGAAAGATTCGCAAGGATCCAGTGCACCGAGTAACCGAGATTCTGCAAAAGGTGTTCGGCAGTTAAGCGTTGGGTTGGGAAGATTCTAGTCCAAGTGAAAACAGCGCATAATCATACTTTACAGGGTCGTTAGCATCCACTTTCCTTAAGGCACGACCGAGTTCTTCAACGGCTTGCCAATCATTTGCTTTGCGAGAAAGAAGCCCTAATTCCCTTGCTATTCTTGCCACATGAACATCTAATGGGCACTCTAGCTGATGGCTTTTAATTTTTTTCCATAGACCAAAATCTATTTTGGTATGGTCCTTTCTTACCATCCAACGCATATACATAACAAGTCTTTTGCATGCCGCTTTATTGTAAGGCGAAGCGATATGACGCAAAGTGCGTTTGGCTAGAAAGGGTGACTGAGCAAAAAGAAGGTGGAGTTTGTGAAGATTTTCTTTAATGGTGACTTGGCTCTTTTGGTCCTTCACAAGAATGGCTTCTTCTAGTGAATCAAATTGCCTATACACATGTTGAAGTGTTTGTACTATCCCAATGATATCCACTCCATTAAAGGTTCTATGTTTAAAGCTTTGGAGTGAGGTTAGGCTGGAGGTATCGGCGTTTTGGATAAAGTCAAATGGCGCATTATCCATTCTTTCGAGGAGGTCCCTGCTTTTATTTATGATGGTTTTTCGATTTCCCCAAGCGAAGATGGCCGCAAAAAAACCAGCGATTTCAATATCTCTAGGATGTTTAAAGCGATGTGGTATCGATATAGGATCGTGTTGGATAAACCCCTGGTTGTAATAGAGCTCTAGGGCGTCATCTAAAACCTCTTTAACCTCAGGAATGGTCATTCCAATCTGCTTTAAAGGGGCTCAGGTCGCTGCTGTATTTCATAAGTTTATGTGCCTGCTTTATGCCGATGACTAGGGTCAAGAGTGTGAAGATGGCAAGGCCGGGATAACTTTCAATAAATATGAAATAGTCATAAGCTCCATGAAACAATACTGCCATAAACAGTCCACGGGCTAAAAGTCGATTTCGTTCACCTTTGCTTTCTGCAAATTTGGCAAGCCCAGCATGATAACCCATCATCACAGCATACATACCATGGGCTGGTACTGCCGTAAATGTTCTCACTATAGCTACTGCGATACCCCCTTGTGCTACATACAATATGTTCTCTATGAAGGCAAACCCCATCGATATGTATACCGCATAGATGATGCCGTCAAAAGGCTCATTGAAATTTTTATTGCGAAAGGCATAATAGCGCAGTGCCAAAAATTTCCCCAATTCTTCGGTAAGGGCGACAATGATAAAAGCTTTTATGGCCATCTCCACTAGCTCACTATTGCCGGCTAGTCCTAAGGATGAGATGGGATCCCAACACAACCATGTGGCAAGTACTACAAAAATCACGCTCAGACAACCGAGAAGAAAAGAAATTCCTAAAACCGAAAGAGGCTCCTTTTCATGTTTGTCTTTGACATATAGATAGACCAAAATCGCGAAGACTGGAGCAGTAGCACCGATGAATAAATTCCAAGTCATAGAATTTAATTTATGAAGTTCGATTAAAGTGATTGATAAATAATCCGCTTCGAAGCTTAGGCTCAAACCATGTCGATTTAGGAGGCATTACTTCTCCACTATCAGCCACGTCAAACAACTCTTTCATACTTACAGGATGAATTGAGAAAGCCAGTGCCCACTGCCCACTCTCGACTCTTTTGGATAATCCGTCCATGCCTCGAATACCCCCGACAAAATCAATTCTCGGATCCGTTCGCTGGTCTTTGATTCCCAAGATTGGATTGAGCACCAAATCAGATAAGACCTGAATATCTAAACTTTCAATGCCTTGACCAATTAGACTTTTGTCTTTTAACTCAAGCTTATACCATTGATCGCCGAGCAACATACCGTAGGAGTATTTTTGTTGAGGTTTGTACTCTTTATCTGATGGAGCAATGTCAAAATGTTTAGCAATAGCCATTAAAAATTCTTTGGGATCGTACCCATTGAGATCCTTTACCACTCTGTTGTAATCCCAAATATCCAATTCATTTTCATCAAACAACACGGATAAAAATGAGTCGTACAATTCGCTGCTTTCTCCAGTTTCCCCACGCATTCTAAGCCCAACTTTTGCGCTTGCTGCTGATCGATGATGCCCATCAGCTATGTAGGTTTCTGACACATTCTTGGAAAACAATGTAGTAATGGCCTCAATCGTCTGATCGTCATCAATTCTCCAACCTTCATGCAGCACCTCGTCCTCGGAGGTAAAAGAAAAGTCTGGCTTGTTTGATGCACACCATGATTTTTTGAGGTCATTGAGTTTAGGAATATGGCGGTGTGCGAGGAATACGGGTCCTGGATGGGCCCCGATAGTATACATGTGTTGAATGCGGTCCTCTTCTTTGGCAGGGCGGGTGTATTCGTGTTTTTTGATCCGGTCATTCATGTAGTCGTCTACTGAACTCAAGCAGACCAGACCGTATTGATCAATCTTCCCCATTTTCTGTCGATAGAGATAATAGGCTTCCTCTTGGTCATATTGTAGCCAACCTTTTTCGATAAACTCCAATAGGGCATTTTTCGCCGCGGAATACTCGGCTTCCTTATTAGGGGATAGAGTGGGGTCTAGGTTTACTTCAGGTTTGATTACACGATAAAAGCTTTTCTCATTGCCATCGGCTTCCTGCCTTGCTTCCTCAGAGGATAAGACATCATAAGGACGAGAGGCAATCTTAGATTCTAACCCGGATTTAGGACGAAGTGCAGCGAATGGACGTATGGTTATCATTAGGATGTTTTAAGGGTTGCGGTAACGTGAATTGATATTCTACACCAAGCTATACTTTTTGATCGAATTCCCGAATAAATTGGCATAGCTGTTCTACTTCATCTTGTGTATGTGCATTATAAATAGATGCTCTCAGCCCTCCTCGACTGCGATGCCCTTGAAGTCCAACAATGTCGGCTTGGAGGGCAGCTTGTAAAAACTGTTCTTCGATGATTGCGTCGTTGGCTTCAAAAACAATATTATGATGCGAACGGTGATCGGCTTTTATAGGAAGGGAGAAGTGGTGACAATCCGCTAAAGTAGAGTAGAGCATATTGGATTTTATCCGTCGTTCATCCTCAAAATGTGCAATGCCACCTGAAACTTCCATCCATCGCAGCGTGAGTAAACAGGAGTAGACGGCAAAGACCGGTGGAGTATTCCACATAGATTGTTTTGCGATTAGGTTGTTGTATTTCATCAATGACGGGACGTTCATTTGGTCTTTTATTGCCTCTCGACGGACGACAACAATTCCGCCACCTGCTGAGCCTAGATTTTTTTGAAAGCCTGCGAAAACGACATTGTATAGAGACCAGTCAATGGGTCTGCTGCCAATTTCCGAAGACATATCAGCGACTAAAGGGCAATTGAATCGTGGTATGGTATGAAACTGACTTCCATGGATGGTATTGTTTGTACATATATGTATGTAGTCATAGTCTTGCTCAGGACTTGGGATGGCGGGTAGCTCATTAAAATGATTGACCTGCGAAGATGCGATGACTTCTCCTCGACACCATTTCTCAATCTCGACTAGGGCCAGCGCTGACCACCTACCTGAGTTAATGACGCCTACGTTGCCTTTGTTATGTAAACATAGGTTCATAGGAATGGCAGAAAACTGTAAGGTGGCTCCACCATGCGTGAACAAAATGTCAAAGGCATCAGGAACGTTGAATAACGATCGAAATAACTGAGTTGCTTCCGTAAATAGATTGACAACATCTTTTGACCGATGAGATATCTCCAAAAAAGGATACTTAGCATTTCCTCTAAGGTTTGCTTGTAATTCCTTGGACACCGGAGGGGCAAGTTTCGAGGGACCTGAATAAAAATTGAGCATTTTTTTCGATTATTGGAACAATGTATAATTATTTATCGTACATTCGCATTCCCTTACGAGGGATTGTTCTAAACAAACGTGTATTTCTGCGACTGACGAGCGCCTTAAAAATAAGCGAAGATCTTCAGTCTTACACCATGCGGAAAACCATCGCCCAAGGCCAGTTCATCTGGTAAAAGCTGCGAGGCAGAAAAAAAGCTAAAAAATATTCACCAAAAGTTGGGTGGATATTAAAAATGCTCTTATCTTCACGTTCCTTTTGAGAAAAATCACATCGATTTCTACGGATGTCTTTGTGTATTCATAAAAAGTTCTTTGACATACTGGAAGACGAAAGCGTAATAAAATCACACTAAGCCAATTTTTATTATACCCCTTTGGGGGATCACGATTCATTAGTTTGGAGAGTTTGATCCTGG
>JBMYZU010000017.1:27909-28126 GCA_049610685.1 Chitinophagales bacterium
GGATGAACGCTAGCGGGAGGCCTAATACATGCAAGTCGAACGGTAAGGTTCCTTCGGGAATACACGAGTGGCGGACGGGTGCGTAACGCGTACACAATCTACCCCTAACAGGAAGATAGCCCCGGGAAACTGGGATTAATATTCCATAGTAACAAGAAACGGCATCGTTTTTTGTTTAAAGCTCAGGCGGTTAGGGATGAGTGTGCGTCTGATTAGC
>JBMYZU010000018.1:0-27355 GCA_049610685.1 Chitinophagales bacterium
GAAAACCTCTTGCCATTTTACCGGCAAGAGGTTATCTCTAATTAATTGATATGTGCTTCTATCCTAGTTTTCAACTAAACCTGCTGAAGCTCCCCAAGTCCAGCCATCGAACTCAGAAGTTGTTGCTCCTGCATTACCAGGTGCAGCCGCAGTGGCATTCGCCGCTGCAAATGAAGAAATGCTCGCTACAGAATCAGCTCCTTCTGGGACGATGGCGCCCATAGAAAGGTCTGAGATGTCTGCCGAGTTAAACTCACATCCGGAAACAGTAAGCTCACCAGCAGCAAAGTTTGCATTGGCTGAACTTCCTTCAACCGTTACAAATTCGCCGTATCCAGTAACCCATACTCCAGAGATATCTCCTTGAGAACCTGACTTTAGTGTCATAGCACGTCCAGGGCCTCCAGTATTTTTTAGTGTACCATTTTGAACGGTATATTTTCCAGTCGTGTACGTTGAACCTTCTGGACCGTCAAATTCAAATCCTGCATTGGACCCTTTACCTCCAGTGTGGGTTACAAAGAAGTTTGAAATCGTTCCAGCATAGTTCTGGTCTAAGTCGATTCCATCATCCGCGTGATTTACCACGAGAAGGTGTGTGATATCGTGTGTGCCGCCGAAAAATTCTACGCCATCATCATCAGACGCTACGATTTCAATGTGATCAATTTGAGTTCCTGATCCAACACCACCTGTCGTTAGGCCTTGGATTTCAGAGTCAGGAGCAATTTCTGTTCCATTGTGGCGAATCGACACATAAGAGAAGACACCGCTGTTATCTGATGCATCACTTCCTCCATAACGACCAAAAGTATACTCTGAAGGAATTCCCTCAATTTGTCCTTCTGTGTCCCCTGAACCAGTAGACACTGGAGCATTCCCTAGGATGATAACACCACCCCAAAGTCCAGCATCGTCAACAGATAGAGAAGACCCCACTAATTCACCTGGTTGAATATTATCTAATACGGAAGTGAATACAATGGGCGCTGAAGCTGAACCCTGTGCATTGATCATTGCATTGCGAGCAATAACCAACGCTGAAGAAGCAGCTCCTGATCCTGTACGCGCTTTAACAATAGTACCGGCTTCGATGGTCAGGGTAGCACCTGAATCAACGACTACGTAACCAGCAAGTTCATAGATCTTGTCTGCCGTCCATGTTGTATTTTGGCTTATGTATCCTGAAACGACTACTGTTTCAGTACCTGGATTGATTGGAGGTATTGTTGATCCTCCATCATCTTCTCCGCAGGAAGTCAAAAAGAGTAAGCCCCCTGCGAGAGCAAAAAGATAAATTGAGTTAAATAAATTTTTCATGTTGTTGAGTTGATGATGCAAAAGAATACCAGCGATTTTAACTCCAAGAAATCTCATTGTTAAGAAATGGTTAATCTTTGGGCGGGCTTGTTAAGGTTAAATAAACCGATTAAAAGTTATACTTGATTTTGCCTACATTAACGCCATGATTAGTCCAAGCAATAAGATTAAAGTCCTCATCGTAGATGATGAGGAGGATGTGCTCGAATTTCTGAAATACAACCTCGAGCGAGAAGGCTATGAGGTGCAAACCGCACACAACGGCCTTGAGGCCATTGATGCCGCAAAAAAATATATTCCAGACTTAATTATTCTTGATGTAATGATGCCGCAAATGGATGGGATAGAAGCTTGTCGCGAGCTAAGACAGATTCGTGACCTTCAAAACACCATCATCACCTTTTTAACGGCAAGGCATGAGGATTACAGTCAAATTGCTGCCTTTGACGTTGGCGCAGATGATTATATCGCCAAACCCGTGAAACCAAGATTGCTCGTTAAAAAAGTTCAAAGCCTGCTCAGGCGTTTGCATAGCGGAAACGGCATGGAGTCCGTTGAAGCCAACGGAATTACTATAGACACCGAAAAACGTCTTGTTACCTATAAAGCACAGGTCTACAGCCTGCCAAAAAAAGAATATAAACTACTCAGGCTACTTATGTCTAAACCGGGTAGGGTATTTACCCGAGAGGAAATTTTAGCGCAAGTATGGGGGACTGATACCATTGTAGTCGATCGCACCATCGACGTGCATATCCGCAAACTCCGAGAAAAATTCAACCCTGATTTGTTTTTGACCATTAAAGGCGTAGGCTACAAGTTTGGAAGCTAATGGCGTTTAAAAATTTAAAACTACGGCAGGTCTCTTTGCTTATTAGCCTTTTTGTCGCGGCAATTTCTGGCATCGCGTTGTGCGCGCAGGCTATGGTTGATGGATGGGCTTTTCAAGCTTACATGATCCTAATTCCTGTTATCCTACTAGTGACCACCTTCCCCATTGCACACTACTTGGTCGATCTTTTTATTTATCGCAGAATAAAAATTCTCTATAAGCTAGTAAGTACTGAAAAAGGCGGACAAGAGCTAAAGGAGGGTGCACTTCAAGAAGAAGACGACTTTTTACAAGCGGTTGAGGAAGAAGTTCGGCGATATAGCACAAGCAAGCAGTCGGAAATTCAAGCACTCAAGCGAATGGAGACCTATCGAAAAGAGTTTATTGGTAACGTGTCTCACGAGCTCAAAACGCCCATTTTTAACGCCCAAGGCTACATAGAAACCCTTTTGGATGGCGGGGTAAAAGATCGGGAGGTCAATATGAAGTACTTGGAAAAAGCAACCCGAAATCTCGACCGATTAGCCAATATTGTGGAGGATCTTATCATGCTCAACCAATACGAGACCGATACCACGCAACTTGATATTCAACCTTTTGACATCACCGACCTTACTAAACAGGTAATGGATGAACAGGAGTTACTAGCCAGCAAAAAAAATATTGAGCTTGTCATTAAAGATGATACAGGCTTTCAACGCCAAGTCTTCGCCGACCGAAAGCACATTCATCACGTGCTGTCCAACCTCGTCAATAACTCCATTAAGTACGGCCATGAGAATGGTTTGACTAAAATTGGATTCTACGACGTAGAAGACAAACTGCTCATTGAGGTGAGCGATAACGGTCCTGGTATAGCTAATGAGCACCTTGCTCGACTTTTTGAACGGTTTTATCGAGTCGACAAGGCCCGCTCAAGAGGACACGGCGGAACCGGTCTCGGGCTTTCCATTTGCAAGCATATTGTAGAGGCCCATAAAGAAAAGATTCATGTACGGTCTTCAATTGATATCGGGACAACATTCGGGTTTACGCTGTCTACTAAAGCTTTAGAGCAATAGCCTAGAGTGACTATCGAGAAAGGTAGCGATCAAAAGGCTGTCTTGCAGCTAGAGACCGGCTTAATGTCATAGCATCAGCAAACTCTAATTCTCCACCAAAACTTATCCCCCGAGATAGTGAGGTTAATGAAATAGACTCAAGATCTAATTGACGACTTATGTAAAATGTTGTCGTATCCCCCTCCATATTGGGGTTTAGTGCCATGATGACCTCTTTAACTTCATCACTTTTGATACGACTAAAGAGGCTTGAAAAGGTCAAATCTTCTGGACCTATGCCTTGCATAGGCGAAATAAGTCCTCCAAGTACATGATACACACCGTGATAGGTTTGGGTGCTTTCAATGGCGACAATATCTCGTATTGACTCCACAACACATAGGGTCGTCTTGTCTCTTTTGTTATCCGCACAAATGGAGCATAATTCCTCATCCGCAAAAGAATGGCATACCGAGCACTTCTTGAGTTTTGTCTTGAGGTTGTGCAAGGCTTGGGCAAATTGGTCGACATCATTGGAGGACTGTTCCAACGTGGCAAGGACCAAGCGCATAGCGGTTTTCTCACCAATCCCTGGCAGTTTTTTAAAGGCCTGTACCGCCTCTTCAATGGTCTGTGATAATCTATATGCCATGTAGTACCCTTACTGTCTTTTACTAATGAGCTTCCAACCAATGCCTTCCCCATCCCAAGTCCGCTTGTAAAGGAACATCTAAACCGGGCATTGCGTTCTGCATTGCCTCCTTAACGAGCTCTTCAACTTCCTCTCGTTCTGCTGATGGCACGTCAAACACCAATTCATCATGCACTTGGAGCAGCATTTTTGACTGGAGTTTTCTTTCCATTAACAAACGATCAATATCAATCATTGCCAACTTGATTAAATCCGCTGCTGAACCCTGAACCGGGGCATTAATTGCATTGCGCTCTGCATGACCTCGTAATCCCGCATTGCGTGAATCTATATCTCGCAAATAGCGTCGTCGACCCTTCAGCGTTTTTACGTAACCGTGCTCTCTAGCAAAGGCCACATTGTCATCCATATACTTTCGAATACCAGGATAGGCAACGAAATATTGCTCAATAATCTCCTTGCTTTCCGAACGGCTGAGGCTTGTTTGTTGACTTAATCCAAAGGCCGTGACACCATAGATAATTCCAAAGTTTACCGTCTTTGCATGGCTTCGCATTTCTCGAGTGACCTCCGATACCGGCACTTGGAACACAAGGGCTGCTGTCTCACTGTGAATGTCTTTTCCCTGAGCAAAAGCATCAAGCATGGATTCTTCCTTAGCCATGTGAGCTACTAGTCGCAGCTCTACTTGAGAGTAGTCAGCCGATAATAGCCAATGATTTGCATCTCTTGGAATAAAGGCCTGTCGGACTCTCCGACCTCGCTCAGTCCGGATGGGGATGTTTTGAAGATTGGGCTCATTAGAGCTTAAGCGACCCGTTGCCGCCACTGCCTGATTAAAGGTGGTATGTATACGGCCTGTCTTTGGACTCACAAGCTGAGGTAAGGCATCGACATAGGTGGACTTGAGTTTACTCAGCTCCCTATAGGTCATAATGTCCTCCATTACAGGATAGTCTTTTCGGTACGAAGAAAGCACATCCTCCCCTGTTTTAAATTGACCCGTTTTGGTCTTTTGACCTTTATAGGGAATTCCCATAGATCCAAAAAGAATCTCTCCTAATTGCTTTGGAGAATCAAGATTAAATTCTTGGCCCGCTTGATTAAAAATATTGGTCTTTACTTCAAGGATATCGCTTGTAAGTTCGGTACTGTATTGTGCCAAGAAGTCAGTGTCAAGGTTAATGCCCTCTCCTTCCATACGCCGTAACACAGGCACTAAAGGGAGCTCGACGCTATCATACAATGAAGTCAACTCCGCTGAAGCCAGCTTAGGTGAAAACACTTCGTGTAATTGCAAGGCAATGTCCGCATCTTCAACGGCGTAATCCTTAGCCGCCGACAGCTCAACCTCTCTAAACGTTTTTTGATGTTTTCCTTTCTTGCCGATAAGCTCTTCTATCGGCTGCATGGCATACTGTAAATACGCCTCTGAAAGTCGGTTAATGCCATGGCGTCGGTCGGGCTCCAAAAGATAGTGCTCAAGCATCGTGTCCTTAAATGGGGGTACTACCTCAATACCATAACGCGAAAGGATATGCGTATCAAATTTTATATTCTGCGCTACTTTGACAAGAGAAGCGTCCTGAAACAAAACGGCAAATTGAGCAAGCTGTTTTTTGGCCTCTTCAGTCTGTCCGCTCAGTGGATAATATGCACCATAGCCTTTATCCCAAGCAAAACTAATTCCTACAATCTCTGCCTCACGTACATTAAGGCCTGTGGTCTCTGTATCAAAGGCAAACTGTTTTTTGGCTTGAATTGATGTGATAAGACTTGGAATGTCCTCGTCTTTTAACAGCGAATAGTTTTCTGAAAAAGCTTGTCGCTGAATGGTATTCTCTTCGACTGTCTGATTAGAAGAAAACAGGTCCATTTGGTTGGGATTACCCGTTTTCTTTGATGGGCTACTTACCATTGAATACTCCGAACCCAGAATCTTCATGGCGAGGTTTCTGAACTCAAGTTCTTGAAAAATTGGGGTTAATGCCTCCTTATTGACGGGTTCCAATTTCAGCGCATCATTATTTGCAGTGATCGGTGCATCCGTGATAATCGTAGCTAAGAACTTGCTATCAAGCGCTTGTTGGTGGCAGTTTTCTATTTTCTCGCGCAGCTTGCCCTTTACTTGATCTGTGTTTTCCAAAAGAGCTTCTAAGCTGCCAAATTGCTTGAGCAGTTTTATGGCCGTCTTCTCACCTACCCCGGTAATCCCTGGAATGTTATCGACAGCATCACCCATCATAGCTAAAATGTCAATGACTTGAAGGGGATCATTAATCTCCCAACGGGCACATACTTCTGGAATGCCTAAAACCTCATGCCCCTTACCTTGTCGGCTGGGCTTGTACATAAAGATATTTTCAGATACTAATTGACCGAAATCTTTATCCGGAGTAACCATGAAGACATCAAACTCCCCTTCTTTTTGCTTGGCAAGTGTTCCTATGACATCGTCAGCTTCATATCCAGGCAATTCTAAAATCGGAATGTTAAAGCCCTGAATAATAGCTCGTATCGATTGCAAGGAGTTCCGAATATCTTCCGGCATAGCATCTCGATTCGCTTTATAATAGGCAAACTCAGACGCTCTATCCGTCTCTCCTTCTGCATCAAATACCACAGCCAAATGGGTCGGCTTTTCCCGCTCAATCAAATCATTCAAGGTTGCCGTAAAGCCATAGGCGGCTGAGGTATTTACCCCCTTGGAATTGGTAATGGGATTGCGAATAAATGCATAATACGCTCTATAGATTAAAGCATATGCATCCAATAAAAATAAACGAGGTCGATTATCCGCCATAGAAATTCTTCTTGCCTAATCTTGAAAATAAAAAAAGGCCCCGCAATGCGGAGCCTTTCTTTCAGACATTACGTTAAGATTAGTGTGATACTACAAACGAAGAGCTTGTTGACCCTGTCTCTGTAGATACATTAATCATGTAGATTCCGTTATCAAGGCTTCGAACATCAAAGGCCTCGTTAACTGTCTTCGCCGACTCAATGATTCTTGATTCTACAACACGACCTTCAATCGTTGAAATCGTCATTGTTACATCCTGAATACTGAATAAGCTGAAGGATACATTTACATCACTTACTGCTGGAGAAGGTACTACAGTCATAGCATCTTCAAGGCTTAGCTCACCAATAGCTGTGCTTAACCCTGTGATCGTTACTGAACCCGTAGACTGTGCGATGTCAGTAGCTGTTTGAAGTGTAACGGTGATTGTGTAGTCGCCGTCAGCAGTGTACGTGTGGCTTGTCAAGTTGTTTGACGTACCATCACCCCAGTTTATAGTAGTTTGCGCACCACCACATGGGAATGAATTCTCAAGTGTGATTGAAACATTACCATTTCCTTGATCAACAATGATGAATGATGCATCAAGTGCTGGAGGATCTGTTACAAGGATGTCAAAAGTTACTTGATCACTTCCTGCAGGATTAGTCGCTGTCAATGTCACAGTATATGTTCCGTTAGAAGCATAATTGTGCTGTAATGAAGCGCCAGAAGCGATTGTAGCTGTTGCACTTCCATCACCCCAATCTACAGTACATGTTCCACCATTGGCCGTTGATGTATTAGAAAGGATGATGTTTCCATCGCAATACTCAACAAATGGGTTGGTCTCATCAGTCCCTGCAATAGCTCCAGAAGCAACAGGTGCAGAAAGTGCGTCAAGCGTCATAAGATCCCATACACCAAATCCACCACCTGCGTCAACAAAACGGATTTTGTAGTCATCAGCAGTAGAAGGAATAGTAACCACGGCTGTGTTTTGAGTAAAGTTTACGGTGTCAAGTGTTGAGCTGAACTGACCTACAGAACTAGTCGCTCCACTTCCATTAACTAATTCTACATCGAGTACTGACTCGAATCCGAAACCACCTCGGCCCCACATGCTTACTACATAGTCGCCAGCGGGAAGTGAAAGTTCTGGTGTTTCAAAGTAGTCACCAGCAGTACCTAAAGCAAGAGAGGCTGGTGGAGTAAGGGCAGAATATACCTGGTACTCTCCGTCATAGTTGGCGAAGTTGCTGAAGCCGTTTACATAGTGTGATCCACCAGTAGCATCCAAGTTAACAAACTTCCAACCCCAATCCGCGTGCTCAAAGGAGAACGCCGTTCCACCTACAACCCACTCAAATGAAGAAGAGTATGGAGAAGTGTACGCCTCGCGAGGATTAATTAGGAAAGAGAAATAAGCATCATTGGCATCAACTATTTGATTGAATTGAGAGCTATCAATCTCTACATAAATATCAAGTGCTTGATTTGTAGCCAATGTTGGAAAGAGTGTATCTAAACCAATAGCATCCAGATTCAAAGTTGCTTGTGCACCAGGCGCTAATGCTGGGTTCTGTGGGAAATCTTTAGATACAATAGAACCTGCAGTTGGCGCATTAATATCGTCTACTATAAAGTAAAGCAGTGTAACGGTATCTACTGGATTTTGACCAGCATTAAGAACCGTGGCAGAAGCATTGAAAAGACTCGTACCTGAATAGTCAAGGATTGAATAGACAGTGCTTGTATTTAATGCGGTAGTCTGCGGAGTTGCATCAGATTGGAAAGAAACCAATTGCATATCATACTGTGCAGGCTCACGTACGGAGATATCATCAATCCATAACTGACTCATGTCCGTTGAAGTCAAGCGGAAAGCCACATAAATGGTCTGTCCTGCGTAGGCCGCTAAATCAACAGAACGGCTTGTCCAATCATCTTCCTCCTGAGCAATACTAAATAAAGTAGTTGTGAAGTCAGCTGGTGCATTCGCTCCAGTGGTAGATAACAATACTTCATAACTTTCTGGGTAACCTGAAGCACCGCCCTCAAAAGATTGAGCTCTCCAGTTTAGAGCGATTGAGCCTGTTGCAGCCGAAAGGTCAATAGCTGGTGTAATTAACCAGTCATCCGCAGTACAACCTGCTGGATTTGACCAAGACTGTGCCGCTGCAAAGGTATCAGCTCCATCTTCAGAAACCACCCAGCTGTTATTTGGAAAAATCGTGGCATTGTTAACCTGACAAGCATCGTTGTTCACCACGGTAAAGCCATTAGGTGGAGAAGAAATCGTTCCCCCATTAAAAGCTTCTTGGAAATACACTGTTTGTGCATTCATGCTCGTAAAAGCGAAAGCTCCAAACAATAGAGTTAATAGTTTTTTCATAATTGTGTCTGAATAATTAAAAATATGCGTGTGAAGATACGTAAAATGTAACGCATTTGCAATGCGCAAAGTGGCCTGCTAGTCTATGGGCCTCAGCGTTAAGCCCTCATCATTCCAAACTCCACAAAAAGGCTGGTCAAACCAAGCGCCTAGATTGATATACGACGCACCTTTTGCTATCGACGCAGTCGTCGAAAAGTGATGGTGTCCCATGACATAAAAGTCCACAGGAAATTCTTTTTGTTTTCGCTCACAATATTGCACATGCCAGCGGATTCGAGCTTCTACTGTTTTTGGACTTAATCGAAGGTGATCTTGCTTTTTGCGACTTCCTCTCGAAAACCGACGAGCAATTCGAAGGCCTAGGTTCGGGTGAATCAGACTAAAGAGCTTAAACAAAAAGGGGTTGCGAAAGACCTTTTTTAATCGCTTGTAGCCCAAATCCTCAGGACCTTTTCCATCTCCGTGCGCAACAAAAGCAAGGCGCTCCCTGTAGGAAAACACCTGATAATCATCGATAACAATAGCTCCGATTTCCTCTTCGAGGTATCCCCTTAACCAAGCATCATGATTCCCTTTAAAAAAATAAATAGGAATGCCCTTGTCCGATAATCGCGCTAAAGCGCCTAGCACGCGGACATGTCCTCTTGGCACCACCCGCTTGTACTCAAACCATACGTCAAACAAATCCCCTACAATACAAAGTGCATCACATTGAGATTCAATGGATGATAGCCACTGAACAAACAAGCGTTCTCGATTATGGCTTGTTTCAATATTAGGAAGGCCAAGGTGGAGATCAGAGACAAAATATATGGAGTTGTTGCCTCGACATGTTATATCAATTGGCTTCATCGATAAAGAAAAGATAAACCTCTTTGGGAATATGTGAAAGATAGATATTGGAAAAGCCAAATTCCGTTAAGCCTTTTCCACCACTTAAATCCATCAGGAAAGAATTAGGCATTGGCTCTTCAAAGTCGCTGTCATTTAACGATACGCATTGGTTATGAAAGGCCATGACAATTAGCATATCTGGCATAGTGGGTAAGCCCATTAATTTACCCTTAGTTTCGTCGAGCAACACCATTCCTCCTTCGACTATTAGTGAAGAGCATGCCGTTAAAACACAACTCGCTCTTTCAGGATAACTCCTTCGAATAGGCCACCGAGAGTCCACGGAAAGAAGCATTTGCTCACTCTCATAATCCATACATATACAGTCCACTGCCTTTTTTACTTGGAGCATGTCGCGCAGAGAGCCTGAAGCCTCCTTTTTCGAAGCATTGTAGACAAAAAATCCTCCATGTTTAGTAAATGCTTCTGCAAAAGCTATGGATTTACTTTTTGAAATGGACATGGCGTTTAGTGGCTAGGCCCTAAATCTAGTGATATTCCGATTTTTTAGAAAACTCTACGCCTGAAAGTTATTCTTCCTTGGAACTTGATTCTTTACCGCCCTCCGACTCTTGGCTTTTGCCTTCATCGTTTTGGTCTGCTGGCGCAGAAACTCCATCCTGTGCTTCTTTAGAAAAGTTTAATGTTCCAACCTCACCTTCTGTGCCCTGCTGCTTTTCTTCTTGCTTCTTTGAATCGTCCTCAAGTGTTTCTGTAACCTCTTCATTGGACTCTTTAGCAAATGGACTTTCACCTATGAGCTCTACCACCCGGTCACGGTAAATCATTTCGTTTTGTAATAATTCTTCGGCCACCGTATTAAGTTGCTCCCGTTTAGAGACTAGTAAGTTTTTGACCCGATCATATTGGCGATCAATGATGGCTCTGATCTCGGCATCAATTGCTTCAGCCGTTGCATCGGAGTAAGGCTTAGTGAGATTGTTTTGTTGCAACATATCATAGTAAGAAACATTGCCCACCTTATCCGACATACCGAAAACTACCACCATACTGTAGGCCATTTTCGTGACACGATCTAAGTCGTTTTGTGCACCAGTACTGATTTTTCCAAAAACAATTTCTTCCGCGGCGCGGCCTGCTAAAATCGCAGCCATTTCATCCTCTAATTGTTCGGTATTGGTAATGTTTCTTTCATCAGGAAGATACCATGCGGCCCCTAAGCTCCGACCTCTTGGAACAATACTAACCTTTACCAGCGGATTGGCATATTGTAGGAACCAGCTTGAGACTGCATGGCCTGCTTCGTGATAAGCTATTACCTCCTTTTCATCTTTAGAGATAATCTTATGTTTCTTCTCTAACCCACCAATTACACGATCGACTGCTGCGTTAAAATCATCCATCTCAACAGATGTCTTATCTCTACGCGCTGCAATCAAGGCTGCTTCGTTACAGATGTTGGCGATATCTGCCCCAACAAACCCTGGCGTCATCGCTGCTAACTTGTTGGCATCGACATTTTCCCCAGTTTTAATAGCTTTTAAATGCACATGAAAAATTTCTTCACGACTCTTCAGGTCAGGCTTGTCGATCATAATCTGTCGATCAAATCGGCCAGGTCTTTTCAAAGCATTATCAAGAACATCGGGCCTATTGGTTGCCGCCAATATAATCACCCCTTTATCGGAGGAAAAACCATCCATTTCGACGAGCAACTGATTTAAGGTGTTTTCACGCTCATCATTGGCTTGCATCATGCCCCTGCCCCGGGCACGTCCAATGGCATCAATCTCATCGATAAATATGATGCATGGCGCCTTTTCTCTTGCTTGCTTGAATAAATCGCGAACCCTACTCGCCCCAACGCCGACAAACATCTCTACAAAATCTGATCCCGAAATGGAAAAGAAAGGAACTTTAGCTTCGCCAGCCATAGCCTTTGCGAGCAGCGTCTTTCCAGTACCTGGCTCACCCACTAATAACGCTCCTTTAGGTATTTTACCCCCCAAAGAGGTATACTTTTGAGGATCCTTAAGAAAGGATACAATCTCAACTACTTCCTCTTTAGCCCCCTCTAGGCCTGCCACGCTATCAAAGGTCACTTTAACTGCTGTGTCTTTATCAAACAACTGAGCCTTGGATTTTCCAACGTTGAAAATTTGGCCACCACCACCGACACCACCACCAGTCATTCGGCGCATCAAAAAGAACCACACAGCCATCATGCCTACAAAAAGAAGCAACCAGCCATAGCGCGTAAAAAAGGATTCTCTTACTTCAGCTTCTACGCTAATTTGATGCTCAGCTGGAAAATTGCTCTGCCACTCCTTGACTTCTTTTTCAAATTCATCCTGGGAAGAAATGGTAAAGGTGAAATGAGGGCCTAGATTGGCATCTCCAATAAGGCCTATATTTTCAATGTCGAAGGCCTGATAAACCGCTTCACCACTCTGCACGGGCTTCAAAGCGTTTAAAGAATCAATCTTCGCTTCCACCAGGTCAGCTTCTTGTTGAATGATAGTAGCCGAAACCTGAATGCCCGTATCCAGTGAATCAGCTTCATTCCCAGCATTATTGGGGAGAATATCTGTCCTACTCGAATCAGCAAGCTCGGCAAGCTGAGCTTCAAGAGATGCTTTGTTGTCTGATAAGGTCGTGAGCAAGCTGTCGCGCGCTGCCTGAATAGTGGACGCCATCGTGTCTAACTCATCTTGACTTTTTAAGCTTACTTCAACATTGCGATCATTGACTAAGACCACGCGTTTTACCCACTGGTTCTCAAGCATGGCCTTCACCTCATTGCGGTTTATTTTTTCAGGCTGTGGCGCGAATTGACCAGTAACAACCCAAATACCCATGAAGATTATTCCGATAATAGCATAGACCCAAAGAAAATTCGGTCGGTTATTATTTGATTTCGACTGTTGTGTTTTACTCATAGCTTTTTTCGATAGCTGTCATTGAAAAATTCTTGTCGATCGGCGTGCACGAAGCATCACTCCACAACTCTTCTAGCAGATACAGTGATCGGGTTTCTTCAAGAAAGATATGCACCACGATATCAAAGTAGTCCAACACAATCCATTGTCCCGTATCATGCCCGCTCTTTCCCATGGGAATCGAGCCTTGACCTTCTTTCACTTCCGATCTTAAATTTTCACTTAAGGCGCTGACGTGGGTGGTGGATGTACCGTGACAAACCACAAAAAAATCAGAAATTGCTTCGTCAATACCCCTTAAATCCATCAAAACGATATCATTAGCTTTGTTATCATCTAGAGAGGTAAGAATGGCTTGAAGTAAATCCAACGGCTTAAGCTTAAAATTGATTCTAATAATTTAGTACAGAAACATAACGATGAGACGACTAGTTCATTTTACGAGCCTCCATTCTACGAATACGTACGCAAAGCAGTGGGCTTCAAAAAGCACACCAATTTGCTCTACTGCCATTTTGGCGGATTATCAAAGGCATGGAAGAGGAAGAGGCGACAATTTATGGACGGCAGATGCCGGGAAGAATCTTACCGTAAGTTTTACGCACCCCAAACTTAGAATCCGGGATATTGAGGCCTTGCGCGTGCACTTTCTTTTTGCGCTCAATCTGTTTCGTGCATTAAAAACTCTTGATTTAAACATATCGATCAAATGGCCGAATGATCTTATGCTTAGTGATAAAAAAATTGCCGGAATCCTTTCTGAAGTTCAACATGATGCGTCGGGCGATTCCTTGCTCATTATTGGCCTAGGACTTAATGTTTGTCAAGAAGACTTTGGCTCGTTGAATGACAAGGTAGCTTCTATCCAACATGCCCTGACTCAAACCATCACCGTGCAACAAGCCCTAAAGATCGCTTGGGATGCTTTCGAAAAAACAGTGGAAGAAGCGAGCGACATCGATCTGGCTTCGATTTGCAAAGAAATCAATCACCATCTTTATGCTAAGGATAAGCAGGTGGCCATTACTCAAGGTCAACAGACCACAAACGGTGCGTTGCTTGGTCTTCATCATGACGGGAGAATAGCTCTTCGAAAGAGCGATGGCACAATACAATACCTTGCCGCTGGAAATCTATTGGTGTCACCTTGCTAAGAAAAGATTTGTTTTGCCAGAGAAATCAATGATTTGACCAGGGGTTTATGCCCAACCTCTTCACTTTCCTTGTACCTTTGTTCTAGATATGATTAAGGATTGGTCATCAGAACGCATTTTACCTCCTGACGAAGGGCCGGAGTGTTTTTTTCATCTCGTACCCTTTGAGATATATGATGGCTCAACAGATCGCTCAGGCTATTATGATCCAAGAGGACTACAACACTTTGGAGGTGGAGCACCCTTCATTCATACAACACCCAGTTTGCATCAAATAGAATATGAGTTGCCTTATTTCCAACAACTCGAAGCAGGGGATTTTTGGATGCTCACCATTTTTCGTGAGCGGTTAGAAGGAATTAAGATCACCGTGTTTGAAGAAAACGACCTCATCTATCATCACTTGTGGGGTGGGCTTGTTCGCGAAACCTACCGGCTTGATAAGGCATGGAAGTGCGATAAAAACATGCTTCATATCGGCGCATAGGTTTAGGTATATTTAATCCATGGCCCGCACGCATCATCTTGAAGGCATCTTTTTGATTCGTAGTTTATCCCTACGAGAGCAGTGGTGGTCTTTTGGTTTTCTACTGAGCATTCTAGGATTAGCCTTTAGTCAAGCCCTATTTACCTTAACGCTTTATGGTCTCAGTCTAGCGGTTTTTATCGAACAGGCGCAACCTAGTGGTCCAAAATTCTCTCTGAAATCCATAGCCTTGTTGGTTTTTCCATGGTCATTTGTCCTTGTTATTCCAATCATCCAAGGTCTAGTCAATTCCGATATTGGGTCTGTTTTTTCCATGCACCGGATGCATCTTATTTTGCTGCCGTTTTTATGCCTTCGCCTACATGCCTTGTCGAAGGACGCTAAGGAGTATTTGGTCGTCACAGCACTACTGATCTGTTGTATCTGCGGGTTTGTCCTTCTTGTAAAGCTCGTACAAGAATGGTCTCAAATCAGTCAATCCATTGCAGAAGGAAAGCATCTATGGGTGCCCAATGGGCAACCCAAAGCAACAGCGATTCTTTTTGTTGTTGTTGGGGTCTTAGGCATTCAATACATATTAAATAGACAAGAAAGATCATACTACCCAATAGCCGCCATTGTGTTTCTTCTATGTTGTGTACACGCTATGACTGTTCGAATCGCTTGGGGCATGATGTATATGGGGATTGCCTTAACATTGTTCAGGCACTTTGTCATGCGAGGACAACGGAAATCTTTACTATTCGGCACCCTTGCACTCATTGCCACACCTTTTATTATATACCAAACCATACCCTCAGTTCAAAAAAGAGTTAACTACACACTGTATGACTGGAGTACATTAAACAAAGAGGGCGAAGTAAACACTTCAGATGCGCTCAGAATTGTTTCCTGGGATGTCGGATGGAAAACCATCAAAAAAAAGCCGGTACTAGGATATGGCATTGAAACAATGGATCAAGCCCTCGACGAGCAATATGGGGTGAGCTACCCTCAAATCAAAAAAGAAAATATGCTTAGGCCCCATAATCAATTTCTATTCTTTGCCTTGGAATATGGATTGCTTGGCGCATTCTTTTCTTTCATTGCTTTAGGGTGTCTTGTTTGGTTTTTTGGGCGTTCCACCGGAGTTGTCCTGTGGATGATTTTCTTTCTATATTGCTTCATTGACAGCCCATTTAACCGCCAAGTTATTGATGCGATCTTTTGGTATGGCTTGGGCTTTAGTTTAGTATTTTCAAAAAATCCCGATGCATCCTGAGCTTTCTGTTGTTATCATAAGTGCGGGTATCTCTCCCTGGATTAAGGATATTGTCAAGCGTTGTGAGGTGTTTAGTAAGGATATAATTATTGTCTCCAATAATCAAGCATTTATCACTGAGCGAGCCAATGACTCATCAAATACAATACGGTGGATTTTTCGGGATTTTCAGGGATATGGAAATCAAAAAAACTTTGGAGCGGGCCTTGCTAAGTTTGACTGGATTGTAAACCTTGATGATGATGAAATTCCAAGTACTGATCTAGTCGAGCACCTTCGTCTATGGAAGGAGCCGAATAGCAATACAAAAGCGCTTAGAGTAAAGCGCATAAATTTTTGCAATGAAAGTGCTATATCCTGGGGAAAGTGGGGTGATGATTATTCCGTTAGAATATATCATACATCGTGTAGGTGGGATGACAAAATGGTACATGAGGCTCTGGTAACACCAAAGCATGCTATAGAAAAAATTCATTGGCCGATATATCATTTTACCGCCAACCGCTTTGCTGGCTATCTAGAAAAGACCAAAGATTATCGAAACAAAAGAGCTTCGAGCTCAGATGACAAACAATATTTTGGCTGGTCAATTCTAAAAACCCTACTCTCTTCCTTTATCCATCTTGAGTGGCTAGAAGGAGTTAATGGTCTATATTTAACGATTGCACGAGCTTTAGAACGCAACTAACCCCGACCTATGCCAAAAATTGGATTTGACGCAAGACGAGCCTTTCTCAATCAATCAGGACTCGGCAATTACAGTCGAGAAGTCATTCGAAGTATTTTGGAATTTTATCCAACGTATAAAACCTTCCTCTACACGCCAGATACCTCTAAACTTTTTCGAGACGTGTTTAAAGAACCCCAAGTTCGACTGAAACGTCCAAAACGTAACCGTAAACAGCGCTTTGAGAGTACTGTAAAACCCTTAAATCCAATACGGGCCTATCAATGGAGAAACATTGAAATTGTAAAATCGATAATTTATGGTAAAATGGATATCTATCATGGATTGTCTAATGAGCTGCCGAAGCGAATTGACCATTTTCAAGGAGCGAAAGTCGTTACCATTCATGATGTAGTTTTTAAGGTATACCCTAATGACTTTCCTAGATTTGACCGATATATATATCATAAGCGCATCTTAAATGCCGTAAAAAAGGCTGATATGATTGTCTGCCCGAGTGCCTTTACTGCAAACTCGTTAACCATGCACTATGCGGTTAATCCAAAGAAAATTGAGGTTGTTCATCCAAGTATTCAATCAGCATTTTTTAAGGAGGCTCCTGAGCCGCAGTCCATTCAACGTTTCACTAGCCAGTGGGGTATACAAAAACCGTACATCCTATGTCTAGGTGATATACGGCCCAGAAAAAACCAACGAAAGGTGGTGGAAGCAATGAGTCTGCTTAAATCGCTTGATATCCAACTAGTCCTTGTGGGAAGAAGCTCAGGAACCTATATCCAGTCGATTAAATCCTTCATTCAACAAGAGAATCTTGAAGAAAAAATTGTCTGGCTCAACAAGGTGTCCACCCATGATTTGCCATTGCTTTTTTATGGCGCCCAGGCCTTAGTTTATCCTTCCATTATTGAAGGGTATGGCCTACCTATTGCCGAGGCCATGCTTTGTGATCTTCCTGTACTTACCTCTAAAGATTCATCTATGGAAGAAATCGGTGGAAGTAAAATAAACTATGTGAAAGCCAACGATATTAAAGGAATTGCTGATTTTATACAAAGCGTTGTTAACAAGCCCTCTTCCTTTGCCTACAAGCTAACCGAGGAAGAACGCTGGCACTTTTCTGCCAAACGGCAAGCTAAGGAGCTCGATAGAATTTATAAGCGACTTATCTGATGAAGTCTATTTGCACAAGCCAAGAATTAGAAAACAGCCTCAATCAGGGGGATATTGTACTCTATCCTACGGATACGGTATGGGGCCTAGGATGTTTGGTCAACAATAAAAAACAAGTTTCTAAAATCTACGCCATTAAGGAAAGATCCCGTGACCAAGGCATCATATTATTGTGTTCTAACTATGAGCAACTTGGTATTGAGCTCGATGAAAAGACACAACAGGCCATAGAAATCTTTCGTAACGAACAGCCTACAACCTTTGTAGTGGAAAACACCAATTCCATGCTAAGGCCCACTCAAGCCCAAGATGGAACCATTGCCTTTAGAATCGTGGAGCACACCTCCTATCTTTTCTCTATCTTGAAAGACCTATCCGCGCCCCTTCTGTCAACTTCCGCTAACTTAAAGGGAAAGCAAGCCGCTCAAAAACGCAAGGAACTTGACGTTGATTTAATGGCTCAAGTCGATGGAATTGTTGAATTTATCGAAACGAAAGGACCGGCTAAGCCATCACGCATCATGAGGTACGATGCGAGTAAAGCAGCATGGTCTGTGCTAAGGGACTAAAGTTGTATTCTAAAGCGTTCGCTGGATAGAGACCTCTTCATAAGCTTCAATCACATCACCCACTTTGATATCATTGAAGTCTTTAATGTTTAATCCGCAATCTTGGCCATTAACGACTTCTTTTACATCATCTTTGAAGCGCTTTAATGACTCAAGTTCTCCAGTATACACCACGATACCCTCTCGAACGATACGCACTTTGGCATTTCGGTAAATCTTACCATCGGTTACCATACACCCGGCAACTGTACCTACTCTCGAAATCTTGAATACCTCTTTGATTTCCAAATTACCCAATACTTTCTCTTCTACTGTAGGCTCAAGGAGTCCTTCCATAGCCGCCTTAATTTCTTCAATAGCGTTGTAGATAATCGAGTACATGCGAAGTTCCACTCCCTCAGCTTCTGCTAAGCGACGAGCACTAGCCGATGGACGAACTTGGAAACCAACAATGATGGCATCCGATGCAGAGGCCAACATAACGTCAGACTCACTGATTCCCCCGACGGCTTTGTGTAAGATGTTTACCTGAATCTCTTCGGTAGATAGCTTGAGCAAGGAATCGGACAAGGCCTCAGTGGATCCATCAACATCACCTTTTACGATAATATTGAGCTCTTTGAAGGTTCCTAATGCCAAGCGACGACCAATTTCGTCGAGTGTAATGTGTTTTTGAGTACGCATCCCCTGTTCTCGGTCAAGTTGTGCACGCTTGGTGGCTACTTGCTTACCTTCCTGTTCTGAAGCAAATACTTTGAATCGTTCACCTGCAGCAGGTGCGCCGTCTAAACCAAGAATTTGCACCGGTACCGCTGGTCCCGCGCTCTTTTTTGCCTGGCTTCGGTGATCAAACATTGCCTTTACCTTGCCAGAAAAGCCTCCAGCAACAATAAAGTCTCCAATATTTAAACTGCCATTTTGTACAAGTACAGTGGCCACATATCCTCTTCCTCGATCAAGAGAAGCCTCAATCACGGTTCCAATGGCTGGCTTCTTAGCGTTTGCTTTGAGTTCAAGCAGTTCTGACTCCAAAAGAATTTTCTCCAACAACTGGTCAACGTTTAACCCTGTCTTAGCAGATAAGTCTTGTGATTGGTGCTTTCCACCCCATTCTTCAACGAGAATATTCATTCCCGACAACTTCTCTTTAATCTTATTGGCATCCGCATTTTCCTTATCGATTTTATTAATCGCAAAGATCATGGGAACCCCTGCTGATTGAGCATGCGAAATGGCTTCCTTAGTTTGTGGCATAATGTCATCATCCGCAGCGATGACTATGACAGCAATATCGGTAAGCTTTGCTCCACGAGCACGCATCGCCGTAAAGGCTTCGTGACCTGGCGTATCAAGGAAGGTGATGTTCCCTTGTTCCAAGTTCACTTCATAGGCCCCAATATGCTGGGTAATCCCCCCGGCCTCACCACTTACTACATTTGCCTCGCGAATGTAATCGAGTAAAGATGTTTTACCGTGGTCTACGTGACCCATAATCGTTACAATAGGAGCCCGTTCGTGACGATCTTCTTCTGCATCTTCAGTATCCTCGAATACGTCCTGATCCGAAGCAGATATAAACTCAATAGTGCGTTCATATTCGCTCGCTACAAGCTCAATAATTTCCGCATCAAGGCGCTGGTTTATAGATACCATGACTCCAAGACCGAAACACTTGGTTATAATGTCTGTTGGAGACGTATTTAGCATACTAGCCAATTCACTTACTGTGACAAATTCAGTCACCTTAAGTACTGTGGAGTTTTCCTCTTCTATACGCTGAGCTTCGAGCTCTGCATTTTGTTGAATTTCTTGGCGTTTTTGGCGACGAAGCTTAGCACGCTGACTCTTGCCAGAGGACGCAGCCTGTAGCTTCGCCATCGTGTTTTTAATCTTTTCTTCGATTTCCTTTTCACTAACCACTGTTGGCTCCTCTTTGGTCTTGCCGCGTCCAGCATTCGTTCCTTTGACAGGTCCAACTTTTGATGCCTTTTTAAAGCGTTTTCGTTGACGCTTTTCAGGACTCCCTTCCTCTGTGTTCTTAGTTCGCTGGGGCTCAGGTTTGATTTCAATCTTACCTAAGACCTTGGGGCCCGAAAGCTCAACCTTTTTACGTTCAATGGTTTCGACTTCCTTAACTGGAGCTTTCGCTGGTTTCTCTGCTGTAGAACCCTCTTCAACTTTGGCAGGAGACTGGGCTTCGGCCCCTTCCTTAGAAGCAACCTCTATTTTCCCAACAACTTTAGGACCTGAAAGCTCAACTTTTTTGCGTTCGATAAAGGTTTCCGTTTCCTCCTCTTTGTTAATGCTAACGCCCTTGTTTTCGGAGCCAAGCTGAACCTGTTCGGCCTCCTTTTTCATATCGACATCTGAAGAATACTCAGCGCGCAATGCCTGATACATTTCTTCACTCAACTTGGTAGTAGGTCGATTATCAATATCAAATCCCTTTCCTTGAAGGAATTCCGTAATGGTAGAGGCTCCTACATTAAACTTTTTGGCCGCGGCAATTAGCCGCATCGGTTTATAATCTGACATGTACTTTTATTCTTCCTCGAATTCTGACTTCAGAATCTTATAAATTTCTTTAATCGTTTCTTCTTCTAAATCGGTTCTTCGCACCAACTCTTCCTCGCTGAGATCCAACACGCTTTTCGCCGTATCGCACCCAATAGCCTTAAGTTCATCAAGCATCCAAGAATCAATTTCATCTGCAAATTCATCGAGATCGATATCATATTCTTCACCCTCGACATCGCGATAAACATCAATCTCGTAATCTACAAGACGGCTTGCAAGTTTGATGTTTTGTCCTCGACGACCAATGGCAAGCGAAACTTGATCCGGTTTTAGGTAAACAGCAATTGAGCGATTGTCCGTATTGATGTCCATGCTTACAATCTTAGCTGGAGCAAGAGCACGTTGCACCAAGAGGTTTAGATTGTCGGTGTAATTAATGATATCGATGTTTTCATTTTTTAGCTCCCGGACAATACCATGGATCCTACTTCCCTTCATACCAACACAAGCTCCAACAGGGTCAATTCGGTCATCATAACTTTCGACCGCGACTTTCGCCTTCTCCCCGGGCTCGCGTACAATATTTTTAATGACGATAAGTCCATCAAAAATCTCAGGAACTTCAAGTTCTAACAACTTGGCTAAGAAAGCATTGTCTGTTCGCGATAACACAATAATGGGTTGAGCATTACGAAGACGTACTTCTTTAATCACACCACGTACGTTCTCGCCTTTTTTGAAAAAGTCTCCCCGAATTTGCTCGCTTTTTGGAAGAACAATTTCATTCCCCTCGTCATCAAGCAAAAGAATCTCACGCTTCCAAATCTGATAAACTTCCGCGGACATGATATCACCAACACGATCTTTATACTTCTGGAATATTTCATTTTTCTCGATTTCCAGAACACGGGTAACTAAGGTTTGACGGGCGCTTAACACCGCACGACGGCCAAAGGATTCTATGGTAACTTGCTCATAGCAATCTTCACCTACTTCGTAGTCCTCCTCAATCTTAACTGCGTCGCTAATTGAAATTTGAAGGTTATCATCTTCGACCTCGCCATCGGCCACAATGGCTCGTGTGCGCCAAATTTCAAGGTCTCCTTTGTCGGTATTCACAATGATGTCGAAGTTTTCATCATCCCCGAACTTTTTCTTAAGAATGGTACGAAAGACATCCTCCAAGACCTTCATCATCGTAGGTCGATCGATATTTTTAAACTCTTTGAATTCGGAAAACGAATCAATAAGCTCTGCACTGTTCATGTGTTATAATTTAAAAGTTAAAATGTAATATGGCTTTTTTGATATCCTCAAATTGTATTTCGATGCTAGTGGATTGCTCCGCAGCATTTTTTTTCTTTTTACCTGGTTTAGATTTTCCCTCTAAAGGCTCCAATAGGAACTCGATTCCATGATCAAAAACCTTGACTAATCGTCCCTCGAGACGCTCCTCGCTGAATGTCGTGATTTTGAGTTGTCGCCCAATTCTTTTGACATATTGTTCGCGGACTCGCAGCGGGTTACCCATACCGGGGGAAGAAACATTGAGCGTGTAATCCTCTGGTACTGAACCTTCTTCGTCAAGTTGGGCTTCCAAATGACGACTGACCCGCACCAACTCATCTATAGTAATGCTTGGCACCTTGTCAATATATAGCTCGAGACGTTTTCCCTTAGCGATTAGTTCCACAAAGAATGCATCCATAGAAGGGAGAATTTCTCCCAACCAAGTCTTTATTTTTTGCTCAATTTCTACCACTTATCTAAATCTTTAGAATAAAAAGAGGGGACAAATGCCCCCTCTTATGCCGCAAATATAAGCATTTAGGCCTTACTATTCTTTAAGCATTGGCTGGGTATATCGATGTCCTCCGCTTTGTACTTCGACAATATACTCTCCCTTGCTCAGCGAAGGAAGGTTTACGGGAAGATGGTAAAGCCCTTCACTTAGGCCCGTTTTGAATTCTTGATATACTACTTTTCCGTCCAACGAATACACGGATATCTCTAAATCATTGGCAGTGGGTAGAGCATAGAATTGGATATAGAAATACTCCCTAAATGGATTGGGCTGTATACCCATTACTACCAATGGATTGGAGGATGCATCTTGGATATCGGTCATTGTTTCATCAACGAGCACAAGTTGCAGAACTACCGTGTCACAATTGGGCGGCATGGCATTGTCGCACCCTACAAAGACCAAAGTCTCTGTTGCATCCATCGAGGAATCAGGGAGATAGGTTATACAAGAGTCATTGTAATAAGCAATTTGACCATGACTGGGGCTTCCATCGAGAGAAAAGGTAGTTAGCGGTCCCATTAAGTCGTCAAATTCAAAGCATCTAGAATACAAATTAGCCCCATTGATGGTATCCAAAATACTTTCAGTTGTAGGCAATGGAAGCACATTAATAATAAAAACATGAAGGTCACAAATACCATTGGTGTCACAAACTACCATAGTGATGGTATCAGAGGAAGATTGATCAAAAGGGGCATTGTAATCAATACAGAAACTATCTAATACCGCAACACTCCCCAATCCCGAAAAACTTGAAATAGCACTTGATGTAACCGAAGACGATAAATCACTAAATATGCCACAGGGCTGAATGCTTTGCCCAGCATAGATTGTATGATAAGTAGTATCGGTTGACGTAGCGCCAACAATGGTAATGACTATGCTAATTGTGTCACAACCTATCCCTTGACGACACAGAACAACACTTGCTGTATCGTTTCCAAAAAAGTTGGGATTCGGGGTGTAGGTAACCGTTACGTTATCTACGGTCAATGTCCCATTGTTAGGCAAGGTTGATATACTGCCCGTAATTGATGGACATACAGCGGTCACATTGGGAATCAAATTGCCAGTAACTGAGTTATTTTCGGTTCCGCCCAAGACGATAGTATCGGTTAATTGAACCATGCCTATAGTTTGGTCGGCTGCCGTATCGGGCCGAAAAGGTCCTGCCTGCGAAGGAAGTGGGTTGGGCACATTCACCAGGCTCGTTGAGCCCTCATCAACCTTCCATGAAGTTAGGTGACTGCCCCCTACATTAAACACGTCAATCGGAGTAGAAAAATAGTCGGCTTGTGCACTATTTTGATCTAGAGTCAGCGCAACATAGCCCCGGTCGGTAAACTGAGCATACTTAATATGGGGAAACAACAACTGGATCAAACCGATAGGGATACCGATGGGAATACTCGATGAGGTTACACTGCCCACAATAAACTCGACCATAGCACTTGATGTGGAGTTTCCAGGAACTTCGTTAGCAAAAAAAGTATGAATGTCTCCTGTCAGTACTACACTATTGTCAATCTGATTGTCCTCGACAAAATCGATAAGACGGTTTCGCTCAGACTCATACCCTTCCCAAGCATCGTTGTTTGGCAAGGGAGCAAACATTACTTGTTGGCACAATAGTTTCCATAGCGCATCCGTAGAATCCAATCTTCCTTCAAGCCAATCAAACTGGTCGCTTCCAAGTAAGTCCTTGGGTTCAGGGCTCCCTTGTTCTTCTCGTCCCCAGATGCGCGTATCCATGACCATAAGTTCGGCTAAGTCGCCATATTGTAATGTCCGCCAAATTTTAATAGGATTGGTGCTGTCCGGACTACGAATGGGCATCCACTCGCGGTAAGCCTCTGCAGAATAACTAAGGCGGTCCGTCCAAAGGCCTTCTCCAGCATCATGATTTTCTGCACCATCCATGTACGAGTTGTTGGCTGATTCGTGATCATCCCAAGTAGCAATCAGCGGAAATAGCTGGTGCAAGCGCTGCGATTGAACATCCATTTTATATTGGGAATGACGCAGGCGATAATCCGGTAATTGGGTTATCTCATATGGTGGTTCTGAGTTTCCAGAACCATATTCATAGATATAATCTCCTAAATGAAGCCAGGCGTCCATATCATTGTGGCGATCGGCCATATCCGCATAGGCGTTAAAGTAGCCGTTGGGTAGATTTGAACATGAGGCCACACCAAACTTTAGGTTGGATACCGAGCCAAGGGGGGCGGTTTTGGTACGACCAGTTACCGAGTTTTTGCCTTCGGCATGAAACAGATAATAGTAGTAAGTGGCTGGCTGAAGCCCACAAACGTCGACTTTCACGGTAAAGTCATCCTCGGCAATGGCAAAGGTGGATCCAAAATTGGCAATTTGCGAAAATTGAGGGTCGGTCGAGACCATCCATTGTACGGGAATACTATCACTTATTCCTTGATCAGGAGTTACACGAGTCCAAAGAATGACAGCATCAGGGAGGGGGTCTCCCGAGGCTACCCCATGGAAAAATGGGGCTTGGCCTGACTTAACGACCGCTCGGTCCACCATTTCCTGTGCCCATAATTCGCCACAACATAGGGATAAGGCAAGGCCCCATAGACATACCACGTTTTGTTTAAAGCTCATATCCTTAAAAATAAGAGGATTACACAACATTTATGTTGTAAAATCATTAAGGATGATCCTCCCAGTCGGGCTCCCAATTCGGCACATAGCTCGCTTTATACGGATACCGCTGAATGTATAGTTTGCGCGTTTCCTCGAAAATCCGCTTACGCAATACGTTCATGTTTTCCTTTTGAGTAGCTGAAATAAAGACAGGATCAATCTTTACATCTTCAGAAAATGCACGCTGCAAGCCTTCTAAAATCTCCGATTGAACTTCCTTGCTTGTATACTTATCAAAATATCGCTCCCTGTAAACGTCCAATTTATTGAAGACGACTAACTCCGGTTTGTCTTCGCAATGTAAGTCTGCAAGGGTTGCTTTAACGGCCTGCATTTGATCTTCAAAC
Source organism: Chitinophagales bacterium (assembly GCA_049610685.1). Taxonomy (GTDB): domain Bacteria; phylum Bacteroidota; class Bacteroidia; order Chitinophagales; family UBA8649; genus UBA8649. The sequence goes on from JBMYZU010000018.1 coordinate 25,486, forward strand.
TGAGGATGAGACAGATCGACAACGTGGATTAAGAGATCAGCCTCTAGCGCTTCATTCAGCGTCGATTTAAAACTTTCTACCAGATGATGAGGTAGCTTTCGTATGAACCCAACCGTATCCGATAATAAAAAAGGAACATGGCCGATAGCCACCTTTCGGACTGTAGTGTCTAACGTAGCAAAGAGCTTGTTTTCTGCTAATACGGTCGACTTGCTCAAGGCATTCATAATCGTTGATTTGCCCACATTAGTATACCCTACAAGCGCAAGGCGAATCATTCCTTCCCGAGACTTTCTTCGATTGATATCTTGCTTTTCTACTTGAACTAAGCGCTGCTTGAGTAAGGCAATACGCTTTCCTGCAATCCTTCGGTCGGTTTCAATTTCCTTTTCACCAGCACCTCGCATCCCAATACCTCCCTTTACCCTGTCAAGGTGTTGCCACATCCCACGAAGCCGAGGCAGAAGGTATTGCTGTTGCGCAAGCTCTACCTGTAATTTTGCCTGGGTTGTTCGTGCCCTTTGAGCAAAAATGTCGAGAATCAACATGCTGCGATCAAGCACTTTGATTTTGGTCTCCTTTTCTATGTTGCGCTGTTGAGCGGGGCTAATCTCGTCATCAAAAATCAAAACATCAATTGCTTTCAGCCGGATCATTTGTTTGATTTCAGCGAGCTTTCCCGATCCAACATAGGTTCTGTTATCGGGAAGATGAAGGTTTTGATAGACTTGCTCTACAGGAATGGCGCCTGCTGTTTCCGCTAGAAATGCCAACTCATCCAAGTTTTCTTGCATTTTCTGAAGGTTCTGTTTGGCGGTCACCAAGCCTACCAACAATGCTCTTTCCTGTTTTTCATTTTGAGTTTCTACCACGCCTTTGCCTCGTCTATATCTTCTAAAATTCTAAGATAGTTGATGTATCGCCACTCGGCAATATCTCCAGAGAGCACTGCCTCATAGACGGCACAATTAGGCTCGTTAACGTGTAAACAGTTCGTAAACTTGCAATGGTCGACATAGGGTAAAAAGTCCGCCATATAGGTAGAGACCTCTCCTTTGTCGAAGTCAACGACACCAAACTCTTTGATCCCAGGCGCATCAATAATCTCGCCTCCAAAGGGAAGGGGAAACATCTCAGCAAAGGTGGTGGTATGCACCCCTTTTGAATATTTTTTTGAGATTTCTTTTGTCCGTAAATCCAAGGAGGGCTCTAAGGCATTTAACAGAGAAGATTTCCCTACGCCGCTATGGCCAATTAGTAAACTTCGTTTATCTTTTGCTACATCCCCAAGGGCTTGAATTCCTGTGGATTCCACAGCTGAGGTTTCTAATACGTCATATCCCATGGACCGATAATAAGCGATATACTCTTGCTGCTGCTTACCTATTTTGCTATCGGTATCCAACAAATCCTGTTTGTTAAACACAAGAACCACAGGTATGTGATAGGCAGCACTTGTAAGAAGACACCGATCAATAAATCCTGTGGATGTGCGAGGATGCGCCAGCGTTACAAGCAGGATTACCTGGTCTAGGTTGGCCGCCAAAATATGCCGTGCCCCTCTTTTTTTAGGCGACTGGCGAATGATATAATTCTGTCGAGGCGAAATATCCTCTATCATTTTTTCCCCGCCATTCTCTCTCGTCGAGACGGTAACTTCATCGCCTACGGCAATTGGATTGGTCGTGTTCAATTCGTGCAAACGTACCTTGCCCGCCACGCGAAGATCTCTTGATACACCATCATCACAAAGCACTCTATACCAGCTTCCTGTAGATCGTTGGACTACACCTTTCATACCTCGACTGCGCATTTGAAGGTGCGTAAATCCGCCATAACCTGAAAGGGATTTTCCTCGAATGCATTCCCA
>JBMYZU010000019.1:0-21971 GCA_049610685.1 Chitinophagales bacterium
TCTCGCTCATGGCTTTGTAGTTTTTTTTTAAGCCTCACAAACTTTAAACCCCAAAATGGCTCAAATTCGGCACAACTTCGGTGAAATAGATTTAAAAGTCCCATCCCCCGCGCTGCTAGACATTCAAGTAGGTTCTTACCAAAAATTTATCCAACTTGAAACCACAGCAGAAAACCGCGTGAATGAGGGACTTTTTCGCGTTTTCCAGGAAAACTTTCCTATCACAGATGCAAGAAACATCTTCGTATTAGAGTTTATCGACTATTTCGTAGATCCTCCGCGTTACTCGATTGACGAGTGTATGGAGCGAGGATTAACGTATAGTGTACCATTAAAAGCTAAACTTCGTCTTTCGTGTAATGATGAAGAACATATTGACTTTAAGACATCTGTGCAAGATGTGTTCTTGGGCAATATTCCTTACATGACACCAAAAGGTACATTCATTATTAATGGAGCTGAGCGGGTTATCGTTTCTCAGCTTCACCGATCACCTGGCGTGTTCTTTGGACAGAGTTTCCATCCCAACGGTTCCAAAATCTATTCTGCACGGATTATCCCGTTTAAAGGAGCTTGGATGGAATTTGCAACGGACATTAACAATGTCATGCATGCTTACATTGATCGTAAAAAGAAATTCCCAGTTACCACGTTATTGCGGGCAATTGGTTTCGACTCGGATAAAGAGATTCTAGAGTTATTCGGCCTTGCAGATTCTATTAAGGTCACCAAAAGAAATAAGTCCAAAATTGTTGGACGTAAACTTGCTGCGCGAGTTCTTAACACTTGGGTAGAGGATTTCGTAGATGAAGACACAGGTGAGGTAGTGTCTATCGAGCGAAATGAGATTATCTATGAACGCGATGTGTTACTCGACGAAGAGGCTTTCCTTCAAATTCTAGATCTAAACATTGAATCGGTAATTCTTCAGCGTGAAGAGCAGAGTGGTGATTATGCCATCATCTACAATACGCTGCAAAAGGATTCAGCCAACAGTGAGCAAGAAGCATTAGCGCATATCTATCGCCAACTTCGTGGTACAGATCCACCGGATAATGAAACGGCTCGAGGAATCATCGACAAGTTATTCTTCTCAGATAAGCGTTATGACTTAGGAGAAGTTGGTCGTTACAAGATTAACCTTAAACTGAAAAATGATGCCGATAAGGACATGCGTGTTCTGACCAAAGATGACATCATTGAAATCGTAAAATATCTTGTTCGCTTAACCAATCAGAAAGCGGAGATTGATGATATCGATCACTTGAGTAATCGACGTGTTAGAACGGTTGGAGAGCAGCTTTATGCTCAGTTTGGAGTTGGTCTTGCTCGAATGGCAAGAACGATTCGTGAGCGAATGAATGTTCGTGATAATGAGGTGTTTGCGCCAATCGATCTTATCAATGCTCGAACACTATCCTCAGTGATTAACTCCTTTTTTGGAACAAGTCAGTTATCTCAGTTCTTGGATCAAACCAATCCACTTTCTGAAATCACCAATAAGCGACGAATTTCTGCTCTAGGACCTGGAGGTCTTTCTAGGGAGCGCGCTGGATTCGAGGTACGTGACGTTCACTACTCGCATTATGGTCGTCTTTGCACAATTGAAACACCAGAGGGTCCAAATATTGGTCTGATCTCTACGCTTTGCGTACATGCGAAGATTAATAAGATGGGATTCATTGAGACTCCTTACCGTCAGGTTGAAAATGGTAGAGTAGTTCTTGAGGGTCAAGGCTTATACCTCTCAGCAAATGATGAGGAAGAAAAGTTAATTGCACAGGCAAACTCCAGACTCGCTGAGGACGGTAGTTTCGTCAATGAGCGTGTTTCTGTTCGTGAAACAGGAGACTTCTTATTAGAGGAACCAGAAAAAATTGCCTACATCGACGTTGCGCCAAACCAAATTGTTGGGGTGAGTGCGTCCATGATTCCTTTCCTTGAGCATGATGATGCAAACCGTGCTTTGATGGGGTCAAACATGCAGCGCCAAGCTGTTCCATTACTCAAGCCGAATTCGCCTATTGTAGGAACAGGGCTCGAGCGCAAGGTGGCACAGGATTCAATGAATCTTATCAATGCTGAAGGCAATGGTGTGGTTGAATATGTCGATGCAAACAAAGTAGTCGTTCGTTACGATCGTTCAGATGATGACCGTCTAGTCTCATTTGAAGATGATTTAACGACCTATGAATTGCCTAAGTTCCGTCGAACAAACCAAGGAACTTGTGTTAACCTAAAACCTATTGTACGTAAAGGTGACCGTGTTGAACTCGGTCAAGTACTTTGTGATGGTTTTGCAACGCAAGACGGTGAGCTTGCACTCGGGCAAAACTTGAAAGTAGCCTTCATGCCATGGAAAGGGTACAATTTCGAGGATGCCATTGTAATCTCGGATCGTATCGTAAAAGATGATGTCTTTACATCAATTCATATCACAGAATTCGAAATGGAGGTACGTGATACGAAGCTTGGTGAGGAGGAACTTACGTCAGATATTCCCAACGTCAGTGAGGAAGCTACCGCTAACCTTGATGAAAACGGTATCATTCGTGTAGGAGCTAAAATTGACGAAGGAGATATTCTCATTGGAAAGATTACACCAAAAGGGGAGAGTGATCCTACTCCAGAAGAGAAACTACTTCGCGCCATCTTCGGCGATAAAGCCGGTGATGTTAAGGATGCTTCTTTGAAAGCTCCTCCATCAAGTTATGGTGTGGTCATGAAGACGAATCTTTTTGCACGACTTCGTAAGGATAAGCGCAAAAAGTCACAAGAGAAAGCTGTGATTGAAACACTAGTTACAGCACACGAAGAGCGTATTGCATCCATAAAGGATCGCATGTACAAGAAAATCTTTGAATTGCTTTCAGGTAAGACTTCTGCAGGCGTTGAAAACGTCTACAAGGAAACCATCATTGCCAAAGGAACGAAGTACACACAAAAATTAATCAAGACCATTGATTTCCTTAACATCCACCCACAAAATTGGACATCGGATGCTAAGCTAAATGAGTTGGTTAAACGATTGATTCACAACTTCACCATTGAGCACAACAAAGAGATTGGACGCCTTGGACGTGAAAAATTCAATGTTACTGTCGGGGATGAACTACCTGCTGGTGTTCTTAAGCTAGCTAAGGTTTATGTGGTGAAGAAGCGTAAACTGAAAGTTGGTGACAAGATGGCCGGACGCCACGGGAACAAAGGTATCGTCGCAAAAATCGTACGTGAAGAAGACATGCCATTCCTCGAAGATGGAAGCCCAGTAGATATCGTATTGAATCCACTTGGGGTACCTTCTCGTATGAACATCGGTCAGATTTATGAGACCGTTCTTGGATGGGCTGGTGAAAAGCTTGGCAAGAAGTATGCGACGCCAATCTTCGATGGAGCCTCTATCGCTCAAATTGATGAGGAGATGAATAAGGCTGGATTACCTCGATTGGGTCAAACTTATCTCTACGATGGAGAAACTGGAGAGCGTTTTCATCAGAAGACAACCGTTGGAGTAATCTATATGCTCAAGTTGAGCCATATGATTGATGATAAGATGCACGCACGTTCTATCGGGCCTTACAGTCTTATCACGCAGCAACCTCTCGGAGGTAAGGCTCAGTTTGGTGGTCAGCGTTTAGGAGAAATGGAGGTTTGGGCTCTCGAGGCCTTTGGAGCTTCCAATATCCTGCGTGAGCTACTGACCGTGAAATCAGATGATATCATTGGACGTTCGAAGGCTTATGAGTCTATCGTAAAAGGTGAGGCAATGCCTGAACCAAACGTTCCTGAATCATTCAACGTATTGGTACATGAGTTACGCGGTCTCGCAGTTGACTTGAAATTTGAGTAATAATAAACATTTACAAATAGCATCATAATGGCGCCATTAAAAAAAGATAAAAGCACTTCATCGTTTTCAAGCGTTCGAATTAGTCTAACATCTCCGGATGATATTCTAAGCCGTTCCTATGGGGAGGTAAAGAAGCCTGAGACCATCAATTACAGAACGTACAAGCCAGAAATGGAGGGTTTGTTCTGTGAGCGGATTTTTGGACCTACAAAGAACTTTGAATGTTACTGCGGGAAATACAAGCGCATCCGTTATAAAGGAATCGTTTGTGATCGATGTGGTGTAGAAGTTACTGAGAAGAAAGTACGTCGTGATCGTATGGGCCACATTAAGCTCGCGATTCCTGTCGTGCATATTTGGTACTTCCGTTCATTGCCGAATAAGATTGGATACTTGCTCGGGGTTTCCTCTAAGACCTTGGAGTCGATCATCTATTATGAGCGCTATGTAGTAATTCAACCTGGTAAAGCTTCTGAAGGGGTTCCAATCATCAATGAAAAAGATGAAGAGGAAACGATTACTCCTGCAAAAATGGATTTGATTACCGAGGAGGAGTATCTCTCTATCCTTAGTCATGATGACTTCAGAGATAATGCACGATTAGCAAACGATGATCCGAATAAGTTTATCGCGTTAATGGGTGCAGAGGCTGTTTATGAGCTGCTTAAGCGCATCGATTTAGATGAACTGAGTTATCAATTACGTGATCAGGCAGCGAATGAAACATCTCGTCAACGAAAAGCTGAAGCGCTTAAGCGTTTGAAAGTAGTTGAATTGTTCCGTGCTGGAAATACCGAGGTAGAAAATCGTCCAGAATGGATGGTTATTCAATATCTACCTGTTATTCCACCAGAATTACGTCCATTGGTTCCATTAGATGGTGGTCGTTTTGCCTCGTCGGATCTTAATGATCTGTACCGTCGTGTAATCATTCGTAACAATCGTTTACAGCGTCTTGTAGAAATCAAAGCACCTGAAGTTATTCTTCGAAATGAAAAACGAATGCTTCAGGAGTCGGTCGACTCATTATTTGACAACTCACGAAAGTCAAGTGCAGTGAAAGCGGAAGGTGGTCGAGCCCTTAAGTCATTAAGCGATGTGCTTAAAGGTAAGCAAGGACGTTTCCGTCAGAACCTACTCGGTAAGCGGGTTGATTATTCGGGTCGTTCCGTTATTGTTGTGGGTCCAACCTTGAAGCTTCATGAGTGTGGTCTTCCTAAGGATATGGCTGCTGAGCTTTTCAAGCCGTTTATCATTCGTAAGCTTATCGAGCGAGGTATTGTAAAGACCGTTAAGAGCGCTAAGAAGCTTGTCGACTTAAAAGAACCTGTGATTTGGGACATCCTTGAAAGTATTCTAAAAGGACATCCTGTTCTACTTAACCGGGCCCCAACCCTTCACCGTCTATCGATTCAGGCATTTATTCCTAAACTAATCGAAGGAAAGGCAATTCGTCTTCACCCATTAGTTTGTACGGCGTTTAATGCGGATTTCGATGGTGACCAAATGGCCGTACACGTTCCTTTAGGAAATGAGGCAATTCTTGAGGCTCAGATGCTTATGTTGTCTTCGCATAATATTCTCAATCCTCAGAATGGATCGCCAATCACTCTTCCTACCCAGGACATGGTATTGGGTCTATACTACATCTCCAACGGAAAGCGCAGTACAGAGGAGGAAGTAGTGAAAGGTGAGGGACTTACTTTCTACAATGCGGATGATGCAAAAATCGCATGGAATGAAGGCAAAGTTGATCTTCACGCTTTCGTGAAAATGCCGATTCTAAACCATGAAACGAACAAGAAGGAGTTGACAGAAACAACGGTAGGTCGTATTCTTTTCAATGAGATTGTACCAGAGGGTGTTCCTTACATCAATTACCTTTTGACTAAGCGTAACCTCAAAACGGTTATCTCCAATATCATCAAAGCAACTGATGTTCCACGAACAGTAGCATTCTTAGATGATTTGAAAGATTTAGGATTTATCTGGGCATTTAAAGGAGGTCTATCCTTCAATCTAGAAGATGTCTTGATTCCAGCTGAAAAAGTTGAAATGCTTGCTGATGCGCGGGGAGAAGTTGATGAAGTAGTTGAAAACTACAACATGGGACTGATCACTGACCGGGAGCGTTACAATCAAATCATTGATATATGGACAAGGGTCGATAATCGACTAACCAATACATTGATGAAGCAATTGGCTACACACAAGCAAGGATTCAACTCAATCTATATGATGCTTGATTCAGGTGCTCGTGGTTCGAAGCAGCAAATCAAGCAGCTAGGAGCCTTTAGGGGACTTATGGCGAAGCCTAGAAAATCTACTGGTGGTGGAGGAAATGAGATTATTGAAAATCCAATTCTTGCCAACTTTAAGGAAGGTCTTTCGGTTCTTGAGTACTTCATTTCTACACACGGTGCTCGTAAGGGTCTTGCCGATACAGCCTTGAAAACGGCGGATGCAGGATACTTGACACGTCGTCTAGTGGATGTTGCTCAGGATGTAGTAGTTACCGAGGAAGATTGTCATACCCTTCGTGGATTGAGCGTTACTGCATTAATCCAAAATGATGAAGTGGTTGAAGGACTTGAAGATCGAATTGTTGGGCGTGTTGCGCTTAATGATGTAGTCAATCCACAAAACGACGAAGTAATTCTTGAGGCGGGTAGCATGATCATGGAGCATGATGCCAAACGCATCACCGAGGCAAACATCGATACTGTCGAAGTCCGTTCACCACTGACTTGTGAGGCACGTAGAGGAGTTTGTGTGAAATGTTATGGACGAAATCTTGCTTCCAATCGAGTGGTTGAAATGGGAGATGCTGTGGGTATTCTCGCTGCTCAATCCATTGGTGAGCCAGGAACTCAGTTAACACTGCGTACCTTCCACGTAGGGGGGGTTGCTTCTGTGAGTGAGTCCGAATCTAAAATCAATGCAAAATTTGATGGAGTCATCGAGTTTGATGGTCTTCGTACTGTATCTTCTAAAGATGATCAGGGTAAGAAAGTTGCTGTGGTTATTGGTCGTACGGGTGAATTGCGATTGATGCGTGAGGATGGTGAACGCGTGCTTAACACGCACCATATCCCTTATGGCGCAATGCTTTATGTCAAGGATGGTGCAAAAGTTAAGGCAGGCGACCTAATTTGTAATTGGGATGCCTTCAACAATGTAATTGTTGCGACTACACCAGGTAAACTCGAATACGTAGATATCGTAGACAACATCACAGCACGTGAGGAAATGGATGAGAAAACAGGTTTCAAAGAGAAAGTTGTCATCCAGTCGAAGGATAAGAAAATGATTCCTTCTCTTCACGTTGTGTCTAATAGCAAATCTGCTGCAATCAAGGAATACAACCTTCCGGTCGCTGCACATATTGTAGTTCCCGAAGGTAGTGAAGTGAAATCAGGTCAAGTTTTGGCTAAGATTCCTCGTTCTGCCGGTAAGATTAAGGATATTACAGGAGGTCTTCCAAGAGTTACTGAGCTGTTTGAAGCTCGAAACCCTTCAGATCCGGCAGTAGTTTCTGAAATTGACGGTATTGTTAGTTTCGGTTCAATCAAACGAGGTAATCGTGAGATAAAGGTTGAATCAGCTGATGGCGTGGTGAAGAAGTATTTAGTGAAACTCACGAAGCAAATTCTTGTGCAAGATCAGGATTATATCCGTGCAGGTTCTCCACTAAGTGATGGTTCGATTACTCCTTCAGATATCTTAAATATCAAAGGGCCTAAGGCTGTCCAAGAGTACTTGGTTAATGAGATTCAAGATGTCTACAGACTCCAAGGAATTAAAATCAGTGATAAGCATATTGAAGTGATCGTTCGTCAAATGATGAGCAAGGTGATTATCAATGACCAAGGGGATAGCAACTTGCTCGAAGGAGAAATTGTGAATCGCTTTGATTTCTTAGCATCGAATGATAAGGTATTTGGATTGAAGTATATTATCGATGCTGGTGATTCTGAAACGCTGAAGCGTGGTCAGATTTCAACGCTTCGCAAGATTCGTGAGGAAAACTCTAAACTTAAGCGTGAGGACAAGACGCCTGCGGAGTACAGAGATACAGTACCAGCGACGGCTACTCCTATTCTTCAGGGAATTACAAGGTCTTCCTTGAGCGCTTACAGTTGGATTTCTGCTGCGTCCTTCCAGGAAACCACGAAGGTTCTAAGTTCTGCTTCCATTGAGGCGAAGTCTGATAAACTGATTGGTTTGAAGGAAAATGTGATTGTTGGACATAAGATTCCGGCAGGTACAGGTCTTCCAGCTTTCCAAAATCTAATTGTTGGTTCAAAAGAGGAGTTAGCTCAATTGAAAGCTGTGGAAGCGCAGCCGGAGGAAGCTACTGAGGAAGCACAAACGGAGGATAACTAGATCGAAGGATTATGATGGCTAAGGATCAAGAGGAGCGGAGTTTAGAAATGGGGAACAACCGAATCAACATCGAGGTACCTGAGGAGGTAGCTGATGGTGAATATGCAAATCTGGCGATGATTGCGCATTCTAAATCCGATTTTGTCTTTGATTTTATCAGAATCCTGCCTGGCTTGCCAAAAGCCAAGGTCAAGTCGAGAGTTATCATGACGCCAGAGCATGCTAAACGACTAGCTCACGCACTTGCTGAAAATGTAAGCCGTTATGAAAGTCAGCATGGTACAATCGACAGCGGTTCCGTAACACCTGATATCAACTTAGGGCCTACTGCTGAAGCATAAGAACAATGACCTTCATTAATCCAACGGCATTATGGGGGCTATTGGCGTTGAGTGTTCCAATATTGGTTCATTTATTCCACTTTAGGAGGTATACCACGGTATATTTCTCTGATGTTCGTTTGCTCTCGCAGATGGAGGAACAGCGTTCAACAAAGAGTAATCTGAAGAGACTTCTATTGCTTTTCTTGCGAATGGCTGCAATCGTCTTAGTGGTTATGGCTTTTGCTCAGCCGGTATTTCATCAAGAAAATCCCTTGGTTGATGATATTGCTCGCAATGAAATCCTATTGATTGATAACTCCTTGAGTATGTATGAAGGGGAGAATTCTTCGTACGATCAAACCATTAAAAATATTACAGGCTATATAGAGAAAAGCCCTTCTGATCAGCGATTTCAGCTCCTTGGCCATGATGATGTCTTTAACGCCAACGTATGGTATGGTAAGGATTCAGCACTTGCCTTGTTAGGCTCAATTGAGCCTGTTGCCTTTGCTAGGTCCTTGGATGACCACTGGCAGGATATTCTTCCCTTTCGTGATAGCTTAGATCTTTCAGTTAAGATTTTTACTGATGGTCAGCGTAATTTTCTTGATACCATTACTGAGATTGATTCCCTTCCGGTCGATCTCTTTATTCAGGAATCATCATTATCCTCAGAAGATGCGGCTAGTATTGACAGCGTATGGTGGATTGATCGTCCAACGGTAGACGATCGCTCGGGATCTTTGGCCTTTGCCTTACAAATCCATCAAGGCGATATAGCAAGTCAAGTTGCATTGAGTTACGGTAATGTTACGCTCGATTCTTTATATATACCCATGGATACCATTGGTTTGTATAGGGATACCTTAGAAATTGAAGTTAGGGATACGGGTTGGTTAAGCTTAACGTTTGCGCTGAGAAATGATCCTAATGAATTTAACAATGAGATTCCAATGGGTATTTATCTACCTGAGATGATCGATGTCTTAGTGGTCTGCGAGAAGTCCTTGCCTAATAGTGTGAAGGCCCTGAATTCGGTAAGTGATTTTGCTGTAGCACAAACCAACTTGGCCGCCTTTCTGTCCAAAAAATCCTCAGACTATGCTGATTATGAAGTGATCATTTTGGAATCAATCAAAGCCTTTAATCAAGCGCTGATAGATCATATAGGAAAGCTTAGGAACAAAGGATTGCGCCTGATTATCTTGCCATCTGCTTCATTGGATGCAGCGAGTTATGCTGATGCCTTCGTTCAATGGGATATTCCTCTTGAGGATGCCTATCCATACCGTGGAAAGGTTAATGAGCTCAATACATCGCATTATTTGTTAGATGGTGTACTTAGGGGTAGGGCAGTTCGCTCTCGATTCCCAGAAGTATATGATGGTATGACATGGCGGAGTGCGGATGCGCAACGCACAGCACCCATCTATTCCACTTTGCAAGGTGATGTCTTGCTGTATTCCTGTCAAAGTGCTAAGGGAGCATCCTACGTGTTTACGTCTTCTATGAATAAGAATTCTAGTAATCTTATCGAGGATCCATTATTCGCTCCATTATTGTATAAAATGTCCATGGTGGATGCCTCAAGTTTTCCTGCCTATATGCGCTTGAATTATGAGGCGAAGTTTTCCTTACCGAATACTATGGTGGATGCTGAATCCCCTGTGGAGTTTAGAACCTTAACAAAATCCTGGATTCCAAGGCAGTCTAAGTCTAATGACGGTTTGGTCTGTGCGATGGATGGGGTAGCACAAGGTCATTTATTAGGGTATCAAAACGCTTCGAAGCGTTTTGTGATGGGCTGTGCTCTCTCCCGTGCTGAGGCTGATTCATCATTTTGGACAGAAGATGATCTTTCTTCATGGCTAGCTTCTTCCAGTGTTTCTTTACGCAGTGGGCAAGAGATGGTTAAACGCACAGAAACTGCAAATTGTGGCGATGAATTGTGGCGATGGATCTTGCTTGTATTGCTAGCAGCACTTCTTGGTGAAACGCTCATCGTACGATTGTTTTCAAAGTCGTAAAGTAAATTGAAAAAGGCTTTTGTACTTTTGAGCTGAGTTTGTGAAAGAGCAAAGAGCATATGTCTTTAAAAAGGTCGTGATTCGCGACCCGCAATCAACTTGGCATAATCAAAAGGTAGACATCCAGGTTGAGGATGGCTGTATTACTAAAATTGCTCCTAATTTATCGGGATATGATGCTAAGACGGAGGTCGTTTTTACTTCAGCGAGCTATTCCGAGGTAAACGTTATGCCGGGGTGGGTTGACCCTCATGTCGAAGGAGGGGAGCCAGGCTTCGAGGCTAGAGAGACCTTACATAGTCTTAGCCAATGTGCGGTAAATGGTGGGTTTACTACCTTGGGTTTAATGCCCAGTTTGCAACCTGTAACTCGCACGGTAGAGCATTTTCGATCACTTCAACAATTAAGTAAGGATGCTGCGGTTCGAATCATTCCCCACGTATCGATAACTGATGAGGATAGCGGACCAACGGCAGTCTATGAAATGAGGGATGCTGGTGCTAAACTCTTTACCAATGGGTTTGATACCTATCTTGAGGAGGGCCCGATGATTACTTCAATGCAGTATGGTAAGGCTGCAGGAATTCGTATTGGCTGTTCGACGGATATCCCTTCCTTGCGTCAAGACGGCCTTGTCTATGAAACGGCTTTTTCTGCCGGACTTGGATTGCCCACAATTCCAAATATTGCAGAAACCTACGCCGTTAAAAGGCTTTTGGAACTTCATAATTATACAAACGGCATGTTGCATGTCCTCTGCCTAACCAGTCCAGCTGCGATTGATCTTTGGCAAGAAGCTATGGCTTCAGGCTCAGAGCTTAGTTTTTCTGTTGGTCTGCCTTATTTGTTGCACAATGAGGAATGTTTACGCGATTTCGACAGCCACTTTAAGATTTCTCCACCTTGGCAAGATGCAGTAACGCAAAAAGCGCTATGCGCCAAGGTAATGTCCAAAGATTTCAAGGGGATGATTACATCGTATCACCAACCTCGTTCAATCGAAGATAAAGAAGTGGAGTTTGGGTACGCTGCTTCCGGTATGGCCACATTAGATTTTGGTATTACGGATTGGCTTACGACAGTGGACAGTGTTGATTTTGATCATCTAGTCAATATTGTAAGTCGCAATGCACGAAAACTTCTAGCATTGGACGATGCGGTTGTTGAGGAGGGAAATATTGCGGATTTCACCTTGCTGGCTTCATGTGATGATACAAATCGCTTACCACGAAATGCCCGGTCGATAGCCTATAATATTCATCGAGCTTCAAGCTCCTCGTCGTGGTTTGTTCCAGGAGTTTTTGTAAATGCAGAATATCATAGTAATGGCTGATACATCAAGCGTAAATATCTCAATTGTTATTCCGTTGCTTAATGAGGAAGAATCGTTAAGGGAATTAATGGAATGGATTCATGCTTCTTTAGCGAATGATTTTAGCTACGAAGTCCTTTTTATTGATGATGGCAGCACGGACAGTTCTTGGCAGATTATAGAGGAACTTAACAAGCAATATCCTACAATCGTAAAAGGAATTCGTTTCCAAAGAAACTACGGAAAGTCAGCGGCCCTTCAAATTGGCTTTGGCCGCGTAAAAGGTGATGTTGTGGTCACTATGGATGCTGACTTACAAGATAGCCCAGAGGAGATTCCTGAATTATATCGAATGGTCACCGAAGAGGGCTACGATCTTGTTTCAGGATGGAAAAAAGTTCGCCACGATCCACTTTCTAAAACGATTCCCACTAAAATATACAATGGATTTACGGGCTGGATGTCCGGGGTCAAACTTCATGATATGAATTGCGGACTCAAGGCTTATAAACGCCGTGTGGTTCAGTCCGTAGAATTATATGGTGATATGCATCGATATATTCCTGTTATGGCCGCACAAGCAGGTTTTAACAAGATAGGGGAGAAGGTCGTGCAGCACCAAGCACGAAAATATGGTGTATCCAAGTTCGGGCTGCGACGTTTTATTAATGGTCCTTTGGATTTACTTTCTGTTCTCTTTATCTCTAAGTTCCGCAAGAAACCGATGCACTTTTTTGGCTCATGGGGGCTGTTTTTCTTTTTCCTCGGATTTGTAATGGTTTCTTGGTTAATCATCGATAAGGCATTGCACCTATATCTTTGGGAGGAGCCAGCTCGATTGGTTACTGATAATCCGCTCTTCTTCGGAGCCATCCTAGCGATGATACTAGGAAGTCAACTCTTTCTAGCAGGATACCTTTCCGAACTTATTGCTCGTTCATCTCCTGATCGCAATGATTATTTGATAGAGAAAGAGCTTTAAGGTGGGAGTTATAGCAAGACAGAGTTTTAAAGCCAGTATAGTAGGCTTTCTCGGTGTCGGTGTAGGCGCCATAAACGTCTTGTTTATTCTTCCAAAATTTTTAACCCCTGAGGAGATTGGTGTAGTCAGTACGATTCAACGGGCGTCAATTTTATTGTATTCCCTCATGATTTTGGGAGTAGTCTTCTCCATACGTAAATTCAATAAAGAGACCATCCGCGGAAAATCCTATGGACATTCACAATTCTTAGGGGCTAATGGTATCTTTTTACTGGGGTCCATTACCTTGTATTCTTTGGCATATATACTGAATCACGACTTGTTTGTCGATTTCTTTATTCAAAATTCTGCTGCACTCGTTGAGTTCGTATATCTCCCGTTAGTGCTAGCTATTGTCATCGTTTTCTTTCACTACTTCTTTGCGATTTCAGGGTCATTTTATCGCATTACGTTACCAAATTTCTTTAATGGATTCGTCAACAGGGTGATGGTGATTTTCGCAATTGTTGCCTACGGTTATGGTTTGTTGCAGTTTGAATCCTTCGTATACGCCTATCAGTTTTTGTTTTATGGTGTGCCCTTGGTGCTTACGATGTTGTATGTTCTTAAAGTATTAAAAGTCCGGATTGTTATTCCGAGTATACAGCAGTTGAAGGATGTTTTACAGGATACCTTCCGTTATAACGTCTTCTTATATCTTACCATTACGTCGAGTATTATCATAATCAGTATTGATACACTGATGATTAGCTCAATGAAAGGGACATACGAAACAGGTGTATATACAATAGCCTTTTTTATCGCAACTATTATTGAAATTCCACAACGGATGTTAGTACAGGTGGCCTCCCCAATGCTGAGCAATAAAATCAAGGATAATAAGCTTGATGACTTAAAAGATATCTACCAGAAATCCAGCATGGTTCAATTATTTATTGGTTATTCAATCTTTATTCTCATCTGGTTTAACTTGGATGCTTTGTATGCAATAATGCCAAATGGTAATTTGTATCAAACGGGTGCTACTGTCGTACTCTTGATAAGTGCTGCTAAGATTATTGATATTGGCTTTGGATTAAATAAGCAGATCATTGAGATGTCGGACTATTTTAGTTACAACCTCTACATCAATATCTTACTTTCAATATTGGTCATTGTACTTAACTTGGTCTTAATACCGACCTATGGTATTAATGGAGCAGCCCTGGCATCACTTCTTGCCGTGAGCACTACCAATTTCATCTCTTTCTTATTGGTTTGGTTCAAGAGCAAAATCATTCCTTTTTCCAAGAAAACGTTAATCATCTTAGGCTATAGCCTACTATCTGGATTTGCACTGCATTATTTTTTGCCGGCGATAGAAAATCCTTGGTTGAGTATCGCGCTGAATTCGCTAATTATGGGGGCCTTTATACTTGTTCTTGCCTATTTGATAGACATGATGCGCATGGTGAACGAATTGAAAATCTTTAGGTCTTAGAAAAGGGACTTATAGAATTGTTCGTGCTGCTTTCCGATAGTGTTCCAATCCCAATTGTTTTTTGCATAAGTGTAATTGGCCATTCCAAGTTCAGCAGATGCTTGGGCATCCTTTAAGGCTTGGCTTAAGGATGAAGTATCCGTTACATCAAAAATGAAATTCTTTGTTTCATGTAGGATGCTTCCAACATTTCCTTGATTGGGTCCAATTACAGATTTTTTAAAGTAAAAGGCCATTGGAACATTTCCTGAGTTTAATATTTCCAAGCGTGGAATTAAAACCACATTTGAGGCATTAAAGTAATCTTGAATTTCTTCAATCGGTATAAAGCGTTGATCCCACATTACCTCTTTGCTTTCCAAGAGCTTAGATTTCTTTTTTACCCAGCGCTTATAGAAACCGAGTTGTAGGTAATCAAATAATCGAAACAAGAGCACATTGTTATAGTAAAATCCTCTTGGGATGAGTAGCACCTTGTTGGGTGTATCTAACGCATTAAAGGCGCTGAGGATAAAATCTTCTTCCTCTTTCTTTCGCAAGGCCCCAAAAGCTAAAATCACATAGCTCTTTTCATCTAAGTTTAATTTGTTCCTTGCATGGGTTGCAGATACTTCATTAGGGATGTTATCATACCAACCATGTGGTATTATAGCTTGTTTGCTTACTGCTTCTGGATTTGATTGCTTGAATTCCTTTAGGGAGTAGTCCCCCATATGTACTACGCCATCAACAACGTGATTTAGGTAAGTATAGAGTGAGCTAAATCCAACAGGATATTCGTGGGACTCGATATTGTGTCGGGTTAGAATGAGTTTAGTCCCAGCTTGCTTCCATTGATTTATTCTCCTTTTTATATTGCGCAATCGAAAAGGAGTCGGGGGGAGTGATTTGCGATTAATCTTAAAGGATAAATGTTCAGGCCAATGAAAGTGAATAACATCAAAATGCTCCTCGCTTGTCCAAAACTTATCGATTCCTATATCTACGCGGCAGTCGTTCTCACGTAGGGCTTTCGATAAATTGTGAATGAAAGTATTTCTTTCAGTTTCTTCTGCGACAATTAGAACCTTTATCACTTTTGAATCAGTTTTCTTAGTTCTGAAATATCTGATGCATTGAGATTAGTGAAGAAGAAATCTTTGTTTTTTCGAATCCTTTCGTTTGACCAATTCCACCATTGGAGCTCGCTCAATAAGTTTCTTGTCTCTTCTGAAAATCTATACTTAATCACTTTGGCAGGAACGCCTCCAACTATGGCAAAAGGCTCTACATTCTTTGTCACGACACTCCCTGCTGCAATGCAGGCACCATCACCGATTTTTACACCACTCAGAATTATCGCGCTATCTCCAATCCAAACATCATTCCCAATGATTGTTTCTCCTTTGATCTTCTCTTGGTTATGTTTAACCAAGTCGCCAGGATGAAGCTCATTAAAACTCTTTTGATAGAAGCTACCTTGAATAGAAGCATAGTTGATGTCGTGGTTTTCGGTAATGATTGAAATCGACTTTCCTAATGCACAATAGTTTCCAAATCGAACCTTACCACGTCCACGGATAAGCAGGCCACCATTATGGTATGAGTTATTCCCTGCACTGATGTTTTTCCGTGATTTGATCAGGGTAGGCCGGAATAAAATCTTTTTTAAAAATTTAATAATCATGGTGCCAGTTTACTAAGGCTGACATAATAGCTTCATTATTGCTTTTGAAACCACCTATTGGATCTGTCTTAAGTCCTTCTTTAATGCTTTTGGCAAAAACAACCTTATCCCTTCCTGTACCCATGTAATAGTCTTTGTATTTAAACAGGGGTTCATTTTCATTTTTTCTAATCAAAACGGCAGGAATACCATAAGCTTCAGCTAATATAACGCCATGCAAAGAGGATGATAAGATAAGCTCAGTATTGAATATATCATCAATTACTTCTTTGTATGGTTTTGTTGGATTAATGACTGGAATATCTTGGTCCATGGTCAAATTCTTTAGCTCACTGAAGTGAGGGACATAGGCGACAGCCTTTTTATGATCATGCTGCTTTGGCGTGTAAAACAAGGGAGTTAGAACTGCTGGATCACCAAAGATATCGGGGGCATTATATCCGCATTCCTTTAAGTAGGCTTGTGTTAGGGGACCTCGAACACTCAAGATATTCAAATGCTTGGCTTCAACTTTTCTATCTACATATTTACCATTGATACCACTGCCCCAAACGATGTCCTTTTCCTTTGCTTGGTGTAGAATTGACCCTATTCCGAGTAATTTCCCCTTGTCGTTTTTAGAGGCTAACTCAACATCAACCTTGAGCACCTGGGCAACTATAAAAGACGACAGTTCATCGCCGAAATTAGCCGGAATACCCTTGTAGCGATGATATTCACCATTGATCCGACCTAGGATCGTATACTTGGAATATTGCGTAGGCGTCCACCAATATAATTGGACTCTTTTCATATCATTCTTAAAATACCTTCTTTCAATTGCTCTGCGTAGTATTCGCTATCATAAATCTTTCCACGGACTAATGACATAAGCTTTGGATTATCTTCCTCCACCTCTACCGGTGTGCCACAAGATCTTGCCTCTAACACAGCACGTTCGCCACCGCCTTGTAAACTAGCCGGAATATAAACAAGTTTAGATTGGTTGATATACTGACAGAGTAAAGAGTAATCTACGTAATCTATTGTTTCAATGCGAAATAGCTTGATTAGAAAATAGAAAAAATAATCTTGTAGGTTCCTGTACGTTATTTTTTTCGGCTTTTCTCCGATAAAAACCTTTCTTCCTTTTTTTGAAATCAGTAAGTGTAACCGTTTATACTTTTTGTATGATCCAATGCTTAAGACGTCGATGGTTTTTTTTGCATCAGGCAATGGTATCATTTTGCTACGGTCAATTCCAAAAGCATGAATAATATTGGAATGAAAGGTTATGCATTGCTTGTACCAAGAAGTTTCATAGTATAGCAAATCATAAAACAAGGCGTGCTCTGAACTGGGGGGCACTTTACTTCCTGAGATTAGTAGTGCTTTGGGAACATTTATACCAAGAAGGTTCTTTTGAGCTTGCAATTCGAGTCGAGCGCTCCAATTCGCTTTTATAAATATTAGGTCTATGTTGTCATAAAAGGCACCATCTGTAGGAATAGGTTGCTCATTTATGTTGTGGTAGATGAAGTCAAAGTCCTTTTTCAAACGGTCAATAGCTGATGTAAAGCCGTCTACCCAATTACTTGCCTTGTTGGAATGCAATGGGATAGCATAGAAAAGGATTATCACTGGTTTTTTCATGGAAGTGGGCTTTATCTAAGCTGTTTTCTCAGCATTAAGCCTTTCCTTGTTCTCCTTGTAGACTGTGAAACCAGCCAGTAACAAAATGACTGTTGACATGGCAATCGAAACACCCGCTCCTTTTGGAACAGGGGAAAACTCCATGACGATTTCATGTTCACCAGCCGGAATCTCTAAAGCTCGTAGAACATAATTGCTCCGGAATATATCAGCTTTCTTACCATCAATAGTTGCAATCCAGTCTGGATTACCTCCATACCAAACCTCGGAGAATACAGCAATCTGGTCGTCGCTTGACTGACTTTTATAGACCAGTTTGTTCGGTGTATATTCTTTTAGTTCGATGCTTCCAACGCCATCACCCGCTTCTCTATTATCTCCAAAATCTGCTTGGTTAATGACAGCTGTCTTTCGTAAGTCAACATCTCCTAGACGATTGATTTCTTCCTGATTGCTCTGAACATAGTCAATAGTATCTACAAACCAAGCATTTTTCATGGCCTCCTCATTGACCAGAGGTTGACTGTTGGGGTTAGTGACAATGTACTTGCAGTTTAGCATATTCAATACGCCAAATTGCTTCATTAGTTGGCTCATTCCCTCTTGAGTGTTCATGGAAGGATTAGATAAACTACTCGTCATGGTATTGATGCTCGGTCTAATGTAATAGTCGATGAGGTCCTGATATCGTTGAAGTTTAGTCGGGTCATATCCACCAATCTGATTGTGGTGATATGCAGGTTTAGCATCATTGAACACGTTTGAAGTTAAATCCAATACTCTGTAAAAACCTCTTCCTTCACTTTCCGATTGAGTAATTTGAAGAGAGGCGGCAGAGGGTTTAAATTGATCTTCATAGGTGCTTGAAGCGACGAAATTTTCTTCACTAAAAAATCGCTGGTTAATGGGCACTAAGTCAGCGCAAAAAAGCAAACCAACCAATCCGTAAAACACGATTTCCTGTTTTATGTAATTACGATACTTGAGGTATATCAAGCCAAAACTGGCGGCTACGATGAACATTGAACGATAAACATCGGCGGTAAAGAGCATTTTTCTTCCTTCAATCAATATCTGTTGAACTTGGTAGTCGTATTTCGCTTCGGCCAAACTTAAAAAACCAAAACTTAGACTCCCTATAGCAAGTATTACAACGAGTAGGGAGAAAAAGATGCCGGAGACTTTCAAAAGCTGTTTATTCTTTTCTGAGTCTTGTTGTATGAGCTTTTCAATACCCATCGCTCCGATAATTATAACAAAGGCTGGAAGAACAGAAACAGCAGAATTTGGACTTCTGAATTTGTCAAACATGGGAAAGTGGTCGAAGAGTATACGGTTAATGTTGAGCGTTAACTCATTGTCGCCAAGTCCTGCATGCGATCCCAAGGAAAGCAGGAAAATGATAAAGAAAAAGGTTGCACTACCAATGAGCAGGCGTTTGTCTGAAAAGAATAGTGCTAAGACAAAAACAAACAACAAACTTCCTCCTATGTATGCACTTCCAGAAGTAAATGGCATGGTGCCCCAATAGCCAGGTACACCAACTTTTCCATCCTTTATGGGTGCATTGTTTTGAATCATCAGCTCTGCTAACGGATTGTTTTGGTCAATCATTTCTTGACTGGCACCACCAACAATGCGCGGCACGAGAATATTGAGGAAATCTTTCACTTCATAACTCCAATTCATGGCGTAGTCCCAATCAAGCCCGCTTTTGGCTTCTCCACTACTTTCCATTTCAAGCACATCACCCCCTCGCATGGTCTTCTTTGAAAACACCAAAGAAGAATACAGCTGAGAAAAGTTTGATGCAGCACCAAGCATAACGCCAATGAGCAATACGCCAATCACTTTATACAACGCCTTGAAATCTCGTTTTTTCAGATAATCCACAATGAATGGAAGCGGAAAGAAAACTAAGCCTAAGGCGAGATAGTAAACCATTTGTATATGTCCTGAGTATATCGACAAGGATAGTCCCATGGCAAAGAGAATGCCTCCTCTTATATAGGTTTTTTGAAGTACTAATATCAGTCCAGCTATGATTAATGGCAGATAGGCTAATGTGTACACTTTAGAAAAGTGCCCTGCTTCTAGTAGCATCATATAGGTGGGGCTGAGCATGGCGGCTGCGCTAAATATGAAGGCAATGATTGGTTTGACTCTAAGCGATGCGATGGATATATACATGATTAATCCCAAGGCAAAGAAGAGTCCGATGGGGGCAGCGTGATTAAAGGTTATTGCTTTATCGATGTAGCGTAAGAAATTGTTTTTCTTGCCCAAACTCAGAAGGAAAATAGGCCCTCCTGAAAATTGCGCGGAATTCCAATAAATCAAATCCTCATCATTGTCCATGTGGTCCTTGATATGCTTGGTTTTTGCATCGGAATTAACCATATCACCTGCCGCTATCTTTTCACCTTGAACTTGAGGGTAAAAGGCTATGCATGATATCGCCAATAAGAGTAGTGTGGAAATCAAGTGAGGGACAGACTTTTTAAACACTTGCAGCATGATAAACATTTAATTTTGAACAAAGTAAAACTTTTTTCTTGCTTTGGCACAACTTTGAGAAAGGGTGTCGGAAATAGAATGTTCCTTGCTTATCTTAGGGTATACTTTCTTGGCACTTTTGTAGAAAGTTGAATACCTTTCCTTAAATGATAATTGCGGTTTCTGAAGTATTCTCTCATCATAGCGGTATATAATCGTCTCGACGAAGTCAAAGAGCTCTTGGCATCAGCTGAGGAGATGACATTTGATAAGACGTACTATGAAATCTTCTTTGTGGATGATGGCTCTACAGACGGGTTTAAAGAATACATCACGTCGTACAGCGAGAATACAGCACTTAGTATTGCCTGCGCATATCAGAAAAATCAAGGTCCAGGAGCAGCAAGGAATCATGGCATGCAGAAAGCAGCGGGGGAGTATTTCATTTTTGTAGACTCAGATTGTCTTTTTCCACCGCATTGGTTAAGCGCCGTAGATGAAGCAATCTCAACGCATGGATATGATGCTTTTGGAGGTCCTGACCGATTCCATCCCTCATTTTCTCCTATGATTAAGGCCATTGACTACAGTATGACCTCTTTTTTAGGAACAGGAGGTACACGCGGAGGAAAGCGCAGTGTAGGTAAGTTTTATCCGCGGAGTTTCAATATGGGTATTGCCCGAAAGGTATACGATCGCATTGGGGGAATGAATGCCCTTCGCCATGGACAAGACATGGACTACAGTGCGAGGATCTATGAAGCGGGTTTTACCGTGGGATTGATTAGCGAAGCCTTCGTATACCACAAACGACGAACGAATCTTTGGAAATTCTTTAAGCAAATCTTTAACTGGGGCGTAGCCCGCATTAATCTTCAACGTCTACACCCAACCTTGTTAAAGCCAATTCATGCCTTGCCGGCCCTTGTCGTTATGTCCTACGTATTGGCGATTACGCTTGGACTGAGTATAGCAAGCTTACGTCCGATACTGTGGTGCACTCTCATTGGCCATGGAGGGATATGCGCCTTAGCGTTTAAACAAGCGAGTATAAAGTATCGACGACTTGACGTTGGATTCCTAGCCATAGGAACCTTAAATATTCAGGTATTTGCCTATGGAATGGGTTTTCTGTATGCTGTGATGCAGCGAATGATTGGCCGAAAAGAGGCTCATGGCTTTGTCAAGCATTATTATTCTAAAAACAATACAACATCGAGATAGCTTATGGAAGGGTATAAAGAACGCTTAGAAGCACTTATTCAATCTAAAGAGGCTCTTTACAGAGATATGTTATCTCAGGAAAATGCCGATGTTTTTGAATCGGCAAAAGATCTCGTAGTTCAAGGTCTTCTCAACGGACAACGGGTCTTTTTTTGCGGTAATGGAGGATCCTTTGCTCAGGCGCAGCATCTTGCCGCAGAGCTCAGTGGCCGTTTTTACATGGATCGTCCACCGCTTGCTGCGATTTGTTTGGGGAGCAGTGGGTCAATGTTTTCCGCCGTTTCCAATGATTTTGGGTACGAAGAAGCCTTTGCAAGAGAAATACAAGCCTTAGCTCAGCCTATGGATATCCTTGTAGTATTGACAACGTCTGGATCATCTCCCAATATTTTGCGGGCTGTGAAGATGGCAGGAGAGTTTGGGATGCAAACCTTGGCCTTAACCTCAAAGCGCGCTACAGATTTGCTTCGAGTAGCCGAGGTGGCCTATGCTGTCGATTCAGAGGATGTGGCACGTATTCAGGAAATGCATCTCTTTTTTGGCCATTTACTGTGTGCCCAAGTCGAGGCAGAGATTTTTGCTGAACCTTCCGA
>JBMYZU010000020.1:0-19917 GCA_049610685.1 Chitinophagales bacterium
GCATCAAAATACTCTGAAGCATAAATGATCACTGAATCCGCTGCAGAAACTGTAAAGTCCACAATGACATTACATCCATTGGCATCGATCACCTCAGCGCTGTAGTTGCCCGCGGGTAAGCTATCAATCACGATATAACCACTTGTATCTGGCATCATTGGACCTCCATTAAGGCTGTAAGTGTAGGGCAAAGTTCCTCCATAGACAAATATGCCTGCACCACCATCCGCTCCATTGCCAGCACATGACACATCGTACGTCGTTTCTAAGAAGGCGTATAAAAAGGCACCCAAAGAATCTAAAAGAAGGGTTTCATAGGCATAGGATGAACATCCCGAAGCATCGGATACCTCGTAATAGATATACAACATATTTGCTGTATTCACTCCATTAACATCATAGGTAAAGGATGTATTTTCTGATGAACTAGAATGCACAACATTTTGGAACTGATCATACACTGTCCAAGAATATGCACTTCCACCATTAGATGTATTATTTAAATCAATGACAACCGAATCACACCCTATCACATTGAAAGAGCTAGAAAAGGAAGCTTGAATAGAAGATCCACTCGCAAGGCTTGAGTCAATAAAGACCGTTTGGAACGATGTGTCCTGACAAATGCCATCATGTACAGAAAGTAATACATCGACCCAGCCCATATCAGCCGGTACCAAAACCGTTGGATTAGGCATACTTGCTGATCCTTGAATCGTAGCAATAGTTCCATTCCATCCATACACGTAATATTCATAACTGTAGGATTGGGAGTTAATCGATGTAATATCAAAAGTCAACTCGACACTATCGCATGAATTTGACGCAGATTGGCTTACCGAAAACTGTGGATCAAGCGCTTGACCCTGAGTGACCACAGTATAGGCTTGACTCGAGCTACCAAGTAAAGCGCCATTCGGTGTGTAGGTATACAGCGTCACTTGAAAGACTCCACCAAAAGGAAAGGTATAAGGCACTACAGGAGCAAACCCGTTAGATACAAAACTTAGTGAATCCACAATCCAACTTCCGCCAGCGCTTCCGCTCATATCTTCAATTATATAGGTGCCGTTTATTCCAAATGTCTGAAAGGAATCAATGAGTGCAAATTCTACTGAGGCATTTCCACAACCACCCCCTGGATTTTGAGAGGGGAGAATGATAAAGTCAGCAGTGCTCTGCGCCCAGGCAAAACCCGAGCTCGATACGAGCAATAAAAAGAGAAGTTTTCGTAAATAATTCATAATGATGATTAAAGGGTTAAAATTCCGTTTTTTTTAGAGATAAATGGTCTAGGTTAAAAAGGTTCTTGTGAAAATTAGTTTTTGATTAGTCAATCGATCTAAGCACTCAAGGCTCACACGGTACCACCCCGACAAGGGTAACTGGTAACTCATTGTTTTGCGCCTACCGGAGCTTACTTGAGCAATCTGCTCAAAGGAGTTAGGATGTACGATACGTTCAATAATCCAAGTCAGCTTCCCTTCGCCTGCATTAAAAGCAACAAAGTCAAAGGTCCTAAAACCAGCTTGTACATTGCCCGCTAGTGCCATAAAACTAGGCCCTGCATTAAGAGAAAATGGTGCGTTCTGCCCTTGGGCCTTACCTGAATGATTGTTTCTTTTTCGCATATCCATGGGGTTTAGTGATGTAATAAACTTATATCTCTTGTATAATTTCTTATAATACTTTGTGGTCCATTTGTTAATATTATTCGTTGTTCTAATATATATTATATATTTTTCTTATATACTGATATTCATTGTGTTATAAATTATGTTTTATATGTTTTTTGTTAATCATTTCGAAATGTTTCCAGCCCCAACCATAAGGATTACATGACTCATTGTTAAAGGAGATATTTCCGCTTGTCTATATCCTGAATGTTTTGTTGACTTTCTCATATCGCTACTCATATTTCTATTGCTTACACGCCTTTACAACTGTGAACTTATCGGAAAATTGCAGGGAATTACACTACGTATGAAGGCTATTGTTAGGCGATATAACTTTGTGAGGCACAAAAAAGGAATTATTTTATCTCGATAAATGATCTATATATCTGTATTTCAGCATGTTGAGAACATTAAAATCAACTACAAAAAATTCCATTTGTTAATCAATAAACTCATTTTTTACCTGCCGAAAACACATTTTTTTTGTTATTCAGCGCTTCTTAAAAAGAAAATAAGAGATTTGAGGCGTGAACAATTTCATAGATACCCACTGCCACTTGTACGATAAAGCATTTGATGATGACCGTAGTCTTGCATCCCAAAGAGCCCAAGAAAATGGGCTAATCAATATTCTTATGCCCAATGTTGATCTTGCATCCTTACCAAGAATGCTCGAGCTACATCAAAGCGACCCAACCTTTTTTAGACCCATGCTCGGCCTACACCCATGCTCCGTGGCTGAAAATTATAAAGAGGAGTTATCCCTTCTTACGTCAAGTGCAGAGGATGCAGCCTTCATTGCCATTGGAGAAATAGGTATAGATAAATATTGGTCACTTGACTTCATTACCCAACAAATCGATGCCTTTGAGCATCAGATCGATTGGGCAATACAACGCGACCTTCCGATTGTCATCCATTGCCGCGATGCCTACCCGGAAATCCTTGATATCCTTGAGCAAAAGAAACATACACGACTTCGGGGAGTTCTTCATTGTTTTACAGGCAGCCAAGCGGATGCTGAAAGATTGATTGATATGGGATTTTACTTAGGGATTGGCGGCGTATTGACCTTTAAAAATGGCGGGCTTGCTGAATGGATACAATCCATTCCTCTAGATCGTATTCTTTTGGAAACCGATGCACCCTATCTCGCACCTACTCCTTATCGAGGAAAACGAAACGAACCAGCATACTTAGTGGAGGTTGGGCAAAAGCTTGCTGACATTTATGAGTGCCCCCTAAAAGCAATTGCAGAGAAAACCACTGAGAACGCTGTAAAACTTTTTAACCTGTAAGGCCTTGCCGTCTTATCTTTCCAATTCAGTCTATAGTTTAATTTAGACCGCATAAAAATTCATGGGAACGCGCATCAATAAATACCTTAGTGAAATAGGCTATTGCTCTCGTCGTGCAGCCGATAAGCTTTTAGAAGAAGGTAGGATTACTATTAATGGCAAGAAAGCCCCGCTTGGCGAAAAAGTAGAGGAAGGAGATGTGGTAGCAGTCAATGGTCGTGTCGTAAGCCCGCGAAGTACTAAACATGTCTACATTGCCCTCAATAAGCCACGAGGCATCGTCTGCACCACGGATCGTCGAGTTGAAAAGGACAACATTATTGACTTTATCGGACATCCCCAGCGCATTTTCCCCATAGGGCGCTTGGATAAACCGTCCGAAGGACTAATCCTTTTGACAAGCGATGGAGATATCGTAAACAAAATTTTGAGGGCGCGCAACAACCACGAAAAAGAATACCTCGTCCAAGTCAACAAGCCCATCACAAAAGACTTTCTGCGGCGCATGCGCAACGGACTTCCAATACTTGGGACAGTAACTAGAAAGTGCGTTGTAGAACAAGTAGGTCCGGATACGTTTCGGATTATCCTAACCCAAGGCTTAAATCGGCAGATTCGACGTATGTGTGAGTATCTAGATTATCGCGTAAAGCGACTCAAAAGGATTCGCATCATGAATATCGAGTTGGACTTACCCGTGGGCAAGTGGCGTGACTTATCCAAGCGAGAACTTCAAGGACTTTACAGGCTTTGCGCAGGAAGCCAGAAGACCATGTAGCCGACCTAGCCGTCGCTCCAACTTTGTTTTGTGCACATTGATTTGTGTATTGATGAATCTTTTTTTCTAACCAAACACCCTCATTAACAAACACTTACGATTGATCTTCCAAGAAATAGGCCTAGACTAGTCCTGTTTCATTAAATGGCCATCTTCTATTTCACATTACCTTGGTTTCTAAACCAAAACAAATTCAAATGAAAAATTTCAAAACCCTTTTGATAGTGACATTGATTATCGATGTCTTGCAATTTGCGCCCTTAATTCTTTTTAAAATGGGGGGTGATATGAAAAACATGATGATCGAAGACATGGGAATACCTGGATTGGCAAGCAATGCAGATGCCATGCAGCTGTTGGATATCATGATGACTGTCTTCGGTTTTATAGGCATAGGAGTGCTATGCTCAATTGTCTACACCATGCGCTTAAAAAGTGCAGAATCACTTAAAACCGCCACCTTTCTTCTTTTTATCACCCATCTTTTTTGGACATTACCTGATATAGTTCATTTCGCTACAGGTGGTTCTTTGCATCCGCCAATTCCCGTCATGATCTTATCCTTGATTGGCATTGGAATCCTATTTTATGCATCACAAAAAGGAGAAGTAGCCTCAGCCGAATAAAATCAATACTATGAAAACAAAAACTACCCTAACCATTCTTGGTTCCATCTTCCTTATTCAAGGACTTGGATTCTTTATTGGAGCAGAATATATCACAAAGGATGCCTTTAAAGGCTTTGGAGAGCTCTCCAAGACAGCCTTAGAAGTTGGCACTATTTTACACCAGGCCATGGCAAGCATAATTTTTGGCCTAGGTATTTTGACCATAGCATGCAGAACCATATCAGGAAAGCATGCCGTGAATTTTTTACAGGGAATGATTGCGCTAAACACTACCGTTCTCGCTGTTGCCCTGTATTCCTCAGCGACGACTAAGGCGCAAGCACCAATTCCTGTTGTTGTATTATTTGTGGTCTTCCTTGTCCTCCTTTTTCTTTCTATGAGAACAGAAAGAGCTCAAGCATAACCTTAAATAATTTTCGAGAAAAAGGGGAATCACCTAAGTGGTTCCCCTTTTTGTATTATGATGAGCAAAAGCCAAGTAAATGCGGAGAGACGGGGATTATTCCATGATCCCCTCAGCTTGATTTTCGCTACACAGATATTCCATAAAGACATGGATCTTTGCGAATAAATCTATTTGCGGAGAGACGGGGATTATTACCATGATCCCCTCAGCTTGATTATCGAAATAAAGCTATTGGCGGAGAGACGGGGATTCGAACCCCGGAGGGGTTGCCCCCAACACGCTTTCCAGGCGTGCGCCTTAAGCCGCTCGGCCACCTCTCCGATAGGAGGACAAATGTAGCAAGATCCTTGAAATGATAAAGCAGGAAGATATTCTATGCTTTGCTACATGGAAGATATGTTGGTATAAGTGAAAAATATCCGATTAAAGTTTTAGTTTTGGAACGACGAAGCGATAATTAAGCATAAACTCATGAAAAAACTACACAGCATTTTAGTCGTACTTTTTGTATTCGCCAGCACAACCCTAACTTACGCTCAGGGAGGTGAAGCAGAATCTGGAACATTTACTCATAACCTACTCAATAAGTTCATCGATGGAGACCCAACCTTTATGGGTACTGTTCTCATCGCACTTATCCTAGGATTAGCCTTTTCTATTGAACGTATTATTAGTCTTACTCTTGCGGGAGGTAATACAGACAAGCTCATGAATGACATAAATGGAAAGCTTAAAGGAGGAGACATTGACGGAGCAAAAGCTTTGTGTATGAAAAGTTCCACGCCCATGGCATCTATTGCATTCCAAGGATTAAACCGTTCAGGCGAAAGCGTTGATGTTATTGAAAAAACAGTGGTAGCCTATGGCTCAGTGGAAATGGGTAAACTGGAAAAAGGACTAAGCTGGATTGGTTTGATGATTGCCCTAGCGCCTATGCTTGGTTTCATGGGTACAGTTATCGGTATGATCCAAGCTTTTGAGGACATTCAACGAATGGGAGACCTAAAGATTGATGTAGTTGCGGGAGGTATTAAAGTGGCTCTTTTGACTACGGTATTCGGGCTTATTGCTGCGATCATCCTTCAGATTTTTTACAACTACATTGTAGCACGCATTGATAGTCTTGTAAACGATATGGAAGAGAAGTCCATCACATTAGTTGACATGATGCTTGAGCATAAGTTGACTTCTGATTCATCGAAGTAATTCATAGTTCACCGAAAAAAGGATTTATGATTTCTCCTAAACAATTAAAACTCGGTGCTTCGATTCTTATCGGTGCCATTATGGCCTTTGCTGTGCTATCCTACTTCTATGTGTCTTCACAATATGAGCAGGTATCGTTAAATGCTACCATAGAAGCAGGGCAAGAGGATACGGCTACAGCGATCGACCCATGTGCGGAAGACGAGGCAGTCGTGCGCTATCAGTATGTAGGCAGTGATAGCGGTATTAAGGAAAATGTAACGGGCCATAACACCGTTAGCTCAATGCTATTCCTTCAAGTTCGATTCAGCACATTGCTTATGATTCTCGCAGTTCTTGGATTACTTGTTGGTATTGTGCTCAGCATCATACACAATCGAAAAGCAGCAATCAGCCTGGCTGTTGCACTTGGAGTCTTTGTGATTGTCTATTTTATCAGCGCTTTATCTGTTGGTGGATGGGATACTAGTCCCTACGCAGTGTATGAAGCCAATCAAGAATCATTAATGGGCAATAAAACTGCCGTGGTTGCCGAAGAAGTCACCGTTTCAGAAGATGAAGAAGCGGTTACCGAAGAGGATGAAGAAAGCGCAGAGGTCGATTCAACTTCGACGGAAGAAGCAGCACAGCCAAGCGTTGTAGTATGTGAAGAATCTGAAGAAGATGAAATGTACGGTGAAGGTGTCGTGAATCGAGCAGCTACCGGTGTGGTAGCACTTATGGTATTCTTAGGCTTAGGACTGCTTGCGATTGTATTTGCCATTTTATACCCTATTGCATTAACCATTTTACCAAGTAAAAAGTAAGATGCCTAGAAATAAACGAAGTCAACCGGAAATTGATGCGAGTTCGATGGCGGACATCGCCTTCCTCTTGTTGGTATTCTGGCTTTCCATAACTACTGTTCTTACAGTTCAGGGTCTCCCTCAAAAACTCGAGAAGGAGAAAGTACAACAGGAGGTGATCGAAGAACAAGAACAGGAAATCAATGCCCAGTACCTTTTAGTCATCCAACAAAAAGGTAGCGACATCTGTGACAAAAGCAATCTTAATATTCAAATTGAATATGCTTATGTCCACGATGGAGTTTCTGGAGGAGCACTTGAAAAAGAGCTTCGTGAAGGGGCTTCTATGATTGATGAGTACGGCAAGGATATTGTACCAAGAAATCAAGGACGATCAATAGGTAAGAAAATTGTTTGGGATAATGTGTACACAGAATTGGAGGCTGCCCAACTTACCCAAATCAAAGATGCTATTGCTAACCATATTCGTAAACAGGAAGAGGAGCACATCATCCAGTTCAAATACAAAAGTGACGTTTGCTATCAGGCGTATATGACAATGTTTCAAACCATTGAAGCAGCTTACGAAGAAGTGCGCAATGAAAGAGCTTTAGAAATGTTTGGACTAGAATGGACCTATATCAAGGCTAAGGCAAAACGAGAAGAGAAAACAAAAGAAGGCAATAAGCCCGGAGGGTTTCGCGAGATGCAATCTACCATTTATAAGCTTGTTTCTACTTCCAAACTTTCTAAACAGACAATAGATTAATATCTGAGCGAACTACTATGTCAAGATTCAAGAAAAATAAGACACGTGAAGTACCGGCTATATCTACCGCGTCATTGCCGGATATTGTCTTTATCCTTCTTTTCTTTTTCATGATTGTGACTGAGCCGCCAGAAAAGCAAACACAGCTTGAGGTGGAAGAACCAGATTTTGAATTTAAAATTGATATGGATAAAACCGATAGGCAAAATGCTTACCGAGTCTATATAGGGTTTAAAGAAGGAAGTCAAACAGTATATACTGAATTTCCTGCCGCTAAAAAATCAAGTGGTAACGACGATTGGCGCTTCGTTGACGTTGATGCTGTGATGACGGAACGAAAAGCAGGTAAAAGTGGGGCGAATGATGCATTAAACGTCGCCATCAAAAAATTTGGAGATAATATTATTGCCGAACGTGGGGCGGGTAGTGAATTAGCCAACTACGATATTATCCTCACGGTAGCAGGAACGGTCAAATGGGAAGTTGTCGAAGAAATCCAACGAGATCTCTCCAAGCATGGCTTCCGAAACGTATTCCACCGAGATAAGGAAGACGAGAAGTAGTTCCTGTTATCCTCTATCGCTGAATTTATCTTATAAGCACCTCCCAAAGATCATGGGCCGCTTGGTCCCAAGTGCGATTCCCTTTTAAAGCTGGACCCTTCTGAATGCTCTCGACGTCATTAAGTCCTTGACCAATACTTTTAGAAGAATGAGGGTCAATGTAAACCACACCCTCTTGATTGGTATAGCCCGTTAAAACCTCTTGACATGCACTTGACTCAGAAGTCATAACGGGACAATTAAATTGAGCGGCTTCGAGCAAAACCAAGCCAAAACCCTCTAAGAGGGATGGATACACTAGTGCTTTAGCGTTAAACAACAGAGCTTCTTTTTCACTTTCTGAAACTCTTCCCAGATAATGTACATCCGATCGTCGAAAACATGCTGAAATAAAAGATCGCTCCTTTCTGGACCAACCTTTTCCCAATACTCCAGCAAAGACTAAATCTGATGTAACCTTACCCTCATCCTTACACTCGATAAAAGCCTTGAGAAGTGCATAGCTATTCTTGCGAGGGTTGATGGAGCCCAAGGCTAAAAAATATGGATCAAACAAGGGAATCCTTTGCCATTCCACAAGCTTATCGATTGATTTTTTTTCATCATATCCATGTAAAATCGTGGTGACTTTATTGGATGGAAGACCATACCTACTCACCAAATCATGACGGGTAAAATCAGATATACTAATGATGTGATCGGCTCGGTTACAGTACTTAGGAACCCATTTTGAATAAAACCTTGATACTCTAGGATCATTCCACTCCGGATGGTGCTCCCAAGCCAAATCATGAATGGTTACCACACTTTTTGTTGTTGAAGGACTCTCAGCTAAGAAAGCATCCGGTCCCCAATAGAGATCCACTTGATGTTGTTTCAACCATCGCTTGACGCGCACCTCGTAATGATAGTACCACAACCAAGGATGGCGAGCAGCAGGGCCCAAAGCGTGACCCATCATATTGGGCGCAATAAGAAACTCATTAGAGAAGGGGCGGTCAAACAAGAGATGAAAGGTTACTTCGGGATGGTTAAGTGCCATTCTTTGGACGATTTCATACGTATACCTCCCTATGCCTTCAAGGCGATTAGGAAGTAGAAAACGTGCATTTATAGCGACTTGCATCTTAAAGTATCAATGAAATGGTAAAATACATATAGTTTCACAAGATGAAAACCGCCTTACTTCGTCCGGTTCTTCTTCTCATAGGGCTCAATGTTATCATAAAGCCTCTTTGGATTGTAGGAATAGATCGCCAAGTCCAACTCTTGGAAGGACCAGAAGTCTATGGTCGATTTTTTGCGCTGTTCCAGTTAAGCTTAATGTTTCATGTCATCCTCGATGCAGGAATTCAAACCTTTCTCAGTCAGCAGAAAGGGAAAAATACGGCCCTGAGTTCCGATTTTATCTATCGGCTTGGTATAACTAAAATCATTCTTTCTTTCATATACTTTGGTTTATCTATGGCTCTAGCGTTTGTTCTTGGCCTATTGTATAAACCAGACTGGATGACTAAACTGCTAGTTATTCAAATTCTCCATAGTGCCATATTATTTTGCAGGACCTATTTTGCCGCAGAACTTCGCTACAGCCTCGATCGACTGTTTTCCATTTTGGATAAAGCATTAAGCCTAGGAATCATGGGCGTAGCACTCCTTATCATTCGAGATATAAACGCCATTGACACTATGCTTAACGCCCAGTTAATTGGCCTTGGAATTAGCGTTGTGTTCGCGCTATCCTTTCTGTATACTCGTCAACGACAGCTTGACAAGAGCAGCACGAACACATCCATCACGTATTATTCCCTTTTTCAGCGTGCCTTACCCTTTACCTTAATGGTTTTATTTATGGCCCTTTACCAACGCGCTGATGGGGTGATGATTGCTATGCTTCACAAAGAAGCCTCTTTTCAAAATGGGCTGTATGCCATGAGCTTTAGGCTTTATGATGCATTAAATGTTGTACCATTTTTAGCTGCCTCGCTTCTGCTTCCAACGCTTGCCAAACGAGGAGTTAAGAGTATTGAAGGGCTTTCGATTAGCCGCGAGATTCTCCGCTTTGCGACAACCTTATCCGCTGTAATCTTTCCATTGATTTTCTGGGCATGCGGTGATTTGTTTTCGTTGTTCTACGGCGATCAAGTTGATGTTGCGGAGGAAGTCTTTGAAATAATGATGATTTGCTTTATGATCGGATCACCCATGGCCGTATTAGGGACAATCCTTACCGCAGCAGATAAGGTTTGGACGGTGAGCCTTGTGGCGCTTTCAGGCTGCATTCTCAATATCGTATGTAATGCGCTATTTATTCCTTCTTATGGCGCGCTTGGTGCATCATGGACAACATTGGTCACTGCGCTGTTTATTACGCTAATGTATCTATGGCACCTTAGAAGCATTATTGGCCAACTTCTCTCCTGGAAGGTGTCCATACAATATGTAGCCTTGGGTATTATGTGTTGGACAAGCTTTGCACTCATCAATCAATTCTTGCCAATTGAATTTTTATTCAAAGTGATTCTATATCTAATCATTACTTCTGCTATCATAGCCTCGACGAAGTGGCTTCAAATCAGTATTTTACCAACTACAAGGAATTAACCATGTCTCAAGAAGATTCGAACAAAGCCATCGTACATTTTTTAGCCCGCCTTCTCCAATATAAAAGCTGGATTATTGGCGCAACGCTTATATCTGGCATCGCAGCAGTAGTCATTAGCCTCTATGTGCTTAAGCCCTATTATCAAAGCTTTGCCCTGGTCTACCCTACAAATCTTACGATGCATGAGCGTGCATCGATGTTTGGCAATAGCTCGTCTTCCGGAGAAGAAGGCGGTTACTATGGCACAAAACATGATGCCAATAGGATTTTAACAGTAGCTAACTCACAATGGCTCATACAGCGTATGATTGCGGAATTCAACCTATCAGCGCACTATGGTTTTGACAAAAACACGGAATATTTGTCCTCTAAGACGACCGAACAATTCATGGATCAATATCAAGTGTATAAAACCGAAGAAGATGCCATCCGGATCAACTACATCGACACCGATCCTGAACTTGCCGCTAACCTAGTCAATGAAATGGTTAAGATTATTGATTCGACGATAACCGCTCCTATTCAACGGAATAAAGAGTCAATGTATGTTGAGATGAAAAAACAGTTAGACTCCAGTGAGGTGGCACTAAATAACTTGGCCGCCCAAATTGAACTTTACCAAGATTCGGCTCAGAACCAACTTCTTACTCGTCAATATGAACAGCAACTTCTTCGAGTTAAGGAAATACAACAATTAGTCGACCAACACGCGGTGGCCTCTTCTACGTCAACGCCTGGATTAGAAATTATTGAAAACGCCTATTCCGCAGAGCGAAAGCTAAAACCTGTGCGATGGATGATCTGTGCCATCACGGTTATTGTCACCTTTATCCTGTCTTGTTTGATTATCCTATTGTTTGATGCCGTTGGTCAATTGCGCAACGCCATAGGAAAGTATGAATCAGCTAAATCTTAATCTTCCGTTTAACCTACTGTGGCATTAGTACGTCATAATCGGTCATCTATCTACCTAGCAGCTTCGCTAGGTTCAAGCATTATACTTACCCTATTCGCTTGGATTCTTGATGTAGCCTTCTTACCCGTCTTAGCGATTCTTCCTTTTATTCTAGCCGCTTCGCTTCTTTATCCTCAATACCTTTTCTTTTTAGCAGTAAGCTTATTACCCATATCAAGAACAGTTGAGTTTGGATCAGGGCTATCCTTAAGCTTTCCCACAGAGCCTTTGTTAATCTTTCTAAGCTTTGTTGTGCCAATAGAGTTTGTCTACGGTAAAAAAATCCGTAGCGACCTTTTAGCAAAACCGATTGTCTTGACCTTGTTCCTCTACCTGATCTGGATAGGAATAACAACATTAACTAGTCAGACTCCCTTATTATCGGTAAAATATCTCTTGGCTAAGTCTTGGTTTGTCGTCCCTGCCGTCTTGGGTAGTATACTCTATATCCAATCATGGAAAGATGTTAAACGAATCCTTTGGACTTTTCACGGAGTGTTATCCTTCACCATTCTGTGGACTTTACTACGTCATAGTGTAAGCGGCTTTGCCTTTGATCAAGTGAACTTTACCATGACACCGTTTTATCCAAACCACGTAGACTACGCGGTGGTGATCACCATGTTTTTACCCTTTAATCTTTGGCTGTATTCTGAGGCAACTAAGCTGTGGGTCAAACGCTACCTCCTTCTGAGTACCGTGGTCTTTTTACTCGCGATTTATCTTTCTTATACAAGAGCATGTTATGTGGCTGTATGCGTAGAATTGATCGTCTATTTCTGCCTAAAGATGCGCAGTATGAAGCTAGCCATTCCCCTTGCCTTTGCCTTGGCTATTGGCTTAGTTTCATTTTTACTTCATGAAAATCAATATCTCCAATACACCCCCTCAACAAGTACTGTCATGCACGATGAGTTTAGCGATCATGTTTCCTCAACCTTCGAAGGAAAGGACGTTTCCAGTATGGAGCGAATATATCGTTGGGTGGCAGGTGGGCATATGATCGCAGACAAACCGTTTCTAGGTTTTGGGCCAAATGGATTTGTACCGAATTACAGAGAGTACACAGTGTTTATTTTCGAAACCTGGGTGTCTGACAACCCTGAACAATCTACCGTACACAATTATTATATGCTACAAGCCATAGAGCTTGGAATTCCTGGATTATTACTTTTTCTGACAATAATTGTTTTATTCTTTCTTAGAGTTGAGCGTTATTATGGGCAAGAAAAAAACAATCTCAAGGGAAAATTCAGTTTAGTATTAGGAGTTTCTATGAGCAGCATTGTGATTAACAATATATTTGGAGACTTAATTGAAACCGATAAAATTGGCTTCTTCTTTTTTGTCCTAATCGGTTTGTTAATCATCCTTCCAAGACTCGCTCAAGAATTTTCTGCGCACAGGGAAACTACGTATGAATAAATCATCGCAGCATCAATTTGACTTACAAAACACCGAAAGGGCGTTTGCACACCTCAGCAATAAGCAACTTCGGCGCATGTCAAAGTTGTTTAAGCTCATGGGCTCGAATGCATTGATCACCCTTGGGGGAAAGCTCGCAAAATTTTCTCTCCGACTCGGACTCCCCATCCCCTATTTTTTTAAAAACCTTTTGTATCATCAATTCTGTGGAGGGGAAAATCTTGAGGAGTGCTCGGCCGTTGCCCAACAATGTGCTCAACGAGAGGTGTTGATCAATTTGCATTACGGCATTGAAGCAACAGACAGTCAAGAATCTTGGGACCACTCATTTAATGAAAATATGAAGGCTATTGCATGGTGTGCTAAGACCAAAAATGCCATAAGCTTGAGTGTTAAAATGACTGCACTGATTTCCCTTGAAATCTTACAGAAAAAGCAAGATAATCGAGTGTTAACCAGCAAAGAAGAAAGGGCGTACAAGCTTTTCAAAGAACGCATTGATCAGCTAACTAACGAAGCCAAAAAAGCAGGGATAGCATTGTATTATGACGCCGAGGAATCTTGGATACAAGAAGAAATAGACCATTTGGCAAATGACTTAATGAGACGCCATAACACAGAAACAGCTACTGTGTACAATACCTATCAGATTTACCGAAGGGATAAACTTCAAGATTTTAAAGACGCCGTCATTAAAGCCACCGTTGAAGGGTATATAGTGGGGGCCAAGCTAGTGCGGGGCGCATATGTTGTTAAAGAAGCCATCTATGCAGAAAAGCATCAGACCCTTAATCCATTGCATGACAATAAAGAGTCAGTCGATCGAGATTTTAATGAGGCCGTGCATTTTGGAATAGACCACATTACACACGTAGCAATGTGTATAGGAAGTCATAATATAAAAAGTTGTGAGCTCGCACTCGTCAAAGCAAAAGAAGACGCTATTGATTTAAATCATCCCCACATTGTTTTCTCCCAGCTCTATGGTATGAGTGATCCTTTATCCAATAATCTAGCACATTACGGCGCCAATGTGTCAAAGTACATGCCTTATGGGAGAGCAAAGTTTCTCCTACCCTATCTGATACGACGAGCAGAGGAAAACCAATCTGTGCAGGGGCAAATGTCTCGGGAGCATCAACAAATTCATGAAGAAATAATTAGGCGGAGCAAAGGTTAAAAGTTTTTTAATTCAACATGGATTTTTTATTTTTCTAGTAAAGAACCATATCATGAAAAACATAGTATTAGGACTGTTAACCTCCGTTTTAGTCCTTTCTTGCTCAAAAAGTATTGATGCACCAAGTGCAATTGTAGAGGCTGATGAAAAGACCTGTGCGTGTTTCGAGCCAATGGCCAACTCATTTAAAGAAATCAGAGACTACTACATTGATAATTACAACTCGTGGAAGGATAGTAAAATCAAGGAGGAATTTGTTAAGCTTTTGTTCAAGGCAATGAAAGAGGAGCAAACCTCTAAAGACTGTATCAAAGATTGGGCAAGTAAGAAAGAATCCAAATGGTATGACTACCGATGCGTTTCAACTGCGACTCAAGAAGCGTATGCAATTGAAGAAGTAGCCGCTGAAAAGGCAGCCGATGCCGATCCTGTAGCTGACTACTATTACGAGGAGGACTACGAGGACTATGACGAATACGAGGAGGACTACGAGGACTATGACGAATACGAGGAGACAGAGCCTGTAGTGCGATCGGAAGGACGTTTTTTCCTCAGTGACACCGAGACCTGCTATGAAGTGTATCATCTAGTATCCAATAAACTAGTGGACAATACAGACCATCTTATTGACCTTAAAGAGTATATTCTAGAAGTCTATGAGTATGATGAGGACTTTATGCAATTTCTAGGGAAGCATGTTGGAATTTACCTAAGCGAATATGATTACGAACGTTACGAACGACAACAAAATCGTAATCGTGATTGAGCGTATGATGAGGAATAAGTGTAGAAAAATGAACGCTATGAAAAATCCCCACCAGATAAAAACCTATTCGCTAATTCTGACGATTTTAGGACTATTTCTTTTACCATCATGCACCAAGGATGCCTACGGAATTGCTGAAGGAGAAAAAAAGGCCGACAATGCAGTTTGTTCTTGTGCAACAGACTACGCGAAGGCAAAAGTTAAGGCATATACTTATGCAACAAACAATTTTGACTATCTCAATAAAAAGCTAGTCAAGAAGGAATACGATCGCTTGAAAGACAATATTCAAAAAGAAAAGATTGAGGCAAGTCGTTGCATAAGAAATTGGGCCCTTGATCAGGAATCATATTGGTACGAAGACCGACTTGTTGGTTCCGATTTTCAGGGAGTCATTGAACTTTCCAATCCTAAGAATTGCAAGAAACTTGACCTTATTGAGAGTTTGGTGCTTCCATGATAATTCAGTAACCCTCTAGCCAAGGCTGACATCAAGTGCCATCATTACGATAAAGCCGCCTATGAAGCCTAAAGTAGCTAGGTCGGCATAGCGATCCTGCTGAGTTTCTGGGACAACTTCTTCGATGACAACATAAATCATCGCTCCTGCGGCAAAGGCTAGGGCAAAAGGTAAGATTGGAGTAAAAAAGATGACAGCAAGCGCCCCAATAACCGCAGCGACAGGCTCCACCACAGCGCTCAATTGGCCATAGTAAAAGCTCTTCCATCGACTTGCTCCAGCCCGGCGTAAAGGAAAGGATACAGCGATTCCCTCTGGAAAATTCTGAATACCAATTCCAATCGCTAGGGTTACCGCACCTCCTATGGTAGCTTCTGGTAAGCCAGCTGCAACTCCACCAAAGAGCACACCTACTGCAAGCCCCTCTGGTATATTATGCAGAGTTATCGCTAGTATAAGAAGCGTTGTCTTATGAAGCTTTGTCTTTACACCTTCGCTGTGTTCTATATCAAAGTTTAAGTGAAGGTGTGGCATAAATTTATCCAAGGCAAACAAGAAAAGTGCACCCAATCCAAAGCCAATCGCTGCGGGAACAAAGGCTAAATTCCCCCAGGACACCTCGGCCATTTCAATTGCAGGTGACAAAAGAGACCAGAAACTTGCTGCAACCATTACCCCTCCTGTAAATCCAAGCATAGTATCTAGATACTTTCTTGGCATAGATTTAAATGGAAAGACTAAGCTTGCACCTAAAGCCGTAAGAAACCAAGTAAACACCGTGGCTAAAAATGCCGCCAATACAGGGTTAAGGGATTCAAAATAACTAATAATGGTTTGCATGATTATGTGTTTTCTTGTATTAAAATGAGCTCACAAGCCTTGTAGGAAAGCTCCACAGATTGGTCTCCATTGAGTGTTAATACCCTACTATCATCAAAGGGTAAAACCGATTGAACACATAGAAGTGTTCCTAAGGCGATTCCCTTTTGGGATAGTAAACTCAATAATTTTGAATTAGAATCCATTACACCCACAACTTGGGCGTGCATACCTAAAGTAAGCTCCACCAAGGGCTTAGCCCGCTTTTTGGGGATATTACCCTCAGCATCGGGAATGTAGTCTCCATGAGGATCGATTAATGGGTGATCTAGAAAGTCGTCCAACCGTTTAGTGAGTTCTTGCGAGTGAACATGCTCTAACTGCTCCGCAATGTCGTGAACTTCCTCCCATCCGAATCCTAATTTCTCATGAAGAAAGACTTCCCACAGCCTATGCTTTCGTATAAGACTCACAGCTAACTGACGCCCTTTGGAACTTAACGATCCACCTCGATAAGGAACATAGTCTATAAACTCTTTTTCTGCCAATCGTTTATACATTTCAGAAACGGAAGCCTGTGAAGTCATAAGATGCGATGCCAAGGCATTGGTAGACACGGCATACCCGTCTTCTTTCCCCTCTGAGAGCGTCCAAATGGCCTTTATATAGTCTTCGATCGATTGAGAAGGCATAGGGCAAAATTAATACATACTTAATTAATATTTAGGTTAGCCTAAATATTTGCTTTTGTACCTTGTGGACGTGAAAAAGCTCATGCAGATAGAAAACCGTAAAGCGCGCTTTGACTACCACATTCGAGATCGATACATCGCGGGAGTGCAACTAAGGGGAAGTGAGGTGAAATCTATACGTAATGGGCAGGCTTCCATCCAAGAGGGATTTTGTCGATTTCGTGGCGAAGAATTGTATCTCTATGGTATGCATGTATCTGAATATTTTCAAGCCAGCCATAACAACCATATCCCCGGAAGGGAGAGGAAACTTCTTTTGCATCGAAAAGAACTCAAGCAACTGCAGCGAAAGGTAAAAGAGCGAGGGTATACCATCGTTCCGCTTAAACTTTTTGCAACAGAGCGAAATCTGATAAAGGCTGAAATTGCTCTTGTTCAAGGGAAAAAACAGTTTGACAAACGCCAGACTATCCAACAAAAAGATGCTAAAAGGGAAAAGGACCGAGCAAAAAAAGAATCGAATAGCTACCGCAATTAAGTGCGACCCTTTAACATAGGAACGAAAGAAAAGGTATCAAATACTTCTTCTTTTACCCCGTCTTCAAGTTTTGTTATTCTGAGCATATCCTGGCTACCTTGACCATTGTCCACGGGTATAACAAGCATACCTCCTACTCGGAGTTGATCGATCAGTGTCTGAGGAACATGAGGAGCGGCAGCTGTTACAATGCATTTGTCAAACGGGGCATAAATCGGCTTACCCAAAAAACCATCGCCATAGTATGTGCGAATCGTTGAATATTTCATGGATTGGAGCAGCCTACTCGTCTTGTCATACAGCGTTCGAAACCGCTCTATGGTATATACTCGTGCACCGAGTTCAGCCAACACCGCTGCTTGATATCCTGAACCTGTCCCAATCTCTAGAATCTTTTCCTTGGGTTGGATCTCCAACTTTTCTGTTTGAAAGGCAACTGTGTAAGGCTGACTAATCGTCTGCCCATCACCAATAGGAAAAGCCTTATCCTCATAAGCATGATTGTGCAATGCCGAGTCAGGAATAAAACGATGGCGTTCTATTCGACCCATAGCCTCTAGCACCCTATTGTCCTGAATACCCTTTTCACGGAGTAAGAGAATGAGATCTTTTCTTGGTCGAGCGTAGCGTAAATCCATTGGGTTAATACTTCGAAAGTAAGCCATCAAAAAAATCTATTCCACTCCGGTATTACACATAAGAACTGAATTGTGTTTAACTTGTTATTCAGTTATGAACGGATGGATGCTATTTTGGGGAATTTTTACCCTCTATATTGCCATGGAGGGAGTAGCATGGCTATCCCATCGCTATCTAATGCACGGGCTTTTATGGGTATGGCACAAAGATCATCACCAAAAGGACCCCACTTCCTTTTTTGAACTTAACGACTTGTTTTTTATCGTCTATGCCGTTCCTAGTGCCACATTGATTATCACAGGACTTGTGTACAATCTAGCCTTTGGTCTAGGAGCAGGCTTTGGCATAGCACTTTATGGAATTACCTATTTTTTAGTTCATGACGTCTTCATCCATAAACGCATACGCATTAAACTCCCCTTGATGGGATGGTATTTTAAAGCCGTTTACAGGGCCCATTTAGCACACCACGGTACGCTAACTAAAGAGGGTGCAGAATATTTTGGCCTTCTAT
The DNA here is from genome assembly GCA_049610685.1 of Chitinophagales bacterium. GTDB lineage: Bacteria > Bacteroidota > Bacteroidia > Chitinophagales > UBA8649 > UBA8649. Next base: position 18,704 of record JBMYZU010000020.1, read on the forward strand.
ATATTCCACGGAAGTTTTTTAGACTCAAACAGCATGGATAGCCACTACACCTATGCAGCAATTCTAGCGGGTAGTTTAAGCATTCCACTGATTGCCAGCTTTTTGAAGCCTCTTATGTTCTCAAAAAATTGGAGGGCGTTCGGAGCATCAACCTTGCTTGTCGGCGCATTCTTTATCGCATGGGACATAATGTTTACCCAATGGGGCGTATGGGGATTTAACGAAGCAAAGCATCTCAGCGTCAAACTGATGGGCTTACCCTTAGAGGAAATCTTGTTCTTCTTTGTTGTTCCCTTTTGTTGCTTATTCATCTACGAAAATGTGTATGTCTACATTGTAAAATCAAGAGAGAGAATCTCCACGAGCACCATGTGGTCACTTATCAGTATCGGAGTGGGTTTATTTTTGATTGGAATAGCTCATTGGGGAAGACTGTATACCTCCTCGACCTTCCTCCTTGCAGGTGGTACGTTAATTGGCATCAGTGCATCGAGAGCCCATTGGTTGCCTGCCTACATGGCGGCCTATCTTTTTAGTAATATTCCTTTTATTCTTGTAAATGGCATTCTAACGGGCTCATTTGGACTCGAAGAGGTTGTTTGGTATAACGATGCAGAAAATTTAGGAAGTCGTCTTCAAGAAGTTGCAGGCCTGTCCTGGACGCAAATAAACATTCCCCTTGACGACTTTGTCTATTCCTTTGCCTTACTCCTGTTAAATACAGCGATATATATGTACGTTAAGCATCGGCCTTCAAGCGCAGCTTAACATAAAGAAAGTGCATTAACACACTATGCGGAAAGGCCAATATGGAAATGGCTATTAAGGCATAGAAATACGAATGACTTTGAGAGTAAAGCACAATAGCTACTAAACCTACATAAGCCACGAGCGTAAATGGTGCCAACATCCTTGCAAAATGCTTGGTCGACTCAACGCGCTGGTTGATTCGAAGCGCCTTATACTCATTAATTAAGGAGGGTAATGCATGAAAAATACTGAAGTAAAGTCCGAAGCCGACCCACATAGGTAAAACAACGAGCGCGTAAAGGGAGACAAAGCTTGTTATCGTAAAATCAAACATATCACGTATTGTTAAACTATAAAAAGCCAAGGCGTTAAACACACAAGTAATAAGAAACCCTAAGGATAGAAAAAAGATTCGGTGTGCGATCGATACAATGGTTGATGAGGAAAGTTTTACAACAAACCAA
>JBMYZU010000021.1:0-19801 GCA_049610685.1 Chitinophagales bacterium
CTTGAAAGCAGGTATCGGCAAGTCCCTGACCATCCGTAGCAATCCACGTAATTGTAGTTGTACCCACTGGGAAAGCATACGTATTTACATCAACTACACTTCCATTGATTTCAGCGGTAAGCACCGGCACATCACAATCATCAGAAGCACCGGGATTACCGATAACCACCGTAGTGGAACAATCTCCTGTACCGTCGGTTGACGAGGCCGTTGTAATATCTGTTAGACAAGTAATGACAGGCGGTTGGTTGCTTAGGGTAACTACCGCGCTATCAAGACACAAGGATAATCCATCATCGAGGGTGGCAAAGTAGGTGGTCGTAGCAGACGGGCTAACGGTAATACTTAACGTCGTATCTCCTGTTGACCATATAACGTCATTAACAACATCGCTTGAATAGAGATAGACCCTTACATTATCAAGAGCCCAAGATTCATCATTTAGGCTTTGGAGGTCTTGCGCTGAAAACTCAACAGTTAGCGATGAGGATGTATCATTACTTGACCGTGAGACTTTATATAAATCTGTACCGTCACCAGACCCTACAAAGTCCGGTAAATCAAGAGCAAAGGCTCCTGTAGTTGCAGGATTAACCGTAGGGATATTATCAGGATAGGATTGCCCTCCATTGCCAACGCCTGCCGATCCGCAACAGGCGGCAAAGGTGGCATTGATTATCGTATCTCCGTTAAATCGAAGGCGCCATATATCCCGGGTGCCTCCAAGAAGACTATATCCATCCCACGTATCGCCAATAAATAGATCAAACTCCACCCGTACCGAGTCATGTGCCGGGAGATTTGATAAGTTCAAGGCAATGTTGTTGTTTCCATATCGCCCTAACAACTGACTTCCTTCATAAGAAAATGTGGATGAAGACGACCATTCGGATGAAGCACCTAATTCAAAGTCTTCAAAGTAATAGTTCTGCCATCTTGAATCAGAAAAGCTTGCCGTAAGGGTTGTGCTTTCGCCAGCACATAGCGTATCAGCGCTTGGAGATACTTCGATGCATGGGTTCGGACCACCAGTTTGATTGCTAAACAATATTGAATCCGGAGGAAGTAAAGCCCTCTGATAAACCCTCACAAAATCAATCTCCATCTCCGAGGATGTGAAATTCTGAGGTATTGCTCCACCGAGAGATCCTCCCATTGCAATGTTTAACAGGAGGTAATGGGGATTATCAAAGTAAGGGTTTGCTGCGTTATCCAACGTATGAAAAACGACGTCATCCACCATCAAGATGATTGCATCCTCTGTCCATTCCATAGAATAGTCATGCCATGTTGTAGCTGAGTTGGCTACTGGCGTATTGCTGTAGGTATAGGTGTGGGTTCCATTAGCATCTGGAAAATGGAAGGCTCCTGACGTAGTATTCTTATCTGTAGACTGTTCCATGATGTCAATCTCTCCACAAAATGGCCATGATACCTGACCAAAACCCTGAGTCTGCCAATAAGCTCCTTGTTCATTTACATTTTGACCAAGCGTCCATATAGCAGGCCATGTTCCAAGCTCTGCAGGAAGCTTCGCTCGTACCTCTACCCAACCATATTGAAAAGCATATTTCGAGTTTAAACGAGCTGAGGTAAATGATTTTGTACTTCCAACTACAGGGTCTTGGTATTGCTCTCTATTCGCGATAATTTTTAACGACCCATTGTCTACAAATGAATTTGTCAATCGATCAGTATAGTGCTGTTCCTCAGCGTTTGCCCAACCTCCTCCAAAGGGTGGATAGGTTTGGTGAAACCACTTGCTTGAATCAACAGCCCCGTTATAATCAAACTCATCATTCCATACCAAGGTATAAGCTACACGTTGAAAAAAAATGGTATAGGTCTCTGTGGTGGATTGATCAGCAGAGGTGACAAGAATTGTTGCTAGACCTGGAAGTGAGGTTACATTGTTGATCACAACGGATGCCTGGGCATTAGCAGCAATTGCTGTTAACGATGGGATACTGGTTGATGTATCCGTAACATCATAGTCATAGTTAAAACTATCAGCTTGAAAACCAGAGAGAGGCATTCCATCAACGAAAATATCTTGAAGAAGAGCGCTGTTTGCAGGAGCCAAACCATACACCTCTAATTCATAGATACTGAAGCCATACTGCGTTCCACCAATGAACACACGTTGCAGACACTGAATACGCACATATCGCCCGGTATTTCCCGTTAGACTCACCACATCCTCACCACCATTTCCTGTGTTCACTGAATTGGCAACTGTCCACTGAATACCATCTGTTGAAATTTCCACATCATATGCAACTGCATAAGCTCCTTCCCAATGGATTACAACACGATCCAAATCATATATGTCACCGAGATCGACCGAAATAGAATGAGGTTCCGAAAAAGCCGAGGACCAACGTGTTGACATGCTCCCATCTACTGCATTCTCTCCTATTAGACCAGCACTCTCAGTACTGGTTACCGTGACAGGCATGTTCAATGCCAAATTTTGAGCGGAGCCAAGCGTCACTAATCCCAAAAAGAAAATTAATGATAGGAGTTTGCAATTCATGAAGCGTCTTTTAACGCTCTTAAAATACGACAAATCAGATTTTGCTTGAGCTAGCAAGTAAGCCCACGTTCCACCCCCGCCCTACGGGCAAAATAATCTCCTCAAAAAGTGTGCCGCTGACAAAATGAGTATTTAGCGAAACAGGCCTAAGTTTCCTTGAAGAAATCGTTCTGTTCCGCCAAAATCAACATACCGAATCGTATAGACATAGGTCTCTGTTGGTGCATTATCGCCTTTATAGGTGCCGTCCCAGCCTGTCATATCGAATAGACCTTCTTCACGAAAGACCATTTCTCCCCATCGATTAAAGATCTCGAGCACGATTGCATTCCCTCCATAGGTCACAGGCTTAAAAAAGTCATTAATACCATCACCATTGGGGCTAAACGCTGTCGGAAGGCTCAATACAGGTAAATCAAAGACCAGACTCAATACATAAATGCTGTCGCAATTCTCCGAGCTTGTGTAGGTCACTTCATAGTCGCCACTTTCGACAAGAACTTGCCCCTCCCAGACAAGTTCAGATTCAATGGTTAGCGAATCAATTACAAATCGATACGAGGGATGAATCGTTAACTCTAATGCAGCAAGACTATCGCAACCCGAAGCGGCTGTATAATTGTTTTGATAGACTCCGGATGTATTATACACTTGACCATTCCAAACAAAGCTATCACAAGCCACCTCAGTCTCTACCGAAGTTTGGGTCGTGTTAATCGTAAGATCCAAGCTTACCGTGCTATCACAACCAAAGGGTGTCAATACGGTCTCATTATATATTCCAGACGTCGTATAGGTTTGACCATTAATCGGCCAAGTGTATTCATTACAACTGGATACTGTATCAATGATTTGACTTGGCGCATCAACCTCTATGGTAAGGAACTTTCTACACGTAAGGTTACCGATGGTTATATCTACCCAATAGGAAGTTATGGATGTAGGGCTCACTGTAATGGAAGACGCGGTATCCCCAGTAGACCATAGGTAGGACACACTATCACTTGTAGGGTTGTTGTACAGTATGGGGTCAATTTCCATAATGGGTACCATGTCGTTATAGCATGGATCTACTAAGGCCCCACCATTATCATCTAAGTTATTCCAAGTGTTTAAACCATCCGTACAGCCTCGTATAATCTGCACATAGGGCTCTCCACACGGGCCATTATTGGGTTCTCCCCCTGGACGCCAATTCGTAAAAGATATATTCATGCAGTCTAACCAACGAAAATCACAGGTAATCGGGTCTCGAAACATACCGATCCAAATATTGTTATTGGTCAGACCGCTTACAAAACTGTTTTCAAAGATGTCATTTATGCAGGTCAAATACCCACCACTTTGACGGCAGATCAACTCTCCTTGAGTCCAAGAGGTAAAGGAGTTGTAGATATAGTATAAGTGTCCATTGTGAATCCCTCCGTAAGTAAATCCCGGTATAGCAGACCCTAAGGGGGCTGGATTGGGTGTGATGTTCATATCACACATCGTGGGCGGCGTGTAATTCAAGGACAAGGTGGTCGACTCACCAAGGCATAATCCTGTATCGGTTGCTGTAATGCCCGGAATATTCTGGCAGGGCTGAGCAATTATCGATAGGCAAGAAAGTAAGCCTATCAGAACTAAACAAGGGCGCAAGGACATCAAAAGGTTGTAGTAGTTTGGTTATTGCGTTCAATGCAAGGTAACTACTTCTTTTCAAAATCTTTGTAAAGAAGACTTGGCTGGATGCCCTGATTTCGTTGATACTTCCCACTGGCATACAAATCGTAGTCTCCTTCAATCGCATGGTAGTATATCTGACATATCTCCACGCCAGCGTAGATTCGGATGGGTTGAACGCAGAAGATTTCAAGGGTCCAAAACCCGTCAAAGCCCACATCGCCAAATCCTGCAGTCACGTGGATAAATAGACCCAATCGTCCGATAGAAGACCTTCCTTCAAGCATGGGCACCCAGGAATCTGTCTTCGTACGCTCAATAGTCCGTCCTAGATATAGTTTGTGGGGCTCAAGCAGCAATCCCTCTTCGGGAATCGTCAACGGTTCGGTAGGATTAGGCGTCTTCATATCCAACTGATTATTGGAATACACCATTAAATCATGATGAAGTCTTAAGTTGTAACTATTCGGATTGAGTTGATCAGGACTATATGGATCAATATGAATGGTCTTTCCGATTTCTTGTTGGATAGCTTTTCCCGATAATATCATGGTGTAAACTTAAGGCGTAATTAGGTATTCGACATTGACATAAAACTCGTCACTTCCCCATCTAAAGAAACTCCAGTGCTTGTTTTTGACGGAAAACTCCTGCCACTCATCTGTGGGTTGAAGACGCACACTCCCCTTTTTCGACGCGTATGAAAACGGCATATCAAAGTCAGTATCTACATTATCCCACTTGTAGCGAACAATGCGCTTCCTACCTTTTTGCTGAACATCTACTAATAGCGTTGGAATCGCGGACTTCTTTAAATAGTGCTCAAAGGTTGGTCGCAAGGATTGACCAGTTTCCCGTTCAAAAAAGTCGATGACTTCATCAGCATCGGTTTCACTGAGGTAAAATTCCTTTTCTACCATCTTTTTTATCATCGTCCACCAAAGGTTATCATCATTAACTACGTGACGAAGAGTATTTAGCATTAAGCTTCCTTTGGAATACATATCACCTGCGCCCTCATTATTGACGTCATACACTCCTTGGATAGGCTCAAGGTTGTCTATGTATGGTTTTTTCGCATTGATGTAGTCAATGGCCACATCATAGCCATGCAGACACTCCACGTACATAGACTCCGAATAGGTACAAAAGCCCTCGTGGATCCAAAGATCAGCCATGTCTTTACAGCTTACTGAATTTCCATACCACTCATGACCCGTTTCATGGATAATGATGTAATCGAAGTCAAGACCAATCATGGAATAATCGCTTCCTCTATATCCTGGCAAATAGTCATTACCGTAAGCGATAGCTCCTTGATGTTCCATACCCAAGTAAGGCGTCTCTACCAAAGCAAAGCCGTCGTCCATAAAGGGATACTTCCCAAGGTATTGACCAAAGCATTCCAGCATCGGCTTGACTTGTCCGAAATGTTCTTTGGCTTTGGCTTCATTATATGATAAGACATAGTAGTCTAGCGCAAGCTCGTCTCCATCTGGATAAGTGTACTCATCTTCAATATGCACGTAGTCTCCAATATTCAGGGTTACGTTGTAGTTATTTATCGGATAGGATGTGGCGTAGGTAGTAGAACGCCGACCATCGCCATAAAAGATGTCCTCTACTAAATTGCCATTACCGACAAAGGTTATCTCTTCAGGATAGGTAACACGAACGCTTATGCTATCGGGCTCGTCACTTAAATGATCTTTGTTGGGCCACCATAAACTAGCACCTATTCCTTCACAGGATACCCCAAGCCAAGGAAGACCGTTGTCATCCTCTGACCAAGTAAACCCACCATCCCATGGAGCATTTTTGGCGACAATTGGATTGCCGCGATAACTTATGTAGAAGATGTGGTTTTTGCTTGGCTGAACTTCATGGGGAAAGGAGACAAAAAAGGCATTCCCCTCGCGCTCAAAGGCCATGGCATGACTGTGTCCATGATCTGGTGAGTCATAGAGCACATCAACTAATTCCATATTTTCAAAGAGATCGAGTTGCATCCGCTTCGTCGGCTCCACAATGTCAAAGGTCATTTTGACCGCTCCATCAAGGTATTGCTTGTCAAAATCTAGGTCTAGATCCAACGCATAATGGCGGACATCAAAACAGGTTCGCTCTGGCCGAAGCGCTCCTCTCAATGAATCTTGTCTTGTAAAGCGTTCGGGTTTTCCATCAAGTAATTGGCCGTGCGCTATGGCTGAAAGAAGCAAAAACGACATAAAAAGTCCTATTTGATGGAATGATTTAAACATAGTGCAAAGTTTAGCGTCTGAAAATAAGTAATGGTGAACGCATATTCCTTAGTTTCGCATTGAAGATTTACAAATGGCTAAGCATATTTTCGTTACAGGCGGCGTTACTTCCTCACTCGGCAAGGGTATTTTCGCGGCTTCATTAGCCAAGCTACTTCAAGGAAGAGGCTATCGTGTTACCATCCAAAAGTTCGACCCTTACATCAATGTTGATCCAGGTACGCTCAATCCTTATGAGCATGGCGAATGTTATGTCACAGAAGATGGTGCAGAAACCGACTTAGATCTCGGTCACTACGAGCGATTCCTCAACATTCAGACCTCTCAAGCCAATAATGTTACCACGGGTCGCGTATATCAGACCGTAATTCAAAAAGAACGTGATGGAGCCTACTTAGGTAAGACGGTACAGATCATTCCCCATATTACCGATGAGATTAAGCGTCGCATGCTGCTTTTGTCGGAAACAGGTGATTATGACATCGTTATTACCGAATTGGGAGGAACAGTAGGTGATATTGAATCACTCCCCTATGTCGAGTCACTTCGACAACTAAAGTATCAGCTCAATCGAGAAGATATCTTAACCTGTCACCTTACGCTTATTCCCTATCTCAAGGCAGCCGGAGAACTCAAAACCAAGCCAACTCAACATTCCGTTAAAGTGTTAGCGGCTGAAGGCGTCAAGCCAGACTTACTAGTCTGCCGAACAGAACATCCTCTTACCGACGATATCCGAAAGAAGCTCGCTTTGTTCTGCAATGTAGACCGCAGCTGTGTTATTCAAGCTATTGATGCACCAAGCATTTACAATGTTCCTTTAGAGATGGAAAAGGAAGGGTTAGACACCATCGTCTTAGACAGGCTAAAACTCGACGATTCCGCACCTTGTGATCTAAAGGATTGGCATGACTTCATGAGCCGATTAAATAATCCTAAAGGCACGATAAACATTGGCTTAGTAGGGAAATACATCGAGCTTCAAGATGCCTATATTTCCATTAATGAAGCGCTAAAACATGCGGGCGTCTCTCTTGAGCATGCTGTAAACATTAAGAAAATTCACAGTGAGGATATCACCGCGGAGAATGTCAACCGACGACTTGAGGGCATGGATGGTATTCTCGTAGCACCAGGCTTTGGGGGCCGAGGTATTCAAGGAAAGATTCACGCCATACGCTATGTGCGAGAACAGGGTATCCCCTTCTTTGGCATTTGTCTTGGCATGCAGTGTGCCGTCATTGAGTTTGCAAGAAATGTATTGGAGTTAGGCAGTGCGCATTCCACAGAGATGGATTCATTCAGCGATCATCCTGTCATTCATTTAATGGATGAGCAAGAGCACGTTAAGTCTTACGGAGGAACTATGCGCCTTGGTGCTTATGACTGTTTACTCAAGCCCGATTCACTCGCTGCCTCTATCTACAATAATCAAAAAGTAATCTCAGAACGACACCGACATCGTTTTGAATTTAACAATAGCTATTTAGCAGATTTTGAACAAAATGGAATGATTGCTACTGGAAAGAACCCGCCAAACGACTTGGTGGAGATCGTAGAAATCCCGTCGCATCCGTTTTTTGTAGGGGTACAATTCCACCCGGAATACAGTTCAACTGTAGTCAACCCTCACCCTTTGTTTGTGGCCTTTGTAAAGGCTGCCATAGCATACCGTTCCTAATCTTTATTTTCACGAAAAATTTATTCTATGGATTCTTCTCGCATGCAATCAATTGGCTTGATTCTCTTGATGGGGCTAGGTTTTTTACTTGTACTTCAAATGAATGAGAAGGATCTTGAAGAAAGCGAACAACAAGCAGATAACCAAGAAGAAGGCGCATCAGAGGTTGAGGAAGTCAGCAATACATTGAGTATTGAAGATACCATGGTCAATGACACCCTCATCGTGACGATCAAAGATGCGGAGCCATTAAGTTTTTACAATGCCGATTCACTCGCAGGCGAAGACCTATCCAATTGGAGATCTTCAATCATTGATTCACTTACTAAAGAATATTCAACCTCATCGGTGACGGAAATGACGTCTTCGAATGATGTCACTCCAATGTCTGAAGAAGTTATAATTGAAGAATCCTTCGCTACAATTGAAAATGACGTTCTTCGTCTCACCGTATCATCAAAGGGTGGACAGATAGCCAACGTAGTCTTAAAGAATTACAAAAACCATCTTGGGCAACCTGTTCAAATTAGCAATGACCAATCGCGCTTTCGTTTCTTAATCGATACAAAAACTTTAGGCGAATTTGCGACCAATAATCAAGATTTTGAATTATCCGTTGGCGATGATTCCCTATCCATAACGGCTAAGGCTATCATGCCTCAAGAAGCAGATAACGGCGGGTTTACCATGGCATTTCGCCTTGCTCCGGAGGGATACACTTTAAAGCATAAGGTATTGTTTGATAACGGTGACAATGAGCTCTATGCTACCGATAATCTAAGAATGGACTGGCAACAAGTCATGATAAGTCAGGAAAAAGATATTACTGAAGAGCGCCGACGATCATGGTTGTTGTATAAAGGTCAAGACGAGGATATGGCCTTGGTGAAGGACGGCAACACTGAAGAAATAGAAAATGCCTATGACTGGCTTAGTGCAAAGCAGCAGTTTTTCAATGTTACCCTTCGCGGAATTGACGGAACATCCTTTAAAGATGGTAAACTCTCCCTTACCATTCCAGAAGCCGATGAGTCCATTGTGAAAGCAGCCACATTTGAAAACATTCAGCTTGACTTTAGACGAGGAGCAGACTCTATTACATATAATTTCGAATGGATTTTTGCACCCAATGACTACAGTTTGATGTTGGGTTTTGGCCAAGAGATGGAGCGGATTACGCGTCCTAAGTTTTGGACGCTAAATGGCATGTTCTCCTTTATCATGGATCGCCTGCTAACGCCACTATTTGCTTGGCTTGAAGGCATGAATCTAGGCTACGGATTAATCATCTTAATTATGACCATCTTAATCAAGATGGCGCTCAGCCCGCTAACCTTTAAGAGTTATCAGTCACAAGCTAAGATGCGTGTCTTGAAGCCAGAAATGGATGCCATTAAGGAAAAGTATGAAGGAGATCAATCCAAGATTAGTCAGGCAACGATGGAGTTGTATCGCAGAACCGGTGTCAACCCAATGAGTGGATGCTTGCCCATGGTAGTCCAAATGCCCTTTTTACTTGCGATGTTCTACTTCTTCCCTTCAGCAATCGAGCTTCGCGGAGAGAGTTTCTTATGGGCAAATGACCTTTCTACATACGATGACTTAATTCAGTTTCCCTTCTCTATTTTAGGAAGTTCCCATTTAAGTTTGTTTACCCTGCTCTTTTCATTAAGTAGTTTGGGAACAGCCTGGGTAAATCTAAAAACACAGGGCAACAACATGCAAGCGGGCATGGAATTTATGAAGTACCTCCCCTTCATCTTCCCTGTGGTTATGCTGTTTATTTTCAATAGTTTTCCTGCAGGACTTACCTACTACTATTTCTTAAGTACCACGTTCACCTTGATTCAGCAATTAGTGATCAAACAATTCTTTGTGGATGAGGATAAAATTCGAGCGCGACTCGTTGCAAAAAAGGCTAAGCCTCGCAAGCAAGGTGGATTCTGGGATCGCCTTCAAGAAGCTCAGAAAAAGCAAATGGAGGAGATGGAAAAGAAAAATAAAAAGGGGAAGAAAAAGTAAGCCCTCTCCCACTTCTAGTTTTTGACGTAAAATATGCCCAAGAATTCTTACCTTCATGGGCTCAAGATTAATTGATTATATATTATGGCACGATTTCATTTTTTACTTGTAGCACTCTTAGTAGGCGCTACTAGTGTTTTCGCTCAACGAACTCAAGTGGGTGGAACACTCTATGACTTACAAACAAACAACTCTCTTTGTCGACGCGTTGCAACTACTCCTTCTGGCGAGATAGTGATTACGTATACGCGTAGTATGGAAGCTAGCGCTGCCCCGAACTATCGTGGAGCAGGCTACAACTACTTTGACGGAACAGCTTGGTCTGAAACTGATTTCACCAACTTCGTTCGTCCAGGTATTGACCGAACAGGTTGGCCGAACGTTTTGATTACGCCTTCTGGTCGTGAGATGATTGTTTCCCACTTCGCTTCGGCTACCACAGTTCCTGAAGGAATTGAGGTAATCTATCGCGATCTTGGTTCAGGAACAACTTGGACAGCGGCAAACAACATTAACAACAACCAATCTGTCTTGCAATCGAACGCAGACGCTACGTGGGCTCGTACAGCTTCACGTGGTGATTCCATTATGATTATCAACTCTGTTTTCGGAGATGGTGTTCAATTCAATGGTGTTGATGCTGGAATCATGATGTTCCGTTCCTTAGATGGAGGAGCCACTTGGTCTGGTCCTGATACCATCGAAGGAATCAACGCGTCCAACTTTACTTCTATTGGTGGTGACTCCTATGCCATTGATATGAATGAGAATGGAACAGTAGCTATCGTATGTGGTAAGTTCCAAACTCAAGTATTTAAGTCTACTGACTTCGGAGATTCATGGGCAAGAACGGTTGTAAACCCATTTCCAGTGCCATTGTATTCTGGTGCAGCAGGGGAAACGTTTGTAGATACACAAACGGTTTCTGATGAATCATTTTCTATCCTCGTTGACAACAATGATGTTGCGCACGTATGGTATGGCCAGCAAGTAATTGTTGATGATGATGCAGCGGAAGGATGGAGCTATTTCCCATTAGATATTGGAATCCGTTATTGGAATGAAAACATGACGACTACTCCTGTTTTACTTCCTTTCTCAGGTCTAAACCACGAACCTGTTAATGGAAACTGTGATGTGCTTGTATCATCAGCCTATACAGGTGGAAATTTCCCTGATGCTTATTTCCAAGCATACTCTTCGACTCCTCAGGCGGGTATCGACCAAAACGGTAATATCTACGTAGTATTCTCTTCTATTCGATCTGCCATAATCGATAGTTTAGGAAACGTTACAAACGTAGATGATGACAACTTCCTATATACTGACATTTTCATCCACAAATCAGAGGATGGAGGTGCATCTTGGATTGGTCCAGTAAATGTTTCGGACGCACCGAACGCAGAATCTTACTACCCATCTATTCCACGTAATATCTACGGAAACCAAGTAGATGTTATCTATCAAGAGGATGCTGATCCAGGAACTATCGTTCAAGATCAGTTGGGAGGTGACTTTACTTTCGATACAAACTATATCTGGCACGATCCTATCGCAATTAGCGATATCGTAAATCCATATTTCAATGTGTCTTTACCTCAGCTTGATACAGCTTCAATTCTACAAGACGCTACAGGTTCTACTTCCTATGTAGATGCAGGTATTACAACTGACTCTTGTGCTATTTCGTCAATCATTGATACAATTAATGGTGTTGATGTTACAACACTCGGTACGTACAACTACACTTATGTTATGATCACGGTTACTGGAGACACAGTAGAAGTTGATCGTATTGTAACGGTTATTGGAGCTGACGTTACTGCTCCTGCTATTGTACTCGATGGAAATGCTACGATTGAAATCGAAGCTTGTGACACCTATGTTGATCCGGGATACCTTGCCTATGACAACCTTGCACCATTTGATTTAACATCAAGTGTTACTGTAGATGCCTCTGCAGTCAATACTGCTGCATTAGGTTCTTACACAGTGACGTACACGGTGACTGATGCTGCGGGTAACACGGGCAATGCAACGCGAACAGTTGTTGTTGTTGACAATACGCCTCCAGTTATTACCATTTCTGGAGATGCTACAACGTATCACTACCTAGGTACTTCTTACACGGATGCAGGTGCTACTGCCAATGATCCATGTTTCGGACCTGTAAGTAACCTTACAGCGACTGGTGCAGGTGCTGTTGACGGTAACACTGCTGGTCAGTATGTGGTTACTTACGAAGCAACTGACGATAATGGTAATACTGCTGTTGCTCAGCGTATTGTAATTGTTGGACGCGAGCCAGTGGCTGACTTCAATGCATTACAGATTGAGCCAAGTCGTTATGCTATGGATGAGAACTGTGACTTTACACCTACCCGTTGGGATTGGGAGTATAGTGATGGGCTTACTGAGACGCGCACAAACTCGTCAATCTTCAACCATCAGTGGGCTTACATTCCTGAGAATGATGCTTACCTTGCATGCTTAACGGCCAGCAATAACTTCAATCAGATTTTCTCTCTACCTGCTGACAAGATTTGTAAAGATCTTACTGCGGGAACTGAGATTTCAGAATCTGAATTCTTTATTGCGAATCCAGTAACTTCTATTGAAGATGCAAACCTTGCTGATGCATTAACGATTCAGCCAAACCCAACAAATGGAGTAATCACTCTATCGGTTAACGGCGTATCAATCAATGCAACAGTAAACGTGATTGACCTACAAGGTAATGTAGTGGCCTCTCAAGCTCTCGAAGGAAACAACGTTACTTTTGATCTAAGCAATATTGCTAAAGGAATCTACGTGATGCAGATTATTGCTGACAATGCTCAAGCTACTCAGCGATTCATCGTTGAATAATCATTAATCTTACGTAACCTTAAAGAGGCGGCTACCTTCGGGTGGCCGCTTTTTTTATGCCCAAAACTGCTCTTCTAACCCTTCACCTGAGTCTATATCTCCTCGGAAGTGCCGTCCCAATTACGCTAACTATCTCTTGGTGTGTATTGCTCGTTGGACTGGCAACGTGTTTGTTTATTCATCGAATAGTAGTTTTTAGCCTATTGCTATTCACCCTCCTTCCTTTGTGGAGTAAATCATTCAGCAACTCCAATCCTAGTCACCTTCCTCAGAATAAGAGCAGCTATTTTCTACACGCTATTGTACAAGAGAGCACAGAAAGTCATCAAGGGAATCGTTATGTCTTAGATGTATCGGAATACAGGACAAATCACACAAGGGTAAACACAAGCTTTCGGCTAGATTGGAAACCCAAATACAAGATAAATCTATCGACTGGTGATTGTCTTCAATTGCAAGGCAAGTTCTTTGCCTATTCCACTGAAAGTCCATACGAATCATCCTATGAGGCCTATCGACTGCGACAAGGAGTTCTAGGTAGCCTTTCTCCTTACGCTAAACTAGTTGACCAGAAACCAAGCCAATATAAACTACCTCTTGTCCAACAGATCAAAACCAATATATGGAAGAGGTCGGCCATTAAATGCTATCAAGACGAGATTGGAGTGATTGAAGCATTACTGACTGGTGTGCGCACTACGATTCCTCAAGATGTTCTAAGACGGTATCAATCTACCGGTACAATTCATATTATGAGTATCTCTGGATTGCATGTTGGCCTTCTCATGGGCTTACTCATTCCTTTACGACCCAAGGCGTCAAACAACATACGTTGGGTATGGGCTTTTCTAAGTCTTCTAAGTCTAGTTCTTTTTGCAATATACTTTGGTAGCAAGCCCTCTGTCATGCGCGCCACCAGTATGGGCGGTATATTGATTCTGACTAAGGCCATTGCACGCTCCTTTCCTTTGTGGAATACTCTGTTTTTAGCAGCCACGATTCAATGTGCTTTTGATCCCAATATCCTCTATGATGTGGGCTTTCAATTGTCATTTGGCGCCGTACTTGGCATTGTCCTTTTTATGCCAAGGTTTTTGATTTATGCTCCAAAGAATATCATGCTTAATGGTCTATACAGCCTATTCACCCTATCGGTATGCGCCCAAAGCTTTACTTGGCCAATTCTTCTATCATCCTTTGGTTTCTTTTCATGGATAAGTCCATTAACTAATCTTTTTGTTGTTCCCTTTTTACCCATCCATATTCTTCTGAACATCGTCTTTTATCTCTTTGCATTTGAATGGATTCGAATACCTTCCCTTGTGCTTTTACAAGGTCAGCACAAGATTCTCCATGGGTTTAGTCAATGGGAATGGGGGCAATGTATAGCAGGAGATGAAAAGTTTAGTCTACTATACACTTGCTGCATAGCGTTGATGATTAATTTAGGACTCTGGGGTCTACTCCAACGTTCTATCCGTATTTTCATAATAGGATTTATTGGATTTACCTTACTACTATGGCTATAGGACAGTATCATTACCTCAACACCTCAAGACAAGATCGAATACTAACCATTCGATTAAATCGACCTGACAAGCGCAATGCCTTTCATCCTGAGTTAGTCAAAGAGATTACCGATGTCTATACAAACTGTTCAGTAGATACTTCTCTCAGAGCAGTCATTTTAGAAGCAGAGGGCGAGGTGTTTAGCGCAGGGGCTGATTTGGAGTATCTGCGATCCCTCAAGGATAACGACTACAATACAAATCTTGAAGATTCTCAAGCGATTCGATCTATGTTTGAAGCGATCTACACCTGTCCACTGCTTACCATCGCCAAAGTAGAAGGTCATGCCATTGCAGGGGGTGCAGGACTGGCAACAGCCTGCGATAGATTATATATTACTGAAGAAGCCAAGCTAGGCTACAGTGAAGTGTCCATTGGCTTTGTACCCGCCATAGTTATGGTGTTTCTATTGCGAAAGGTTACAGGGAACGTAGCCCATGAACTCCTTACTAGTGGCCGCTTGTTTACTGCAGAAAAGCTAGATACAATGGGACTTGTATATCAAGTATGTACAAAGGATAGCATATCCTCTGTTATCGAAAAACACACTACAACTTGGATGAAAAAGGTCAGCGGTATGGCCTACTCTTCGACCAAAGCCCTCATGCAAGAAGTTCAAAGTCATTCGATTCAGGCCGGATTGGAAATGGCCGAGGAAATCAATGCTCGAGCGCGTCAATTTGAAGACTGCCAGCAGGGTATTCAGGCTTTTTTGGATAAACAGACGTTCGAATGGTAAAGCGCCTTACATCTCCTTCAATCCATTGGATTAATAGTCTTCTTTTGATTACATCCCTTTGGAGTACATGCTTTACTGGATATAGCCAGTCGCTTAGCAAGTATAGATCTGATCGTATTGACGTTAACGGCATTCAACGAGATTACTTTATCTACGTTCCTGAAACAAAATCAGGCTACTTCGATATGCCTTTGGTCTTAAATTTCCATGGCTATGGATTATCTGCTCAAGATCAGATTGAGCGATCGGATATGAGCACTTTGGCGCAGAAAGATCACTTTATTGTTGTCTATCCTCAAGGAAGTTATCTCAATGGAAAACGACATTGGCGTGTTGGATCCTACACAAGAGCTAGTCGTGCTGAAGATATTGCCTTTGTAGAAGAGCTGATTGACCATTTGTCTGAAGAATTACCAGTTGATAAAGACAAGGTATATGCATGTGGATTTTCCAATGGAGGATACTTTAGCTTGCGTCTTGCATGCACACGCCCAGACTTAGTCGCTGCGGCAGCTTCCGTAGGCGGAACAATGAGCAGAGAGAATTATGACGGTTGTCTAACGAGCCGTGGAGTGCCTGTTTTTCTTATCAATGGAAGACAGGATGCTATTGTCCCATTACAGGGAAAATCAGAAAAAGGCTATATGCCAATTCGTACGGTTATTCAAAAATGGTGCAGAAAGAATGACTGTAACTACCGAAGCAATCAAACCTTTACGTTGGATTGCGCAGAACAAAACAATGTTGAAAGAATACGATATCTCGATGGCAACGGTACACTTCGAGTACAACAAGATGTTGTTCAAGGAGGAGGCCATGAATGGCTGGATGTCGAGGGGTGTGGATACAACTCTTCACGCCAGGTATGGCTGTTTCTAAGGCGATTTAGCAAATAGCAGACTAAAGCTTGTTTATAGCTCGTTCCACCGCCTTCCATGATCCGCCATTAATCACATCTAGACCTGCATCATGCAATATTGATCTTGCTTGTTCACTTCGTGCCCCTGACCGGCAGCAGGTAATCACGGGCTTACCGAATGCTTTGATTTCTTCTTTTCTGCCCTCAAGAGTATTTAAGGGTACGTTTTTAGCGCCTAAGGCACTGCCCATATCAAACTCTGCGCCTGACCGGACATCGATGACGATTGCCCCTGACTTCAAATAGCTTTGTAGCTTTTTATTGCCAAAAAGAAAATTGAACATCTCCTTATACTTTTTTAGAATTTAATTGAGATCAAAAGTAATGTCAAATCATAATATTTGCGATTTTACCTCCAACGCATACAAGATTTTTCAACCATGGCGCAACCAAAAAAGGCAAATATTATCTAGATTTAAGTCATAAATAAACCAAATATGAAAGCCTTATATACGCTACTATTTTCTGTTACCCTATTTACACTCCATGCACAAAGCATCACAGACCCTAGCCTCCCTGCTGAGGGTAAGGTGATGAACTTTGATCAAATCGATGATACCATCGCTGTTAGCAGTACAGGTCCATGGGACTTCTCGACCATAAATCCTACGGCTTCTTACACGATGTCTGTGTTTTCAGTCGACTCTTCATCAAATGCTGCCAACTATCCTGCAGCAAGTCATGTTCTAGTTAGTGCGACTGGTGAGTTCTTTATGGGGTATGATCAAAATGGCATAACGAATCACGGAAGAATCTCTTCAGATGTTACCACAAGTTATGCCACTCCAATTACATTGCTTCCATTCCCTTTTGATGCCAACACGGTACACGAGGATAGCATCATATCAACAGTTTCTGTAGGCCCATTAACGGCTGGATTTACCGATAAAGCTGAAGTGACAGGAATCGCTGCAGGTGAAGTAACCATGCCGAACGGAAATACCTACCAGAATGCTGTAATGGCGAGAGCCAAGAGAACCACGGTTGCAGGTCCCTCTCCTTTTTCTGGGAGCTTCCTTGTGCTTGAAGAAAACTCTACAATTTTCTGGTTGCAAGGCTATCCCCTGCCGGTTGTAGAGATACTTCATGTATTCCAAAACGACAGCTTAATCTTCCAACGGTCTCTTTTCCTACGGGAGAATGTCGTCCAACCTCCAGTGGGTATCGCTTCTCTTGAGAACATGTCCATTGAGCTTTTCCCTAATCCTGTAGGAAACACTCTACAAGTAAACACAGAGCACGCTGCCTCTCTGAGCTTGTATAACACAAAAGGTGAACTTATTATTGCTCGTGAAGTAGCTGCCGGTTCGACATCAATTGAAGTATCCAACTTGACGAACGGCATATACATTTATCATATCGTGGACGACAAAGGAAATGTATCGATGAATCAACTTGTAAAAGAGTAAGATTTTACCAAGAATATTTTGGGCCTACCTACTGTTTGACAAACTGTAGGTAGTGCTCTTTCTCTCCAAAGATCTTAACAGCGTAGATCCCTTGAGCTAAGGATGCCACATCTATGGCCTCGTTCGAATTAGATAGAGTGCCTTCGATGTAGGTAGATCCTTTAAGATCCTGTATTGCGTAATAAATATCTGTGCTATTGCGGGCAGACAAGTACAATTTATCCTGAACTGGGTTAGGATAAGCTATAATATTACTTGTCGCTAAATCATTAACGGATGTCGGAGGATTCATAGGATCTCCCACAAGAAATTTAGATTGACGATATCCAACACCTGGAGGACAAGGGCCTGTAGTGGACAATTCAAGCGTTTGAGCAACTGGAAGAGGATATCCTGACACCCACCATTGCCATTGCTCTAAAAACAGATTACAGGTAGGCGATCCAATTTGACCGTCATTCCATGTTCGAGTATTATAGACAAGTGTTGCCGTGCTATGAACTGTATTGTCGGGCATAGTGAGCTGACCCGTAGAAATGGATTCGGTATACACCGCATCGTCACGCTCCATAGCTGGAGGACATCCATTACAGGTAAACGAGATATCCGACTCAGAGTCTGTATGCACGTCGCCGACAGCCAATGGATAAGGCTGAATGACTAAAGGATTAGTATATGAGGTTGTGATAACAGACATTTCACCATGAAAAGTATACTGGTTTGTTTCAAAGCCAAGAAAAAACATATCGCCTCCTTCATGCTTTATATGCGTTGCATTAGGATAGGTGCTTGTAAAAGAAGTCAGTGAAATGGGCTCAAACTCTATGGTTCCCACGGTATCAGTAGTTACCGATGAAAAATCCCAGTCCCCTTGGCTTGAATGGGCTACTGTGTCCTGCTTAATGGTTATATCATAAGTAATAGATTCCCAAGGAAGCAAAGGCATGGTAAGTACGATTTCATCAACTTTAGACTGTTGTGCCTGCGCAAAATGCATCGCAAATAGGCAGATAGCAAAGAATACTTTTTTGATCATGATCATAGTGGTTTTGGTTTTTATAAGTCATAAAATAAGAAATACTTCACTTAGAATTATCACTTGCAAGGCTTACACTTAAAACATTTTGTTAACTGATATCGCACATCATTTTATATTTTTCCATTAATATTCAACAGTATATAAATCCATTTGTGTCGAAATATCTACGCTATTTTCGCGTCTAACGAAGCCTTAGTCAACAAAAATCCAAACGTTTTTATCGCATCCTTCAAAGTTCCCAATTAAACGAGCACCTAATTCTTCGATTAAAGAACAAGTAAAGACGATCTTCTCTATCTTACACTTGAGATGAAACTTGGCTTAATCAAAAAGATGAGGACAACGAGTTTATCAGCATTCCTAATTCTGTTATCCATTACACTGTATTCTTGTAAGGAGGACGATAGTACAGACGTGCCCACTCCAACAGCTTTCCGACAGACTCAAACCATTACTTATGATTCGGTCAGCCTCGATGTTGTAATCGATAAACCCGCAAAGAACGACTTAGATGTCTTACTGGTGTTTCACGGAACGGTAGCCTCTGACAGTGAAATTCTATCTGCTGCAAACAATACCTTGGATCGATTCAAAGCCATCTTAGATCGAAATGACATGATGATTGTAAGTGTGGCCTATCCGCAAGAAAATATGTTGTTTGGTGATAACATTAGTCAATGTGAAGCGGCCTTGTTATGGTTGAAAAATAAAGCAAGTCAAGAATTAGGAATAACGGTGAATAAGATTTTCTTAGGAGGACATTCACAAGGAGGTTATATGGTGACAAGACTTAACACGATGCATCAAACGCATGGAGTTATCGCCAATGCACCTGGCCCTTTAAATCTTGTTTACAGATGTCAATTAGAGGAAAATGGGCAAATTCAGCCAAGTAGTCAATGTGCGTTATTGAACAATGTATATGGTCCTACCTCAAGCAACCCTAATCCATATTTTCAGAGGTCTCTACTCAATTTTTCCAATGGGTTTATGTCTGATATTATCTTTTTTCAAGGGTTAAGTGACGCACCAATTCAACTCTACAGCTGGCCAACCTTTAAGCAAGATGTACAGAGCTGCACAACCTGCCAAA
>JBMYZU010000022.1:0-18500 GCA_049610685.1 Chitinophagales bacterium
TTAACCGACATCCTGAAGATACCGTTTGTAAGTGCTGATCCAGCGTATGCTAAAGACGTTTTTTCCATGGCTAAAGACCTTGAAAACAGACTTTCCAAGGTCGGCTTAGAAGAAGTTCGTGCTTATGAAACTGCTGGATTCCCAATGGTCTACGGACAAAAGATCATCGACCCAAGCCTTCCAACGGTATTGGTGTACGGGCATTATGATGTCCAGCCAGCCGACCCGCTTGAGTTGTGGACAAGCCCGCCTTTTGAGCCAGTTATTCGCGATGAGAAAATCTACGCTCGCGGAGCATGCGACGATAAAGGGCAGATGTATCTGCAGGTCAAGGCCCTTGAGGTACTCATCCAAACGGAAACGCTTCCATGTAATGTAAAAGTCCTTATTGAGGGGGAAGAAGAAGTTGGGTCTGCCAATTTAGAAGACTTCGTTAAAGCCAATACGTCATTGCTTTCCTGTGATGTCATTCTCATTTCAGATACTGCCATGTTATCCAAAGAACAACCTTCTATTACGACAGGCCTTCGAGGTTTGAGTTATGTTGAAGTAGAAGTGACAGGCCCCAATCGAGATCTTCACTCCGGAGTCTACGGAGGGGCAGTAGCTAATCCAATCAATATACTGAGCCAAATGATTGCCAGCTTACATGATGAGGAGGGGCGAATCACGGTAGATGGTTTTTATGATGACGTCGAGGATGTATCCACTCAGGAAAGAGATCTTATGGCGAGTGCACCCTTTAGCCTAGATGAGTACAAGGCTCATTTAGATATCCAAGCCGTCCAGGGAGAAAAGGGATATTCAACCTTAGAGAGAACGTCGATTCGACCCACGCTCGATGTTAATGGTATGTGGGGTGGATATATTGGGGAAGGTGCAAAAACCGTCCTTCCCTCCAAGGCTTATGCTAAAATTTCTATGCGCCTTGTGCCCTACCAAAGTTCAGAGAACATCACCAAACTCTTCACCAAACACTTTCAATCTTTAGCACCCGATAGCGTAACAGTAAGCGTAACTCCCCATCACGGTGGAGAGCCTGCGGTTACACCAGTGGATTCCATCGCATATCAAGCGGCATCCCAAGCTATGGAAGCAACCTTTGGAGTGACTCCTATTCCTCTTCGATCAGGGGGTAGTATTCCTATTGTAAGTATGTTCGAAGAAGTACTCGGCGCAAATACCGTACTCTTAGGATTTGGATTTGACAGTGATGCAATTCATTCTCCAGATGAACACTTTGGATTATGGAATTTTTACAAAGGCATTGAGACCGTTCCTCATTTCTACCACTTCTTTACCGAGTTGAGCACAAAAGGATAGAATAAACTTGATCATTAAATGACAAGCAATAGTGCCTTTTGGACTTGTATATTTATGCTCGCTTATAAATGCACAACACCATGTCCAAAACATCAAAGATTCTATATACTATTACCGATGAGGCGCCAGCATTAGCAACCTATTCCTGGTTACCGATTATACAAGCTTATTCGAAGCGAGCAGGGATAGATGTCGAAACAAGAGATATTTCACTTGCTGCAAGAATCTTATCACAATTCAATGATATGCTCTCTAAGGATCAGCAATTCAGCGATGACTTAGCCGAGTTAGGAGCGCTTGCCAAGACTCCGGAGGCTAATATTATCAAACTCCCTAATATTAGTGCCTCAGTACCTCAACTCAAGGCATGTATTAAAGAACTGCAAAAAGCCGGATTCAACTTACCTGAATACCCTGAATCGCCAAGCAATGCAGAAGAGCAAAAAATCAAAGGCATTTATGATAAAATAAAAGGCTCAGCGGTAAACCCTGTTTTACGAGAAGGAAATAGTGATCGCCGTGCACCGAAAGCCGTCAAGGCCTTTGCTCAAGCTAACCCTCATCGCATGGGTGCGTGGTCAAACGATAGCACAACCCGTGTAGCAAGCATGACCCATGGAGACTTTTTCGGCTCTGAAAAAAGCGTCACCATGAAAGCAAAAGGCGAAGCTTCTATTGTCTTCAAGTCATATTCTGGAGAATCCAAGGTCTTGAAATCAGGGATTGCGTTGCTAGAAGGTGAAGTAATAGACTGCGCTGTAATGTCTATGAGCGCGCTCAAGGAATTTTTAGCGAAGGTTCTTCAAGAAACCCAAGGCAATGGCAATCTCTTTTCATTGCACATGAAGGCTACCATGATGAAAGTGAGTGATCCGATCATTTTTGGTGCAGCAGTCGAAGTATTTTTTGAAGAGGTCTTATCGGCCCACGCTGATATCTTGACTCGAATAGAAGTAGATTTTCGAAATGGTTTAGGCGATCTCTACGATAAGTTAAGTCTGCTCGACGACGCAGAGCGATCAGCTATTCTCGCGACGATTGAAAAAGTCTACGCCAATCGACCTGACTTAGCGATGGTTGATTCGGACCGCGGCATTACAAACCTTCACGTACCATCCGACGTTATTATCGACGCCTCTATGCCGGCAATGATTCGAGAAGGAGGTAAAATGTGGAATAAAGAGGGTAAGACGCAAAATACAACAGCCGTTATCCCGGATCGCTCCTACAGCGGAGTATATCAAGCTACTATTGACTTTTGTAGGGAACATGGTGCATTTGATCCATCGACCATGGGTAGCGTGAGTAATGTCGGCCTTATGGCGCAAAAAGCGGAAGAATATGGGTCGCATGACAAGACCTTCCAAATGGAAGGGGAAGGTTGTGTCCAAGTCGTTGTAGACGGACATGTCGTTATGGAACAAACCGTAGCGTCAGGAGATATCTTTCGCATGTGTCAAGTAAAAGATGCTCCGATTCAAAACTGGGTAAAACTTGGCGTTGACCGCGCAAGAGCTACGGGCTCACCTGCCGTTTTCTGGTTAGATGCAAAGCGCGCTCATGACGCACAGCTCATTGAAAAGGTTAACCGCTATTTACAAGATCACGACACCGCTGGACTTGAGTTACACATCCTTTCTCCAGTCGATGCGACCACCTTCAGTTTAGAGCGAATCCATCGAGGAGAAGATACCATTTCAGTTACAGGAAACGTCCTAAGAGATTACCTGACGGATCTTTTCCCAATTTTAGAGCTCGGAACTTCAGCAAAGATGTTATCTATTGTTCCTCTAATGAATGGAGGAGGCTTGTTTGAAACAGGTGCAGGCGGATCGGCTCCAAAGCATGTTCAACAGTTTGAAAAAGAGAACTATTTGCGCTGGGATAGTCTTGGTGAATTCCTTGCATTGGAAGTTTCCTACGAGCATTTAGCGGAAACAACGGGTAATGAAAAAGCCAAGGTATTGGCCAAAGCACTCGGAGAGGCGAATAACCGATACTTGAGCGAAAACAAGTCCCCTACCCGACGACTTGGGGGAATTGATAACCGAGGCTCTCACTTCTATGTAGCTAAATTTTGGGCTGAGGCCTTGGCTTCTCAACAAGACGATGCTGAACTCAGTCAACTCTTTACACCGATCGCCAAGGAATTGGAAGCAAAAGAAGATCGAATTGTCGAAGAACTTCTTACAGTCCAAGGAAGTAAGGGGGATGCTGGAGGGTATTACTTGCCGAATGCAGCACAAGCAAGTCAGGCTATGAGACCTTCGGCTACGCTCAATGATATTATAAGCACTTTATAATGCAATCATTCGTCTAAAGACGAGTTACTTTTTTGAGAATATCCTTTGGATGCATTAATTTGATAAGAAATCAGATTTATACTCTCCTATGGCGTCAAAAAGGACCCTCGTTTATTGGCTGTGTTTTACATTGATACTCTCTTTTACCAATGAAGTTTTTGGACAGAATAGAGCGTTAAACAAAATTTTAGAAGGCGATTACCGCGGAGCGGAAAAAATCATCATGAAAAAAATAGAAAAGGATAATGATGACCTAAGTTATCTTTTCGCCTATGTGAAACTGCTTAACACCAAAGAGTACAAACTTTATGACTCAAAAAATGCTTATCTCGAGGTCAAACGGTTGGGAAATCTATTTGAAACCTCGGATGAAAAGGAAGTAAAAAAGGCAATACATGATGGAATATCATTACGAGAAATCTATGATTTAAAAACGAAAATTTGCTACAATGCAAAGGTAGATGCCATCAATTCAAAAGATGAAAACACCCTAAATGAGTTTCTTACATTCTTCTCGGAGGCTCCTGATGTTTATAAAGAAGAAGTTATTGTAGCCAGGAACAAGGCGGCCTTTGTAAATGCCCAAAACAGACATACCATTAATGCATATCAGTCCTTTATCAATCAATATCCTGGAGCGTCACAAATAGGTCAAGCAAAGGGACTTCGAAATCAATTAGCTTATGAGGAAGTAGTTTCTATTGATCAAATCGCTTCCTATGAAGCCTTTATACGAGCGTACCCAAATGCCCGCCAAGTCTCTCTTGCTAAATCACGAATCCAAACTCTAGCTTTTGAAGACGCAAAACAGGAGAATACATCAGGCGCGTTTGCTAGCTATCTGGAAAAATATCCAACTAGTCGCCATAAAACAGAAGCAACCTCTTTGTATGAAGGATGTCTTTTCAGAGAAACGACATCTAAAGAGAACTGGACTAGCTATAAAGAGTATATCAACACCTATGGCAATAATGATTGGTTTGACGAGGCTATTGATAGCTTATTAGCCGTTTTCCAAAACAATCCGAATCGGCTCATAATCGAATACATCTTTAGCCTTGATAATCTAGATGAAGTGCAGTATAAAAATTCAGTAACTAAATACTACAATTACATCAAAGAAGATGGCGAAAAAGCAACACTCGACGCCTTTATCTCCCGATTTGGGACACCTTCTTACCTTACAGAATTGTCAAACGACACATCGATAGCTCGGCTCGCACAGGACTTAAAACTATCATCACAGCAAGCTATTTTACTTTCAAATACGACGAGTGAAAATGAAGAACTCAACCGCAGATTGATTCGAGAGGGGGGTAAATCAGGAAGTCTTCAATTCTCCCTTATGTGGAACAATTACAACGACATCGATTTACATTGTATCGATCCAAATGGCGAAGAAATCTTTTTTGGTAATAAGTACGCTTTTAGTCAGGGAGAATTAGATGTTGATATGAATGTTGAGTCCTACGAGTCTCTCGAACCTGTGGAGAATATTTATTGGCCAGAAAACGAGGCTCCTGTTGGGGTCTATCGCGTATTCGTGCATCACTATCAAAATCATCAATGTGGCTACAATTGCCAAGACCCTACCCCGGTATTTGTAAGTTTAAAAATCAATGGGAAGGTGGAAAATTTTCAAGTGGACCTATATGCTGATGAAATTGCTACAATAAAAGAGTTTTACTATGGTGGGCCCGAGACGCCGATAGATGACATTGTCTATAATCAAAGCGAATTGCAAGAATTTTTAGAAGTTTCAGCTCCTAACGACATGGGGTTTCTCGCGCTTCAAAAATTGATTTCAAAAAATGTAGACTTAAACCGATGGGATAAGGTAGAAGCAATGATTAATGAATACAGTCAAACGTATCAAATGCATCCTTGGTTTACCGACTTACAGTCACTTGTAAGACAACCAGTTGATCAGAGTATACAACCTATTCCTTTGTCTAGAGTGAATTCTGAAGATGGGGATGAATATGCCCCGGTATTAACCGCTGATGGCAAACGTTTACTTTTTTGCGGGAAAAACACCTCACTTAATTTAAGTGAAGATGATGAAGATGTATTCATCGCAGAGTATCAAAGTAACAAGTGGCAGAGACCAAACCTGTCCAATAACCTTTCCGCTGTAAATTCTAACGATGCACCAATGGCCATAAGCACCGATGGCAACGAATTGATACAATTTTATGAAGGAAAGCTTGGCTATCGAAACAAGACTTCATATGGATGGACATCACTGAATCTATTACCTGAACAGATAAACCGAGGCGAATGGAATGGTGATGCTATGATGTCTAGCGATGGGAATACACTCATTTTTGCTTCTGTCCGCAATGAAAATCAAGATTATGTCGATAGAAACTTAGACTTCTACCATGGCGGTGCTTTTTACCCCTCAGACATCTATATATCAACGCGCGAGAATGGAATCTGGTCGGAACCAGTGAATATTGGGACTCAGATAAACACGCGATACAGCGAAAGAAGCCCTTTTTTACATCCGGATATGAAGACGCTATATTTCAGCTCTACTGGTCATGGTGGATTTGGAGGTTATGATGTTTTTGTCAGCAAACGATTGGCCGACTCCTGCTGGGATTGCTGGTCTAATCCCGTAAACATGGGTAAAGAGATAAATTCTATTCGAGACGACTGGGGATATCGTATATCGACTGATGGAGAGTATGCTGTCTACAGTGCTATTGGAAACTCTGGAACTTATGACCTATACTCAGTCAATCTTCCCATCCATCTAAGACCTGGCTATGTCGCCACCGTTTCTGGACGATTAGTCGACAGCGAAGATGAGCCTATCGAAGCATCCATGCGTTGGGAAGATTTAGAAACAGGAGAGGTTATTGGGCAATCCAAAAGTGATCCTAAAGACGGTAAATACTTTATTGTACTACCCCTTGGTAAGCTCTATGGATACTTCGTAGATAAAGAAGATTACTTCCCCATCGCCAACAATGTCGATTTAAGGGACAGCGTTCAGCCTATTGAATATGAGGAAGATATTAAGGTGGTGACCTTTGAAGAAATGAAAGAGGATAGCATTGCCGTAGAAATCAACAATCTCTTCTTTGCGTTTGGACAATCTAGATTATTGAACTATTCAAAGCCTGAGCTTGTGCGCTTATCCAAGATTATCCAACAATTTGACTTATCCATTCAAATCAATGGACACACCGATAATGTGGGCGAAGTAGATAATAACATGAAACTATCCGAAGCAAGGGCTCAATCGGTGAAATCATTTCTTGTTGATTTGGGTTGTAAGGCTGAGAGTATGACAATTGTAGGTCACGGAGAAAAACATCCTATTGCATCCAATGAAACCGAATCTGGCCGAGCAAAAAATCGAAGGGTTGAAATTGTTATCGTAGACTAATCAAAATCAGTTTGTCTATAAGTTAAAATCTAGCCAATTATATTCCGTGCCATAGCGTTATTTTAGGGCAATGCAAAAGCCCTCCATCCTGCTTATTGGCTTAATGCTGTGGCTCCTTCAAAGCATGGCGCAGCCGTTACTTGTTAATGGCCCTTACATCAATGAATTAAGCCAAGGTCCTAGTGGTGCAGAAGAATTTGTTGAAATCATAGTATATGGTGATGTCAATTGCAATGATACTTGCTATGATTTACGAGGATGGATTTTAGATGACAACAATGGATACTTTGCGAGCGGTGGTGGAACAGGAATTGCCACAGGATCTTACCGATTCGGGCCAGACCCCATCTGGGAATGCGTCCGATATGGGACTTTGATTGTCATCTACAACGAGTTTGATCGAAACATCAACCTACCGCCAGATGATTTAGATCCATCGGATGGTGTGATGATTCTTCCTGCAAACAGTACCTTGTTTGAGCGCGCTGGTGGAAGCCCCTCAGCATCTGGGAGCCCCAATTATCCCACTACTAACTGGCTTACGGGTGGAAGTTGGCAAAACACATTAATGAGCAATTCCAATGATTCCTATCAGATTAGGCAACCCAATAATCTTAATGGGTTAATCTCGCCTTTTCATGCGGTTAGCTTCGGAAATAATACCAATAATCCCGTTATATCTTTTCCAGGTAGTGCCGGAGGAAAAGTATTCTACATGGACAACTCCTTTAACAACAATCCATTCGATCAAGCGAATTGGTCCGAAGGCAGTGCAGCTAATGGAGATGAAACGCCAGGCACCGGAAACAATCCCGCGAATTCCGCTTGGATTCAAGGCGTCTTTGCTGCTGCGAATTCCGCTGGACTTCCAATCAGAGATACTGTGAGCATTCAAGCCTGTGATTCAGCGCAGTATCAAGCCACATTTCTATATAATGACACAACATTCACAGATACTTTACTCACTGTTGATGGATGTGACTCTATTGTAACGTATAACTACACGATAAACCCCTCTCCTTCCCTACTCTTGACCGTTGATAATACCATTTCATGCTTTGCCAGCAATGATGGTCAACTTTCTGCCACATCGCTTACAGGCATCTACGACTGGACAGGAGCTGCAGGATTTTCTCAATCGTCCACAAGCAATGTCATAAGTAACCTCGGTCCCGACACTTATACTCTTGTGTTTACAGACAATAACGGATGTAGTGGTCAAGATAGCATAGTCCTTAACGGACCTCTTGAGATTCGAACCGTGAGTGCCCAAAATACTTGTGACTCGGCACTAATCCATGGTAATTGGGTGTTTGCTTCTGGCAACTATATAGATACACAGCAAGCAAGTAATGGCTGTGATTCCATTAGCGAAATCAATCTTACCCTGTCGAATTCTTCGATTTCTTCGGTATCCCTTTTTGGTTGTAATTCTCTAGACTATGAGGGGCAGACATACTTTACAGACACCGTTTTAAGAGATACTTTTCAAACCGCTGGGGGTTGTGATTCCATCATTATTGCCCAACTGAGCATTCCAGAAGATGTAAACATTAACTTGACCATTCAGGACTGCCTTCCTATCATTTACAATGGTACGACCTATACTTCGAGCGCTACAATTCGTGACACCTTTCTAAGTAGTAATGGCTGTGATTCCATCATAACAGCAGACCTAATTATTGGATCATCCATAGTGACAAACCTCAATGAACAAGGCTGTGATTCTGTACTTACAAACGGTCAATGGTTTTTTGCAGACACCATCCTCCGAGACACCTTTATTGCAGCCTCAGGATGTGATTCAATTGTCACCACGGACATCAAAATTTCCAATCCGAGTTTTGAAGTAAGCTCCAATTCTTCTTGCGATTCTTTAACCCTAAATGGACAGGTGTTTTTATCTGATACGATATTCAATGATACGCTTTTATCCGTTTTTGGATGCGACTCCATTATTCAACGAAACCTCACAATTTTACCGATTTCCTCCCAGATTTTAAACGATTCACTGTGTCCAAATTCATCTTATACCTTACCGGACGGCAGTACGGTAAATAACCCAGGAACTTACTCTACCACGCTCACCAATAATGTCGGTTGTGATTCCATAATTACCATAAATCTATTCCCTCAAACTGTCCCATCTATCCAGCTCACGGATTATGATTCATCGCTTTGTGAAGGAGAGCAATATTTTATCGATCTAGCAGACTATGTTGGATTACTTGGAGAATGGATTATACCTTTTTCGCCTAATGAACTACAACTCTTTGAGGAGTCAGGAGATTACATTTATTCACTTACCGACGGCATCGATGGCTGTCCTGTGCTTGACACCATATCCATTGAGTTTATTTTTTGCGATAATTCCTGTACGCTCTATTTTCCTAGTGCATTTTCACCAAATTTTGATGGTAGTAACGAGGTATTCAAACCCATTAATCAAGAATGTAATTCGTCCATAACTCAATATGAACTTGAAATTTATAATCGATGGGGAGAGCTTGTTTTCTATTCCGATGATCCTGAGTTTGGCTGGAATGGCATGGTCAATCAGGAAGCTCTGCCAATTGAAACGTATATTTATACCGTTAAATACCGACAGAACAAAGAATACCGAATAGAAGGCAACGTAACATTGCTTCGATAAATAAAGACCTATGAAACCACTATTTAGACTTTTTTCTATTGGATTACTCGGCTTTGCTATGACGAGTAATGCCCAATTTGTAGCATCATGTCCTGGAGTAGATGCTGGCCCTGATGTTTCACAAACTTGCACAGACTCTTGCACTACACTTAGCGCTCAATTCCTTGAGACAGCTCAAAGCACCCAATATAGAGTAGATGCCATTCCATACAACCCTTTCCCATATACCATTGGTTCCCCAGTGAGTGCAGGAACTGACGATGTTTACAGTCCTATCATTGATCTACCCTTTCCTTTCTGCTTTTACGGAAACAACTATACTCAAGTTGTTGTAGGTAGCAATGGCATTGTTTCGTTTGATGCTAGTTTAGCTAATGCCTATTGCCCATATTCTTTCTCCACACCCGTTCCAAGCACAACATTAGATCTACTCTCTATCATGGGTCCATATCATGACATTGACCCTTCCGTATGTGGTAGTATTCGTCAAGGAATATATGGCATCGCACCATGTCGAACGTTTGTGGTCAGCTTTGATAATATATGCCACTTCAGTTGTAACAATCTCACCAGCCGTCATCAAATCGTGCTGTATGAGTCGACTGGAATCATTGAAGTCTATGTTGAATCTAAACCAACTTGTATTACTTGGAATAGCGGAAATGCGGTTATTGGAATTCAAGATGGTTCAGGAACAAATGGCACGGTAGCGCCAGGCCGCAATACAGGCCCATGGACGGTAACCACTCCTGAAGCATGGAGATTTTCGCCGGATGGAGCGCCGACCTATAGTTTCAACTGGTTTGATATGGCAGGAAACAATCTTGGGAACACAGCAAGTCTTGACGTCTGCCCTGATGTGACCTCATCCTACCGCGCCGAAATCATGTATACTTCGTGCAGTGGTGCTACGTTAACCTACAATGACACCGTAGAAGTCGTCGTAGCTGAAAACTTTGACTTTTCAGTTAATGTGACGGATACTGCAGATTGCGGGCAAAGTAATGGAGTCGCAGCCGCAGTAGCTCCCGTAGGGGCAAACCCTCCACTAACCTATTCTTGGGATAATGGACAAAGTGGTCTTGTTCTCGCAGGTGTGCCGGCAGGAGACTATTGCTTAACCATAACGGATGCTTCGAACTGTCAAGTCACCCGCTGTGTAACAATTCCTGAAATTGGTCCTGAAATCGATAGTACAAATGTCATAGATGCAAATTGTGACGGAGAAAATGGCGCTGCTGGAATTTTTGTCAGCGGTGGAACAGCTCCTTACACCTACAGTTGGAATGATTCTAACAATCAGACGGATGCCGTAGCGCTCGGATTGGATTCAGGCACCTATATCGTAACAGTTACCGATGCAAGCAACTGTACACTTACCGACACCATTTTTGTAGATCAACCCTTTGAAAATCCAAGCATAAACATTGAAGGACCAAGTGTTTTATGTTTCCCTGAAGCTGCTATTCTAGAAGCAACAAGCAATGACTCTACACTATCCTATGTTTGGAGTACAGGCCAATCCGGAGCACTAATCTCCGTTGTTCCCGATACAGACACCACTTTGTATGTTACAGGATCTAATGGTCCTTGTTCAAGTCAAGACAGTATCTTCATTGAGGTATCCTCTCCAATTCAAAACATCGAAATTCTCTATGAGCCTGATACCACCGTACTTTATGGCGATAGCCTTGTAGTTACGATATCCGGTGACAACATCACCTCTTACCTATGGGATGTGTTAGGTGATTCCACGGCTTCCGTAGTTCTGTTCCCTGGAGACTCTACACTTTACGAAGTAGCCTTAGGAGGCCTGCCGCCATGTGGGGATTCTGTAATCTTCATACCGGTAAATGTTATCCCAGAGGTGGATCCTCTTATCCCTGATGCCTTCACTCCGAATGGTGATGGCCTTAATGATGTCTTCGAAGTAATCAATGCTTCTTTCTTTGTTACTATAGAAATGCGCATTTATAATCGTTGGGGTGAACTTGTATTTGAAGAGATTGGCGACGCTTCATCGCTTGAAGGCTGGGACGGAACCTATAATGGAAAACAAGCACCTGCAGGAAGCTATATGACAGTTGTTCTTGCTAAGCAGCTTGGACGCCCAGATCAAAGACAGGCCAGCGGAAGTGTCTCGCTTATTCGCTAAAACCATAACTGTAGAAAATGACAAGATATATCAGGCTATTTTTTATTGCTGCATTTAGTTGTTTATCATTTGCTTTATATGGTCAAAGCAATTTTGGCGTCAACGTATATTCTTTCTCGCAAGCAGAGGGCTACAGAGCCCTACCCTATGCTGATATAAAAGATGGAACAGGCACCCCCATTGCTCAATCCGATTCGCTGGGATTGGCGCAATGGAATGGGACTGATGATAAACAAGAAATTGTTGTGAGTGCGTTGGGGTATACCTCAGATACCCTTGATCTTATCCGCGATGAATACGCCAAAGTCATCTTGTATCCCGAAGTGTTAGAGTCTACCGTGATCCAATCTCGAAGAAACTCAAGACAGCTCGGCGTTACACTCAATACGACCCTACTTGACCAAAAGGATTTAACGAAAGCCGCGTGTTGTAATCTTTCGGAAAGTTTTGAAACCAATAATTCCGTGGATGTTGGCTATACGGATGCCATTACGGGTAGCAAAAAGCTTCGCATGCTGGGCCTTGATGGTAAGTATGCAGAGATTCGATTCGAAGGCCTGTCCTCGATTCGGGGATTAAATCTATTAGGAGGAATGATTGATGTCCCTGGCCCATTTCTTCACAGCATTGCGCTATCGAAAGGTTCGGGATCTATTGTAACCGGTCGTGAAGCGATTTCTGGGCAAATTGTATATAATTGGAAACCCCCTGATTACGATGAACGACTTCATGTCAATGTCTACCTCGGAGCGTTTGGCAGATTGGAAGGGAATGTTCTCTCTACAGAGAAAATAAGCCGAAGATGGTCCACCCTTACCTCCGTCCACGGCATGACCAATAATCGTGAGATGGATGATAATGGCGATGGTTTCTTAGACCTGCCGAAAAATCCATTTCATCTTAACGTTATGCATCGATGGAAGTACTTCCATAAGCAAAAATGGCGTACCCAATTTGGCTTTGATTATAGCCATACCCGGTTAGAGGGAGGACTAAGTAGCACTTACCGGGAAGACTCCATCTACAATGCAGACTATCGCTACGATCAAGAGAGTCGGCGAATAGCCGCCTTTTGGAAAATGGGTAGGCTCTGGGATACGTGGAGTGTGGGATTTCAAAACCGCTTCTATTTTCACGATCGCGAGGCATTTTTTGGAGATAACAACCAAGCATTGTATAGCACGAGAGATTATAACGGGCAGGAAATGTTTGGTGAGAGCAAGCTAATTCTTGAGCACTTTTGGAACACCACGGCTAACGGAGAGGACCTGCATAGTCACACAATTAAATTTGGAGGAGGCCTATTAGTAGACTCTTTACAAGAGGCTGTTCTGGGAGTAAATCCACTGCAACAGGAGCGGTGGGAGTTTAATCCTTACGGCTTTACCGAGTATACCTATGAGTTCAACACATCGTTTGCCTGGATTGCAGGAATGCGCGTTGAGCACCACAACCTCTACGGGCTGTATCTACTGCCTAGGATGAATATGCGCTGGACAACGCCTAACGAATGGATTATAAAGCTATCCGCAGGTCGCTCAGCACGAAGTCCATTTATCCTAACTGAAGCTTTCGGAATATTTGCCAGCGGTCGTGAGTTCATTATAGACCCTTCGATACAAAATCAACAATACGACGAACGAGCTTGGACTTATGGAGCTAATCTTTTTAAGGACTTTGAGATTGGGAATACAGCGTGGGAATGGGTCATCGACGCCTATCGAACAGATTTTGAACGAAAGATCATTTTTAATGCAGAGGACCCTTCAAACCTTCGCATTCAGGCGCTCCAAGGCAAGGCATTTTCCTATGCTCTTCAAATGGATTTAGTGACCCATTGGAAGGAGAATCTCACCTCCACCACATCGTTTAAGACTGATCAGGTGTTTTCTGATTATGACGGCAATCTCTTACGAGACCCTTACATCCCAAAATGGATTTTAC
The DNA here is from genome assembly GCA_049610685.1 of Chitinophagales bacterium. Lineage (GTDB taxonomy): Bacteria > Bacteroidota > Bacteroidia > Chitinophagales > UBA8649 > UBA8649. Next base: position 13,779 of record JBMYZU010000022.1, read on the forward strand.
TAAAAAACATTGCCTACAACTTACCTTCTGAGAAGTTTCGAGCAGATTTCACCGTCACTTTACGAGGACCAAGTCGCATTCCATCAACAGATAATAGAAGGCCCGAATCATCTCCCACCTATGCTACCATCAATGCGCAGGTAACCTATGCACCCAATATTGGCCATGAACTTTACATAGGGGGTGAAAACCTCAATGTATTCCGCCAAGCCAATCCCATTATCCGTCCGGATGGCATTGCACAAACAGATGGCAACTCTCCAGCAACCCTATTTGATGCCTCTATGATTTGGGGACCAATTTTCGGACCTCGATTATATTTGGGATACCGATACACCCTGTTTCGGCATGATTCTTGATAAACGTTGAACTTATGAGAACAATATTACTTGCTATGAGCATCCTTTTTTTATCCGCAAATCTTCGGGCAGAAAAGACGACCATTTCCTTTGAAACCAATGCAATCTGCGGTATGTGCATCGATCGTATCGAGGATGCATGCTATGCCCTTCAGGGAGTAAAAAATGTAGTTGTTGATTTGGAAGGCAAAACGGTCTCTGTCACTTTTAACGATGCAAAAACTTCTGAGGAAGCGATTAAAATGGCTGTTGCTGACGCGGGCTACATGGCAGGAAACTTTGCGCCTAATCCTATTGTACAAGAAAGTCTACCCGGTTGTTGTGGAGGCAAGCAAGGCGAAAAGGCTGGATGCTCTGCCTCAGAGCATAAACATTAACCCTTAGATTACCTATACTCAACACAATCCTTAAAGGATAATGGGGAGACCTAGGTTTGCGCTTAATGCGCCACAGGCTTTTTCTCTATACACTACTTTTTCTACACCATCCATTACTCTACGGACAGGAACACCTAGTAGAAATATCCAGTACTTTCCGAGAGGTTCCGTCCTTCTGGTTACTACACCCGGTCTCAACTCGTCAAACCATCAAAAACCTTCGTCTTGATGGACGGTGGAATCATCACCCCCTCAGCCCAAGTCTATACGAAGCTGGCCTAAGAATTGCCTGTAACAGAGGCAATCAAAGCCTTCTGCTTGTAAATCAGGCCACGGGGTTTCCAGAACATTCACGATGGAATCTCTATGCGGGATATACAAGGAACATTGGAAGCTACACCAATGTAGGGATTCATCTTGGGCGCTCCAGCTACTTCACTCCGCTAGCACGTTCTGCTGAGTTACATTTTGGGACCAACACTTCCCTGATGCTAAATTCTGTGATCTCGCTCCATCTCCTATGGGAAGCTAGTCATCGAAACGCTGAGCTTAGTCAACCAAGAAATACAATACAACATCGAATAACTAAAGCGCTTTTCTATTCCAAGGATATGGTAGAGGCTTACATTGCCCTTATACTAGATCGTCAAGGGGGAAACCAATACATTCTCGGCAGTCGGTTAAAACTCCAGAATACCGTGTCTCTTCGATTAGATCTGGGATTGTCCCCAGTAAAAGCCGGCCTCACCATGCTTATCCATAAAAAGAACATCACGCTAGGACTCTCAGCACAGCTCTACAACGGGATACCTATCCAATATGCTGCCATTGCCGGCTACGAAGGCTTCAAACAATGAAGAGGTTAGCCTTGTCATTCATTGGAATTGGCTGGTTATGGTCTTGCTTTTCAATTTGCAATGCCCAAGCCCCCTCTACGCTTGATTATGACAGTGTGTATCGAGACAACACGTCGTTGTTTGTATCGGAGAGATCCTCTATTCATGAAGGATACAATGTATCATCAAAGAAAGACGCATCCCATATGGCGCAAAGATGGCTCAATAAACAATGGATAAGTCAAGATCAATACAACGGCCTTCTATTCTATCAAAAAAAGTTTGGTCGAATACACAACCTGCTCGAATTGCGCCATATCAATTCTTTTGATCGAGCAACCTATGAGCGACTTGTTGATGCCCTTGGGCAACACGTCCTATTCAATAGCGCTCAGGTGTCTTTGAATAACACAGAGCATAAGCTGCGCTTGGGTATTGTTGGCGAAAACAACGATAATTTCTCACTGCGCCATTACATCCAATATGGAATTCATGTAAACGACGTATGGGCAGCTGGAATAAATGTAGAGCAGGATTACAGCGAGGCCTTTGTGTTTAGCAAAAAGCAACTAGGTTGGGACTACACCTCAATGTATTGGTCATTCAGGCAACCAAATTTTGCAATCACTCTTGGGGATTATCGAGTGACATGGGGATTGGGAAGTGTTTTATCGCGACACTTTCAGTTGCAATCCCTTTTTTTTCCAAGTACATGGGCTGGAATTCAGATGCAGGGTAAACCCCATACGAGCCTCAATGAGGTAAACAGAATGCGGGGAGTGTGTCTTGATCTTGTCAAAAAGAAGCTTCATGGAAATGTGGTTTTCGACCATCAACATATCGATGGAGAAATAAGAGACTCATCCCTATGGATTGACCCAAGTAATCAAGGCCTTCGTCAAAGTGAACTCCAGCAGTTACGTCGTAAAACAATTTCCCTCACAGCAATTGGATTTGATGTAAATGCGGAGTTAAAGCAATTCCAGCAAGGACTCTCAATGCTGTATAAAAGAGCCTTTCAATCAGAGATCCATCATTCCCAATTCAATCTTGGCCTTTACAATTCATGGTATCTGCCAAATGGTATAGTGCAAGGAGAATTATCGACTCAGATTGAACCATCGAATGCGAAATCAATTACATTACTAGCTTCAATGATTCTAGCCCTTTCGCCAAAAACGGATCATACAGCCTCGCTACAACTTCGATCCCTAGGCAATAACGAGCTTAGGATTCCAAGTATGAATGTTATCGATATAGCCGAAGGTTATCAAGTCCGAATGGGACTCGGCCATCGATGGCGCAAGCATTACATACATGGAGCTATATCGCTTCATTCTACTAGATACAACGACCTCAATAATGAAAATCAAAGCCAAATAACACTAGGCGGACGATATGAATACAAAAGAAATCGGAAAGAAAATATGTACGTTTTGGGACGTTACCGACAAGGTCACGATGAGGAAACAACTTCAAATCATATCTTGATTCGATACAAATGGACAAGACGTTACCGAGATGATTTCAGCTTTCACTGTTATTTATCCGTCCAAGCACAGACCAAAAACAATCAATGGTCTTGGGGCCAACTGTGGTACACAGAAGTGCGATACAGTCCTTGGAAAATCATTCAACACCGAGCTCGATTAACACTCTCCACCCATACTGGACCCGATGCATTACTAGATTATCCCTACACAATATCTCTTCCCTATGGATTTCCTCAGGCTTTTAGCTTGGGCCAAGTGCACCTCGTCAATTCGCTAACTATACGATGGCAAAGAGGAATACGTATTGCTATCCTGCATAATGCTAAGCTTAATAAAGAAAATTCGTTACATAGAGTACACCTTCAAATTGAACTTTCCCTGCGCTAAGATTCAGCTGTAAGCCCATAGAATATGACCTCGAAAGCGCTGCCGAGGCAGGTCAGCATAATTTGACGGTAATTCTAAAGGCTTTGACGAAATCACTTCGAAAGAGCTTGGTATTGATAGTATATTTACTTTATGCAGGACATTCGAAATTTTTGCATTATTGCGCATATTGATCACGGCAAGTCTACCCTTGCTGATCGACTTCTTGATGAGACCAAAGCCGTCAATGATCGAGAAAAACAAAGCCAAATCCTTGATGATATGGATTTGGAACGCGAACGAGGAATTACAATAAAAAGCCATGCAATTCGCATGGAATACGCCCATACCGATGGGAAAACCTACCGATTTAACCTAATTGATACACCGGGCCACGTGGACTTTTCTTACGAAGTTTCGCGGTCTATTGCTTCTTGTGAAGGAGCGCTGCTTCTTGTGGATGCTACCCAAGGTATCCAAGCCCAAACCATCTCTAACCTTTACCTAGCGCTAGAAAATGACTTGGAGATCATTCCTGTTATCAATAAGATTGACATGGATGGTGCCATGATTGAAGAAGTGTCTGATCAAATCATTGACCTAATCGGATGCGAAGCGGAAGATATAGTCCATGCCAGTGGAAAAACAGGCATTGGCGTTCCAGACATTTTATCTGCTGTTGTGGACCGAATTCCCGCACCAAAAGGTGACCCTAACGCCCCACTACAAGCGATGATTTTTGACTCGGTCTTTAATCCATTCCGTGGTGTCATTGCCTACTTCCGGGTGTTAAATGGGACGATGAATAAGGGAGATAAAATTCAGCTACTCTCTACGAAAGAAACGTATAACGCAGATGAGATTGGGATTCTGCGACTTAAGCCTGAACCGTGCAATACCCTTTCTGCCGGAGATGTAGGCTATATCATCACAGGTATAAAGCAATCCAAGGAGATTAAAGTCGGAGATACGATAACCCTACAAGAGAACCCTACTACGGAAATGGTTAAAGGGTTTGAAGATGTAAAACCTATGGTATTTGCAGGAATTTATCCTATGGACTCCGATGATTATGAAGATTTGCGGGATGCATTGGAAAAGCTTCAACTCAATGATGCTTCTTTGGTATACGAACCCGAAACTTCCATTGCCTTAGGCTTTGGTTTTCGATGCGGTTTTCTGGGACTCCTTCATTTGGAAATCATCCAGGAACGACTGGAACGAGAGTTCGATCAAAGCGTTATCACTACAACACCTCAGGTCACCTATTTGGCCTATACTAAGGCAGGTG
>JBMYZU010000023.1:0-17534 GCA_049610685.1 Chitinophagales bacterium
CTTTGGTTTGTCAGCTGGGGTTTGGACGGAGAAAGGCGCTAAAATTTTTAAGCTTACCCAAGAATTAAATGCTGGAGTAGTTTGGGCCAACACATATAACAAGTTCGACTCTACTTCTCCTTTTGGAGGATATAAGGAGAGTGGGTTTGGCAGAGAAGGCGGGCTACATGGTTTAATCTCTTATCTAAATGTTGAATAATGGAAAGATTAGATGTATTAAAAACATATAAAATCTTTATCGGAGGTAAGTTCCCAAGAACTGAATCCGGAAGATATTTTAAGGTCGAAGACAACAATGGAAAATTGTTGGCGAACATGTGTCTTTCTTCCAGGAAGGACTTTAGAAATGCGGTCGTCGCAGCAAGAAAAGCACAGAAATCATGGCAAAGTGCTTCTGCATTAAACAAGGGTCAAATTCTGTATCGAGTGGCCGAAATGTTAGAAGGTCGGAAATCGCAGTTCATCGAGGAGTTAATGATGACCGGCTTGTCAAAACAAAAGGCAAAAGATGAGGTGGAACAAAGTATAGATCGCTTGATATACTATGCTGGTTGGAGCGACAAATTCCAACAGATATTTAGTTCCGTTAACCCTGTGGCTTCTCATCATTTTAATTTTTCCGTATTGGAGCCTATGGGAGTTGTTTCCGTAATCTCCTCGAATGAAAGTGCATTGTTAGGGTTGGTGTCTACGATTGCGCCAATCATTGTTGGAGGCAATACATGTGTCGTTTTATCGTCTGAAAACAATCCGATGGTCAGTATTTCTTTTGCTGAAGTCTTAAACACATCAGATGTGCCTCACGGCGTCGTGAATATTTTAACAGGAAAAAGAAAAGAGCTGATTCATCATTTTGCCTCTCATATGGATGTAAATGCTGTCTCGTATTGCGGAGAACATGATGAAGAAATAGAAGAACTTGAAAAGGTTTCAGTAGAGAATTTGAAAAGAGTACGAATTAACAGGGGGATAAATTGGAACGAGGATAAGGGACAGTCTCCTTATTTTATTGAAAGGTTTCAGGAAACGAAAACCATATGGCATCCGAACGAGGTGTAAACAAAAAATCCAATAATATGAAGAATATTTTACCTGCACTTATGGTATTCCTTGGCCTAACGATACAAGCCCAAGTTATCACCACCGTTCCATGCGATCAAATGGGACTATCGGTAAATGTGTCGGATACCAATATTGTTAACTTATACCATCCTGGACATTATCTCACGTGGCCTAGAACCTCAAATGTCATCGAATGGATCATATCTGATAAACAGGGAAATGTCATTGCCCAAGACATCTTAACTGATGAGCAGTCTTTCACCTTTCAATTTGATATTCCATTAACTGATACACTCCTTGTAAGCGCTCAGCTCGTAAATGACTCGGCAATTCATGAGGGAAATCCGGTCAACTGCTTGATTGAGGATGCCTTATATTGGAAAGAGGACGTATTTCCCAGTGGAACGCCTTATGGTCGGTGGACCTTTGTCTATGAAAGTGTAGGGGTCGATCAAAATCCAGTAGGTGTCGATCCAATAGATATAAATAGAAAGCCAGTGCTCATTAAGGTCATTGATTATTTAGGAAGAGAATCCAAGGAAAGCAATCGGCCGCTGATCTATATCTACGATGATGGTAGCGTAGAGCAGAAGGTGGTTTTTGAATGAGTTTTTGTTGTTAAAACAGGGCATTTTGGCACATACTTTGTCTTGTCAACGATCTATATTAATTTTAAGTAACTAACCTACCAACCTTTAACACCTCACATGCGTTACTGTGCACTTATTGCACTTATCTCTCCTTTGACTTTATTTAGCCAAAGCATAAGTCCTTATATAGTCTCTAATGCTGGAGGAACGATGGAGTCCAATGAAGTAATTATGGATTTTTCCATTGGTGAACTTGTCATTGAAACATTTGACAATACAGAAATTCTAACGCAAGGCTTTCATCAGGATGCTTTAGCTGTTGCGATTCCCATTGTAGAACTTGACATTCTTACAAGGATTTACCCAAATCCAAGTGCTGATGAACTGCTCATCGAATTAAGCCGTCAGCGGAATGGAGAGATATCTCTCTACGATATCGGCGGCAAGTTGGTAATGCAAGATGTGCTTCAAGAAGGGCAACTGTTAAAGAAACTAGATGTCAGTGATCTAGGAGCGGGAAGCTATATTCTACAAATCAAATCGTCTACAGAAACGAGCGTATATAAAATTGAAAAGTATAATTGATATGAAAAGAATGTTTAGCGTTTTGAGTATTCTGCTAACGACTACATTACTCTATGCACAGTCGCCAGAATCATTCTCTTACCAAACGGTAATTCGCGATGGGAATTGGGAAGTGATTTCTGATCAAAATATAGGTATTGAGATTTCGATTTTGGAGGATTCACCGAATGGATCGATTGCCTATCAGGAATTTCATGATGTAACCACTAATAATATTGGTTTAGTGAATTTAGCTATAGGCGAGGGGAATGCAGTGAGTGGTGACTTTTCCTTAATTGACTGGGGTAGTCATGCTTTTTTTATTGAAGTAGCTGTAGACATTTACGGGGGTTCAAATTACCAAGTTATGGGCGTGACTCAGTTACGGAGCGTTCCTTATGCCCTATATGCTAAAAACTCAGGTACTCCAGGCCCTCCCGGTCCTGCTGGAGCAGATGGAGCACAAGGTCCACAGGGTATACAAGGCCCAGCCGGTCCTGCAGGAGTGGATGGACAAGACGGAGCTGATGGTGCACAAGGTCCCCAAGGAGTACCAGGTCCACAAGGTCTAGCAGGAGCTGATGGCCAAGATGGAGTACAGGGTCCTCAAGGAGTAGCAGGTCCACAAGGCCCAGCGGGAGCTGATGGCCAAGATGGGGCACAGGGTCCACAAGGAGTACCAGGTCCACAAGGTCTAGCAGGAGCTGATGGACAAGATGGAGCACAGGGACCCCAAGGACTACCAGGAGCACAGGGTCTAGCGGGAGCTGACGGACAGGATGGAGCAGATGGACAAGATGGAGCTCCTGGAAATGATGGAAATAGTGCTATATGGAATTCTCAATTGTCAAGTGGTGGTGTAGCTCCTACTCGATTTGAGCTAACATTTGGTGGAAATGGAACTGACATTTACAGTCAAGCAAACTCAATTAATATTAGTCCACTAAACATTGATAACGTTGACTACACTGATTGGCTTTTAGATATAGATGTAAATGATATAATTACTATTAGGAATGTTGATGATTTTCAAGATGTTGCCTATTACAAATGTCGCCTTCCATCAATCAATATCCAAGGAGCTTTTATCGCGATTCCCGTAGACTTTGTTTCACAAGGGACACAAACACACCTATCTTATAACTCAGGTGATAGTTATATGATAGGGTACGTAAAAAGTGGTCCACAAGGTCCTGCTGGAACAGATGGACAGGATGGAGCCGATGGAGCTCAAGGCCCACAAGGTATTCAAGGGCCACAAGGATTAATAGGTGCAACGGGACCTCAAGGAGTAGCAGGTCCACAGGGTCCAGCGGGGGCTGATGGTCAAAGAGGTACTTTCTGGTATGATGGCACAGATGATCCAAATATAGTTCCTCCGACATCCACTCCAAACAATTCAGACTTTTATTTGCAAAGCAATGGAGATGTTTGGGAATATAATCTTACATCATGGATATACACTGGAATAAACCTCAAAGGACCTGATGGTCCACAAGGGCTCCCTGGTTCATCCTCTTTGGATTCTGTAACATTGTCCACGGTAGATTCTTTGCAACAGGTAGTAAGTTATTTGGATTCATCCTTGAACGCGCTAACATCACTATTTGTCTTCGGATGCATGGACACTGGAGCATTTAACTATAATCCATCTGCAAATATTAATGATGGAAGTTGTCGATACACCCCTAATATTGGAGACTCCTACCAAGGAGGAATTGTCTTTTATCTTGATGGTAACGGCGGTGGTCTTATCGCTGCTCCCACGGATCAATCATTTGGCGCATCAGAATGGGGCTGTTATGGAACGTCTATTGGAACAGGAACTGCCATCGGTTCGGGGGCTCAAAATACAGCACAGATTGAGTTGGCATGCCCCACACCTCTTACTGCAGCTGATGTATGTGCAAACTTAGTATTAGGAGGATATAGCGACTGGTTTCTTCCTTCAAGCTTTGAGTTGAGTAGAATGCACCAAAACATAGGTCAAGGCAATGCTCTGGGATTAGGGAACATCGGTGGGTTTTCTAACAATTACTACTGGAGTTCTTCTCAAGCATTTGGATCTACAACGGCTTGGGCTAAATACTTTGGTAGCACAAGCAGTGGGGGTAATTATCTATACAAAGATGAGGTACACTGGGTTAGGGCAATCCGTGCCTTCCAGTAGGAGGGAGACAAAGATTAGTGGACCTATTACAAAGAACCTTTGTGAGAATAAAAAAAGCGGAACACTGTCTCATAATGAGATGGATTCCACTTTAGTGGAGATAGGCGGATTCGAACCGCCGGCCTTTTGACTGCCAGTCAAACGCTCTAGCCAACTGAGCTATACCCCCAATAGGCCTCAAATATAATATACTCTTCTACATTGGTTGAGGATAATTCTACTTATCGCTTAGGATGCTTTGTGCAATGGCATCGGATACCCCCTCTGTTCCTAGCATATCGCGAATCTTGGCAAACTTCTCTTGTTGCTTGATGGATGCAGGGCCTTCGGTAAGTGATTTAAGATCAGATAAAATCTGAGACGAGGTCAGCTTATGCTGAATGCGCTCAGGAACTACTTCTTCATCAGCAATAAGATTGACCAAGGAGATATAAGACACCTTAACGAGCTGTTTTCCGATCCAATAGGAGAGGGGATTAGCCTTATAGCCTACAATCATTGGTGTATTGAGAATCGCTGCTTCAAGTGTAGCAGTGCCACTAGCTACTAAGGCAACCTTGGCCTCTTTAAGTATGGAATAGGTTCGATTGTAGAATAAGGTATGCCGTTTTGGATTATAGCCTCCTGCCCGATAAATATCCTCTCCTATGTGTTTAACACCCGCTATGACCACGTTATATTGATCTAACTGGTTTGCTGCCTCTAGAAATATGGGTAGAATTGCAGTGACCTCCTGATTGCGACTTCCAGGCAGAATGGCAAGTATAGGTTTACTTGTTAGGGATGGATTGTTGGCTAACCAAATGTCCTCCTTCTCATCGCTAAGCTTAAGATTATCCAATAATGGATGTCCATGATACTCTGCATCGATTCCATGCCGAATGAAGTAATCTTTTTCAAAGGGTAGGATAACAATAAGTTTATCGGTGTATTGCTTTAGCTTTTTTGCTCGATTTTCCTTCCATGCCCATACTTTGGGGGCAATGTACCATGTTACGCGTATGCCCTGTTTCTTAGCCCATTTAGCCATACGAAGATTAAAGCCTGGATAATCAATAAGGATAAGTTCGTCTGGTTGAAAGGCTTTGATTTGCTGTTTGGCAAGTCGAAACAATTTGCCGATTGTTCGAAGGTTTTTAACTACTTCTACAAAACCCATAAAGGAAGTGTTTCGAATGTGCATAGCACACGTGCCACCCGCATTAGACATCAAGTCACCTCCCCAAAACATAATTTCAGTAGAAGGATTTTTTGCATAAATGCTTCGCATTAAGTGACTACCATGTAAATCACCAGATGCTTCTCCTGAAAGAATAAAGAGTCTCATTTACTGGCTTAGAATCAAGTAGATGATTACAATGCCATAGAGGAGAGTAGAGGCAATCATACCCGCCATCATTCGATCTTTTTTCAATTGATTTAAAATCAAGAAGGGGATGATATTGGTTACAACACCAAACTTTACAAAATAGGCATAGGCCAAGATCCTGTCCATTCCTTGAAGTAAATTAGAACTCAACGCGGTTTTGAATGCTCTTTGCGTCGGTGACCCCCAACCAAAGGTGTAGAAGAGAAAGCTGCCTACCAAAGGAAGTATCAAACCCATTGCAAAGCCTATATAATGATCTTTCGACCAGTTTAGTTTTCGTCCCATAACCAGTGTTTATTGATAAAATCAGCACCCTCTTTGGAGGTTAAGTCAAAATGAATGGGCACAACAGATGCATATCCTTCGGCAAGATAATCTTCATCAGTACCCCCATTTTCATCGAGGTTAACAAACTCTCCGGTAAGCCAAAAATAGGTTCGCCCATAAGGATCAGTTCGTTTATCGTAACGCTCAACCCATTTAGCCCTTGCTTGTCTGCAGACCTTCATGCCCTTGACTTCCGATCCTTTTGGAATGTTAACGTTAAGCAATGTATAGTCTGGAAGACTGTGTTCAACAAGGTTTTCAGCCAAATGTGTTATGATTGACCTTGACGCATTAAAGTCGGCTTCCCAACTATGATCACATAAGGAAAAACCAATAGAGGGTATTCCTTCGATAGCAGCTTCAGTTGCAGCACTCATCGTGCCTGAGTAAAGGACGTTTACCGAGGCATTTGAACCATGATTAATTCCGGAAAAGCAAAAGTCAGGTGTTCTGTGAAAGATTTGATCCTTGGCTAGTTTCACGCAGTCAGCGGGAGTTCCTGAACAGGCGTAAGCTTCGATATCAAGATCTTTAAACTCATCAGAGGTCTTCAGCCACAGGGGTTTGGTAAATGTGACTGCGTGGCTCATTCCTGATTGCGGTGAGTCAGGAGCAACGACTACAACACGACCGAGGTGCATAACACACTCCACTAAGGTTCGAATACCAGGAGCGGTTATGCCATCATCATTTGTGATAAGAATTAGTGGTAGGTTGTCTTCCATAAGGCCAAGATATTGATTCTAACTAGCATTTATTGCTCTTCCATCATTAAGTTACACCCCCTCGCTTCAGAGCCATCGGCTCGACCATGCACTTTGAAACAACCATCATTAATCATCTCACCGATATCTTCTGTTTCTAAGAAACTTACACCACACGATTTATCATTGCCGAGATCTACAATTTGAATAACGCCTCGCTGTCCGGCTTTAGCGTGCTTATACAGTTGATTTATTGGACGTATATAGACCTGAAATTGAGCATTTATCTCAAAAGTGCCTTCACCATCTGTTGACCATGCTTGTCCCAGGCATTCGGTCATGCCATATTCAGAGTAAATTGAATCAATAGAGAAGGCATTACGCAGGGTTTGATGTAATTCTTCTCGATGCATAGGAGCTCGTCGTCCTTTCATTCCTCCTGTTTCCACAAGAATGCTGTGCTTAAGATCTATTGGATTTTGCTCAGCCCAATCAAGTAATGCATAGGTGACCCCAATTATAAAGGGTTGTTTTTCCTTTTCATTCAGGACTTTCTTTACATCAGCATTTAACAAGCTCAAGTCATCGTAATGATGCTTCGTTTGACGCGCTCCTTCCATAAAATATTCTACCATGTGTAAGAGGGATGAATTGGGGTTGGCATAGTAGGAGGGGAGGTAGGAGAAAAAGTGATATTGATCTAATGCACCAAAACAATCTTTGAAAATCGATAAACATTGGTCTCTATGATGCTTGAGATGCGCAACATAGTGCTTGCTCGTAGTGGATTGGCTTGTGCCGCTGCTTTCAAAGACCTTGTCAAAGGAAGTTATGCCCTTTGGATGAATTGCATGGTTCTTGAAAAACTGTATGGGCATAAAAGGTATAGCTTCTATTTCCATGACAGTATCTACCTTGACGCCTAACTGTTCTACAAAATCTTTGTAGATGCCAGGTTGACTTGCCTGTTTTCTGAAAAGTTGAAGAATAACCTCCTTACTCATGGAATAAAGGTAAAGCGAACTAAGTCAAGAATATGTAAATTGCAGGTATGCATTTCTTACAAACAAGAATTATGGCTGTTTTACTGAGTTTATTGCTCGGATTAGCCTCTTGTTATGATAATGATCCCAACTATCCACCAGAACCTGAGATTAGTTTCCTAAACGTGGGTGAGGTTTCGTTTGATGGCGTCGACAATGATGTGACCCTTTATCTGACCTTACAGGATGGTGATGGCGATGTAGGAACGCCAGAAGGGGAAAGTCCTTCCTGTCGAGCAGATGGTAATTTCTGCGATTATACAACCGATTCTGCTTGTATCAATGATCCGTTTTACGACGTGGTATTAATCGACCAAAGAGATAGTTGCTATGTTTTACTTAACCTGCCTAATCTTACGCCAAGTGGGGATATCAAGGCAATCTCTGGAGAAGTCGATCTCTTTGTTAATGGGTTGACTTGTAAGCCTCTTTTTGGTCAAGCGCAGGATACGGTTGTTTTTGATGTTTATATTAAAGATCGATCCGGTAACTTATCCAATGTTGTAACGACAGCACCTATCGTGCTCGGTTGTCCGCAATAGAGAGGATTAGGATACTCCTCCATATAGACAGCTACATACTTAAGAATAAGGAATAGTCATTTGTTATTGACATTGTCAAAAGTAAATGGGAACTTCCCCGTAGGGAGGCGGGATGTGGTGGGCCTATCCGCAAACAGCAGCCATTATAAGCTACGAGGCCATAAACTCCTTCCCTTGCTCAGCATACTCTACAAGCATAGGACGAGGAGTAAACTTCGGGCCATACTGCGCTTCCAAAGAACGCATACGCTCCACGATATGCTGAGCACCAAAGTGGTCAATGTATCGAAACGGTCCAGCAAAAAAGGGCAGAAAGCCGATACCAAACACAGCTCCAATGTTTCCATCGTCTGCTGAACCAATAATGCCCTCTTCAAGGCACATTACTGCTTCGTTAATCATAAGCAATAAGGCACGGTCTTCAATTACACTTCGTTCAAGTTGCTTGTCGCCATTTCCTTTGAAGAAATCGTAGGCTTTAGGATCTACTCCGGTCTTTTTCTTGCGACCCTTGACCTCTTTGTATGAATAGAATCCTTGGCTGTTTTTCTTTCCAAGTCGTCCAGCCTCATACATGCGCTTTGTCGAATCACTAGCCACAAATCCCTCGCGTTCTTTCATCAACGCCTCTTCAGCAGACCGCGCAACATGGGCTGCGATATCAAGTCCCACTTCATCTAACAATGAAATCGGCCCAACGGGAAAGCCAAGCTTCTTAAAGGTCTTATCGATTACATCGATTTTAATCCCTTCGTCAATCATGAGCAAACATTCATTGAGATACGGCGCTAGAATGCGATTGACATAAAATCCAGGTCCATCATTGACCACGATAACTGTTTTACCCTGTCGTACACCGAAATCATAACAGGCCGCAATGGTTTCTTCTGAGGTTTTATCCGTCTTGACAATCTCTAGTAGTGGCATTTTGGGAACAGGGGAGAAGTAATGCATGCCAATCACCTTTTCTGGACGTTTAGCATGGTTCGCCATTTCAGTTAGCGATAGGGAAGAGGTATTGGAAGCAATAACGACGTCTGGATTGCCATGCGCTTGAATATCATCGATAATTCTTTTCTTGAGATCCATGGTTTCAAGTACCGCTTCGATAATAATGTCGCAATGTTCGAAGTCTGTGTAATCCAATTTGCCACGGAGCCTTCCCATAGTGGCTTCTGCATCTATTTTACGAATGGCTCTTCTTGAGAGCTTCTTCTTTATGCCTTTGTAAATTCCTTGGCGAGCCTTTTCAATTCCTTCTGGGGCAATATCTTTTAGCAAAACATCGATTCCTTTATTGATGCTTACCTCGGCAATTCCAGCTCCCATAAATCCAGCACCAATCATTCCTAGCGTATTTAGCTTTGTGAAAGAGGCATTATATGGATTCTTCTTATTGGCAGACATAGCAAAAAAGAGGTAACGTAACGCTGCACTCTCAGGAGTAAGCATCAGGGCTTCAAAATGCTCGAGCTCTTTTTCGTAACCAGCAGGTAAGCCCTTCTTTAGCCCTGTCTCCGCGCAATCAATGATAGCAGGGACGGCTGGGTAATTCCCTTGCGTTTGTTTAGCTGACATTTTCTTGGCCTGCGAAACAACAATTCGTTGACCAAGTGAGGTATTATCTAAGAATCGATTGATTAGGGACTTCTTTACTTTTTTACGCTGCCACTTTCCCTCAACCATCTTTTGGCAAAGTTGAACGGCTACTGTATGGAGTTTATGATGGTCGGTAAGCACATCCACTAACCCCATTTTTTGAGCGGGTCGAGCAAAGATGTTTTTTCCCGTGAGCATCATGTCTAATGCCTTTTGAATACCCACTAATCGCGGAAGACGCTGAGTACCGCCTCCTCCGGGTAGCAATCCAAGCTTGACTTCGGGAAGTGCGAGCTTTGTAGATGGGTGGTTAGTTGCCACACGAGCATGGCAGGCGAGGGGTAGCTCAACGCCAAGGCCGTAGGCTGTACCATGGATGGCGGCTACAATAGGCTTTTTGCTGTTTTCAAGTCGTGCAAGCCCTTCGTGTCCTCGTCGCTGAATAGGTTCGAAATCTCCTTTCTTTTCAATGGCAAAAGATTTGATATCTGCGCCGGCGATAAAGTCTTTTTTTGCAGAAATGATTACCGCTCCTTGTATACTATCATCGGTTTCCAATTCGACGAAAACAGATTCCAAGGCTTCCATCATATCGGGAGAAACGACATTCATTTTCTCTTCTTGATGGTCAAGCCATAGGGTAGCGATGCCATTCTCTTTCTCTATGCGTAGAAACGTATCTCTTGATCGTGGTGTAGCAGTCATAATTATTGGGCGTATCGTTTAACAATCATGGCATGTCCATGGGCTCCTGCTGCGCACGCCGCAATCAGTCCATATTGTCCATCTTCTTGAATAAGTCGATTAGCTGAAGTCGTGAGAAGACGAGCTCCGGTGGCTCCAAATGGGTGACCAATGGATAAAGAGCCTCCCCACAGATTAAACTTGTCCATATTTACCGCACCGACTGCGCCTTCCCATCCAAGTAAGCCTTCGGAATACTTAGGGTCTTCTAATACCCTGAGATTGGATAAAATCTGTCCTGCAAAGGCCTCGTGAAACTCGATAACATCAAAGTCGTCCAGCTTCATGCCTGTTTTTTGCAAAATCTTGGCGGTAGCATATGCTGGTCCAAGTAATAACTCATCTTCGGGCGATTGTCCGGTAAACACATAGTCTACAATTTCAGCTTTAATTGGTAGTCCGAGTTCCTTGGCTTTGCGCTCTGTCATAAGAAGACAAACAGCCCCTCCATCGGTTAAGAAACTGGAGTTGGCGGCAGTGAGCGTACCATACTTTTTGTCAAAGGCTGGTCTGAGCTTGCCTACCTTTTCAATACTTGAGTTTCCGCGTATGCCATTGTCTTTGTGCTCTGAACGAAATTTGGGGGCAAGGGCTACTTCTACCACTTCTTTTCCCAAATGACCATCCTGCCAAGCTTTCTCCGCTAAATGATGCGATCGAACGGCAAACTCATCTTGGGCTGAGCGGCTAACTTCAAAGCGGGCAGCCATAATATCACAGTCCTGCCCCATAACTCGATTGGTAGAGTATTCTGCAACTCGAGGACGTTCAGGCATAAAATCCTTAAACTTAAGACTGGCTAAGAACTTTAGGCTATCTCCCATAGACTTAATCTTTTGGGCTTTAAAGAGTTTCTTTTGCATCGCCTTACGAAAGGTGATGGGAGTATCACTTGTACAGTCTACTCCGCCAGCTATAGCTACCTCATATTGTCCAGCAAGCATCTCTGCAACAGCCGTGGAAATAGCACGATTAGCCGATATACAGGCCATAGTAACTGTGTGACAGGGCGTCGTCTCTTGTAAACCTCCCGACAAGGCTGCTTCTCGAGCAACATTGGACGTTTTAAGATTTGAAATGACGGTGCCAAGTATAACTTGATCTACAATAGCAGGATCTATGCCTGTTTTTGTGAGTAATCCTTTAATGGCAAATTGACCTAATTCATAGGACATGGTATCCATATAGGTTGTACCTGCGCGCATAAATGGCGTTCGCATGCCATCAATTAGAACTATCTTTTCCATAGGTATAAGTTTTTGAGTTAAAATGGATAGCTTCCTTTGGCACAACTATACTCCGCGATATCACGACGCAGGTTTTTGGCATTAACTGCATAGCGCGTAGTCAATGCATTAAGCCTCGCCATCATGCGCTTACGTTGTCTAGGGTTGTTTTCTGTAAAGGCATAAATGATTTCTTTACCCCATTGTTGTGCGGAGGTTAAGGCATTAAAGAGATAGACTTGATTCACTTTAAAGAGGATGTCAAGTGTTTCTTGATTGACCAATTGTTGATCTTTGAGCTTGTTATAACGCAACCAACCTGATTCTGCAACAAAGGCCACGGCCATCATATCGGCCATATTCATCACAATCTCTTGTTCTCGGACCAGTTCTTTGCCCATGGAGCGTCCTACAACACCTGATAGATAGAGAAAGGCAACTTTGAGGTTAAATACCGCTGTGGCTTCATCATCAGCCCCTCTAAAGAAGATTCGCTTAATGATGTGGTCTCGGACCATTTTCGTCGCCGGACGTAAACTAAGCTCTTTTGTTTTTGCGATACGTCGACCGAGTTCAGCCTGTGACAACATGCGGTTGATTTCGTTGGTGCCCTCATAGATTCGAAGAATACGGGAATCGCGGTATCCCATTTCAATACCCGTTTCTACAGCATATCCCATACCTCCATAGATCTGTAATGCTTCATCAATGGAATAGTCCATCACCTCACTACAGGTAAATTTGAGTAATGCCGCTTCAATAGCATATTCTCGTACGGCATTGATTTTAGCCTCAGAGGCAGATTGTCCTTGTGCTACCAACTCTTGAGTTTTTATATCAATTTGCTTCCCTGTTCTGTAGAGTGCAGACTCATGCATCCATGTTTTTACCGCGATTTCACCGAGCTTATGCTTTATTGCACCAAAGTTGGCAATGGGTTCGCGAAACTGAACACGTTGGTTCGCGTATTCAATGGCCTTAGTGTGGGCAAACTTTGATCCTCCAATTCCCCCAGCAGCAAGCTTCATACGGCCTGTGTTTAAGATATTCAGGGCCATCTTAAATCCTCCTCCACGTTCGCCTAATAGGTTTTCTTTGGGTACAAGGCAATCATTGAAGAATACCTGAACCGTAGAAGATCCTTTGATACCCAGTTTTTCTTCTTCTGCTCCCGTGGAAAGGCCAGGGTAGCTCTTTTCTACAATGAAAGCAGAAAGATTTTTGTCATCGTCAATCTTGGCAAAAACAATAAATACGTCGGCAAAGCCACCATTGGTGATCCACATTTTTTGTCCATTGATAACGTATGACTTACCATCTTCAGTAAGTACTGCTGTGGTTTTACCACTATTTGCATCTGAACCTGCTCCAGGCTCTGTTAAGCAATAGCTTGCTTTTAGTTGACCTGAGGCAATGCCTGGTAGGTATTTAGCTTTTTGCTCTTCACTGCCATAAAAGACAATGGGTAACGAACCAATGGACGTTTGTGCGCCTATTGTAGTGGCAAATGAAAAGCCTTGGGCATTGGCTTCTGCAAAAAGAACGCCTGTGTTAAAGTCAAGATCCATCCCACCATACTGCTCAGCAATCGATACTCCACAGAACCCATATTCTCCAGATTTTTCCAATAAGGCGACGATTTCTGGAAGGTCTTTAGATGCCGAGAGCTCCCGCCCACGTTGTTTAATGGGTTCTTGAATTTCTTTGACACAAAACTCAATCACAGAGTCTCGTATCATTTGTTGTTCTTCGGAAAATTCTTCTGGGACAAAAACGTCGCCTTCAGCAATGCGTTGGGCAAGCCAACTTCCACCTTGTTTCATGGTTCGGGGTTTTCCTAAAAATAACCTATGAAATTAACTTTACCAAACGTTTGTTTGATAAGGGGTCAAAAAGTCTAAAATTACTGGTAATACTTAGAGGAGTGGTGTTTCCATAAAGACTGGACACGTACCATCTTCTAAGGTCGAAGCCTTTTTAAATCGATCGTACTCTTCCTGTGTGTTGTTGATAGAAAAGTATACAAAAGGATCGTGTAATGGACTCTTTTTTAATGATTTGTAGGGGTCGCCATCCATTGTGTTGAGCAGTGTGATATGCACTTTCTCTTCCTTTTCAAACTTGTAGGCCAAGCCTTGCCATAATTTTTTTACGTAGTCAAGTTCACCTACGTTATGGACAGGAAAAAGAATTTTATCCGTAAGCTTCAACTTAGCAATTAGCTTAAATAAACCTTTGGGATTATCTAAGGTCATGTCGAAATAATCCCCCCAATTCATTGCCAAACAAGATGCACGCGTTACTCCGTCCTTATCGACATACGAGTAAACACCGCTCGATTTGGAGTAAGCCAATACTTGATCAAGCATCTTTTTGAAATCTTCAAACCTCGGATATTGGTTGAAGAGAAATTTTTCACGCAGAGCCATGGACTCGTTATAGAAGGTTTTAAGTGCTTCTTCGTCTTGACTAATGTTTACGAGATATTTCGCTTGGCTTCGTCTTCGGAATACCCAGTTGATATGAGTGTAGCTATCTACAGGGTAACGGTCATATCCCTTGTTCAAGCGATCAGTAAGAATCTTGATCGATCGCTGCATACCTCGATTCTCGCGACCAAAATTGGCATAAGTACATGAAATGCCATTGAGATCACACATCTTGCTCAAAATGGCAAAAATGGAAGAAAACATCCCGCATTGACGGTAAATGTTTCGACCTTCTTTTGAAGTGTAGGATGATATTCTTAG
This sequence comes from Chitinophagales bacterium, assembly GCA_049610685.1. GTDB lineage: Bacteria > Bacteroidota > Bacteroidia > Chitinophagales > UBA8649 > UBA8649. The sequence goes on from JBMYZU010000023.1 coordinate 14,691, forward strand.
GAGATTGTAGTAATAACCCTCTTGGATGGAGTTGTCTGTATGGTCGCGGAAATGAAAACGGTTGGCGTGCACATAACCGGCCAAGCGATAGGATTTTCCTCCCGAGTTTGATACTTCATCCAATGGATGTAAGGCGACGACAACGCATGCGCCTTCATTAATAGATGCCATGGACTCCGGAACATTCTTGAAGTAGACTTGAAAAGAAAGATTTCCTTTTCCTGTCTTTTCATTGATATGCTTCTCTGGGACAGATATAACCTCTCGGCACTCACTCTGAAAGTAGTCTAAGCTGTTATCGAGACCGAGCTGTTCAAGTACTTCACTGATTCGAGGAAGAAGTTTAACCTGGATGGCAATAAGGACAAGTTCATCCTTAAATCGATCAAGGGCTAAGAAATCATGACTATCAAAGATGAGTTTCTGGTCAGCTTCAAACCATTCTTTACCATTGGCTTGACGTACGTAATGAAATTGACGCTGTTTTGCCATAGTGATATTGTTTTAGTGAGCGGTATTTACCCCGTCGAGCAGCCCAAGTTTTTTTCCAAGCTTTTCAAACACGGTAACAATTTTTGCAAGATGTTCTTCCTCATGTGTTGCCATGTAACTTGTTCTCAGCATAGCCATACCTGGAGGGGTCGCAGGAGATATAAAGGCGTTGACAAATATGCCTTCATCATAGAGCATACGCCAGATAGAGAAACACTTCTCATCATCTCCTATAATAATCGGAACGATGGCTGTCTCACCATCCATGACATTAAATCCAGACTTCTTGAGTCCTTCACGCACATAGTTGGCGTTCCACGCGAGTTTTTCTACGCGTTCCGGCTCTTTTTCCAATACATCAAGAGCAGCAATGGCTGAGGCCACCGAAGCTGGAGTAGGGGATGCACTAAATATAAGTGCTGGACTTTTATGCTTTAAATAATTGATTACACGCTCTTCGCCCACGACAAAGCCACCAATACTAGCGAGCGTCTTAGAGAATGTACAAACAACGAGATCAACATCATCTTGAACACCAAATTTATGGGCTGTTCCTCGACCTCCGTCGCCAATAACTCCAAAGGCATGGGCATCATCGACGAGGATTTGTGCATTGTATTGCTTGGCAAGTTCTGTAATCTTATCCAAGTGGGCTACGGTACCAAAAGTTGAGAATACACCGTCTGTAGCAATAATCTTGTTTTCTTCGAGTGGAATCGCTTTTAACCTACGCTCAATGTCTTCTAAATCATTATGCTTATATCGAACCACTTTGATATTGATGGATGAGGCCAGCATATTTCCTGCAACTATGCTCGCGTGATTATCCCGATCACTTAGGATATGTTCTCCGCGTGCCATCAATGGAGCGATAACTCCTTGACCTGCCTGAAATCCTGTGGAAAAAAGTAAGGCAGCTTCTTTGCCCATAAACTTGGCAATGCGGTGTTCCATCTCATTATGAAGGTCAATAGTACCTGTGAGAAAGCGGGATCCAGAACAGCTTGTACCGTACTTCTCAATCGCTTTAATGGCGGCTTCTTTTACATGAGGGTGGGTGGTAAGGCCTAGATAATTGTTTGATCCGGCCATGATGACCGACCTGCCTTCCATGGTTACAACGGGCCCTTCACTGTCTTGTATTTCTCTGAAGTAAGGGTAGACTCCGCGACTCTTAATGTCATCTGAACGATCGAAATTGTAACACTTGTCAAATACTCCCATAATCTTGGTTCTTCTTGATTATAGCTTGAATTTAAGGATTGTTATCACTTGCAACCTAAGGATTGTGGTAAGAATCGTGGATAATGAGTAAATCCTTACATTCAAGGCATGAAAACAAAGCCAAAAATTGCCATTACTGGGATCAATGGATTTGTAGGGAGTCATCTTGCGGAATTTGCGTTAGAATCAGGGTATGAGGTGCACGGTATCATTCGTTCGACAAGCTCAACAGCGTGGATTGACCATCTTGATATACAATGCCACCGTATCGGGTTAAAAGACCCTAATGCTTTATCGAAGGTATTTGAAGGATGTGACTATGTATTTCATATTGCCGGCGTAACCAACGCTAAAGACTATGATGGATATTATCAAGGTAATGTTGCGCTGACTCAAGGAGTCTATGATGGGGTGAAACAATGCAAGAATCCTCCCAAAAAGATTATTGTCACAAGTAGTATCGCAGCAGGAGCGCCCTCGTCGCTTGAGGCACCCCATAAGGAATCCGACCCATCATCACCAGTGTCTACCTACGGCAGAAGTAAGATGGAAATGGAATCCATGACGCAGACCTATGTCGAGCAACATGCTGATTTATGTCCAATTGCTTTGCTGAGAGCGCCAATTGTCTATGGTCCAAGAGATACAGAAATGTATGCCTTTTTTAAGAGTATAGGGCAGGGTTTATTCCCAAAAGTTGGTCGACAAGAAAAGCATGTGAGCCTAATCTATGTCAGGGATTTATGCAAGGCACTTATGCTCCTTGCTGAACATGATGACGCGAGAGGTGTATATTATGCCCATAGTGATAGCGCCATTTCTTGGACAGAGATCGCCAAAGCAACAGGTCAAACGCTGAATAAAAAGTATATCACGCTAACTATACCTCATATGGTGCTCTATCTAGTAGGCCGTATATCAGGATTTATGAATCGATTCCGAAGCCGCCGCTCTGTGCTCGATATTGAAAAGGCTCGCGAAGGGGTGCAATCCGCTTGGGTATGTAATGATGATAAAATACGTGCCTTAGGATATCGTCATGACTATCCATTTCAGCAAGGCATAGGCCCAACGATTACCTACTATCAAGAAAATGGAAAACTTTAGGATTTCTTGAAAAGATTTCTA
>JBMYZU010000024.1:0-10694 GCA_049610685.1 Chitinophagales bacterium
TGCTTATCACTTTTTACAAGCCACAGAGCACATTATTTCTAATTGGAGTGAGGCCCTGCCCCATAAATCAGTAACTACTGGAAAAACCGCTGAGCCCATCAAGATTGAAATGGTAGTGCGAGGTTTTCTATGCGGACATGCATTGCGTCAGTATACCGCAGGTGAACGTACGCTTTGCGGTGCATCGATGCCTGATGGTATGCTTCCTTATCAGGCCTTCCCTCAACCGATTATAACCCCTGCAACCAAGGCGGATCACGGGGAGCACGATGAGGATATATCTCCAAGGGAAATACTTAATCGCGGAATTGTCTCCGAGGACTTATGGCAAAAACTGGCCTCTGTTAGTCTTGAACTTTTTGCCTTCGGTCAACAAATGGCTTCTGAGCGAGGACTCCTTCTTGCGGATACAAAATATGAGTTTGGTTTGATTGATGGTGAACTCATACTCATTGATGAGATTCATACTCCCGACAGTTCTCGATATTTCTATGCTGATGGTTTTGATGAAGCGGTAAGTCAAGGGAAACCGCCTAAGCATCTCTCTAAAGAATTTGTTAGAGAGTGGCTAATGTCTAAAGGATTTCAAGGTCGCGAAGGGGATGTTATGCCTGTTATGGAGGATGAGGACGTTCAGTTGATCCGCGATCGCTATATGGAGCTGTATGAGACCATGCTTGGCCGACCCTTCCATGAGGAATCTATGGATAATCTCCAGGAGACAATCAATACTTTTCTAAGGAACTAGGATTGTACAATTATTGTTCAAACCCCGTTAAATAATGCTAACGTTTAACACATTTAAGGCATTGTGAAAATATCATAAATAACTGATAGTCAGGAAATAAACTTGGAATTGAATCCGTATTTATCCTGAATTGTTCATCAAAAATTATTAGTTATTATGAAAAAGAATGTTTTGTTTTTTGCCTTAGGTGGTCTTTTATTGACGAGTGCTGGTCTTGTATCCTGTGAATACCTTATTAAAGAGGAAGCACAGGGGGAAGAAGAGGTTGTAAAAGATGATGCAGCTGCTACAAAATCATCGGAAGCTGATGCCATAGAATCTGGCGATGCAGAAGATGTCGAGTCTTCAGCTGTTCTTGACGAGACGCAGAATACACCATCCGCTGAAGAAGGTGATGAGGTGGAAGATGCGAGTCAAGAGACTCCTTCTGAGTAGTCAATGATGAGGTAAGGAAGCATAAGCTAATCTTCCCTTATTGAAAGCACATCCTAATCGGGTGTGCTTTTTTTATGCTTTCGATGGGGATTGCGCACTCTGGCGTTGGAAAAGATAACCCATCACTCCGAAGATTATAGAAAATCCGATGGTAGAGGCCATTCCATAGGTCAAAAAGGGTAGAGCGCTCACATAGCACATACCTAATCCACTAAGAGTAGGAGGGTACATGTTCATGCCAGCCCAAACGCCGAAGTTAGACACAGCAAAAAATAGTAAAGGAGATACAACACTAGCCAATGCATAATGGCCTAGAACATGGCCTTTCTCTTCACTCCGTTTTTTCAGAAATTGGGTAAATCCAAAGATCAGTAGCATGGCGATCATGGCAAAAACAAACGATTGGCTGATCCATGTAAAGCCTTCATAGAAACCTGCGTAGAGGGTGTTATTTATGATAAGGTCAGTAATAAACCAAGCTGCTAGAGGTAAAATAAAGCTCAATGATTTTCTGTGCAGAGCAAAAATTCCAAAGATCATCATTGCTTCGAATGGTGCCACATTGGGCAGATGGAGCGTCAAGAATCGAGCAATCACTGCAAAGGCAACCGTGATAATGGCAAGAAGCGTTGATTTTTTAGCATTCCTTTTTGTTTCACCGAACATAGAATAAAATAGTTGTGTTCTCCCTTAAAGATAAGGGCATCATCCGAATCCAACTGATTTCTTTGTAAAACTCAAAAAATTTTTATTGAACGACCGTTTGATAAGGGGCTTTTTCGTACATTTAGAGCAAGCAAGAATTCATGAGTGACCACGCAAAAATTATATACAACGATCAAACATTTGAGGCGCCTGTAATCAAAGGCTCTGAGGGAGAGCTTGGCCTTGATATTTCAAAATTAAGAGGAAGTACAGGTCTTGTGACCTACGATGTAGCCTATAAAAACACTGGAGCAACACAAAGCTCAATCACCTTCATTGATGGAGAGAAGGGCATCCTGCGACACAGAGGATACAGCATTGAAGACTTAGCGAATAATGCAAGCTTCTTAGAAGTGGCTTTTTTGTTGCTTAAAGGGCACCTTCCAAACAAAAAGGAATACGAGAACTATGCAGACTTGATTCGCATGCACACTCTTGTCAATGAAGATGTCAAGCATGTTTTCCAAGGATTTCCCAACGGATCTCATCCAATGGGTCAGCTCATGACGATGATGTCGATGATGTCAGCATTCTACCCGGATTCTTTAAATCCGCATCGCAGTGAGGAGGACTTTGATATGACGATTACTCGATTAATTGCCAAGACACCCACCTTGGTTGCCATGATTCAGAAAAAGAAAATGGGGCATCCAATAGTCTATCCTAAGAATAATCTCGAATACGTAGACAATTTCTTAAACATGACCTTCGGGCAAGTCACCGAAGGATATGCGGTAGATCCTGTATTGAGCTCGGCGATGAATAAGCTGTTGATTCTTCACGCAGATCATGAACAGAATTGTTCGGCCTCTACGGTACGAATTGTGGGGTCATCACAATCCAATCTTTATGCATCAATCTCTGCGGGTATTGCAGCGCTTTGGGGGCCTTCCCACGGTGGCGCCAATCAGCGGGTACTAGAGATGTTAGAAGAAATCGCTAAAGATGGTGGCAATGTCCAGAAATTCATCGATCGCGCAAAAGATAAAAATGATCCTTTCCGTCTTATGGGATTTGGTCATAGAGTCTACAAGAATTTTGATCCTCGTGCTCGAATCATTAAAAAATCAGCTGATGAAGTGCTTGGTCAACTTAAAGTAAACGATCCTATTCTTCATCTTGCGAAAGAACTTGAGGAAAAAGCACTTGCTGATCCGTACTTCGCAGAGCGTAAGTTATTCCCTAATGTCGACTTTTATTCTGGAATCATCTATCGTGCCATGGGATTCCCGGTAGATATGTTTACTGTATTGTTTGCTTTGGGAAGAATGCCGGGTTGGATCGCACAATGGAATGAAATGAGAAAAGCGGGGCAGCCAATCGGAAGACCACGTCAGATCTACACGGGAGAAGTACATCGCCCCTACCCATCTTGGGACGAGCGCGGATAAGTTTAGGCTATGCTAACAGGATTACTTCATCTTCATTCAAGCCTTCGATACGTTGTATTGTTTGCATTAATCTATGCCATTGTTAGCGGTTTTCGAGGAGGACAAAATGCCGTGCTAGGCAAAGAGCGTCGTCCTTATCTTGTGGCCATGATTTTTGCCCATATTCAATTGCTTCTTGGGCTCGTTTTATATTTCGTTGGCAGCAATGGTCTCGTAGCCTTTAATGATTATTTAGCTCTTGGAGGTAGCATTTTGGGTCCATTAGGATTTTTTGGAATCTTTCATGCATTGCTCATGGTCTGTGCAATAACCCTTATCACTATCGGACATAGCAAGGCCAAAAAGGGAGCCCATCACGCACGGATCGCGATATTCATGCTCATTGCTCTGATTTTAGTTCTTGTAGCAATTCCTTGGCCTTTCTATGGTTTGCATCGCGGATTGTTTCCTGGCATGTAGTTTGTAGACACTCAGATAAATTACTGTGGAGTTGTAGGCTACTATCATTCATGGTTTAATAGTAGCTTGCTCTTCGAATTAAACGATTCCTTTATGCGACGACTATCGATAGTTATGACCTTAATGGTGTGCTGTTTGCTTTGCTCGGCACAGATTAATCAACGCCTTACCGATTTGTCAAGGTATATAGCAGGGATGTCTGCGCCAACATTGACTTCTGATGAAAAGTTAAATGATGCGATACCGAGTGACTACTCCGAGGACTGCACCAAGGCTTACGATCGCCTCAATGATAAGCACTTAGAGCCGATAAGTGAATGGGCAAGTTCATCATCAATTATCAGTGATGACGACCGCCAGAACACATTATTTTATCCGTTTGCAGGAGCAGATTTTATCTATGCTAATGCTTTCTTTGGCGAAGTTGACAATATGATCTTAATCGGTCAGCAAGATGCGGGAACATTGCCCGATTTCGAGGCGATGTCTCAATATGAAATTAAGGAGTATCTGAACGCAATTTATAATAGCTTATCAATTTCTAATCGACTAGGCTTCTTCAGAACAAAAGATATGAATCGCCAATTTAAGGATACTCATGTCAACGGTACAATCCATTCGATTCTTTGGTATATGGCAAGAGCTGAAATGAAAATCGTTTCCATTCGTAATGTTCGTTTGACATCTAGCGGAGGATTGGAAACATCTTCAAGCAAAGAAGGTATAGAGGTGATATACAGCGATAAGGGCATGGAGAAAAAGCTGTATTACTTTGCTTATGATTTATCTAATTCTAATCTTTCTAGCAACACGCGCCTTTTCGATTTCCTTAAATCCTTTGGAAAACATAATGTCCTTGTCAAAAGTGCGTCGTATTTGATGCATAATAGCAGCTTTTCCATTATACGGGACTATCTTATGAATACCTCTCATTTAGTCGTTCAAGACCCTTCCGGTATTCCTTACAGAAAGCTAGTTTCAGCGGGATGTAGTGTTGATTTACATGGTACCTATACAAGGCCGATTTCCTTGTTCTCAGGATACAGCCAATCGAGTTTGAAAGCAGCGATAAAAAATGCACCTGATTTGCCGTTTATGATTGGGTATATGGCCCCTCACGGCGAGTGCAGCCTAACTGTTTTTAAGGGATGTGATTAAGGATATTCCCTAGGAAACTTCGTGCATGGCTTCCCATAACAAGTCGATAGGATGTAGTACCCTTCGCGATGTAAAGTCCTCTATTTGATGCTGACAGCTAATGCCCGTTGCACAAATCACAGTGCTTTGTTCCGCCTTTTCAATTGCCGGGAGAAGGTCTAAACCAGCAATTTTTTGCGATAAATCATAGCTTTCTTTACGATAGCCAAAAGCTCCTGCCATTCCGCAGCATCCTGCTTGAATCAGGGATACTTTACCAATCCATGATAATATTGTAAGGCTATATTTCATGGAGGAAATGGCTTTTTGATGGCAATGTCCGTGAAGAAGAATTTTATCCTCTTGTTTTGTGACTTTTTTGGAGAGGTTGCGATGTTTTTCAACTAAAAACTCATCAAATAGGAATACTTTTCCTTCAATTAAATCAGATCTTTTCGAATCAAAACGTATGTATTCGTCTCTTATCATGGAAATAGCACTGGGTTCTATTCCTACAATGTCAATCTCATCCGCTAAGAAGGATTTCATTTTTTGAAAGGACTTGTTTGCCTCTTTTCTCGCCTTGTTTACCATACCAACAGACATGCTTCCCCGTCCACTGACTTGGGTGTCAACTAAATGAATACGGTATCCTAAAGACGTCAATATTTCTGCTAGGCGAATCCAAAGATTGGGGTTGTAGACATTGGTAAACTCATCGACAAATAGTGCGATTGGTTTGGTGTTCTTCGGATTTCCACTCCTTTTTAAGTAGTTCTTAAGTAAGGCAATAGCAGTTTTTCTAGGTAATGAGGGAAGCTTCCGCTTCTTATGGACGTTGAGCAGACCTTTAACTGGATTTAAGGCTAAAATTCGGTTGGTGAGTCTAGGAAAGATCATTCCTGCTGAATTTAGCAGGGGTAAGGAGGCGGTTAATCGTTCTGCTAAGGTGAATTTACCTTGATTTTGCAAAAAATGCGCCTTTAGTCCACCGACATCAACTTGACTCGGGCATTCACTGATACACCCTTTGCAGGATAAACACAGTGATAGTGATTCCTTAACTTCCTTGGCAGTGACCTCCTTTCCTGTCCATAACTCACGTAGAAGATTTGCTCTTCCCCGCGTACTGTGTACTTCGTCTTGTGTAGCGCGATAGCTTGGACACATTACTTTACCATCACTGAATGGCTTTCTACAGTCACCGGACCCATTGCAACGACTTGCCATTTCAAGGGCACTCTCAACATTATTAAAGCCTATGGTTTCTTTGTTCGCCAGGGTTTGGTCTGGCAAGGATGTTCGAAGATCTTCTAGAAGGGGTTTGGCGTCGATAATCTTACCAGGATTTAATAGGTTTTTCGGGTCGAAAAGTTGCTTGAGATCGACCATCATTTGATAGCACTCTGCACCCACCATTTCCTTAAGAAATGGAGCCCGGACACGGCCATCTCCATGTTCACCACTAAGCGATCCTTTATATTGCTTTACGAGTTTAGCTGATGCTTGTGCGATTTTCTTGAAAGCAATTCGGTCTTCTTTTTTGTCTAAGTCCAGTATAGGGCGTAAATGGAGTTCTCCCGCTCCGGCATGCGCATAATAAACACTTTGTTGACCAAAGTCCCTCATGATTTCTTCAAAAGCACGTATGTACTCAGGTAGATCGTTGACATCAACTGCTGTATCCTCGATAACTGCTACTGCTCGCGCTTTTCCTGGGAGGTTAGCCAATAGTCCGAGTCCTGCTTTACGCAGATTCCATAGTCTATTTATAATAGAGGCTTCTTCGTAAATCGGTTCAGCATAGGTTAAGGCCTTGATTTCATCGCTTATCAAACGACCGATTTCAAGCGCTTCGTGCTGGCTTCGCTCTCTGCAGGATACCATAAGAATGGCCTTTGGTTGGCCTTCCAATAAGGCCAAATCTTTTGCATATTCTGGATGCTGTCGCGTGCAGTCTAGGACGACGTCATCCATCAGCTCACAGCTATATACTTTATGTTTCATTACATAGGGCACGGCGAGTAATGCCTTTTCTAAGCTGTCGAAATGAAACAGGTGTAGACTATCGTATGGTGGGGGAGTAGGTTGTAGTTTGCATTCCACGGAAGTGATGAGCGCCAAACTTCCTTCACTGCCGCATAACAAACGCGCCAGACAACCTGATGCTAAAAAGTCATCTAAAGCGTACCCGGTGTTTCTCCGATGGATACTTTTTTTAGGAAAATTTTCTTCGATTAGTTGAGCATTCGATTCATTGGTTTTGAACTCTTCTGCCCATTCTGCTATTGCTCCTTGTAAGGGGGAGTTAGGGTCTGGTTCCCATTCCTTATGAAATCGAGTTACACTACCATCAGATAGCACACAAGTAATTGCCAATAGATTTTCCCGTGTTATACCATAGACAATTGAATTACTTCCTGAACTATTGTTTCCTACCATTCCACCCAGTGTGGCCCGATTTGAGGTAGATGTTTCAGGACCGAACATGAGGTTGTGTTCTGCCAATTCACGATTCAAAACATCTCGGATAACGCCAGGTTCTACTGTGGCTACACTTAGCTCTTTGTCAATGCTCAGGATGCGATTCATGTAGCGAGAAGTATCTACGACAAGTCCATCGCCAACACATTGGCCAGCAAGGGATGTTCCTCCTCCTCTTGGAATAAGCGACTTATTTTCTTGGTTCGCCCAATTCATGAGCGCGATTAGATCTTCTTCAGACTTAGGGTAGGCCACACCTAGCGGAAGTTCCCGGTATACCGATGCGTCCGTTGCGTAGGCTGCTTTATGCATATTGGACGTTTCAATATGCCCTTTAAATCCGTTGTTGATGGTGATCATTGACATGTTCAGAAACAAAAGTCGAAAAGAAAGAGTTTATTTGTAGCAAAAGTCAACACACAATATCAACTTATGACACGATTTACAGTTTTCGCTTACATATTTTGTTCAATTCTTTGTTCAACTTCCTATGCTCAAGAGAGCGAAGTGGCCAAGGAGTCATTCGCTATAGGCGATAAGATCCTAATGAATGATAAGCCACTGAATGCTACATTCGGTGAATCAATAACGCTTGATGCCATTACTCAGGAAAATGGTCTCGTCGTAATTTTTTCCTGTAACGAGTGTCCATTTGTTGTGGCATGGGAGGATCGATATCAAAAAGTAGCATCTTATGCAAAAGATAACGGTTTTGGGATCGCTCTGCTCAATTCAAATGAAGCAAAACGGTTAGGAGATAATCAAGTGGATAATTTTGAAGCCATGGTTTCCCACGACAAAGCAATGGGCTATTCCTCAATGGATATATTTTATCTGCTCGATAAGGGGTCAATGTTGGCTAATGCATTTCATGCCAAAGTGACTCCTCATGTCTTCCTGTTTGATGCAGATGGTGTTTTACGCTACAAAGGAGCTATCGATGATAACTACAAGGATGCAGAGCGTGTTTCCCAATTTTATCTTTTAGATGCCATGAAATCGCTTACGCTCGGGGAAGAGATAGAGATGGACGAAACGGACGCTATTGGTTGCAGTATTAAGCGCATTAAGAAATAGTAACCTTCCATTTCATAGTAAAGCTTAATACCAAGTACCCCTAGAGCTAGTACGTTGGTTGTGCCATATTGTATTGTACGATGTGGGTTCATCTTCTATGCTGTATGTTTGTGTAAAACCACTACATCTTGAGTATTCTAGGAAAATCTAATCGTGATAAAGTCTACCTCTCACGAAAGTATAAGCTAGATGCGAAGCTGATTAAGGATTCTTTTGCTATTAATATTGATCAGCTAAGTCTCAACAGGTTGCCTAAAAAGGGTGGTTGTATTCTTCTTTGTAATAGACCAATTGGAGCCATTGAAGAACTCCTTGTTGAGAGTATTTTACCAAGCCATTTTTCAGAGAGAATAGCCTTTTATAAGAATCCCTTTCTTTTATCCAATGAAGGGATGAGCGATAAGATGGTTTTGAATAATGATGATCGCAGCGAAGAAGACATGACGCGCCTCAAGAACCGGATTAACATAATTTTTCCAGCGGGTGTCTTGTCCAAACGAAGAAATCATAAACGAGCTAAGGTAGATGGGCGTTGGAATAGACAGACTATTCGGCAAATTATGGCACTAGATCTTCCAATCTTTCCGGTATGCATTGAGGGTCGAGTAAAGACTGCTGGGCAGGTCTTGTCGTCTTTTCATTCTGTGCATCGAACAAGTCAGATCTTGGTTTCTGCTTTACAGGAAGAAAAAAACGATGCCACAATTCATATAGGGCGATCGATAGATAAAGAACAGTTACTGCTTTGTTCAAATGAGGGTCAGCTCACAAGATTACTTCGATCAAAGCTTTTCTCTCTTGGCACACCTATTTCAGTGGAACATTACTTTTTTAATGAAACATTGGCACCAGGACCTCTTGCTAATCCAACGCGTAAAGATGTGATGCTAAGCGAAAAAAAGGCGTTGGATAAAGAGCACCTCCTTTTTGAATCGAAGGGTTATGCGGCATATTTAATCTACGCCTTAGACGCGCCGAATTGGATTCAAGAAATTGGTCGTTTGCGCGCTTTAAATGAGCGTTTATCGGGTAGAGGAATCAGTCAGCCACGATGCTTGGATGAATTAGACTTGTATCATGAACATATCATTCTCTGGAGCACAGAGGAAAAGCAAATTGTTGCTTCGTGCAGAGTAGGGGATGGAAAGAGAGTTTTTGCAACCCACGGAAAGTCAGGGCTTAGCTTAGACCAGGCATTCCGTCTAAATCCTGCATTCGATAGCCTGTTAAAAAAGTCCATCGATATTGATTGTTTTTATATTGAACATGGTTCTTCGAAAGACGACGTGTTGTTGTCGCTTTTATGGAGCGGTATTGCTATGATGCTTCACGATCGACCTTATCTCAGGTACTTGTCAAGTTTGAGTTCCCTTAGGCTAGAAGAAGTCAACAATAGAGTACCCAATAATGCTATTAAAACCTTCATAAGTGAGCGTAAGGATGACGCCTTAGCTTCCTATATCAAGCCTAAGAATAGTAAGCTAATAAAAGATATCAGCAGTCAGTCAATGACTGAAAAAGGTCAAGATATAGCTTCCATGAAAAGCCATCCTATCTGTTTACCTGCCCCCGCACAGATTGCGCATGCTATACATCAACACGCTAAGGTGTTAAGCATAACAGCAGATGAAAAGAATTCTAGTGAGATTAAGGCACTGATATGGATGGAGCTTCAAGATTTCCCCCAGCAATGGATCGCTCAGGCTGGCGGCCTTCGAGAATAGACCCAATAGCTTTCTTGTGGATGGGGGCTCTCCAATACATCAACTTAACTCAATAATTAAGGGCAAAAAAAAGCGGGCAATTTGCCCGCTTTCGAAAAAATATACAATGTCAATTATTTCATAATCTGAATGATTCCAGAAGAAACATTACCCGATGCATCAATAATTGATAGCGTGTAGATACCGTTAGCTGCTGAGGATAGATTTAAGCTTTTACTTCCCTCTACATTACCTGATGTAATTACCTTGCCTAATGCATCAATTACTCGGTAGTTTACTCGACTTACTGACTCTAAGTAGATGAGACCTGTTGAAGGATTCGGATAGATACTCACTCCAAGATTCGCTAAATCGCTGATCGATGTTGTAGGCTGGCTATTCGCATCGTTTGGATTAGATCCTAAGTTAAGCTCATCTAAATCCGTGAAGCCGTCACTGTCTGAGTCCGTTGTCTCTGTTAAGTCAGTGGTAGCATTCGAACCACCTGTAGCATTTGTAGTAAAGAATGCTGCAGAACTTCCACTACCTATTGAT
>JBMYZU010000025.1:0-10372 GCA_049610685.1 Chitinophagales bacterium
CGTATAAAAACAATTGTGAACCTTACTTTGGATGCAAAACATACAACGGTCATGGAATATTCTTGAGGGTACACGATGGATAAATTGACGTTTATAGTGTCCGCAGGGGCCCGATCATTGGTTCATAAATGAGAATATGTCGGGCTTTTAGGTTCGTTCTATTGTTTTATCGTCAGGAAGTAACGGCGTAGTTATCCTTGGAAGTACGGGACGTTGAGCCCGTAGTAGTCTCTCTTAAGCAACGGGTACAAAAACGTTTTTTCATAAAGTGTTAGAAATCATGTGTTTTTACTTATAACTTTAAGACAACCACAAACCCTTTACCTATGACTGTCTATCTCAAAATGAGAAGATTATTCCGTGTTTGGATGCTTTTTCTCTGCGTGCCAACGGCTGTATTTTCTCAATCTCCCGCAGGAGTACCACAACCGAAGTTTTGGTTTCAAAACACGCTTGATGCTACGGCTGCTTATGCAACTTCAAGTAGGGCGGGCAATTATTTCATAGATACTTCGGACCGCTTCTTTGATGCCTTGGAAGAGTACCAAACGGAAAGCAGTGACGGTACTTGGTTTTGGGTGCTGCTGCCTAAGTTTTCTGTTGCGACAGGTACCGAATTCGCCCGTTTCGGCGATGTAGTGATCAACGACTACGGGATTCAGGTGGGCAGCAGCTGGTACAACCACTCGTATGCTCGGCATACACCGATCCTGCTGCAAGCCCACTACGGGGGCAGCACCGCACATAAAGTGCACCAGCGGTTGCTTACCAAAAAAGGAGACAGTTCCTTGTTTGATGTGGCCGAGGCGTTGTTTTTCGACCGTGTTCTCACTGAATTTGACCGCAGGCGTGTGGAGTCCTATCTAGGATTGAAGTATTCGTTGAACGTTACCATTAATGCCACGGGGCTTTGGAAGGACTACCTGGCCGCTGAAGGCGATAGCGTTTGGGACAGTCAAACGGATACCTACTACAACCAAGAAGTATTGGGCTTGGGTTACGATACACTTTCGAATTGGTACCAAGTGCAAACGGCCACTAACGATTCAGACAAAGTGATCATTGCGGTAGATACCGTTACTTATTTGGGCCATCAAGCACGAAGTGCGCTAGCACCCGGTTCAAAAGCGGTATTTTCCCTGCGCAAAAAAAGACAATGGGGCACTCAAGCGCCGTGTGAATCCCATAGCGGATACCCTGTGATTTGGGAAGGCTGGAAGTTTAGACTCAACCATTGGGGAGCCGTGAATTCACAATTTGAAGTACTGTTGGACGGCGGCGTGGTAAGCTCGGGCGTACAACATCCTATGGTGGTACTCAGCGGCGAAGGAAGTTATGTGGAATACCTGCCCGTTAGGCACGTGGGCGGAACATTGCGATTCACTATTCCCCTGGACTCTATTGGCGACAACACCAACTACTACATCGCCATGGTCGACTCTGGGGCGGTGTGTCAGTCTCAAGTGATTTTTCAGACCGTGGACGAAATTTCTTGCGGCAATGCCGCAGGAGGAGCTATTGCTGCTTTTGTAGCTCAAGAGCTGTTACCGGCACAATTGACTATCACCACCTCGGGAGCACAACAGGTTCAAACGATCGCTACCTCCCGCTTTGAGATCGATGGACTTTCCAAAGGTACGTATGACGTTCATTTGGCCAACGGCAATGGATTGTTGGCGCTCAGCCATTTTGAGCTGGGCAAAGACTGCCCCTGTTCCGCAGAAGCCCAATGGGAGATTACTCAGGCCCCGTCTGAACCCCGTACAATAGCTTCGAGCACCATCTCCGCATACCCTAATCCGGCACAAGCAGGAAAGACGGTACACTTTGAGGTGAAGTCTAACGAAGCGCCCCTTCGGTACTTGGTTTATACCCGTGACGGGCGTCTGGTTACAAGACAGGACACCTCAAAGAAGCAATGGAACTATAAATTCCCTGTACCTGGTACTTACACTGTTGAGTGTGTGCTTGAAAGCTCCACCGTTTCCGCACAAATCATCATCCAATAAACTGAATCACAAGCTTTAATTTAAGACAATGAAAAGTATCCCTACACTTCTCAGCCCTACTCGTACCCAGAAAATAAGAATTAACCGGTTCAGAACACCAGCTTTTGCTTTGGTGATGGCTTTTTCGATGGTAGCGCCAGATGTCATGGCATTGACTGGGACCATACACAATAACCTGAATCCAAGGACTGCCAAAGTTGAAGGTGTTTTGTTTTCTGGCGATGTAAGGCTCTCGGATCAACCTCTCGAGGAATTTGTTGCTCCTGTGCATTTAAATGCACCAATAGCCCCTGCACCGCCCGTTACTGAATACAGTATTCACGCTGAAGGCATCGCCACGGTTGGGGTAAGTAAAGACGACCCGACCAACAACCCCTCGGACGACGTTTTTACGTTAGACATACAAAACAAATCGCAAGGCGACTACATCCTTTCCTATCAGGTGTACGGTGTTGCCTCGGGCGCTTCGATTCCCAAGAGCATCAACTACAGATCCACCTATCGTGACGGGCGCTTGGAAGCTTCACAGCAATGGACCACCACTCACGAACGTATTTTGGCCCAAGACATAAAAGAGGGAGAGAACAAGGTACACTTTACCCTCCCGACACATCTGAATGCTGGCGCCAAGATTCAGAACGTACGAATGACACCGGTGACCCAGTTTGCTGGGGATGTTCCTGAGATGGCTTCTTTCAAGCCTTTGCAGTTGGACAACCGAGGCTTTTTTGAAGTACAAGGAGCGCTACATTTTTCTGTGGCAGCCTTGGATGCGGATGATATGCCTTCATTTGGAACGGACAAGTTCAATGTAACCCTGGGCGCTGAAGGCTACAGACTGCTTTCAACGGGTCCTTCGGCAATTGCTCCAGGTGCAGCAGCGGCCTTTGTCTCGGTGAAGATTGACCGGAATCGTCTGCCTTCAGGTACCGGTTTGGACGAGGTTCGTTTGTACTATTATGATCGTGGGGTCAACCAATGGGCCGTGGTTCCAGGAAGCCGGTATGATGAGGATTCACAATCGTTGATGGCTCCAAGTGTAGGAGAAACGGATTACGTGGCGGGAGTGCTTCAACACCCTGAGATGCCACAAGCTTCGGGTTTTGTGCCTACGAGTATTTCAGGGTTGGATGCTGCTAACCCTGCTGCGGGAATGAACTTAATGCAGCCGCCTACGGCGAACTCTTCAGGGGCTGCGAACATTTCATATCCGTTGGAAATCCCTGCTGGTAGAAACGGCATGCAACCTTCTTTAGCATTGACCTACTCCAATGAGGGTGGTTCTTCTTGGGTAGGATACGGTTGGGGCCTCTCGGCCCCGTCTATAACCATCGATACACGTTGGGGAGCTCCTAGGTTCGACGCAAATTATGAAACCGAATTGTACAACATGGGAGGTGAATTATTAGTATACCCTGATAATTATTTACCTCACAGGTCGGCGACAGAATATGACAACACCACTGGTAAATCGAGTTACTCCAGAACGGGTGGAACAGTCCGTTTTTTCACACAAGTAACTGGTGGAAATTCTAAAATAGAACGTAAAGGGACTTCAACAAGTAGCTACTACTGGGTGGTTACGACAGCGGATAACACGGTTTATTACTATGGTTCTACAGACGGCACATCTCAAGATGGATTAAGTACGTTAAAGAATGACGCTGGTCATGCGGTGCAGTGGTTCCTAACCAAAGTGAAGGATAAGTGGGGCAATGAAATGACCTACGACTATGAGTCGAAGACCTATGCTAATACCTCAGTTGAATTGGTCGACGGTTCGAAGTCGATGTATTTATCTGGGGTGAATTACAGCGGCCACGATGGAACCTCCGGTAAATATGATGTGGAGTTTGTGACTAAATCTTGGACAGGAAGGGATTACCGAATTGACGGTACTATTAAGGCGAAACGAGGTAGTCGAATCGCGGATATAGAATCCTTATCCAAGGTTATAGTTAAGTATGACGGAACAGAGATAAAGCGCTATGAGCTGGGTTATTCAACAGGTCCATTTTACAAGACGCAACTAACGAGCATCTCTGAGTTTAGGGGAAACACTCTATTCACAACACATGATATTGAGTACTATGATGAGCCGACAAAGATCTTTGAAACTTCACACGATAAGATTCTAAAAGCTTCTGGAGTCTCGATAGATGCAGACGTTGATGCATTACAAGCATTTGATTTTGGAGATACTGAAACGTTGGAATATGCCTCAATAAGTTCTCCTCTTGGGACCTCTAAGTCGAACAGATTGAACGTTGGAGCTTATGTTGGACTAGGAATCTTGAATACACCAGAATTTAAACCTACTTTAAGTAACTCCTTAGGCGGACAAGTAGGTTACGGACATAGTTGGGGTAATGGAAAAAACGCATTAGGGGATTTTAATGGAGACGGTCTACCTGACTTCACTCATAAATCCAACTCACAGATGTATTTCTACCCAACAGTACAAGGAGCGACCATTGACGATGTTTCAGTGGTATCACTGCCTTTGTCCTTTACCCAAGGTACGGGAGTATCGTATACGATTCGAAACAATTATCGCACTGCATCAAATTCTTGGACCTATGGGGCCTCTGCTTATCCTGCCATGTGGGTTTCTGCGTTGTTTTCGGTTGATTATGGGAAATCGAACTCAATTAGTAAGGAGTACTTCATGGATTACAATGCGGATGGCATTAAGGATCTTGTGAAGGTCAATCCAAATGATAAACATGAAGCAATAGTCTTTTTTGGCCGAGTAGATGATCAAGGCGACCTTGTTTACTCCAACAGTAGTGAACACACTCCATCTCCAGTGATCAAGGCGGCTGTTGTGGTCTCTCCGGAGCTTGACGTATATGACGAGCCGGTAAGTCTTGTTAAGGTTTGGAAGGCTCCGAAGACTGGGACTGTCCTTATAACTGATGTCTTAGACATTAATACCATTTCTGGTGATGGTATCGAGTTGAGTATTCAAAAGTCTTCATACAATGCAACCACAAGTTCTTGGACGAATTCATGGATTAAGAGTCCGTACACAAGGACTAGCACTATTTCCACTCCTATAACCTCTTATAATTCAGGGGTTTCAGTGAATCAAGGTGATTATATCCTGTTCAGGGTTCACCCTAAGGAAGACGGAATTGATGATTATATCGAATGGGATCACTCTATTGATTACAACTCTGGGACTGCAATTGATGCAGAAGGTATAGATTGGTATAATTCTTCATACAAGGAGGGATTCTTGCTAACCTCACCCTCGGGAACTCAAGAGTTATTCGAACATGGGAACTACTCGTTGAGCTGGAGTGCTTTGAACATAAACGACCTGTCTGATGATGTAACTTTTAAAATCATCAAAACAAACGACGCCTACTATTACGATGATTCTCAAACGCCTCCTGAAGTTGTGTCGCCAAGTTCAACAGAGTATACGGCTACAATAGCGGCGAATACAACAACTTCTCTACAAACTAGTTCGTTTAACTCCAATGTTTCAACGTTAAGTTTTCAGGCTCCATCAGGTCTTAACACTCATGCGGATTACAGGCTTGAGTTCATTGTTGAATCAACCAGTAATATAGATTGGACAGCTATAGATTGGCGCCCGGTTGTTACTGCTCCAGATGGTCGCAAATTCTATCCAGTGGTTCATTATGGTGTTCATAACGACTTGAGGAAATGGTCGGGCTCGGTGAATCATGGAACCGTAGCGGGTATAGACAATTTTGAGGTGAAGCACAATTTTTCAAGTGGAGCGGGCAGTGTTTCAACAGGTTCGGAAGCTCAATTGGTTGTAAAGGCTGGAAATAAATTGGCAGGGAAGATTACGTTAACCAAGACCGCGTTAGGTGTATCAGCGAGTCCTGCCTCTATCACTTTTACGGGAAGTGATGTTGCCAATAATGATGACTTCTATTTTGAATACTATACGGAAGATGCAGATTTTCTAAGTTTTCTTAAATCTCATGGTCAGTATAAGTTTAAAAAGAACATTGGCTCGTTTTCAACCCACTCTTCTGTTAATGTTTACTCAAGTGAGCAGGGCGTTCTAGGTACCAACTACTTAAACTGGGGTCAGTTTTCATGGTCGGACAACGACCATAATCTTCTTAATCCGTCGGACTTTAAATATTACGCTTCCTTGCAGCCAGGAAATTCGAATTTACCTGACGCGGTTAGTGGCATGGACGATGCCACCACTGAGTTTAGTGAATCTGAATTAGACAATTTTGAATCTGTTTATAATCTAAAAGACCACGAATTTGGCTTGTTGTTGCCGGTCAGAGGTGAATATTTTAAAAAGGATCAGCGAGGCATAATCGATAGGTATAAGACCATGAATGACAGTGTTTATGTTTCGAAGCAATACTATAAACCTGGCAGAATAACGGAGTTTGATAACGATTACATAGATGAGAGTCTTTCTTTTACGATGTCTGCGTATAGTGCCTATGGTCTAGTAAAGAAGACTCGTTCTAACTCAAAATTTTATAATGCAGGAGGCTCTTGGTCCTATTACGATGCGGATAACACATCATTAAATCCAAATAGACAAGCTATATTAGATCAGGTACCTAGCTCTTTGTCAGCGGGATGGACTGATAATTCATCGGATAAGAATCAGACTTGGGAAACTCAAACCTTTTTAGATTTTAATGGCGATGGGTTTCCGGATAACTGTTACTTGGATGGAAATGATTATAAAATTCAATTTACGAATCCACTCGGAGGCCACCGTAGTGATTTCGAGGCCACATCACTTTCGAACTTGGCATCGAGTGTAACGAAATCTCAAAAGGCTAGTTCGTCATTTGGTAAGCTAGATTTGAGTGTTTCTAAGCCAGCGAGTTCTAATGGAGGAGATGAAGGTGCCCAAGGTTCACCAGAGAAGAAAAGTCCTGGTCAACCTTCAAGTGGAGACGATTCGTCTTCTGATTTAGGTGCAAATGAGTCACAAACAGCTAATCCCTCTAATCCGGCGGTTTCGGATCGGCTAGATTCTGAAAGTTTTAATCCAAAATGGAGTTTGGGAGTAAACGGTTCACGTTCAGAGAACATTGGTCAGCATGACTGGGTTGATGTGAATGGCGATGGACTGCTGGATCAAATTGAGACATACGAATTGGGTGGTTACGATTATTTGAAAGTTCGATTGAATAAGGGGTATTCATTTCTATCCGCGGAAAGATCCGAGGTAGATGGTCAAAATATTAATGCAGAAGTATCTCCAGATCATCCCGAAGTTGTATACACGAGAACCAAAAGTTTTGGCCTTAGTGTGAGTGCAGGATCACAGCCAAAGAAAGACCAGAAAAGCGGTTGGTCGGCCGGAATAGGCGGAAATATGGGTGTCTCTCATGGGGAAGCCATGTTCTTGGACATCAACGGTGACGGGCTTCAGGATCGTGTTGTACTGTATGAGGACAATGACGACAACAACAAAATAAAGAGTAGTCTGTACTTGAATTTGGGAACGAGATTTAAAGAGCTTAACAACTACGGTTCTTGGGGATACAATGAAGGCTACGTCTCGAATTCGAGCTCG
Source organism: Chitinophagales bacterium (assembly GCA_049610685.1). Lineage (GTDB taxonomy): Bacteria > Bacteroidota > Bacteroidia > Chitinophagales > UBA8649 > UBA8649. Next base: position 7,555 of record JBMYZU010000025.1, read on the forward strand.
TCAAGTCTTGGCCCAAGTTCATCTTTTACAGTTGCGTTTCCGGTGTTTCCAGCTTTGAATATAGATGGAAGACTGAATCCATCAAGTTCTTATTCATACAGTACCAGTAGAGATCATTTGCGATTTATGGATGTCAATGGAGATGGGTTTACGGACATTCTGAGTTCCGATCTTGTTTCTCCAAAAGAGGCCCCTTATCCGGTAACATTAGCTAAGGACGAGGTAGCCGTTTGGTTTAACCAAATGGGCAAGACAGGAATGCTCAAGAAGGTGACTAATCCACTAGGTGGATCATTTACGTTAGATTACGAGGTGATCGGCAATAAATACGGAATGTATACCTCCGAAATCGACCTTTCGTCGGATAATAACGGCAAAACGTATTGGGACATGCCTACAGGGAAGTGGGTATTGAAATCTACAACGGTTCATGATGGTCTCAATGCAGAGGATGCCAGTTCGAACGATATTGACGGAACCGATAGCTTTACATCAACATTCACGTATGATGGAGGCCTCCACTCTCGTCGTGACCGAGAATTTATTGGATTCCAAAAGGTTCAGGTGCTTGCGCCCGGTGGAGTAATGTCTAGTGTTACTGAATATCATCGTCCTTCCGGCAACGATAGAGTTAAAATGGTTCAATATGCTCGTTTAAAAGGAAAGCCTAGTGCTTCGTATCAATTGGCTTTTCACAACGGCACTTGGGAGGTGATCTCAAAATCTGAGCTTCAGTACGTGGCTTATGAACTAGATAATAACGCACAAAGCAGTTCGTATGGAGAAATCAATACATCGTCATCTTTGGACTGGAATTCTTTGGATGAAGAGGCTGTACTATTTATTGGACTTCTTGAGAAGGAGTCTATAAACTATTATAATCACGGGGCTACTCAGAACCACAGCGCAAAGCAGACTTTTACATACAATGACCAGTTAAATGTGGAGGAGGTTCTCGATCATGGTTTAGATGTATCTACTGCGGTAACAGACGATGATATTTTAGTTGAAATAGATTATTATGCCCCAAGTCAAGCAGGCGGAAGAATGGGCGTTGTAAAGGATCATCAAGTAAAGATTGATGATGCAGGCTCGTGGAGCACTGTTCGTCATACTGAGGCGATATTAGAGCCAACGAATAAGCTGTATACAGTAGAGCAAAAAGCCTATTTGGATGCCACTACTTATGCTCAGTCGGATTATGTTTTCGATACGTACGGTAATGTCACTCAAATGAAAGGCCCAGAAAACAGCACTGGGCAGCGAGAGACTGTAGAGGTTACCTATGATAATGTTGTTCATTCGTATCCGATAAAGGTTGAAAATGTCTTTGGAGACTCTACCCAAACCACATACGATTATGGTACAGGTCAAGTTTTAACCTCAGAGGATCTCAATGGCAATCAGATCACCTATACGTATGACGACTTCTTCAGGGTAGAGAAAATTCTAGGTCCGAATGAGGATAATGGAAATGCGGGCGACTTTACGATTCGATACCAGTACTTCCCTAAAGGAAGAAATTCAAAAAGCACGGATTGGAGGGATCAGGTGCCGGTAGCAGTGACCTTCCACTACCAGGATCAAGGGGATGCTTCCAACCCATATTATGTGGGGTCGGTTAGCGATGACGTGGTGGCAAACCCTGGTACAAAAGAGTTTACCCTTAATGGATCTGCTTGGATTCCTGTTTCAGAAACCAATATGAACCACTTGATGACGGCCACGTTTACCGATGGTACAGGAAGTGCCGTTCAGGTGAAAAAGGACATTTCTGTATGGAACGGTTCTCATCAAGAGGAGAAAAGACAAGTATCGGGTGCAGCAAAGCTGAATGCGAGAGGTTTAGTCGATACGCTGTATCTATCCTCTATGGAGGATATGAACCTCCCTATATTGCAGTTCAATAATGCGATCAGCCCGGTCAATCCGACTACCACTACGTACGACTACTTAAGTAGACCAACCGCTGTAAGTAGCCCAGATGCCGCTGGCACGGGAAACTACACAGCGACAGTGGCGTACAGTTGGGAAACCAAAGGAGGGAATGATTACTTCGTAACCACTTCGACCGATCCGGATGGAAGAGTTGGCAAAGGCTATGCAGATGCTCGCGGACAGCAGCGTTTCACGGTTTCTGATCCAAGCGGGGAGAATGTGGAAACCGAGTTTTTCTACGATGTGTTGGGACAGGTTACTTCGACTCAAAGTGTGGATGGAGAAACTACGTCATTCACCTACGATAATTTGGGTAGAATGACCCAGGAGGTACATCCAGATAGAGGAACCACCACCACCGATTACGACTTACTGGGCCAGGTAGTTTCTACCACCACGGCCAACGCAGATACCGTGCGCTATACCTACGACTTCTCCAGGCTCACGAACATTACCTACCCGACCAGTGGCAGCTTAAACGACGTAGCCTATACCTACGGCTCGCGCGGGGACGGCATCAACGGTGCAGGACGTATTACCGAAATCACACAAGGAAGTGCCACGGCTCCGGTATTGGTAGAACAAATGAACTACGACGACTTGGGCAACGTGGCCGTACATACGCGTGAGATTGACATTCCGAATGTTGGGCTGCAGTCCTTTACTTCAAAAACGCAGTATGACAGCTGGGGAAGAATCTTGAAGATGACCTATCCCGATGGAGAACAGGTGCGGTACTTCCACAGCTACGGCGGCGACCTGTTCCGAATCAACGGGTACGACCTGGGCAATGCGGTACTCGCATCCCCTTCCCAGGTGTATGTGGCACAGTTGGGCTATGACCAGTACGGCAACCGAACGTACATGGAATACGGCAACA
>JBMYZU010000026.1:0-3492 GCA_049610685.1 Chitinophagales bacterium
GAGGCGGTGGAGATCGTCGTGAGGGCGGATACCGAGGCGGTGGAGATCGTCGTGAAGGCGGATACCGAGGCGGTGGCGATCGTCGTGAGGGCGGATACCGAGGCGGTGGAGATCGTCGTGAAGGCGGATACCGAGGCGGTGGAGATCGTCGTGAGGGCGGATACCGAGGCGGTGGAGATCGTCGTGAGGGTGGATACCGAGGTGGCGGGGATCGTCGTGAGGGTGGATACCGAGGCGGTGGAGATCGTCGTGAGGGTGGATACCAAGGTGGTGGGGATCGTCGTGAGGGTGGATACCGAGGTGGCGGAGATCGAGATCAGTCCTTTTCTAATGATAGAGGACAAGATCGACCAAGTTGGGGTAACTCATCTGAAGAAGGCAGAGACGGGGGCCGTAGAAAACAACGCGATGCAGGAAAGCCCGGTAAGCGATTTGAGGGGGGAGGCGACAAGTTTGAACGCTCTTCTAAACGTGGAAAAAACAAATCATCGAACCCTGGTAAGCCAAAAGGCAACAAGGGCAATAAAGGAAACTGGAGTTCAGCGGAATGGGATGATTTCTCCTTTGACGAATAGCATATTTCAAGCTAGGCCTACAATAAACTTTTTTTCTCGAGAGGATAGGCATTAAATGTGCCCTGACCCGTAGCGACCAACTCTTCGTTTCGATACACTCGGCCGTCGGTTACAAGGATTCGTTTTCCTGCACTTAACACTTCTCCTTCGCCTCGTAGTTTATCCCCAAGGAATACAGGTTTTAGAAAATTCATTTTGAACTCCACGGTCGAGACGACATTACCCTCAGGCAATGCCTTGGTTAGGGCTGCGTAGCCCAATACAACGTCCATAAAGCCTGACATGCTTCCTCCGTGTGCAGCACCAGGAGATGAAAGGTGTTGCTCGGTTATATCAAGTAAGACCGTGATTTTCCCAGGAGCGTGAATCGTGCGTTGGATATTCTGCAATCGTTCGTAATGGTTGATTTGCTCGTAGGCTTGATTGAAAGCTTCAAAATCAAATGTGGACATAGGTGTCGCGTTTAGTATCCTAAGATACGAAGCATAGGATCAGCTGTCTGTTCCTCACTAAAAACTCTTTCTACGAGATCACCATTTTCATTACGGTCGATGATAAGCCATTTGGGGTCTGGAAGAAGGCAGTGGTTAATACCCCCATAACCACCAACGGATTCTTGGTAGGCTCCTGTATGAAAAAAGCCTATGTATTGTTCTTGGCCTTCTTGAAACTTTGGAAGATAGATGGCGTTTGAATGGGCTTCTGAATTGTAGTAGTCGTCCGAATCACAGGTCAATCCACCAAGAAGTACTCGCTCATATTCGGTATTCCAGTTATTGACGGCCATAAGTAAGAACTTTTTGTTGAGCGCCCAGGAATCAGGTATGGTTGTCATAAAACTACTGTCAATCATATTCCATCGCTCTCGGTCGTTTTGGTGTTTTTGACCAAGTACTTTGAAGATTAAAGCGCCACTTTCTCCTACCGTGTATGATCCAAACTCTGTGTAGATATTAGGTTCTTCTACCCCCTCTTCATTGCAAACTTTTTTGATTTGATGTATGATTTCTTCAATCATATAGGCGTAGTCAAAGTCAAAGGATAGGGAATTTTTAATAGGGAATCCTCCTCCGATGTTTAAGGTGTCTAGCGTTGGACAAATCTTTTTTAGCTCGCAATAGACCCGTACGGATTTCAGTAATTCATTCCAATAATAGGAGGTGTCGTTAATACCTGTATTGATGAAGAAATGAAGCATTTTCAATTCATAGAGGTCAAACTGACTGATCACTTCCCGGTACAAATTGACTACTTCTCTGTAGCGAACGCCAAGGCGTGAGGTATAAAATTGAAACTTAGGCTCTTCTTCTGAGGCAATTCGTATTCCCACAGGGCAGGGTTTTTCCAAGTAGTTAATGAGTTCGATCGGCTCTCTTTTATGATCAAAAATCGGTGTGACTTTATGGTCTCCCGAATTAATTAACTCGGCAATGCCTTGGATGTAGGCATCGGGTTTAAATCCATTGCATATAATATTAGTTGAGGACGGAAGTTTTCCTTGCTTTTTGAGTTCTTGGATAATGGATATATCAAAGGCTGAGGAAGTTTCAAGATCCACTTGATTTTTTAAGCACTCTTCGAGAATAAATGAGAAGTGTGCACTTTTTGTACAATAGGCAAAAGAATACTGCCCCTGGTAATTTGTTTTTTGCATGGCTTCAGCAAACCATGTCCTCGTTTTATGAATTTGTTCGCTTATTCTTGGCAGATAGGTGATCTTCAGTGGACTGCCATGGCGTTGGACTAAGTCAACAAGGTCAATCTCATGGAACATAAGATTCCCATCTTGAACACGGAATTCTTCTTGAGGGAAAGAATGCGTTTGTTCTACTAAATCTTTGTACAGCGTCTTCATAAGCCCATAGTAAATCTATCCTGCAAAGAAACAGGCAAAATCAATGGGCGGTTGTGAAAAAAGCAAAAAATATTATAAAAAAACCCGCTTTTCCTCTGGAAGATTTCAAGCGGGTTTCGTAGCCCCTAGGGGAATCGAACCCCTCTTTCCAGGATGAAAACCTGGCGTCCTAGCCGATAGACGAAGGGGCCATTTGAGTTTTATGACTACATGGTATTGTGCTATGAATAATGATTATGTTTAATACACTTAAACTTTATCTCAATGAATCTTTCAAAATCCATCTTATCTATATTAACTCTTGCATTCTTCGCATTTATGTCCTTGGCATCAGGTGATGATCCGTCGTCGGATTCGTCTGATGCCGATAATATATCCGATGAAAATTTAGATGTAGAGGCAGGAGTTGATAAATCAGTTGATTTGTGTAAATGTTTGACGGAACCGGGAAACTCTAAGTGGTCAATAGAAAATGAAGCATCCTGTACTTATGTTATAAGCGATGAGTTAGGGGTTGAAAACTGGGATAAAGTAAATTTTTCTAAAGAACCTGAGTTAAATCGTAAATGGGATGAACTTGTCGAAAGATGCACAGGTAGCTCTGAGGTAAATACAGGGATTGAAGAAATTGACAGTAAAAGTAAACTCATCAAAGAGATCGGAACTTCTTATGGATATGTTTGGGAGTCTATAAATTATGAGGCTCAGATATATGCTACCTTGGCTTTTGATGGTCTTGTTTTTCGAAACGCGGTTTATTCAATGGATGGCTATACAGATTCAGAATATTTTACTCCGGTTCTCGATTTTTCGGGAAAGTGGAGTGCTTTAGATGACTTCAATATTCAGGGATTTTTCGAGTATAGTGATGAGCCCGTTTATTGGGAAATCAGTGAGGACTATAGCTCTTTAGTTAATGGAAAAGGTGTTGTTTTTCAACGAGTAGAAGTGAAATAGCTCTTTCACCAAAGTATTTAAAAAAACCCGCCAATAAAAAAACCCGCTTGTCCTCTGGAAGATTTCAAGCGGGTTTCGTAGCCCCTAGGGGAATCGAACCCCTCT
>JBMYZU010000027.1:0-3446 GCA_049610685.1 Chitinophagales bacterium
GCAGAGCCTCCTGATTGATCATGCCATTCCAGCCAAATTCCAGATTATTTGAAGAGAAAACAAGTTCTCCCCATCGATTGTAAATCGATAATTCATATTGTGTTATGGTGGCATTGCAATCCTGATAAACGGGTTTGAATACTTCGTTTCTGCCATCATAATTTGGCGAAAAGGCATCGGGAAAATAGAGCGTGCAGGAATTATCGCAAAAGATAAATTCAATTGACACCGTGTCAAGTACGGGACATCCATTGATGCCATTTCTAAGAGAATAAATGTAATCTCCCGACTCTTCAAAAAGTTGTAAGGCATTGGGTGAGGTGGGTGTAATCCATTCTCCCAGCAATCCTGTGTAGTCTTCCAAATCGATAAAATATTGCTCTCCTTCACAGAGCGAAGAATCGTAATCGATGAGTTGTACAAATGGACTTGATCGTGAAAACAAATTCACGGTAACTAAGGAGTCACATCCGACGTTATTGATGAGAGTAACGGAGTAGGTACCAGGATTGGATGCCGTGCTTCCATCGGGCAAGGTGTAGCTCGAATCTGGGCAGAGTGAATCCGTCAGAATACTTGATGAGGACTGTAAAATCGTGAGGTTTCTTTCAATAATTGAGTCACATCCAAATACGGATAATAACGTATCATTAAATATTGTATCGGATAAAAATACCTGTCCATTGAGGGTTATATCATCACACGACGAGGTGAAACTTACCTCAAAACTGGGATTAGACACAGTGATGGTTGTTGTGACGATTGAATCACATCCTGACGCTGCAACAAAGGTGTCGCGAAGAACGGTATCTCCATAAAACCACTGACTATTGGTGAACACAGAATCGCATCCTTCTTCATCGAAATTTGTAAAGATGGATGAGCCAATAATTAACTCCACTGACACGATGGAATCACATCCATTACTACTTAAAAATGTATCTCGAATCGTAGTACTTGACGTATAGGTTATGCCATTGTAGATTATGGGAAGGCAGTCTTGAATGGTAAGGTTAAGGTTTACATCCGCTGGAATATTGAGCTCCGCGATAACAATTGAATCACAGCCGCCAATCGTTTGGAAGGTATCCCTGATCAAGGTATCCGAAAGGAAGGTTTGACCATTATAGTCTAGAGAGTTACAGCCAGAGAGTGTCGTCGTTGAAATGGAAGAATTCGACAGCGCAAGATCAATAATGCTAATTGAATCACATCCATTATTCGCTTGCTGTGTATCTACATAGTTCCCGGGGGTAAAGACCCAGTTGCCATGGATTAATGCCGAGTCACATGCACTTTGGACGCTTACTGTGCGAATCTCAATAGGTTCGTTGAGTAGGACACTATCTTGGCCACTACACCCATTGTCGTCGGTAAACACAAGAGTGTAGGTATCTGGACCTAGGTTGCTAATAACATTATTCGTAGACGATTGAGAAAATCCTGAAGCTCCTGTCCAGTCGTAGTTTCCCGTGAGCATTGTGGCTGAAATTTGGCCATCATCACTGGCAAAGCATGAGATGGCATTATCAATGGTCAGGTTAATGGAAGGAGAGGGGTTTATCGTGTAGTTATAGGTTACAATTGAATCACACCCATCAACTGTGAGCAAGGTATCGGTGAATGTTGTATCGTTAAATAGAACGGTAGCTTGATACTGCGCTGAATCACACCCATCAACGTTTACGGTATCTCTGATAGGAAGTCCTGCGGAATTCGCGGCAGCAAAGACGCCCTGAATCCAAGCAGAATTCGCTGGATTGTTTCCGAAACCTGGTGTTTCATCTCCACCAGCTGCACTACCCTCAGACCAGTTCGCTTGATCAAACGGATTATTACTAAATGAATTGTCCATGTAGAACACTTTTCCTCCTGCACTTCCTGGAAAGTATATAACAGGATTATTTGTGTTGTTTCCGAAGCTTATAGCATGAAAAGGGGAGATCAATCCATTGAGGTTATTCGGCTGCCGAATCTGGTAGGAATCATTTGAGTTACTCATTAACGTGTTTTGCCAACTTCCGCGTGTGAGCCAATTGGTTGTAGGATAATTAGGGCTTCCCGATGCTGAAGGGCTACCACCAGCGCGTTCAAACAATATGCTATTTGCAGGAAGAATCATAACCCCATCCGAAGGATCCAAGTCATCTGGAGGAAGGTTTACGTTTCGATCAAACTCATTATAGATAACAATCAAGGTGCCATAACGGACGCATTCCCAAATGGGATCAGGTCCAAATCGGTAGGATCCTGTAGCAATTCCTGTTCCACCGCCATTTGCGAAGTATCCGTTGTTATCATCTAAAATCCACCCTCGTAAATCAAAGCAAGTATCGTTGCAATTGACATCTCCATATACCATGATTTCAACGAATTCTTCAGCCCCATTGGGTCCTTGGCTGAGCTCATTGATATAGGGTCCATTGACAAGCATGGGCTGAGCTATGCCACGCATGATCCACAGCATTAAGCCGATAAGCAGGATAAGGTGCTTTTGCATTGCCCTAAATTAACGCTAAGGCTTGTAAAATGACGGGCTAGATTTTAACTTATAGACATCATGCCTATGATCTTGTCAAATCGAGATAATACTTATAGCTTATTGATAATCTCATTTAGCGTGTCAGAAGGCCTCATGGCCTGACTCGCTTGCCCTGTATTTGGCAGATAATACCCTCCGGCATCTCCCTTACTTCCTTGGACTGCAAGAAGTTCTTCGACAATTTGATTTTCTTTTTCTTCGAGATCCTTGGCGATAGGGGTAAAGAGTTGACTGAGGTCGGCATCGTCTTCTTGAGAAGCCAATGCCTCAGCCCAAAACTTGGCTACGTAGAAGTGAGATCCTCGGTTGTCAATTCCCCCAAGTCGTCGGGTAGGGGACTTGTTTTCACTTAAGTATCGGTTGTTGGCCTCTCCAAGTGCTTTGGCCAATACCTTAGCTTTTTCATTACCCGTTGTTTCTGCAAAATGCTCATAGGAGACTTCAAGGGCAAGGAATTCACCTAGGCTGTCCCAGCGCAAATAGTTCTCTTTTTCAAATTGTTGAACATGCTTTGGAGCCGAACCGCCTGCACCTGTTTCAAACAAGCCTCCTCCGTTCATTAGAGGAACAATAGATAACATTTTTGCTGAAGTCCCTAGCTCTAAGATTGGGAAAAGATCCGTCAGATAATCTCTTAATACATTTCCTGTGACTGAAATGGTATCTTCTCCTCGATGGATTCGTTCTAAACTAAAGGTGGTCGCATCGACTGGTGAAAGGATATGTATTTCAAGTCCAGCGGTGTCGTGATCTTGTAGATAGCGGTTTACCTTTTCAATGAGCTGTGCGTCATGAGCGCGGTTTGCATCTAACCAGAATACGGCAGGAGAGCCTGTAGCTCTTGCGCGATCAACGCCAAGTTTTACCCAGTTTTGAATCGGAGCATCTTTTACTTGACACATGC
>JBMYZU010000028.1:0-3004 GCA_049610685.1 Chitinophagales bacterium
TACACGCTCCTTAGACTCTACCTTTCCTTGTGGAAGACGATCTAGTTGGGCGATTTTCGCAGAGACAAAAAGCATTGCTGAGGCATTCTTACAACTCGCAACACAGGCTCCACAACCAATACAAGTTGCCGCATTAAAGGCCTCGTCGGCTTCTTCCTTACGAATAGGAATAGCATTTCCGTCAGGCGCTGCCCCAGTTCCTACCGAAACAAATCCTCCCGACTGAATGATTCGATCAAAGGCAGAGCGGTCCACCATGAGGTCGCGCACAACAGGAAAACCTTTAGCGCGGAAAGGCTCAATATAAATAGAGTCACCATCCTTAAAGGAGCGCATATGCAATTGGCACGTCGTCGTTCCTTGCTGAGGACCGTGTGGTTGACCATTAATTACCATAGAGCACATCCCACAGATTCCCTCGCGACAATCATGATCAAAAGCAATTGGCTCATCACCCGCCTCAATAATTTGTTGGTTCAAAACATCCATCATTTCTAGGAAAGACATATCCTCGGAAACGTTATCCAACGTGTAGTCAACCATTTTCCCTTGGGTTTGCGCATCTTTTTGGCGCCATACGTGTAAGGTCAATTTCATAATCTCAGATTGAATTATTTATAACTTCTTGTTTTCAACTCCACATTATCAAAGGTGAGTTCTTCTTTGTGATGATTAGGTGCTTTAGGATCTCCTGAATACTCCCAAGCCGAGACAAAGGCGTAGTCTTTATCGTTACGCAATGCCTCCCCTTCCTCTGTTTGATATTCTTCACGGAAGTGTCCTCCGCACGATTCCTTTCGATTCAGGGCATCATTACACATCAATTCTCCTAATTCAAGGAAGTCCGATACGCGGGATGCTTTTTCGAGTTCTGGATTTAACTCATCGAGCTTACCGGGGATGCGCACATCGTTGTAGAACTCATCGCGTAATGCCTGAACTTCGCTAATGGCATAGTTTAAGCCCTTTTCATTGCGCGCCATGCCACAGTAATCCCATATAAACTTCCCAAGCTTACGGTGGAAGGTATCGACCGTGGTTTTCCCTTGAATCGATAAAAGACTTGATAAATGCCCCTTAGCCTCCATTTCTGCTGCTTTGAACGCATCATGGTCTGTCGAAATAGCTCCTGTACGAATATCGTCAGCGAGGTACTCCCCTATTGTGTAAGGGATTACAAAATATCCATCCGCAAGCCCTTGCATCAGTGCAGAAGCTCCCAAACGGTTCGCTCCGTGATCGGAGAAGTTTGCTTCACCCAATGCAAAAAGACCTGGTACCGTAGTCATTAGATTGTAATCAACCCAAAGACCTCCCATGGTGTAATGCACTGCTGGGAATATTTTCATTGGCGTTTCATACGGATTATCAGCTGTGATCTGCTCATACATTTGGAAAAGGTTCCCATACTTAGCGCTAACCACTTCGCGTCCCATCTGCATAACCGCCTCGCGATCCGATGGACTGATTCCTTTCAAATTCGCTTGTTCTTCGCCATAGCGCTCAATCGCCGAAGCAAAGTCTAAGAATACCGCCTGTCCCGTTTTATTGACGCCAAAACCAGCATCACAACGTTCTTTGGCCGCGCGAGATGCAACATCTCGAGGGACAAGGTTACCAAATGCTGGATAGCGTCGCTCGAGGTAGTAATCTCTGCGATCTTCTGGAATATCGGTAGGTCGTAGACGTCCTTCACGCACTGCCTCAGCATCCTCCTTATGTAGAGGAACCCAGATACGACCATCGTTTCGGAGCGACTCTGACATCAAGGTTAGTTTTGATTGATAGTCTCCCGATACAGGAATACAAGTTGGGTGGATTTGCGTAAACGATGGGTTTGCAAAGAAGGCACCGCGCTTGTGCGCTCTCCAAGAGGCTGTAGCATTGGACCCCATAGCATTGGTCGAGAGATAGAATACATTTCCATATCCTCCATTACAAAGCAGTACCGCATGCCCTCCATGACTTGAAATTTCACCTGTTGCATTGTTTCGAACAACCACACCACGCGCCTTGCCATCAATCTTTACGATGTCTAAGAGCTCATGACGATTGTACATTTTGACCTTACCTACGGCAACTTGACGGCTTAGAGCTGAATAGGCCCCCAGTAATAACTGCTGCCCCGTCTGGCCTCTTGCGTAAAAGGTTCTTGACACCTGCACACCCCCAAAGGAGCGGTTAGCAAGTGTCCCTCCATATTCACGTGCAAAAGGTACTCCTTGCGCTACGCATTGATCAATAATATTTGCCGATACTTCCGCTAAGCGGTATACATTAGCCTCTCTTGATCTGTAGTCTCCCCCTTTGATTGTGTCGTAAAACAGACGATAAGTGCTATCCCCATCGTTTTGGTAATTCTTTGCGGCGTTGATTCCCCCTTGTGCAGCAATTGAGTGTGCACGGCGAGGGCTGTCTTGAAAAAAGAAGCATTTTACATTGTAGCCAAGCTCAGCTAACGATGCAGAAGCCGAGGCACCCGCTAAACCAGAACCGATGACAATAATATCGATGTTGCGCTTATTGGCTGGGTTAACTAGGCGAATTGAATTTTTATGTTGTGTCCACTTATCGCTTAATGGACCTCCTGGTATATTGGATTGTAGAATACTCATAACTCGTTTTCTTCCTAAGCTTAACTAATAAAAAAGTGAACTAACGCCACCACAACGAACATCAAAGGCACAATCACCGCAAAGGCAACACTAGCCTTCTTGATGCCTGCAACATATTTTCCTTGGCTTACTCCCGTCGTTTGGAAAGAGGATTGGAAACCATGGTTTAGATGGAGCCCTAGTAATACAAACGACACACAGTAAATAGCTACGCGCCAAGGGTATTTCATTCGGTGAACCAACTCTGGATAAAATCGATTAACATCAGCAAGAATAGCTTCTGTAGCAGGACCATCACCAATGTGTGCCTTACCTGTCACACACTTTGCTGTGATTTCTGGAATCCAAAAATCATAGAAGTGCAAGCCTAAAAATCCAATAACAACTCC
>JBMYZU010000029.1:0-767 GCA_049610685.1 Chitinophagales bacterium
TTGACTAATAACAGTGTATATGATGTAGTGTCGGGTTGGTTGTGGACGGTAGACAATGGCGGCATATTAGATGATAGCCTTGCTTTTGAGCCAACGCTTAGTTTCCCAGACAACCAGAGTGGAGTAGATACGACTTATACGATAGAGTTATTTGTAGAGAGTCAGTATGGTTGTATAGACAGTACTTCGGAGACTATAGATGTATATACTCGTCCAATAGCTGAGTTCAGTATGGATAGTGTGGTCTGTGGTCCAGACAGTGTATTGGTAGTGAACAACAGTTCTTATGATACAGGTTGGAGTTGGAGTGTTATTGATACTGCTGGTACTACGGTAGTGATTAGTGATGCGAGTGTTGAGAACCCTGTATTTATCTTTCCTGCGAACACGACGCAGGACTCGATAAACTATGTAGTGGAGTTAGTGGCGTTTAGTGCTGAGGGTTGTAGTGATACGACGAGTCAGGTTGTGACGGTATATCCTCAGCCGTTAGTGTCGTATACTGGAGTGACTGACTCATGCGATACGTTAACGATAAGCTTTAGCAACACATCGGATCCATACAATAGTGAGGATACATCGACGATGAGTTTTGTATGGACGGTAACGGGTCCATTGGGAGTGGATACGATATCGGGTAATGGGTTAACGTATTCCTTTATCAATGACACATTAGCGGATGTCAGCTATGTGATCGGATTAGAAGGGATTACGCAGCATGGCTGTGTGGAGGAGTATGTAGATAGTTTAGTGATATACCCTGATCC
>JBMYZU010000030.1:0-648 GCA_049610685.1 Chitinophagales bacterium
GTACAAACGAAGCCAATGGCAATGGATGTACTACTACCGTGTCAGTTGTAATATCACCACAACCTGTACCTGCAATTACTTCCAAGCGGATCACATATATACTATCCGCATCGTTCAACGTATTTGTCAGGGTAAACTGTGCATTCTGTGTCGTATACAAAGCACTACTCATCGAGTCTATTGTGCCACCGCTGTTGAGCGTATCTACATACCAGTTATAACTGTTCACAGGACTACTCGTATCCGTAGCATTTACCGTCAATACATGACACCCACTATCTACATCCAGCACAAATCCTGCCTCAGGATCCTCAATAGTGATAAACAACTGGTCTAACGTATCAGGACTACAGCCATGTACGTTCGTTACTATCAAGCGAACAAGTATAGAGTCATTGTCATTGACTATCGTATCTGTAATTGGAAAATCTACTCCTGTACCTACCTGTACATAACTACTACCCGTACCACTCGCATCAATATACCATGTGTAAGAGTCATTGGCCTCTAGGTGTGGTACACCTGTTATAACCGTATCGTTGATCACAAACGGTGCACAGTTAATCGTATCTCCTAAGGTAAACTCAGCTAACGGATCAGGGTATATCACTAAACTATCTACATACTCCTCCACACAGCCATGCTGCG
>JBMYZU010000031.1:0-630 GCA_049610685.1 Chitinophagales bacterium
TTGCGTTTCTTTTAAAACACTTTTTGATAAATGTTGCATTGTTCCATAACTAACCGAAGACATAACACCTGCTTAACTCATTCGGTTTTGATTAGGTAAATCATTATGTTGAAATCTCAGTCAACTCGACAGGATAGAAGGATAATGTGACTGAATAATCATTGGCGTTTTGGCGTATCGTCACGGTGTGTATTTTGTCTCCCGAGGGGGCCGAAAGGGGTGTCCAATACAAAAAAATTTAGCCTTAATGCAGTCCCTTTCCCATCGAATCTTTATGCCCCCAAGAGCCGATATACTTTTTTTTCTTCGAAAATCGTTTATCCTCCATGTTCTCTACCTTATCTGCCTCGTATGCCCATCCCAGCTTACAACAACACGACAGCAAATCCTACCTCTTTAGCTGGTTCACTTGCTCAATATTGATCCTTTTAACTCATAACGTATATGCTCAGCACCAGCCCAACAACTACACCTATCAAATCATACAGAGCCATTATGAAAATGAATCCCTCTTACAACATATCAAAGTCTTCGATGGAGAGGACTTTGTTCTTGGTCTAGAAACGGATACAAGTGGTTTTAATCTGTTTGGAATGAGTGATGATAAATCATGTAAAGTCAACAGCATTG
>JBMYZU010000032.1:0-629 GCA_049610685.1 Chitinophagales bacterium
GAGTCTAGTACAAACGAAGCCAATGGCAATGGATGTACTACTACCGTGTCAGTTGTAATATCCGTACATCCTGTAGTTCCAGCAGTAACTATAAGCTGGACTTCATACAGTGTATCTATATCATTAGAGTTATTGAAGAGAGTGAAGCTTGGATCGCTGACCGTCGAAGAATCTTCGCTCCCTAGCGTTTCTCCAAGTCCTTGTACATACCACTGATAAGAAAGACCAGTGCTCGGATTACTCGTATCGGTTACAACATAGGTAGAGCCCGAGCATAGACTATCCAATATAGTAAAGCCTGCAACTGGATCCTCTATAGTAACAAAACGTACATCGACTGTATCTGGATTACATCCATGAACATTGAAGGTTATCAGACGGAGTGTTACCGAGTCATCATCATTGACTATTTCTATGCTACCCAGAAAAGCACTATCCGTTGAAGTATATACAAGACTATCAAAACTTGATCCCGTTCCCGATGTATCAAGATACCATGCGAAGCTATCTACAGCATCAGGAAAGTCTATCGCATTAATAATCGAAGCATCAATGGTAAACGGTGCACATTCCAAAGTAGTCACTATGTCTACCTGTGCCACTGGATCAGGGTATATCACTAAACTATC
>JBMYZU010000033.1:0-589 GCA_049610685.1 Chitinophagales bacterium
TGATTCCCTTAACAGTTTCGTTTTTTTCATCTAAGAAAAAGAATGGAAAACTATATTCGTTCACTTATGGAGCATTTATAATTTTAATATACATATCGCTTAGTATTCCTTTTTATTTTTTGGAAAGTATTAATCCAGAAATATTAAATCAGATTTCAACAAGTCCAATTTTAAACTTTTTATTTTTCATAATATTTATAGTTTTTGCATTGTCATTGTTTGGTCTTTTTGATTTTACTTTACCAAGTTCTTGGACAACAAGTACTGATAGTAAATCTAATATGTATACTGGCTTATTTTCCACATTTTTCATGGCTTTGACACTTGTTTTAGTTTCTTTTTCATGCACTGGTCCAATTCTAGGGACTTTACTAGTTGGTAGTATTTCAAATGAAGGTGGAGCAATAGATTTAACATATGGAATGCTTGGTTTTGGAATTGCACTTTCAATTCCTTTTACCTTGTTAGCTTTTTTCCCTAATGTTATTAGTAAGCTTCCTAAATCTGGATCATGGACAAACTCAATAAAAGTTGTTTTAGGATTTATTGAATTGGCTCTTGCTTTTAAGTTCTTGTCTAATGTTGATTT